>JBILHS010000243.1:0-2928 GCA_044350425.1 Saprospiraceae bacterium | reverse complement strand
TGACCTCTGTAAGTCCATCGGTATCGTAGGTTTGTTTGGGTCCGAGGAAGCTCCAGCCGGAGGAGTTGCCTCTTGGTTGGGTTTGGGCGCGGAGGCTAAGCAAAGCCGCTTCTTTTGCTTCTAATTCTTTCAGGCCGGGCTCTTTCAAAAAACCATCCGCTTGCACAAAGGGTCTTGCCCAGTGCATCCAGTGTTTAAAATACTGGGTGTAGCTGTTTTTTTCAAAAGGCTGGTCCTCAAAATATTGCGTGTAGGCTTTTTGAATCTCAAAGACATTGGGATTTTCTGCGCTCAGCATTTTCATCCATTCCGGTGCATCGGGGGCAAGGTTTGGAAGGGAGGGTTTTTGCTGTGCAAAAAGGAGCGTGGGTAAAAAAGAGAGGGCAATGAGTAACAACTTTTTCATGCGCGTGACGACTGATTTAGTGCGCAAATGTCATGAAAAAGGATAGTATTTGGGTGGAGCAGTTTTGTCTGGGTAAAGCAAATAATACGGTTACAAAACCTTGGAGGTTTCGTAACCGTATCTAACTATTACTCTTGATCATCGAAGCACCATAAACTTAACACTCGATGGCAGCTTACCGGATGCATCAAAAAACGTCAGCACATAAGCGCCGTTTTCAAGTTGATTGACCGGAACTTCTATGGACCTGGATTCTTCGCTGATAAAATGTGTTTGAACGCTGCTTCCTGCAAGGTCGGAAATTACGATTCTGCCATGAAAGCCGGCCTCAAATTGAACATGCATGATATCTGAAGCCGGATTAGGCGAAAGGCTTATCTCTCCGTCTTCTCCATGCACTGAGATGGTACCCACCGTTTTTACTTCCACTTCCATACACTCCGAATCACAGGCATTGGCATTGCAAACTGTTAGACACACTTGGTAGGTACCGGGAGCGGCATAAGTGTGTACCGGGTTTATTTCCTGGCTAATTGCCCCTCCATCCCCAAAATTCCAGAACCAAACGGCTGGCTCAAAGTAGGAGAGATCTGTAAACTCCACCTGTAATGGGGAGAGCGTATCTATAGGCGCCCAGCGGAAAAAGGCGACGCATAGATTATCCGCGCCCAGTGTGTCGCAGCTACTGCTATCTATAGGGCCAAGACGGTAATTGGGATATAACGGCATTAAATTGTTATTGACCGTGGGTAATTCTAAATCATGCTGTCGAAAGTCACACGCCAGACCTAGTTTATCTGGTGCATGAATGGTATGATAATAGTTAATTCCACTGGTGCAACACATGTAGATTTTGTTATTGGGCGCCAGCGCCATGGCGTTAAAAGCACCTGAAAACCCCAAGGGGTGTACAAAACCATCATAAACCCCAATCAATTGGGCGGATGCGGATATGTCACTTGACCATAAATCATATTGGTATAACTTGATCTGTCCGGATTGCAAATACAGAAACCTGGAATTGGGCGAAATCGCAATCCATGGAGAATATTCGATGGTATCCGGCATACTGATCGTTTGTACATTTGAAAAGCTGCCAGAGCATCTGTCGAAGTCGTAGAGGTAAATTTTTGGAACCGAAACCTCCGAATTAGTCATCCGTGCAAACTTCTTTCCATCTGGAGAAATCACAACGTTTAGACCAAATTTTTCATACTGAGCAGCCTCCGCGTTTTCCCAATTCTGAACAAAGGGCCCTTTGATGGAGTCTGGAGTCAAAAGATATAAATTATAGATATTGACTTTTTCCTGGGGAATAATTATCCACCAATCCTGACCATTGCCATGTTTCACAGCTGTCATAGCCCACTCTTTGAGTACAGGGCCCCGCAACACCTGGTTTTTCAGAATCACCTTCCCTTTTCCACTGTTGAAATTCATATCTACTTCTGAATATAAAATCTTCCCTTGAGATATATTTGATTCAATGGTATGGTGAAAATAAACATATCGGTTTAGATGCCCGGGACGCGGGAGTATCATCATATTTTGATACGAGTCGTAACCATAAATAGCGTTATCGCATTCGATACTTTGATAAGGGCCCGGGCTCAGATCATCCCCGTTTTCGATCACCTCGTTGTTGAAATTGACAATTTTACATCCGTTGCTATAAAATTGTAGATTCCCGTCCATATCTGAAATACTACAAGGCATATTGAACCCAAAATGATAGGGCAAGGCAAAATGGTCGAGTACAGGAGTTCCGCTATTGAAATTAATTTTTGTGCCGCCAAAATTTATATCAAAGGTCCCATAACCGGTTACCCAGTTGTAATCGTATTTGATTTGAGCATTGCCATAAGCAGGAAGTAGTGAAAAAATGAGTATTTTTAATGTTTTTAGCATTATTAGAATAAAAATTAGCCATCTGCTTGTTGTATCAAGCAGATGGCTGGTTGAAAGGGAAATCTATCTTAGGACAACAAATTTACTGCTGGAAGGTAAATCTCCAGTAGCGTTTTTACACGTAAGTATGTAAACCCCATTGCTCAATTGCTCAACAGGGATATTGAGTACTTGTAATTTAGCCTCGCGTGGTCTTCTCAACTTCCATGCGTAAGATACCCGGCCCAGCGCCGCTCTTTTAGCCTCGCGTGGTCTTCCCAATTTCCATGGGTAAGATACCCGGCCCAGCGCCGCGCTTGTGTCTTTTGACCAAGCGCCCATCGAGAAAAGAACAAAACTATAGTAACTACTTGATTTTCTGTGCTTTAAAGGCAGGCTTTTGAGCGCTTGGTCAAAAGACACAAGCGCGGCGCTGGGCTTGAGATTTGCGTGGAGGGCAAGGAAGGGTTTTGTCAAAATTCATGGTTTGAACACCTGACGGGGCAGGAAAGGGCTGTTCCTCAAAATATTGCGTGTAGGCTTTTTGAATTTCAAAGACATTGGGGTTTTCTGCTGTCAGCATTTTTATCCATTCCGGGGCATCGGAGGCTACGTATGGAAGAGAAGGTTTTTGC
>JBILHS010000062.1:0-32094 GCA_044350425.1 Saprospiraceae bacterium | reverse complement strand
CCAACCTTACCACCTTTGGCCCTTGGAAATGCAGGCTTGGGCTTATACTTATCCATCGAGGACGGGTAATTTGAGTTGCGGCTGTTCTGATGCAATTGTGACTCCAATTCTTTCACTCGAAGCTCCAAACGATCAATCTGATTGCGTTGTGCCTCAATTTGATTGCGTTGTGTCTCAATTTGCTGGACATAACCTTCCAATTGAGGCTTGAAGCCTTCAATAATTGATACCAATTCCAGGATTATCCGGTGGCCGCTTGCTATGTCGTTGGGTAACTCCATTGAAACACAAAAATAAACTTTTTTCAATCGCCTGATAACAATTTTGAATCAGGCTAACCAGTTACGATATACGATTATTTTGATCCGAAGTTGGTTAAAATCTATCCATCTTCGGATCAAAATAATCGTAAATCGTAAATCCAAAATCCAAAATCTCAAATCGTAAATCATTTCACTTTAGTCATGTTTTCCGGTGTAAAAAAACCGTCGTCTATTGGCGTGCTAAAACTGATTGATTTGTAGATGATCTCGGTTTTTTGTCCTGGTTTTTCTGCGGGAATCATGGTCAGTTTCGATGGGAGTAACCGTCCACCGAGCATTTTCACATCACTGCCGACCATCACGCTGTTTTGTTTTCCATCTTCATCGTAGAACTCGACCCGAAGCTGAAGGAAGTCCTTTTTATCGACCCAAATCAGCACCTTTCCCCACACGATGGCGGCTTCTGGCTTGGGTATCATCTGGATTTTGTAGCATTCGCGCCCTTCCATTTGATCTGAACCGAGTAGCGTGTGGTCATAATCATGCACCACAGAGGATTCTTTGACCAGGTCGTCATTGGTAAAATCAGTGCCCATCCAGGATTGCGACATCATGGAGGGTGGCAATTTGATGTTCCGTTCAAGACTTGGAAGCCAGTTCCAGACTTCTTTTTTGCGTTTCAGAAAGACGGTGCCTTTATCTTTGGCTGGTTTTTGCACGAGAATAAGGGCAAGGTCATTGCCTTTGGTCCAGGATTTTAGTTCCAGGGTACGCGTCCATTTTGGACGCGTAGTAACCATGCTCATCTCTGCCAGGGAAGTATTGCCGCGGGCATGTTCGTCTGCTTTTCTAACAATTTCACGGGCATCCTGCGCGGCTGCCATAAAAGGGAGGAGGATAATAATTGCCCGAAAAAGGTATTTCATTATAGACCTGATTATTTACTGTCCAATATTCGATTTTAACATCCTTGCAAGGATATAAACCACTGTCGTACTTATAACGGCTGCGAAATAGCACCATATTGAAATCACATAATACGGATATAGCATTTTGGCCACCCAGAATGAAACCGCAATTGGCAACCCTAACAACCACATACGAGTAACACTGGAAATAAAGGTGGGAATAACCGCCACCAATCCATATACGACCATTGCGAAAGTAGTCAGCATAAACGGGGCGTCCAAATGATACTGGATATGATATTCCGATATTTTAGCTGAAAAAGGATAAGCTAACAATCCGTATAATGATTGTATCGAAAACAATACCCCCACGACAAACAGGCCAAGCAGAATTTGCCGTCGTCGACGGCCTTTCTCCAATCTTAGCATGGCAAAGGGTACCCACACAGGCCATAACACTTCGGCAAAAAAGAGAAACAAAAACGTAGCTGTTTCAACCAACGGAGCGTACGATTCATTGGACAAAGAAAGCCAAACGAAGCCCTCTGAAAATTGCTGAACAGCAAAAATGCCCGGAATGGCGGCAAATGCCCATTGATCGGGGTTTTGACTTTTGCGTGCGACCAAGATGCTTGCCCCGGTTAAGAGCACACCCGCACCGAAACTTGCTGCGGTAGAGAAACACATAATTTTGGATAAAAATGGAAGTCTCCCTAAATACCGAAACCACCCGATGTTTGCAAAATAGCATCTAATGATTTGGGATTTACGATTATTTCGATCCGAAAATGGCCTGATTCTAACCCGCTTCGGATCCAAATAATCGTAAATTCAAAATCGCAAATCCAAAATCACTCCTGGTGCGGCTGTCCAAATTTTGGTAATTTACGAGCAGCTGGACGACCAAAATACTCACGCACCCAAGCTTGCATTTGGTGTTCCGTCATTTGATCTGCTGTTTCAACACCCATGATTTCAGGCGCATTGTGTTGATCTTGCAGCATATTTTCGAGGCCAAATTTGGCCTCGGATGGGCCGAAAATGACCAATTCATCCGTGCTTGGATGAATATGTTTCAGAATTTTAGCGAAAAAGTGTTTCTCCTCATGATGTTGCCGCTCTTGTACACTTCGCTGATTGTTCCCCCCATGTGGTCCCCATGGTGTATCCATGCGGGTGTTTTCAGTAGCCGTATGTTCCTCAACATTTGAAGGAATATGCTCTACAATGATTGCTCCATCGGATACAACGGGTAGGTTGATAATCCACGCGTTCCGAATGTCGAGCCAAATACCAGTTTGCTTTTTCATAATATTTGATGTTATTAACGATAATCAAAAGTCCAATCTGTTTTTCAGATTGCACTTGATGAAGATCAAGAGCGAAGGTGATTTGCCTCATCTTGCAAACTGACTTTCCTGAGGACTTTCGCCAAACCTTTAATCCTACTTTGATATTCCTTTTATGAACGAAATAGCCAAACCCACCCAAGCCATTCCGCACGACGAGGTACTCGCCGCGTCTACCCGATATTTTGAGGGCGACACCCTTGCAGCCACCGTTTGGATGAACAAATATGCGCTGAAAGATTCTGCCGGAAACCTGTATGAGCGAACCCCGGACGATATGCACCAACGTCTCGCCTCAGAATTGGCCCGCATAGAAAGGGACTATCCAAATCCTTTATCGGAGGCGGATATACTCCTGGCAGTTAAAGGCTTCCGATACCTCGTGCCACAGGGCAGTCCGATGGCAGGGATTGGCAACAACCTTCAGATCGTCTCCCTTTCTAATTGTTTTGTTATTGGCGTTGAAGGGGACTCTTATGGAGCACTCATGCGTTTAGACGAGGAGCAGGTGCAACTCATGAAACGCCGGGGTGGCGTCGGACATGATCTTTCACAGCTTCGCCCGGGTGGCTCGCCTGTACTCAATACCGCTGTAACCAGTTCGGGAATTGTACCATTCATGGAACGTTTCTCCAATTCGACCCGGGAAGTTGCTCAGGATGGCCGACGTGGCGCGCTCATGCTCACACTGTCAGTACGGCATCCGGACATAGCCCATTTTGTAGATGCCAAACTGGACACGACCAAGATCACAGGGGCCAATGTTAGCCTTCGCCTCGATGATGCGTTCATGCAGGCCTTAGATTCAGGAAAGCCTTACACATTGCGCTTCCCGGTGGACGCTGAAAATCCCCGGATAGAGAAAGACATTGATGCGGCCTGGCTTTGGAAAAAAATCGTACACAATGCCTGGCGCAGTGCCGAACCCGGAGTGCTTTTTTGGGACACCGTTTTGCGGGAATCGGTGCCGGACTGTTATGCAGAACTGGGCTTTAAAACAATTTCAACCAATCCCTGTGGCGAAATCCCCCTTTGCGCATATGATTCGTGCAGGCTCCTGGCCATCAATCTGTTCTCTTTTGTTGATAACCCATTCAGCCCGGAGGCCAAGTTCAATTTTGACCTTTTCAGCCATTATGCCCGAGTAGCCCAACGGCTCATGGACGATATCATTGACCTGGAACTGGAAAAGATCGAGGCCATTCTGGCAAAGATCCAGCGCGATCCGGAAAGTGACGACATCAAAAGAACCGAATACCAACTTTGGCTGAAGATTCGCGAAAAATGCCAGCAAGGCCGTCGGACGGGCATAGGAATCACGGGAGAAGGTGACATGCTTGCCGCGCTGGGTCTGCAGTACGGATCGCCGGAATCGATTGACTTTTGTGAAAATCTGCACCAGAATCTTGCATTGGAAACCTATCGCGCTTCCGTTGTACTGGCCGGCGAACGTGGAGCCTTCCCGATCTACAGTACCGAACACGAGGCGAATAACCCATTTATACGACGCCTAAAGGAGGCTGACCCTGTGTTTTACGCGGACATGAAAAAACATGGCCGACGAAACATCGCCCTGCTCACCATCGCGCCGACTGGCACCACCAGCCTGATGACCCGAACCAGCAGCGGCCTCGAACCAGTGTTCCGGATCGCCTACAAACGCCGCCGCAAAGTGAACCCCACCGACAAAAACCCTAAGGTGACTTTCGTGGATGAGAGCGGTGATCATTGGGAAGACTACCATGTTTTTCACCATGCATTCAAACTTTGGATGGTGCAAAACGGCCTTGATCCCGCACAAGCAGAACACATGCAGGCTGAGGAACTGCAACATCTCATTGAAAAATCGCCCTGGAACCATGCCACAGCAGAGGATGTGGATTGGTTGGCAAAGGTTCAGTTGCAAGGCCGGATCCAGAAATGGGTTGACCACAGCATCAGCGTCACCGTGAACCTCCCGGAAAACGCCACGGAAGAACTCATCGACCAGATTTACCGCACCGGTTGGCTGTATGGATGTAAGGGCATGACGGTATATCGGGAAGGTTCGCGCAGTGGCGTTTTGATTAGCGAAAAGGCCGAAAAACAAAATAGTTTTCTAGAGACCGTGCCGCCTAAACGCCCTGATATTTTGGAGGCCGTGGTATTCAATTTTATGAACAACGACGAGAAATGGGTGGCAGTAGTGGGGGTATACGAAAACAAGCCCTACGAGATCTTTACAGGGCGAGCGGTGGATTCATTTTCAATTCTGAGCAAGATCAAAGAAGGGCGGGTGCTGAAAACCAAAGACCAAAACGGCCGAAACCGTTATGACTTCCAATACCTTGACGGAGATGGTTATAAGGTGACCATTGAGGGGCTTTCCCGCACTTTTGATAAGGAATTCTGGAATTATGCCAAGCTGATCTCGGGAATCCTGCGCCATGGAATGCCACTACCCTATGTAGTCGATGTGGTAGAAAATCTTCATCTGGACTCTGACTCGCTGAATACCTGGAAAAATGGCGTGCTTCGGGCCTTGCGGAAGTTTATTGCCGACGGCACTGTACCTACCCATGATACCTGTCCGGCCTGCAAAATGGCCGCGCTGGTTTACCAGGAAGGATGCCTGCATTGCAAGAATTGTGGACATTCGGAGTGTTCCTGATGGATTTACGGCCTGATTACTGACCACCGCCCATCCATTGCTGATCCATCGGTTCTAAATTCTGGCCCAGTTGCTGCGCTTTCTGGTAATCTTGCTGCGCGCCTCCGAGGTTGCCTGACAAGGCCTTTGACCGTGCACGTTCCAGGTAGGCCAGGCCAAGTTTCGGGTTGAGTTTGATGGCTTGATCGAGTGATTTTATGGCTTCGTTGTAACGTTTGAGCGAGCGCTCGACCAGGCCACTTTCATACCAGAAATTGGCATCATTGGGGTCTATTTTGAGGTATTCACGGTAGTCATTGAGCGCGTTTTCATATTGTCCGGTGCTCATGTAGGCAAAAGACCGGTTGGCATACGCGCTCTTATTGGTCGGATCCAGCTGTACCCCTTGCGTAATATCCTGAATACTTTGCTGAAACATTCCAGACAAGCCATAAGACGCCCCACGGCTGATGAGTGCATCCGCTTTCGACTTGGCGGTGGCCTTGGGTAAGGATAAAGCCTGGGTATATGCGTTGATGGACTTTTCCAGCAGTGATTTTTGTTGCGATTTAAATTTGTCTGAACCCGCCATATTGAAATAAGCCTTTCCTCTGAAAATCAAAAGATCCGGATTATTAGGATCGATTTCCAAAGCCCGATCATACTCCAACAGCGCTCCGGTATAATCGCCCCGTTTGTTCAGGATTTGTGCACGGTTCCAATAGGGCAGCAAACTCACTTCTCTTTTGCCCTCGTTCTGCCCCATTACATGCGTCCAAAGCGTATATCCATCTTTCCAGACGCCTACCTGACGAACCGTCCAAATGCTGAATATGAGTGCCACCGCACCCAAAGCCGCCAGGACTTTTGGCTTCGAGTTTTCATTTTTTGAAAAGAGATCGACATAATAAGCTGCGATCGCAAACAGCCCGAAATAGGCCACATAGGTAAACCGATCCGCCAAAAAGCCCTGCCCGGCAGCAAAGATCTGAAGCACAAACATCACGTTGAAGGTAAAGAACAAAAGCCCGAAAACCCAGGCCCGTTGCCCTTTTTTCCAGGCCCATACAAGACCCGCTATGACCAACGCCACTCCAGCCGGTGCTACGTAGGCGGTCCAGGGTAATGATTTAGGATACGAATACAGCGGCGACATGGGATACGGAAGCACGAGTTTGTACAAATAAGTACAGTAGGAATATGCTCCGATAAACAGTTTGTCGACCCCATCAAATTTCGTAGCCGAATCGTCTGTAGAACCCTGCACACTGAGCGTGTACAGATTTATAAGACCAAAAACCAGTGATATGAGCCAGAAAGTAGTCTTCTCCCAGATCAGCTTAAGACTCATGGGCCTGCGAAACCAAAGATCCAAAGCCAACATCGAAAGCGGAAGCGCCACCGCCTGTACTTTAGACAAGCAGGAAAGCAGGGCCAACAAAAGCATGATGACATAAGTTCGGGTCCTGTCCACACCTTTTTCTTCCTGTTTCAGCCATTTCAAATAGTACAGCAGTGCCCAAAAAAAGAACATTGCAAACAGCACATCCTTGCGTTCTGTAGCCCAGGCAACTGATTCTACCCGCATGGGGTGAATACCAAACAAAAGCCCGCCGGCAAATACCCCCCATCGTCCAATCCCCATGCCCCATAACAGTTTCATGGCAAAAAATACGGTCACAAGGTGGAGTAACAGGTTGTTAAAGTGCGTCAGACCGGGACTAAATTCGCCGCCTGCAAGTGATTTTTCGAAGGCGAACGTAAGAATGGTCAAGGGGTTATAGTTGCCGATCACATTGCCCTTGTCGATGTCAAATATATTGGCAAGGGTCGTGGTCCAGGCTTGGCCTTTCCCGACCTGGAGCAGGTTGGAGTTCTCCGTGATGTTGGCCTGATCATCCCAGTTCACAAAATCATGGCGCAAAGTCGGGAGATAGCAGGCTGCGGTAATGGCGAGCACGACGAGGCCTAATTGGATCCAAGTGGCTTCAGTGCCCGCTTTTGGAGCAGTTGAAACGGCGGATTTGGACTGCGTCTTTGGGGAGAATGCGGAAATGGGCTTTTTAGCCATGGTGTCTTGAGTAGTATAAGCTTGACAACAGAGTTTTGAACACCACAAAGGACGCTAGGTTTCATCACGTTTTTTTTCAAAAATACACTTGTGCCCTATTATGTGAAATGGTACGCAAAAGTAGAAATTCCAAACATTTCGCAGCGGAACAGGTTAAAATGAAGATCATCCTTAATACTGATCGACTTCATTTTCTTTCTGTAAAATAGTAAAGAAACTTGTAGGGTGGATTCTTTGAATCCGCCAAATATAAATCCTTAAACATTTCAGAAGAAGGAAGGAATTGAAAACAGCGAATATGAAAATCAACAAAGAATGGCACAAAAAGAACGTCATGCCCCAAAAACCCAGTTTCGAACAAAGGGTCATCTGGCATCTTGAACACTTGCAAAATTGTTCCTGCAGACGAGAAATCCCTAAAAAACTAGCAGAGGAGATGAAGCGTCGCAACATCTCCTCTGTAGAGGATATAGAACTAGTGCCGCGTCCGGCCATTAAGGTGTGAATATGGCGGTCTAATTTTTCCTTTCTCTGCGTTGTTCGTCGGTTAAAATGTCCCGCATTGCGCCCTTCTCACGCCTTGATAAAGAAAAAATTTGCCTCCCCAATTCATACCTTAACAGCCGGGCGCGGCACTAGCATGAAGAAATCTCTTTTCTGGGATCCATTTCTTCTGCAGGGGGTATTGTCGACCTTTCGGAAGCCAAATCAGCGCTGCACTCCAAACTTTTGTCCCCCGATCACTTTCCCGTCCCTGCTTTTCACAATGGCCACATAATTTCCCTGATGCAGACTCTCGATTTCGATTCGTTCAGCACCTTGGAATGATTTTTTTTCCAATACCAATTTGCCGTTAAAATCAAAAACCTGAAGTCTTCCAGATGCCCCTTCCTGTAATTCAACGACGATTTCACTTGTAGCAGGATTCGGAGAAATTTTAAGGCTGTAAGGATGGCGAACCAATTCTCTAATTGGACTAAAATCAATATTTTTCACCCAGGTGGCCGATAGTACATGATCTTCATTCGCTCCAGGTGACATGGCCAACTCCATCAGTGGAAATGCGCGGTTGTTTATTTTTCCCCACCATCCATAACTGATATTTGTGTCAGGGATAGTTGGAGCATCCAGAACAATCCATCCGATCGGCGTAAGTGCATAGGTGGTATCAAGACTGACCACCTGCTCACGTACTCTCAAACTGTTGAAGGTCCCAGCAGGCGTTTTCATGGTGCCATAAGCATCCACTTTTACCGTGCGGAAATTTATGGTAGTCACCCGGATGGAATCAAAGGGAAAACCCAGCGGCAATTGAATCGCCGTCCGAACCGTCTCGGTGAATTGTTGTCCAAAAGTCGCTGGAAAAGAAAGGATGGTTTGAGGCGGATTATTGGGAATAGCCAATGGAGATGAGGTTGAATCATTAATAGGAAAATAGCCTGTAATCCCCAGAAACTGAAGTTTTTCCGAGCTCACCTGAATCATCTGATAAAACCCTGAATCAAAATTCATGGCAGCCGTGGCCGTCGGAAACAGTCCGGAAAGAGGCGCTTCTCCTGGCGGCCTAACCCGAAGTCTCACGGTCAAATGGTCTTCCAAATTTGAAAAGTCCCAACTCCCTGCCCCTGTACCGCCGGGTTGAATTTGTGCATTGGGCAATGTGTCACTTGCTTGCTCAATTTCCTGACCAATTAAGGGCATGTCGCCGGAATTAATGACAATTTGAGCATTAGAAATTGTTGCAGAAAATACCAGGAAAAGTAGAAGTGTTAAATTTTTCATGATACCAATTTTAAGTTGTGAAAATATTCAGCAAGTCATATTTAATCAATGATTTGCATCAATGGAAACTCGGGTTTTGGCTGGTTTTTTGAATATTATTTTCCAAAATAGGCAGCCCCTAGCAGAGCGGTTTTGGGGTTCATGACGAGGTAAACGGGCACTGCTTTTATCAGCGGTTTCAAGCGTCCTACCTCGAAAAAATGTTGTAAAAAAACTTTCTTCAAGTCTCCATTCCAGATCTTGGGCAGAATACCGCCGGCAAGAAAAATACTGCCTGTGGCATTTAGTTTCAGGCCAAGATTCGACGCTTCGATGGCAAGGTAGCGCACAAACAATCGGAGTGTTTCTTCACAAATGGGGACTCCATCAGCAGCAGCTATAGAAATGACTGCTGAAGAATCTTTTTCTTTTATCCCATCGAGCAGCCCTGCAGGTTCTTCCCATTTTTTGATATCACGCAGAAAACAGTAGATTTGATGGATTCCGGGGCCGGAAACCACCCGTTTCCAACTGACATGACCAAATTGCTGCTGCCGATAATGGAATAGTTCACAATCAAACTCCGAACGTGGCGCAAAGTCGGCATGTCCCCCCTCGGTGGCAAAAGGCCGAAGTGAAGTACCATCCCAAAACAGACCCGCCTCTCCCAAGCCGGTCCCGGGAGCAATAATAGCGGCATTGCCCTGACGGGTATGCGCTCCTTTGTAGATTGTTACCAGGTCTTTTTCCTCTAAAGCAGCTAATCCATAAGCCTCTGCCTCAAGGTCATTGATCACAAAGACCTGTGGAATATTTAATTCCCGGCTCAATGTCTCTGCATCGATGCCCCACTTCAGGTTGGTCGCCTCTGCTTTGCCCGCATTGACAGGCCCGGCAAATGCAATACAAAATCGTTCGGGACGGATCCTTTCATCCTTGAATTGCCGGACGATCTCAGAAAGGGAATCAAATCCTTTGGAAGGATATACCGTTTCTTTCAGAATAGACAGTTTGCCATTTCGGAGTTCAAAAAGCGCCAGGTCGGTTTTGGTGCCGCCCACGTCTGCGCACAGCAGGGCGGCACCGTTTGGAAGAGGTTCTCTTATCGGAAATGAAATCGGGATTAAATTATCAGACATAATGAGGCTCTGTATGTCTCAAAGTTGTTTGAAAAAGCTCGTTGATCGCAATAATAAATTTGATGTTGGTCTGCAAAGGAGAAGAAGGCCGAATGATCATGCCTTTAAGTGCGCCTTTGGTGTATAAAGTGGTTGGTTCATTTTGTCCCGGAATTACCAACCAAAGACGAACAGAACAACCAGCACAAGCCCGACCACCAAGCCAAAATTTCTTGTTTGGTCTATCTTTATGATTGAACTTATTTGGAGGCTACGATCACAGAGTTTTCTACCCCAAAAGGCGTTGGCAGATATTTGTCTGCTTCCGGGTCATTTTCCCAGATTTTATTATCAATCAAATATCGGAATTGGTGCTCCTTGTCGCGTTCTAAGTTCAGAGAGGCTTGAAACACGCCGTTTTTGGGTTTCATAGTGATGGCCTTTCCCAAATCCCAATTGTTGAAATCACCCAAGATTTTGACGTCCATAGCGCCATTGGCAATCTCTTTTGGCAATTGAAAAGTTACCGTGCAAACATTGTTTGATTTGTTGAATTTCTTTTGTAGGCTCATAGTTTAATCGATTTTGTAAAAAACTAACACAAAATAAAGCCGTTTTTTATCTCTTCCTAATGACGCGCATCATTAAAACCAATGATTTAAGCACAAAAAGCCTGGGGAGAAAAACCCAAAAAAGGCATAGATTAAAACATAAAATAATCCATGCAGTCCTCCTGGATATAAAAATGCTGCCAGAAGGAACAGCAAAAGGAACAAGCTGATTCCCAAGCGAGGTACCACCAATCTATGCTCCGAAAGGCTATTTGGTCTATGTGCGTTCATTTCAGTGGTGAGATCTTGGAAAAAAAATCCCGGCATTCAGGCTCGCGCCCCCTGACTATCCGTTTTCCAATCATGGTGCCGTTTGCTTCAGTGCCCAAGGTTGATTGGCCTTCAAAGCCATTTTTTTCGTAGAAAATGACTACCCAATCATCTGTTTTTTCCAGTTCATGCGCCCTTGCCGTGTTGGAAAACATAGCGGTAAAAGACCAGTCCCCGATTTCTGTATGAAGCACTGGCAGCCACGCTATCCGCCCGGGATTAAAACGTTTTGGCGCAATCTTTTTTAGTTTGTCAGCAGCAGCTTTCAGCCGATACTCGGAATCTACCTCCGGCAAATGCGCCACAGGAGGTTCAGGTGAATGTTCTTTAGCCTCCTGTGACGCAAAACTTTGTTGCCTTCGCTTGAAAAAGCCACTCAACATTCCAGCCAGATTTGCCCGGATTGCCTCAGGAAGTCATTGTAATGCGAGCGCGGTACAACTCCATTTTTATGCGAAGGCCGCTGAAGAGTTCGCGCTCGTCTTCATCCAGGTTCGGATACAGTTCACGAATAATGAACTCCATCTAATAAGTGGCACGCATCATACGTTCGCGCCATTGCTGAAGATCAAAAAAACGGCGCAGCAAAAATCTCCATTCGATTGTTTGAATATTTAAAAACGGCTTGACTACATTTGAGGGCTGGCTAAATCAAATTTTAAATGAAACACTCCTTATCTATCGGCGCAGACATCGGGGGCACCCACATTACCTGTGCGGCTGTAAAAATCCATGAAGGTGAACTTCTAACGGAAACCCTATCCAGGGCCACGTATGATCATGAATGCGCTGCAGAGACCATTCTCCAAAGTTGGGCGAAGGCCTTGAACCATACGCTTTCCAAAATTGACGAATCACAATTGGCAGGCATCGGCTTTGCCATTCCGGGACCTTTCGATTATAGAAACGGCATCTCGAAGATGGAACACAAGTTCAAAAATCTGTTTGGACTTCATATTCCAGGCGCCCTAAATCCCTTATTGAGTACCCAAAAAGATTTACCCATGAGGTTCTTAAATGATGCCTCCTCCTTTGCGATTGGGGAATCCTGGTTGGGTGAAGGTAGGGGGTTTCAGAAAGTGGTGGTCGTCACGCTGGGAACTGGTTTTGGCTCGGCCTTCATTGAAGATGGTGTGCCTGTTGTATCCGGGGAGGAGGTACCCAAAGAAGGTTGTCTCTGGCATCTGCCTTTTAAAGACGGCATTGCAGATGACTATTTTTCCACGCGCTGGTTCATCAGAGCATACCAAATGCAGACAGGGGTAAGCCTTTCCGGTGTGAAAGCCCTGATTGAAAAAGCGGATACCGATCCCATCGCCCGGGATCTTTTCACGCAGTTTGGTCAAAATCTGGCATCTTGTCTGGCCTCACCACTTCAAAAGTTCGGAGCAGAGATTTTGATCCTGGGAGGAAATATTGCCCATGCGTTGCCACTTTTTGACCGCGCATTCACGGAAGGTCTTACCAAGGCTGGATTGACTGTCATTGTCGAAGTTTCCAAACACAGCGAACACGCTGCCCTGCTAGGCAGCGCCCGATTGCTGGATGAACCATTTTGGGAAAAGATATCAGCCAAGCTGCCAAATATTTAGTGTATTAGAGTGTGTCTGAAAAACATTGCCGGAAATGGATATAGCAGATTTTGGGTTCTCAATAAGCGCCCTTTTTCGGGAAATAATGGGAGTTATTGCCCGAAAAATACGCGAAAGGCAGGTTTCAAAAGATACGTTTTCAGCCCGGTGAATGTTTTTCAGAAATACTCTAGCGTCCTACTCCTTTCCCTGGTTTAGGCATTTCCAATTGCATGTTGCATTTGGGGCAGCGATCGCCTTTTTTGCCCTTCTGTTCAGGGTGCATCGGGCAGGAATGTGGTTGAACGGGTTGTTCCATCGGAGTGCCACACTTGGGGCATTTTCCGCTCATTTTGCTGGTGCACTCTTTGTGTATGGGGCAACAAAAGACGGCGGGTGCGTGAGACTCCACCAAGGCCGTGTGGCATTTGGAACAGGTATCGCCTTTCTTGCCGGCAATTTCCGGATGCATCGGGCAGGCGTAACTGGTATCTGATGCTTGTGTGCTTTTAGAAGATTTGCAGGCCTGGGCGAAGAAAAGACCGCTCAGAAGCAGTAGGATCGGGAAAATCAGTTTTGAGTTCATCCTTATTTATTTTGAGGCGAAGTTCGATCCTCCCCGATTCTTTGCCAATGACCTGGCTCAGCTACCGCGCTGACCTTTAATAAAACTAAACCTGCGCCTGGGAAGGCCTTTTCCACAAGGTCCATTCAAAAAGCAGATAAAAAACAATCAAACCTGGCCACCAATCTGCCCGAAAGGTCAAAATGACTGCCAAATGCCACAGAATAAAACTGCGGACCGTGGCAGTGATCGGCCCTGAAGCATTGGTCTCTGTTTTTTCACTGGTGATGTGGGCATAAATCTGCCCGGATACGGCAATGACGGTTGCCAGGCCCCAAACTACTTTTGACCAGCCACCGGAAAAGGTCAGGGCAGCCCCCCACCCAGCACTCAACAAAACCAATACATCTCCGACCCAAACGGTTGGATTCCAGCCAAATACTACCGGAAAGGTATGGTAGCCCGTAGCCCGATCGGCACTGATATCCTTCAAATACCCCATCAACACAAAGTTGGTGTAAGCAAAAAAACTGAGCGCCATGACCGGGACAATTTCTTTGAGGTGCTCCGGAAGGCCAGTTCGATCCATGGCAACATGTCCGATCATGGGCAGAAGCGCCACGATCCAGGCATTGTAAAATGGCCCGGCAAACCAATACCGTCGTTTAAAAAAAGTGTAGGTAGCCAAGCCTAGAATGGACAGGGTTCCGGCAATGGCATTCCATGGATTCAGGAATACCAGCACCCCTACCCCGGCCACCAACCCGATCAAACTCACCGTACCAATCGCTTTTTGAGAAACAATGCCTTGTGACAAAGGACGATACGGCGCTGAGAGCCGGTCTGTATCTACCTGAAAACAATCCGTAAGCGCTTGTCCAAAACCATAACTGAGGAAAAGGGGCAAAAACCCCAGCACAATCAGGTTCAGCGGAAGCGGTTCAACCGGTGCCGCTGCAATGCCTGCCAGGCCTGCTGCACCCGATACAAAGAGCAGATAAGGCCGCATGTGGATCAGGTATGCCTTCCAGAATTGCCAGGAATAAATGGGAAAAGGAACATTTGCCATGATCAGTACAGTTTAGAAACGGATGAATAACAAAAGGCAAACTAGTTTACAACCCCATCAGCCTGATGGCCTTTGGTATCACTGAAAAGCGAACCTCGGTGGTTTGATAAATCTCTCCGTCCATCTCCAGGGCTACCGGTGTTTGCGTTTGGACCGAAAGATCTTTTTTTGCAATACTGAATGTTTTCGGACGCCCTCGGAAACGGCCTTTTGCAAGCCCGGCTAGAACACCAAGTAATTCTGTTTTTTTCATGTCCAAACACACATTCAGCCCCAAAAAACCATCATCCCTTTGTACCGGATCATCAAAATGAAAACTACCGGATACGTACGGGCTTTTCAAAATGGCCAGATTGGAAAGTTTGGTCTCCAGCTTCTCCTGCTCAAAAGTCAGCGTTGCATGGAAATTTTCAAACCTGATAATGGTTCGCAATGCCGCATAAACAATGGCCAGATCAGTCCAGCGGTCTTTGGTAACCCGGAGAAACCAGTCTCCGTGATTGAAAAACCAATTGGCTTCTGCTGTGACGCCCAAACTGGCGTTAGCGATAAAATATTGAGTTTGCCAGTCGCCATTCCCATCGCGAAATTCGGCCTTGCCAACATCTACCAAACTTGCATTTTGAACCTCCAAACGGGTAGGTAAGCCCTTCAAAAAATGCTGCTTCGGTTTGATAAAGTCATTGCTGGAGCCCAGGCCTATACCTCCCAACGTCAGTTGCCTGGCATTTTCTCCGGTCTGCCGCATGAGCTGATTGAGCAAGATATTCGCACTCCCGTCGCCTCCTGCCGAGACAAAGCCCTGAATTCCTGCCTGAAGCAGTCCGTTCAGTTTGGGCTTTATATCTGTCGGAGGACGGAAGCTAATGACCTGCGTATCCAGAGGCAGGCGCAGGACCACTTCAGCGGCAATGCTTTCCCATCTCCGGGCAGCCCGACCATTATTGGCGGCAAGATTGACCAGTACGGCATATTTTGTGGGCATTACCAGACTTTATGATTTTTTCACAATAGGCGAATTCCAGGCAAGGGCAAGCACCTCCGCCAATCTGTCCATGTCGGCACGTGTATGCTCTACGGTTAAGCTGATCCTGAATCGTTCCTCTCCTTCCGGAACCGCCGGAAATTCGATGGCATTGAGGAAAACGCCCTGCTCGTGGATAAATTGATTGGCCTTTCGGACATCCATCCATTCCGGCACTTTTAAAGCAATGATCGCCGCTTCTGGTTTGGAGACCACCCCAAAAGGCTGGAGTTTTTGGATCGCATAACGGGCATTATCCAGCAAAAGATCCCGGAGTGCCGGCTCCTTTTCAACCACATCAATTCCGGCCATTACGGCTGCAAGGGTTACCGGAGTCAGCGCAGCTGAAAACATATAAGAACGAGCAAAAAATCGCAAATAATCGATCAGCTCTTTCGGTCCGGCCAGGAACCCTCCGGTCATAGCAAAGGACTTGCTAAAAGTTCCCATCGACAGATCAATCTGTTTTTCAACGCCAAAATGCTCTGCTGTTCCACTTCCCGATTTACCCAAAACTCCTGTGCCGTGTGCATCATCGAGCAATAGAAACCCTCCATATTTTTTCACCAGCGGCACGATTTTGTCCAGTGGGGCTAAATCACCATCCATAGAATAAACCCCTTCCACTGCGACAAAGAGGGTGTCTTTAGTCGTTTTGGAAAGTTGGGCAAGCTTCGCTTCCAGATCCACCAGATCATTGTGGGCAAATTTAGTAGCGGGCACATGCGTCATGCGCATGCCGTCGAACAGGGAGGCATGACTCAACTCGTCGTACAAAACATGGTCGTTTCCCTGTGTCAAGGCCACCAACATCCCGACGTTGGCAGCATAACCGCTGGAAAATACCATGGCGGCCTCCTGGTGTTTCAGGCGGGCCAGTCTTTCCTCCAGTTCGATCATCAATTGAGTGTACCCGTTAAGCAATGGTGGCCCACCCAGGCCAGCCCCGTATTGATCCATGGCCTCGGTCACCTTTTTTTTCACATACGGGCTGTTGGCCATGCCCAGATAATTATTGGATGCGAACATGAGCATTTTGCGGTCTTCGCAAGTATTTGCATCCCAGATCACCACTTCCCGACTTTGCGGCGTCCGTACTTTACGACAGTAGGTGTATACGTGATGATCCTTTAGATAGGTGATAAACTTGGAAAAGAGCGGGACATATTCTCTGGTTTTTAAAGACTTATTAGCCGTCAGGAAGGTGTGCAGATTGGGAGTCTCCTCTATTGCACAGGCGTCCGAGTTGGTTACCCGTTTTGTTTCTGAATTTGCCATGATGCTTCTAAATTTAAAAGTTGAGCAAGGAATGTTTGCGGATCTCTGCCGGATTCAACATAAGTATTTGCAATTTTCAGAGGGTCGATCGGCAGGTGCCCTCCACTTGATACTCGGAGGGTACAAGCTTCTGCTTCTGTGCAAATCCCTATACGTAAGGGTTGCCAATTTAACTGAAGGGCTTCTTCTAAAAAGCGTTTTTCATTTTTGGGAGGAATGGTAAATAACAATTCAAACTCTCCATGCGGCCCTGCCAGAAAGATCCAGGCTGGTATTTGCTTCGCCTGGCTGATACTAAGGGCTGCTGCATGTGTCATGGTTGTCAAAGGAATTTCAATTTGAAATCCGATCGAATTCACCTCCAGCAGATTACTCAGCCCGTGAAAAAAGCCATCACTGGTATCAATGCAGGTACTTCCGAAGTGGCGGATCAATGCGCCTTCTTTTAAGTGCGGTATAGGTTGGTAAGGAACAGTCTGAGCCCCGTCGTCCAACAGCACACTAAAAGCATATGCACTGCCCAAACCCATTGGGCCGGAACCATAGAGCACATCGCCAGCGCGTGCACCTTTTCTGGTGATGATGGGTTCGCCCGCCGGAATCAGACCAATCGCAGTCCCCCCCATCTGCCACTCTTTTGAATCATTGGTATCGCCTCCCAGCACAAAGACTCCTGTTGATGCACAAGCCGCTGCGATTCCCCCCTGAACGGCTTTTAACTTCTCCACTGGAAAATCCGGTGGCAGACTTTCAGACAAGAGCAGCCCTAACGGCCTGGCGCCAACCGCTGCTAAATCGCTGAGGTTGACCACCACTGTCATCCAGCCAATATGCGCCGGGTCACTGTATAAGCCAGTAGCAATCTCTTCAGCAATACAATCCGTAGTAACCGCCAGCACACTTCCATCCGGCAAGCGCAGCAATTCAGCATCACTTTCCAACAATTGATTGATCTGCTCCGGTGAGCGGCGAAACTGGCTGCTAAGCTGTTGGAGGAAGGTATTTTCGAGCAGTTCAAATTTCATGATTCATTCGTTTAAGAGCTTGTTCGGGAATTGGATTTTGGCCTACAACCGGCAAATTTTATTTCAATCAGCGTTAAAATTTTCGCCGGATCGCCCGCATACGACTGCAAATTTTGCCTTGCCTGAAATAAAATTTGCTCGCTTTCGGCTCAAAACCAATTCCCGAACAAGCCCTAAATGCCTAAGTACTGATCTTGCGACACGAAAATGGGCGTACTCTCCTCCAAAAAATCATGATTTGGATCATTTGAAACAATGATCTGAATTGAAGCCTTTAGTTTTGCCTTCCATTATCCATCTCCTTCGAAATTGATCCCATGCTCCAGCTCACAGAATTCTTTTCCCGGTTTCATCCAGCTGTGCAGGCGTTCTTCGCCACCTTATTCACCTGGAGCGTCACTGCCCTGGGCGCCGCACTGGTTTTCTTTTTCAAAAACATTAATCAGCGTGTCATGGATTCCATGATGGGATTTGCAGCCGGGGTGATGATCGCGGCGAGTTACTGGTCACTCCTGGCGCCCGCCATCGAAATGAGCGAATCCGTAAGCAGCTTGCCCAAATGGGCACCTGCATTGATCGGCTTTTTATCGGGTGGGGCGTTTCTGGCGCTTGTGGACAAAATATTGCCCCACGTTCATCCAAGTCTGGCCATCGAAAAGGCAGAGGGAATTTCCACGAAATGGCGTCGCAGTGTACTGCTGGTCCTTGCGATCACCCTGCATAACATACCGGAAGGACTAGCCGTTGGGGTTGCATTTGGTGCCGTGGTCCATCACATGCCCGGCGCTACCCTGGGGGCTGCGATCGCCCTGGCCATTGGGATCGGGTTGCAGAATTTTCCGGAAGGGACGGCCGTTTCTGTGCCTTTGCGTAGAGAAGGCATGTCCAGGCGGAAGGCTTTTTGGTATGGACAGCTTTCGGGGGCCGTCGAACCTATTTTTGGCGTTCTAGGCGCGATGGCCGTGCTGAGTATGAAACCCATGCTGCCATTCGCTTTATCATTCGCTGCCGGTGCCATGATCTTTGTGGTCGTAGAAGAATTGATCCCTGAATCCCAGCGGGCAGGCAATACGGACCTGGCCACGCTCGCGACAATGGTCGGATTTAGTGTAATGATGGTGCTGGATGTGGCCTTGGGATAGTAATTTCAGCGTAATTCTCTTTGTCACTTTAGGAACGTGTCACAATTTCAACCCACGACTTCAGTCGTGGGACTGTAATAAGGCTCTGGTTCGTTGAACCGATTTATCGGTTTCCTGCACAAAACCGATAAATCGGTTAGTGTTTTCGCGTATGCCCACAGGCCCACGACTGAAGTCGTGGGTTGAAACCGCTTTTCTTAACATCATTGGATTCAAATCCTCTGGATACTTCGGCTAAAGTGACAAAGTAGAGCTAAAGCGCCGCCTTTCGAAAAAACCGCCGCTTGGTACTTTCCACGATGAAACTATAAAGAATCGCTATCGCGATCATAAATCCAAGCATGGGTAATGGCAATGGCGCTAATCCAACTTTTTCTCCGAGCGGCAGATAAGGCAAAAGCAAAGTAACCGCCACGGTGGCAATGCTCGCCCCCAACAACCAGCGCGAAGGGCGGCTCTTGAGCGCAGGGCGTACGGTACGGATGATAAGCAGCACCATGATCTCGGTCAGCACCGATTCTATGAACCAGCCGGTTTGAAATGTTTTCTCCGTGGCTTTGAAAATCAGGAGTAAACAGCCGAAGGTCAGATAATCAAACAGGGAGCTTTGAATACCAAAGACCACCATAAAGCGACGGATGAGTGCAATGTCCCAGTGTTTTGGGCGCCTCAGTTGTTCTTCATCCACATTGTCAGAAGCGATGGTGAGGGCGGGGACGTCGGAGAGAAAATTGAGCATCAGGATCTGGGCGGGCAACAAGGGTAACCAGGGCAGGAAAAGTGAAATGCCTGCCAGGCTAAACATGTTTCCAAAGTTGGCGCTCGTGGTGATAAAGATGTATTTTAGGGTATTGACGTATGTTCTTCGTCCGTCGAGAATGCCTTTTTTAAGCACCTCCAGGTTTTTCTCCATCAAGACAATATCGGCAGCCTCTTTGGCTACATCCACAGCAGAGTCTACCGAAATGCCTACATCAGCGGCCTTTAAAGCCGGGGCATCGTTGATACCATCCCCCAGATATCCCACTACATGGCCGTTGGCACGCAGCGCTCGGATGATTCGTTCTTTTTGTTGCGGTTCCACTTCAGCATACAAGTTGACGGATTGAACCTTTCGAGCCAGTGCCGCATCGCTTAAAATGGAAATATCATGCCCGGTCAGCAGTTTTTTAGCGTCGATCCCGATAGTCCGGGCCAGGTGAGCCGCAGCCAGATGATTATCGCCTGTAATAATTTTAAGGGTGATCCCGAGGTCTTCCAGACTTTGCAGGGTATCAGCGATGTCGGAGCGTGGTGGGTCCTCCAGCAACAGAAACCCGAGAAATATCATTTCTATTTCGTCATCCTGGTTGATGATGGGATCGCCGGTCACGTCTTTCCAGGCAATGCCAATGGTGCGATACCCTTGTTCGCTTTGCGTTTCAAATTGCTGCATGACTACCTTCCGAACCGTCTCGATGTTAACCAGACTACCATCGGGCATTTCCACCCGGTTGCACACGGACAACACTTCTGAGAGGGCGCCTTTGGTGATCATCAGTTCTTTAGCGCCATCATGAACAACCACACTGAGCCGTTTTCGCAAAAAATCGTAGGGGACTTCGTCTTTTTTGGAATAAGATCCGGCATCCATACCTGTTATTTTGCGAATGGCGTCGTCCAGTGGATTGGCAAAACCTGTTTCAAAATTGGCATTGAGCCAGGCAAAAAGCTTTACACGATCATTGTTTTCGCCATCAAAACCCAGTGTCCTGGCTACACTTGCAGCACCGGTGGTCAGGGTACCCGTTTTGTCTGAACAAAGCATGTTGATGGCACCCAGGTTTTGGATTGCGTCCAAACGCTTCACGATCACCTTATCGCGGGCCATCCGAATGGCTCCTGCTGAAAGCGTGGTGACCATGATGGCCGGCAATAGTTCCGGGGCAAGCCCGACAGCCAGCGCGATGGAAAAAAGGATGCTCGCAGCAATGGGTTTCCCGAGAAAAAGGTTGAAGATCAAAATGCCGGCAGACAAAATGAAGGTCATCCGCAGGAGCAGGTAGCCGAATTTTCGAATTCCCGACTGAAATGACGTTTCCGGCTCTGCCTCAGCCATTTGAGCAGCAATTTTGCCAAACTCCGTATCGGCACCCGTCTGAACCACGATCACCCGGCCAGTCCCGCTTATCACACTTGAACCTTCAAACAAAGCATTTTTACGCGCTGAAATGGGTGCATCAGCCGGCGAAACACCCGGCTCTTTTTCAACCGGAAACGACTCGCCGGTAAGCGCGGATTCATTGGTATGCAAATCTGTTTCTTCCAGTAACAGGCAATCTCCCGGCACCACATCGCCGGCTGAAAGCAATACAATATCTCCAGGTACAATAAACTCTTTGGGCACTTTTTTGGGTGCACCATCACGCAAGACGGTACAATGAATATGCATCATTGCCCGGAGTTTTTGCACCGCCTTTCCAGCCCGGTATTCCTGATAAAAGCTGATGCTTCCGGTCAAAAAAAGAATGGAAATCAGGATAATGGAATTGCTCCAATCACCCATGGAAGCTGATAATACTGCTGCAAACACGAGGAGCAATACCAGTGGGGAGGTGAATTGGCGTACGAACAAACGAAGGGTTTGAAGCCACTCCGGAAGCTGCGATTTCTTTTTTTGCAGCTCCCGTTGCTTTTGGGCGGCCTTTTTGGAGCTTAAACCAGATTCAACGGAACCTAATTGTTTCAAAATCTCCGAAGGCGTTTTTTGCCAGAATTGATCCTGTATCATTGTACGAAGTAATAAGCCCGGACATTCGGGGAACAACAAAGCAACACCAGTGCCGCTCCCCAGCTTAGTAGCAGGGGTTGCAAAAACGAAAAAGGTACCAGGCTCATTTGAACCAGAATCCAGATCATCAAGCCTATACCACTGACCAATGCAAGACTCCAAGCCCAATGTTGCCTTGGAAATGGGTTCATACGCTCCAAAAAACCAATGGACGGTCGTTTCCAGAGTGCCCACCAGGCCGCCAGTGGAAGTAACCCATTGAATACTGTCAATAGAATCCCAGGAATCAAATAATCTGAAAATGGCGAACCTGCGAAAGCTCCGTCCGGGAAACCAATGCCTTTCCCGGACGGATCACGAATCAAACTCATCCCGGACAGGAACGCCGAGACACCCAATGCGAACAGCAGCATTTTTAACAGCCAAAGTGCTACAGAATGCGATGGCTTCGAAAAAGGACTTTTGCTTTTTTCCATATGGATACATGTATCGCTATAATTGCCAAAGGTTAAGCGCCTATCTTCTTTGAGCACTGATCGGGGTCAGCACGCACAGTGACTTTATGTTATTGCAGGTACTCATTGACGAATATCTGATTGAAGGATGATTTAAATCATGCTCACCAGAAATGGGATCCTGCAAATTTGCAGTGGAAAAACGAGCAACCATCTATCAAGACAACAAAACAGATCATGAAAGCAATTATCGTTTGTACCGATTTCTCCCATAATGCCAGCCATGCAGTGCAATATGCAGCTGCCTTGGCCAATGCTACGGAGTCGCGCCTGATTTTATTTCACTATTTCAATTACCCGATTCCGGCAACGGATCTCCCGGCAGTGTTTCCCTCTGTTTTCGTAGATGAGATGGCTGCGGGTTTCGAGCATAGGCTTCAGGGGATTAAGGATGAACTGACCCGGAGTTATCCCATCCATATAGATTGCAAAGTGAGATCATGGACCCTTTCCAGCGATCTGGCTGAAGTTTTTCAGGAGGAGCAAGCTGATCTGGTCGTGATGGGAATGCACGGACAAAGTGCGGTACTCAATGCAATTATAGGCAGTGCGACCTCCGCTGCGATCCGGCGGGGTAATTTGCCCATTCTGGTGGTTCCCCATGGAGTGGTTTTTCATCCTATCCAGAAGATTATCTTCCCTTGCGACGACCAGGCGATCGAAAATCCGGCCACATTAAAGCCTCTGGTTGACCTGGCTAAAAGTTTCGATGCTTATATTGAGGTTCTGACCTTGTTTGACCTGGAAAAAACTCCGGAACTGGTGCCCCATGGCCATTTGTCCCCGGCCAAAAGTTTCCTGCAGATTCAATTGGCAGGAACACGTCATGGATATTCTTACGAAAATGAAACTGCGGTAGAAAAGGGCATCTTATATGAAGCGGCCCGCAGTTCTGCTGATATGGTAGCAATGATTCCGCATCATCACTCCTTTTGGTCCAATCTGTTGAATCAGAGCAAGACACAAAAGGTTGCAGCTACGATCACCTTGCCTTTGTTGGTGTTGGGAGAGAAGGTTGCGCAGTAGGCAAAATCTGAATCATAAATTTGCAATAGATCATACATCTGAAGGATACTCATCATCTTCACTAAATTCTTATCACATGAAACTCGAAAAGCTTCTTTCTTTCTTCATTTTTTCTGTTGTGTTCATACCGATGGCTCTGGGACAGTTCACAGATCAAGGACGTTTTATGCTGGGTTCGGCAGTTGGATTTGCGACCAATACTTCAAAAACATCCTTGCCAAGTCAAGTGTCTGGTGCCATAGAACCTCAAAATACGCAATGGAACGTGTCACCGTCTCTCGGGTATTTCCTGCTTGATAATTTCACACTTGGGATTGGTCTTGATTACACTTCAAGCAGTGAAACTCGTGCAGGAGAAGCAAAAACCAAAGACAGTGACCTTCTCTTTGGTCCATTTGCGCGTTTTTATTTTCCGTTTGGCGACAAAGCTATCTTCCTGCAAGGAAATTTTGGATTTGGCAACTCTTCCGATAACTTCAATGACGGCACTGGAACTCAAAATATCAATACCAACATCCTTGCTGTTGGCGCAGGTCCGGGCTTTACGATTTTTTCAAACGATGCCATCGGTCTAGAGGCGCTGGTAAAATACAATTACGCCCGTAGCAAGTTCGACATTGACCTTGGTGGTGTAAAAACCTCCACGACCACCAAGACCAACCAGATTGCTTTATCCTTAGGTATACAGATTTATTTCGCTGGCTTGAAGCGATAAGTATCGGGGCGGTATTTAACTGACTTTCAATTATTCTAAAGAATGGCTGTAATTTCAAATTGGAACTACAGCCATTCTTATTAGAAATTGATATAAACATTTCAGAATATGCTACCTAAACTTAAAGAAAAATATGACTATAAGAAGGCCCTTAAAATGCTTTTCAATCCACCTTCCAAAATCCCGGAATTGATCACCGTGCCCCCTATGCAATTTCTATCCATCGAAGGCCACGGCAGCCCGAATGACAACCCGGAATTTGAGGCGGCGGTTTCAGCTTTATATGGTTGTGCTTACACGATCAAATTTACCCGAAAAAAAGCCGGCCTCGAACCAGATTACAGTGTACAACCACTCGAAGGGCTTTGGTGGGTAGATGAAGTTGATCCCGCCAATTATCGTACTGTACCACAAAGCCAATGGCGGTGGCGCTTGCTCATGGGGCAGCCTGATTTTGTAACGTTATCCGAACTGGAATCAGCAAAGCCTGAAATCTTAAAAAAAAAGGGACAAGATGTTTCAACTGTTCGATTGGAGCGATTTGACGAAGGGCTTTGTGTTCAAATCTTATATGTCGGACCTTATGCTGAAGAATATTCGACGATTGCCCTTATGCACGAATGGGCAAAGGACCAAGGATTTGAGATACAGGGCCTACATCATGAAATTTACCTGGGGGACCCGCGCAAAACAGCCCCTGAGAAACTTAAAACCATTCTTCGACAACCCGTGCGGTGAATAATTTTGGATTTACGATTTACGATTATTTTGATCCGAAGAAAGGCATGATCTATCCTTTCTTCGGATCAAAATAATCGTAAATCGTAAATCGTAAATCGCAAATCGTTTAAGCTATCTGATGAAACTCCTTGTGATAAATGCGCAGCAATAAGATGAACAGTGAAATTAAGATGGGCCCAAATACAAAGCCAATAAACCCAAAGAGTTGAAGTCCCACCACCACTCCAAACAGCGTGATGAGTGGATGCGTGTGGCTGATTTTTTTTAACAACCACATCCGGGCAAGATTGTCTACAGAGCCCATGACAAAAAAGCCGTATAAAAAGATCAAAAGTGCCTTTCCATCGTCGCCTTGTGATAGAAATATCAGTGAAAGTGGGACGAAGGCTAAGGCAACCCCTAATAAAGGCATCATACCAGAAATAAACGTAATAGCAAACCACATCCAAATATCTGGCACATCTGCCAGCCAATAGATCAGCAGTCCAGCCATGGCTTGTACCAGGCCCATCAGTGGAATACCGACTGCATTGCCCCAGACCATATCGTTGAGTTGTTTTCGGACATAGGTTACATTCTCATGTCGTAGCGGCATCCACTCAAAAAAGGATTGCTCTAATTTTTTGCCCTCCGTTAGCATAAACCAGAGGATAAGGAAGGTAGCTAGCAGCAGCCCAAGTCCATTTAAAGTGGCGCCCACCAAGCCTTGCGCCGATTTCGCCAGCCATTCACTCAGGTGGTTCATATTGTCTGGGGTAAGCAGAGAGACATTGTACTTTACTTCCAGGTTTTTAACCATTGTCTCTGCATTTAGCCGGAGATTTTCAGAGTTCTGGAGCAAAGACAAGATCCGTTCTTCCAGCAGGAAATACAGCCCGTTAAACAACAGAAACACGATCATAAAAGACACCAGCAGTAGCAGGGCTACTGCCAGATTGGTCGGCCATTTCCAACGCACGGTGAAAAATTCCAGCGGAGTCTTTAATAAGACAAATAGGGTATAAGCGCCCAACAGTGCTGGCACAAAAAAGTGGAGATTCCAAAAGATCACGCCAAAAAGGCTTCCTATAAGTAGGATTAGAAGTACCTGTCGGATCTGAGCCGCGGAGATTTGGTTCATATAGTTATGCACAGCTTGAGCAGCGGAGCGCTAAAAAAACCTCTAAAATTTAAAGAGGGATATAAAAACGCAGGTCGTTCAAAACGAACGACCTGCGAAAGGTAAAAATAATCCGTAGAAACTATTTCACAGTGATTTGCTTAACAGGCTTTTCATCCGCCTTTTTCTTTGGCAGCGTAACTTTCAGTACTCCATCGGAATATTTTGCTTCAACGTTATCTCCATTTACATTTTCAGGCAGGCTGAAAGAGCGGCTAAAAGAGTTATAGGAATATTCGCGACGGGTAAATGTTTCGTCCTTATCTTCCTTTTCTTCTTTCGACTCGCCCGAAATGGTCAAATAACCGTTCTTTACCTCTAGTTTAAAGTCTTCTTTTTTAAAGCCGGGTGCTGCGACATCTAGTTTAAAAGCATCCTTGCTTTCTTTGACATTGATTGCAGGAACGGACACCCCCTTCATGGCAGACTTAAAGCTGTTTTCTGGAAAAAAATCATCCATCCAAGTGGGTAAAGAAGGAAAAAAGCTGCTTTCTGGATTCCATTTAACAAGTGACATAATAATTCATTTTTTAGGTGATTAGTAGAATTAATTGGCTCAAAAACCAATTATGATGCAAATTTCAGTGTAATTTTTTTCGCTAAGAATGACTAAAATCAAAATTTGAAATGATCTTTATTAATGATCAAGATCACCCTGCTCCTTAACCGCCGTCATCGGCTGCCTATGGCAAATACCACCACCTTGCAGCCGAATTTAAACTATTATTCTATGATAAAAGAAGTTAGCGGCGACATACTCTTGTCCAAAGCTCAAGCCATCGTGCACGGTGTTGCACCCCATGATCACTTCGATAACGGACTGGCACTTTCTCTCCGTCAGGATTTTCCTTCAATGGTCAAAGATTTCCGCCACTGGTGTCATCAGACAAATCCAGAACCGGGTGGTGCATGGATCTGGTCGGGTGCAGAAGGCAAGCGTATTGTCAGTCTTCTTACTCAGGAACCCGCCTCCGGACACAATGGTCACCCGGGTGCCGCCACCTTGCATAACGTAGGTCATGCCTTGCGTGAATTGAAAAAGATCATTCAGAAAGAAGACATCAAAAGCATTGCAATTCCGCGCCTCGCCACTGGGGTTGGCGGACTGAAATGGGAAGACGTAAAGCAATTGATTCACAGCAACTTAAATGAAACAAATGCCATTATTTACGTCTACACCTCCTTTGTAAAAGGGCAGGCAGCAGCAGAATAATCCTCATCCATTTTACACATGAGTCTAACTACGAACCTTCCTTCGATCCTCTACACCAATTCAACCCGCTTGTTGCGGTGGGCCATCGGAATCAACTATTTTTGGTTTGGAATTTTGAAGTTCTTCAACGGACTCAGTCCGGCGGAGCATCTGGCTAAAGATACCATCCGGATCATCACCTTTGGATTTATTCCCGACATGGTCAACCTCATGTTGCTGGCGATCTGGGAAGTCGGAATCGGAGTGTTTTTTCTGAGTGGATATTTCACACGTTTCGGGGCTAAAGCTGCGATCGTGCATATGATCTTTACCTTTTTGCCGCTGTTTTTCTTCCCAGACGTTTCTTTTACCCAGGAACATGCTCCCTATGGGTTTACGATCGTGGGACAATACATTGTGAAAAACCTGGTTTTTCTGGCTGCTTTGATCATTATTCTGAAGGAAGAGCAGAAACTGAACTAGTACAGATTCATCCTTTGTTAGCCTTTTTCCTGGCACACGCCCTGTATTAATTTTACAGGGTGTGTTGCCATATATACCCATTACACTTGTTGCGATGCTCCAAGTCCCTTACTTTTGAGGCCCTTAATTCACTGATCCAAACGCCCAAAAGCTGTTCAAATCATATCAATGCAAGTATCACATCCTGATATTTACGATCAACTTCCCACCATCGTAAGACAGTATCAACGTCCAAACACCCAAAAAGCGACCATTCAAGTCCTCAATTCATTCTTGCCATTCATTGCCATTTGGATCGCGATGTACGTTTGGCGGGATGTTTCGATCTGGCTTACCATTGGGCTAGCGATCGTGAACGCCTTTTTTCTCGTCCGTATTTTCATCATCCAGCACGATTGTGGCCATCAATCCTTCACGGCTTCAAGACAAGCGAACAATATTATTGGATCGCTATGCAGTTATTTGACCTTTCTCCCTTTCAGGTACTGGGCTAAAAACCATAATTACCACCATGGCCACAACGGCATCCTGGGTGTGCATCGCGATATTGGTGATATTAATACCCTGACGGTCAAGGAGTTTAGCGCACTTAGTCGTTTTCAACAACTGAAATACCGCCTTTTTAGAAGTGCTCCTGTCCTGTTTCTGATCGGCCCGATGGTGTATGTATTTTACAACAACCGTTTCCCCCTGGTTCGCCTGAAAGGCTGGGAAGTGGCCAACCGGGCACTTTTATGGAATGACCTGTTTTTGGTGGCCATCCATGCCACTCTGATTTATTTCCTTGGCTGGCAGGCGTTTACACGGGTACATTTTCCGATTCTTTTATCCTTTGGAACCATCGCCATCTGGTTTTTTTATGTGCAACACCAACACGAGCACACCTATAAAGCCTGGAAGGATAACTGGGACTATCTAACGGCCTCCATCCAGGGGAGCTCTTACTACAAGCTGCCACGCTTGTTTCACTGGCTCTCCGGCAACATCGGATACCACCACATTCACCACCTCAATTCGCTGGTGCCGAATTACGAACTTGCACGCTGCCACCACGAAAATCCGATCTTTGACCAGGTGGCTCAAACCCTTACTTTCCGGGAAAGTCTGCGTTGTATTTTTAACAAGCTGTGGGACGAGGAAGGCCAAAGAATGGTCACCTGGGGGGAATATGCCCGAATGCAGAAAAAGTAAACTGGAGCATTTGACGGTTCAGGTTTGATTTCCTTGACGGTATCTCGCCTCTGAGTTCATCTTTTTCTGGTATTTTTTGAACGAGTAAAATCCTCCAATCATGAGTACCCCGCACCTGGAAGCACAATCCGGAGACATCGCTGAAACCATCCTTTTACCCGGAGACCCCCTGCGTGCCAAATTCATTGCGGAGCATTTTTTGACGGATGTCATGCAATTCAACCGGGTCAGAAACATGCTTGGTTTTACAGGATACTACCTGGGCAAAAGGGTCTCTGTGATGGGGACAGGTATGGGCATGCCCTCCATGGCCATTTATTCCTACGAACTGATCACGAATTATGGTGTAAAAAACCTGATCCGTTTAGGCACCGCCGGGGCAATGCAGGGCCATGTACTTGTCAAAGACATTGTGATCGCTCAGGCGGCCTCTACCGACTCGAGTTTTGGCAGACAATATGACATAGCTGGCGAAATTGCTGCTGTTCCTGATTTTAAACTGCTGTTCAGGGCTGTGAAAGCAGCCGAAGAGAAGGGTTTAAATTATCATGTGGGCAATATTCTGAGCTCCGATATTTTTTATCATTTTGATCCAAACCATTGGAAAAAATGGCAAAAACTGGGATTGCTCTGTGTGGAAATGGAAGCATATGCATTACTTTTGAATGCCGTAAACCTTGGAGCCTCTGCATTGGTGATCAATACCATTTCTGACTCTTTGGTTACCGGAGAACATCTTTCCTCAGCGGACAGAGAAACCTCATTTACAGAAATGATGCACCTGGCACTAAGCCTGGTTTAAATCTAATCGTCCATTCCCGGACGCATTATTAAAGTCTATGCTGATACTGATCGCCGGGTTACCCGGAACCGGCAAAACCACCATCGCCCGGGCCTTTGCAAACCTGACCGGTGCAACGCACCTCAACAGCGACACGATTCGGCGCGAGTTGGGTTTAATGGGCCAGTACCGTCCGGAAGATAAAGAAAAGGTTTACAATACCCTTTTGCTGCAAACCCGTGAAGCTTTATTACGAAAGGAGACTGTGGTGGTAGATAGTACCTTTTACAAGGAAATGATCCGCGAACCTTTTCGTGTGTTGGCTGCCGTTTGTGGGGTACCCCTGCGTTGGGTAGAAATACAAGCCAGTGAACAGGCTTTGCGGCAACGCCTGAGTCAACCCCGTCCGGACAGCGAAGCTGATTTTCAGGTATATCAGAACATCCGGAACCAGTTCGAGCCACTTTCGGAAGATCGCCTGACCCTTCATTCAGAAATTGAAACACCTGAATCAGCGGCCCTCAAGATCCAACAATATCTCGGCATATGAAAGCAGAGGAGATAAACCATATTGTCCGCGAAGGATTGTTTCCAGGGGTAAAAACGGGCGTTTCGCTGATTGAAACGCACATTTCCTGGATCATTCTGAGTGATGAATTTGCCTTTAAGATCAAAAAGCCCGTCCGGTTTGATTTCCTCGATTTTAGTTCGATGGAACAAAGGCATCATTTCTGTACAGAAGAACTGCGGCTCAACAGCCGGTTGGCACCGCATATGTACCTCCGTGTGTTACCTGTAAGCAAGGAAGGTATTGGAACAGAGGAGACACCCGTGATAGACTACGCGTTACAAATGCACCGGATGGATAATACCCGGGAGATGGACAAATTGCTGCTGATCGATGGCGTTTCGAGCACCGATATGGAAAATCTGGCCACTCTACTGGCCAGTTTCCACCTTAAAAACCAACTGCCCACGGATTTGCCTTATCAGCCGGTTGAAGATGCCCATGACTTTGGAGATCTCTTTTCTTTCAAAGGCGATCTGGAGGCTTTGAAAGTGGCGGATGCTGCTCTGCTGCGTGTGTGGGCAGAAACCATTCCTGCTTTTTTATACAAGCATAAAACCCGTTCTGAGGATCGTATTCACAGCGGTTTTTGGATCGAAGGGCATGGAGACCTGCATTCGCGCAACATTTTTTTACCTCAGAACACCCCTCCTGTAATTTTTGACTGCCTCGAATTCAACGAGCATTTCCGCCGCATGGACGTGTTGAATGAACTGGCTTTTCTGTGCATGGATCTCGAGCATTATGGCAGAAAAGACCTGACAGAAAACTTTCTCGCGGCCTATACCAGGATCTGGCCATGTTTTGAAAAAGAAGAAGACGATCAGTTATTCACATATTTTAAAGCCTACCGGGCCAATGTGCGCCTGAAAGTAGCACTCCTGGAACTCCGACAACACCCGAATGAGCGGCTTTCAACATATGCCCTGTCCTATTGGGCACTTTTGAAACAGTATGTATTTGAACTGATCAGTTTTTAGGCTGACTATGATCTTTTCTGTTACTGACCAGCGTCATCTCCAATCATGTCACTGCGGCCCACCTTTGTGGGAATAATTGATAAAACCACCCTCATCATGGATACCAACGCAGTACAATTCGATTATCGGGTAAAAGCCATTCAAAACGAAAACAGGATCAGCAAAATTACCGCCGTGGAGGTAGAAACACCTATTGAGTGTGCTACCCCACCTGACTTCCCAAACGGCATCGCCGGGGTCTGGTCGCCCGAAACGTTTTTTCTGGCTGCCATCGCCGGCTGTTATGTCAATACGTTTCAGTCTTTTTGTGATAAATTTAAGCTAAAACCTGTATCATTGGAGTGTGAAGTGGCCGGTTCAGTAGCGCTGGTGGAGGGCAAGTATGCATTTACGGGTGTGATGCTCAACCCCATTGTAACGGTGGCCAACTACGAGGATGAGGCCATGGCTTTAAAGATCATGGACAAAGCGCACCGATATTGCCTGATCTCCAACTCCATCAAATGCCCGGTTTCTGTTTCAGAAAACATTCTGGTTTTGGTTCTATAATTAACCATGAAATAAGTCTCAACCTATCTTCTATGCGCCAGATTCTATCGCTTTTATTCCTACTCACCCTACTTATTCCGGCACACAGTCAATGGGTTTGTTTCTCTGACTCCACCACCGTCTATGAATTTCCGGGTACGACGGTCCCTCCAATTGTTGGGGAAGCCTCTTTCAATTCCGGGCATTACCGGGTAATCGTGGGTGGCAAGTTTCTGGATGCAAAAGCACCGGAAGCTGAGGGCGTATACAATTGCGATATGGTGGTGTTAGACTATCAGGCTCAGAAGACCTATATCCTGCCACTGAGTTATTTCCCACCTTTTATTGACGACCAATTCGCAGGTGTAAACCATTGCTACACGATGGACAACGACACGGCCTATATCATGGGCGGATATGGATATGACCTGGCAGAAGGCTTTGAAACAACCTTTTCAACCATGACGATCTTCCCGGTCAAAACCTTGATAGACAGTGTGATACACCATAAAGACTATCTGTCATTGTTTCAGGTAGTAGAGTCAGACAATCGACTGGCTATTATGGAAGGTAATCTGGTACGCATTGGTCAATACTTTTTGGTGTACAACGGTCGGAAGATCTCTCCTACCAGAGAAGAATTTACGGATTGCCTTACGGTAAGCGAGTGGGATCTGAGGGGGCAATTGCGCAAATTCACCTTGAAAAAAACATCCGGCTTCCTGGAAGTAGATGAGTTTCAGGTTTGCAATACTTCCAAGGTGTTTTATCAGTGTATGCCGGAGAATTGG
>JBILHS010000061.1:0-32172 GCA_044350425.1 Saprospiraceae bacterium | reverse complement strand
CCAATATCGCGCTACAAGGCCTGCTAAGTCTGATGGTAGATGGCCAGATCATTCGTTGTTTTGGCGAAACCGGCTGGCTGTCTGCCACTCCGGTAACGGGGCTTGCGCCCTTTAGCTGGGCCTGGACAGGCTGGCCAGGCACCGATGCGCTGGCAGGGCCACTGGGTCCGGGCAATTATTCCGTGACGGTTACAGATGCTTATGGCTGCACGTCTTCGAAAACTTTTCCGCCCATGACAGAGCCGGGATTGCTCACGCTGGGCACCGGCAGCAGCGATCAAACGCAAACGAATCCGCCCAATGGTGCTGCGGTGGTGACAACCATCTCTGGCGGCACAGGGCCCTTTGGATATCAATGGGATATGGGCAGTACTTCGCAGGCCATCGGCGGCCTCCTGGCGGGCACTTACACCGTGACAGTGACCGATAAAAATGGCTGCGAGGCCGTGGCGGAAGTGGTGGTGGATTTGATGGTGGGCACAGGCGAGGCGGCCGGTGTGGCGGTGTTGATGTATCCGAATCCTGCGGCGGATTGGGTGCGTATTACCTGTTCAGAACCTTCGGAAGGTAATTGGGTGACACTTTCTGATGCATCGGGTCGGGTGCTTCGTTCCCAAGCAATGGCCAGGGGATCAGAAGCGGTAATGCTTGATCTTAGAGGCTTGCCAGCCGGGGATTATTGGGTGATGATTCGGAATCAGGCAGGGCAGGAATTGTATTCGGGCAAAATTTTGAAGTTTTGAGGGGTAAAGCCCGAAAAGAGTCAATGGCTTCGCTCCTATAGTGCTTGGGTTCCGAAAAAACAAGTGAGTTGCCCTACCCGAGTGCTGTCATCCCGACGATAGGAGGGAACTGCTTTGATAATAGTGGATATCTATGTCTTAAGCATGGCCAGTTCCCTCCTAACGTCGGGATGACAGGGCTCGGGTGGGGATGATAGTACCTTTTGGGGATTGCAGCACTTGGGTTGGGGATGATGGTGCTTTTTTGTGGATGACAAGGCTCGGGGAGGGGCGGTTAGTAGCTTTTGTGGATGGCAGCACTCGGCTGGGATAATTTCTAAACATCAACAAGCGCCATAACCCGACAAACAGGTTAAATTTATTTCATAAACCTTGTTTTTTATACTGCGCTGGTTATCTTTGCTGTGCCTTGGCAATTGTGAACCCGTAAGCTTATTAAAAACCAGTGTATGCCTGAAGTTCAGTCGCAAAGTTTTGCTACACCCGGCTGACAAAAGACACCCCGACCCCTGAACCTAAAAGACCCCGGATGCACTCCCGGTGCTTCTATGTTCATCCGAACTGACGCTTTTCGTATTTTTTCGATCTAATCCGTATTTAGGAGCAGATATCTGCTCTACAGCATGATATTCAATGCTAAATCTCGTGTGGCGCGCTGCGCCGCAGTGCCAGATGCTTGCCCCGAAGCCAGGGTGGGGCAGGCCATATTTTTCTGTTTTTTTAAACCATTGCAGCCGATGTTACAATGCGTATGACCAATCTTTTTTTAAATTCTAAAAACACTTTTTTATGTTACGCAGTATTTTCTTTTGTAAGAACTGGGGGGGGGCAACGATGCTTCTGTTTTCCTCTATCTTTATTTTCCTAACATGGTTACCACTAAATGTTAAGGCTCAGGCATGTAATGATTGGGAGATTGAAATATGCAACCAAGCTAAGCCTCCCTCTGTTGTTGATCCCTCCTGTACTAATCCATTTCCTCATAATCCATGTAACACAGTCTATTATTATGTTTACCTTGCTAAATCGGGTAACGCGAACAACATAAACCTCCCCTTTCAATTCAACTTTTATGAATTTAATTTAAGTGGTTCATTGATCGTAACGCCAAGCCCAATTACCTCTCGGATTACCTCCAAGCCAAATGAAGGGGTTTCGCTTATGTGCTCACCAAATGGGCTTAATGATTCAAATATCCCCTCCAGTCCACTATATAAAGTAGAAGAAAACAATCAAAAATTCTCTTACAAAGTAATTGACTCTGGGGCACCTGTAAACTGGACTGTTTTTGGGCGACGACTTCTCTGCGTTTTGGCGGTTAATGCATATCCTGGAGAAATTATTGAACTGGGGCAACTTAGTGCCAGCGTGAAGTTCAGTAATGGAAATATTTGCAATTTAAGCATTAGCGGTTGTGACGGCGGGCCCATACCCTCATACCAAGTTCTGCCACCAGCAAATACATGTGTGGGAACAGGGTTTCAACTTCGGCAAGGGACTGCACAAAATGACCCTGTACCAGGTTATCCCAACCGCAAAAAAATACCCGTTTTTGTCTTTTCGCAACCTAATGGAATCTATAACATACAACGACTTGACTTTTTAATGAAGGTAGAAGCTCCAGCACTTATGGCAGGGATCTCCCTCGAAGCAGGATTATTTCCAGCAAATGAACTTGAACTATACAACGAGACTACCGGGCCGATCACTAATAAGCGAATTTTTGCAGATTATCGATTTGTTTCAATAAATGCTACCAATACAGCTACTCCCGAAAACACGCTGTTTTACATTATTCTAGATGGCCCTCAACTGTCATCAGATTGTGGTAGTACAACTGTAACTTTTACCGGCAACCGAAGGCTATTGTTAGGCCCTAGTGGTAGTTGCTGCCTACCCAGTGTAGTAGGCGACCCTCAATTAGTGGAATGGAATACGGCCCCTTGTCCTGTTTTATGTTCGCAGTTGGAAGTGAAGGCCAAAACAGCTTCCAGTATTCCGCCAGGTGCCGACCCTTGTCACTCGGTGTTCTTTGATGTAGATATGTTGTCCTCAGCCAGTAAGAAATACACCGAAGGCAGGATACAGATAGAGGTAAAGTACTCTGGAACGCTTACTTGGAGCCCAACTTTATCATCCAGTGCTTATTGTAGCACTATGAGCAGCTGCGTTTCAGTTGTTCAAATTGCTCCGGGTCTTTTAGGGATGACTTTTGATATTGATGGGAGTACTCTAATTGACTTAACTGCCACCAACCCTCAAAATCTGATCCGTTTTGGTTTTGTGGCCACCAATGCCTGCATTGAGGCAGTTACTTTTCGGAATGCCATTTTTACAGAGCAAAATGCCACGATACCTTGTTTGCCAACTACGGTGTCTCAAATCAATGGCACCGTGTTGGCTGATGATATATGCATCACCAGCCTGACGATGACCTATGAGTTGCACTTTGGCCTTTTGATGGAAGAGGTCGGATACAGAGTGGGAGACGATGACCCCACTTCACCTACGGATCCAATCACTTGCGAAATGTCTGGTCAAGGCAGTAGCCTAACTAACGGAAGTGTTGCAATATGTGCTTGTTATTTGCCTAACCAACCCCAATGGGTATATCCTTCCAAAGTTGATAACCCGCTCAATGGTGTGACCACTTACGACCTAGTGTTGATCAGCAAACACATCCTTGGAATTGAACCTTTTGACAGCCCTTACAAGATGACCGCCGCTGACGTGAACAATTCAGGTAGTATTACTACTTTCGATATTGTTGAACTTCGAAAACTTGTTTTGGGTATTTATGGTCCGCAACAACCACCAACCCCACCCAATCCATGGCCATATAATTCGTACAAATTTGTAGACAAAGCTATCCTAATTCCACCATTTCCTTTAACACCATTATCCCAGACTGTGCAGGTTACAATACCCCCATTGGGCGCAATCGCTGCATTTAAAGGGATCAAAATTGGAGATGTGAACAACACAGCATTAGGAGCAAGTCTTTTGCTCATGGACGAAAGAAATACTACAACCATCCCACTTGGGTTTCTGCCATCAGGAGGTAAAAAGGGTGACAGGGTGAGTATCCCTGTCTTTATTCAAGATGCCCTTGATTACAACAGCTGGCAAATAGCGATTCATTACAACCCCTTGCAATGGAAATTAACCAACGTAGTATGGGCGTCGCAAATGGGCGAAATGCCTGAACAATATTGGTCCGAGACCTCAAGTGGACACATTCGACTGCTCGGTTACAACGCAATCGGGGGTTTGATACATTTACCCATAGGTGTTCCTTTGTTCTATATGGAAGGCGAATTGTTGCAAGACGCTTCGGCTGTTACGCTTGGGTTGGATGACAAGATAGTAGATTTTCTATCGGAATCCTACGGGATGAATGGAGACAAAGGTTCATTTGTCCTTCGAGCCGCCAATGAGACCGAAATGGTGGTTTCGCCTCCCAACTCGATGCCTAACAAGGTGGCATGGTCTGCAGAAATCTATCCTAACCCGGCTGGGAAGGCTTTTCGGATACATATTAAAGCACCAGAGGATGGTATTGGCAGCATAAGGTTCTTTAACACGCTGGGACAATTAGTGGCAGAGGATATACAAGGCTTCGTCAAAGGGGAAAATATCATTACTTCTGCCAACCTTCCCGTGCTACAATCTGGTTTATATGTGGTAGAAATCAATGCATCCTGGGGGCAAAAATCGCTTCGCTTGGTAAAAAACTGAGCGTATTGATGCTCGGAGTATATAATTCTTATTTAGTTGGGGGAGTGGTTTCGATCGCTCCCTCAACTTCATCATACCATCCCTTTTCCTATGGTCCGCATATACATTTTATGGATTGTTCTATGGAGCATCCCAAGCCTTTCCAGCAGCCAATCACGCTATTTTGTAGATGGAAATGCTGTAGGGCAAAACAACGGCCAAAGTTGGGCCGATGCATTTCTTGATCTGCATGATGCGCTCGCCCTCGCCCTTTCGGGCGATGAAATTTGGGTAGCTCAGGGCGAATATTTCCCATCTGGCACAGCTGACCGATTGGCGCGGTTTCAGCTGACATCGGGCGCAAAACTCTATGGCAGTTTTGCTGGCACAGAAATGCTTATTGAAGAAAGGAAGCTGGACCAAAACCCAAGCATACTGAGCGGTGACATTGGTCTGGCTGGTGATAGCCTGGACAATTCCTACACCATTTTACACCTTGCAAATCCTGAATTGGGTACTTGGGTGGATGGTTTTACCTTCCGTTACGGACAAGCTGATAATCCTGCGCTGTCCAATTCTCAAGCAGGGACTTCAGGCGCAGCCATTTTTATAGACGGGACTAACAGCATTGCCTACCCTAACATTCAGAATTGTGTATTTGAGCACAATACTGCCCGATCCAATGGAGGTGCTATTTATGTGGAAGGTAGTGGCACAGGGTCGGTAGCGCCTACGTTAAAAAACTGTCGTTTTTACCAAAATCGGAGTTTCCTCGGCAGTGGCGGGGGCGTATATCGGAACGGAGGCAGTTGGCTTGAACGCCCCAAGGATATAGATCACTGCCAGTTTATTGAGAACAGGGCTGCGAGATCCGGGGGGGGCTTATACTTGAATGACGCTGAGCGGGGCGATACTGCCAACATTGTTGGATGTCAGTTCCAAGGGAATTGGGCAGGTATCTGCTCAGACGCTATTGCTTGGGGGTATGTCAGGAATACGGGGTCATATATAAAAATTGTAAAAAGCAGTTTCACGGAACACCATCATTCCGGAACGCTTATGATGGATGTATTCGGGCCAGATTTAGCCACTTCCGAATTCTATGCAGTGATTGATTCTTCTGTATTTTCTAATAATAGCACGACGGAGACTTCAACTAGGACGATGATTGGAGGGTTAAGGTTTTATAGTGATAATAAATGGGATATTAGAAACACTTATATATCCGAAAACAGGGGCTCATTTTTTCTCTCCGACGAGAGTAACCGCGGGGAGCCACATAACTTTTATAATATAGAGTTACAAAATAATTCTTGGGATGCTCTTTTTACCATAGCATCTGACATTGTATGTAACAAAATTAGCATCCATGATAACACTACGGGCTTGTTTTTTACCTATTTAAACGTAACACCTGGAGTACCTTACCCTTATTCAATAAAACTTTCAAATTCAGAAATCTATAACAATAAATTGTATAGTGGTTTCACTGATTTTAGAGGAACAGGTTTATGTTCTATTAACTCTTCCACATTTTCCAACAATCAAATATTCAACGCGATAGCCGCGTTTGAGGTTTCAAAATTTTTAATTTCCAACTCGATTTCATTTGATAATATTTACATTGGTCTAGGCAAACAATATCCATTTTTATTCGACGTGTTGGATTCCCTTTATGTGTCTAACTCGTCTCTTGATACCCTTCCAATACCCTCTCTTGTACATTTTTATGGGCCAGGATCCTTGTTTTCTACAGACCCGCTTTTTGCAGACTATCAAGCGGGAGATTTAAACCTACTCCCCTGCTCTCCCCTAATTAATGCCGGTTCCAACGCCGCCGCCGTCGGCCTTCTAACCGACCTCGCCGGCAATCCCCGCATCCAGGGCGGCACCGTAGACATTGGGGCCTACGAGTCTCCGGCTTTTAGCCTGTCTGCCGAGCCGGTAGTAAAACCTGCCTGCGTCGGCGAGTCCAACGGCAGCATCTCCATCAGCCCGGTATATGGCTGTGAACCCTATATTTACAACTGGTCGCCTCAGGCCGGCACCGGACCTGAACTCAGCGGCCTGCTCCCCGGCAGCTACCTGCTTACCCTCACGGACGGCAGTGGCCGGCAGCTCCTGGATACTGTGCAGGTAAGTACCGCCAGCCTTCCCGAACTGAGCACCAACAGCACGGACGTGGATTGCACCAGCGGACTGGGCGGCAGCATCACTGCTTTAGTCAGCAACGGCACTGCGCCCTATCATTATCAGTGGCTACCCACGGCCGCAGACACAGCTTATTTGACACAGCTTCCACCCGGCAATTATGCCCTGACAGTCACAGACATCAACGGCTGTCGCGATTCGGCCTCAGCCAGCCTCCTGCTGCAAGGCCTGCTGAGTCTGATGACAGATGGCCAGATCATTCGTTGTTTTGGCGAAACCGGCTGGCTTTCGGCTACGCCGGTGACGGGGCTTGCGCCGTATACCTGGGCCTGGACGGGCTGGCCGGGCACAGACGCCCTGGCAGAGCCACTGGGGCCGGGTAATTACTCCGTGACCGTCACAGACGCCTACGGCTGCACGTCTTCGAAAACTTTTCCGCCCATGACAGAGCCGGGCTTGCTCACGATAGGTACCGGCAGCAGTGATCAGACGCAAACGAATCCGCCCAATGGGGCGGCGGTGGTGACGACCATCTCTGGCGGTACAGCACCCTTTGGATATCAATGGGATATGGGCAGTACTTCACAGACCATCGGCGGACTCCTGGCGGGTACCTACACCGTGACGGTAACGGATCAAAATGGCTGCGAGGCGGTGGCGGAAGTGTTGGTGGATTTGATGGTAGGCACCGGCGAGGCGGCCGGTGAAGCGGTGCTGATGTATCCGAATCCTGCGGCGGATTGGGTGCGTGTTTCCTGTTCAGAACCTTCGGAAGGTAATTGGGTGACACTTTTGGATGCATCAGGTCGGGTGCTACGTTCCCAGGCAATGGCCAGAGGATCAGAAGCGGTAATGCTTGATCTTGGAGGCTTGCCGGCCGGGGATTATTGGGTGATGATTTGGAACAGGGCAGGGAAGGAATTGTATATGGGCAAAGTAATGAAGTTATGAGGGGTGGGGCCTGAAAAGGGTCACTTGCTTCGCCCCTGGAGTGCTTGGGTTCCGAAAAAACAAGTGAGTTATTCCACCCGGGTGTTTCGGTTCCGAAAACAGTAAGTGACTTCCCCCACCCGAGTCCTTGGGTTCCGAACAAAGCCACTAATCTCCCCCACCCGAGTGCTGTCATCCCGACCTTAGGAGGGAACTGGCCAGGCTTAAGCCGGAGATTTCCACTTTTCCCGAAGCAGTTCCCTCCTAAGGTCGGGATGACAGCACTCGGGTGGGGGAGATTAGTGGCTTTTTGGGGTTGACATGTCTCGGGGTGGAGCAGGCCATGTTTTTCTATTTTTGTGACTGGTTAGCCTCCGGCGACCCGATATTCTGGGATACCGCCAGATAACACGGTATAGCGTTCATTGAAAGGATTGAATTGGAGTTTTCGGGCCGTGGATATAAAGGAGATGAACAAACAAAGCAGTATAGTACTCATTGCTTGCCACATGTTCCCAAAACCGGTCTTTGCCCACATAAAAACCCGTTTCGTTATAATGAACGACCTCGCTTTGAAGCAACTTTGTCTTGATATGCGCCTTGTCATCGGCCAAACATCCGTAGGTAATTTCGTTTTGGGCTTGTATTTGACTGCACCGGGCACAGACTTCAGGAGTATGCGTTTTTAACACATCCGGCGCAGGCACCATCTTGAGTGTACCGCCATCATGACCTTTTTTACCACCCACCTTGCCGCCCTTGATCCGAGGAAATGCAGGCTTGGACTAATACTTGTCCATCGAGGACGGAGAATTTGAGTTGCGGCTGTTCGGATGCAACTGTGACTCCAATTCTTTCACCCGAAACTCCAAACGATCAATCTGATTGCGTTGTGCCTCAATTTGCTGGACATAAGCTTCCAATTGAGGCTTGAAGCCTTCAATAATTGATACCAATTCCAAGATTATCCGGTGGCAGCTTGCTATGTCGTTGGGTAACTCCATTGAAACACAAAAATAAACTTTTTACTCGTCTGATAACAAATCAAAAACAGGCTAACCAATTACATTTTTGTGACGTAACTAGCTGGTAATCAAAGTTTTTATTTTTACTACAAATGGAAATACTTCAGTAATTATTGGATATTTTTTTGTACTTTTGTTACAAACTGGCAGGACTGTCTAATATGGCAAAAATAAACATACGTAAAAAAATAATTTTTGCCCTTTTGCTTTCTCTTTCCTGCTGTTGGCTTGTGGCGCAATGTCCGACGGACATTACGTTTTCCAGCCAGGGAATGATTAACAGCTTCCCCATCCATTACCCTGGATGTACACAGATATTAGGAAATACGACCATTGCGGAAAGTGACTATGCGACCATCACCCATCTGGATAGTTTATTGCAAATCAACTATATCAAAGATTTAAATGTACTCCACAACGCTGCCCTGACGAGCCTGAGTGGTCTGGCGAACCTGACCACCATCGGTGGAGGCTTATCGGTGTATTATCATAGCACTTTGAAGAGCCTGAGTGGTCTGGATAATATGGATTTTTCAATGATAATAACAGGGCGAGGAAGTCAACCCGGCGGAGCAATTGATATCCGTCCATGACCCCTGGCGGATACATTTTAAATGTATTTGGAGAAGATGGATTAACGTTCAGCGCTTCACGATTTATAAAACGTTAGCAGAAGGGCTATACCCTGAAATCGCCCTATCCTACTTCGTTTGACGAAGGCAAAGCAGAATATGTAGAATATGAATAGCCCCCAAGCAGCAAAAATCGCCTGGCGAAAAGCTTTCCGCATCGCCCTCTACACCGTCGGCAGCCTCCTGCTGTTGATCCTGCTGATGCTTTTTGCCCTTACGTTGCCCCCTGTCCAGCAACGAATTACCCGAGAAGTACAATCCTATTTGCAGGAAAAGCTCGATACCCGCGTTGAAATCGGGGCCATCGGACTGCGCTTCCCCTACGATATTTCCCTGAAAGGCTTGCTCCTGGAAGACCAGCAACAGGACACCCTGATTCGGGTGGGCAGCCTGATGGTCACTCTGGACATGTGGAAACTGCTGGATCGCAGTATCGTGGTTCAAGAAATTCTGTTGGAGGATGCCAGTATTTACCTCCATCAAAAGGACAGCATCAACAATTACGATTTCATTGCCAACGCATTTTCCAAGCCCAACGCGTCTGAATCGCCCACTCCATCCGGCAGTCCCTGGACCCTGGGGTCCGGCCTGACGAGCATCCAGGTTCAAAAAGTGCATTTTTTAATGCAGGATGAGGACAGCGCCAGTTCCACTGAGGCCAATATTGGATCACTGGAGACCGTGTTGCAAAAATCAGATCTCGAAAAACTGGATTTTGAGCTGGGCAAATTTTACCTGCGGGATGCGGACATCCGATCCGTCCAAAAGAAGGCACCTGTTTCCACAGGCAAGACATCCCCGCGTTTCAGTTTTTCCATGCAATCCGGCGAGATCAGTCGTACCCACTTTTTGTATTCAACCCTGATTCGACACCTGGATGCCCGCTTGGAGGAGGCCGATTTTACGGATTTACAGCTGCATTCGGCAGAAAATTACCTGCTGTTTTGGGCAAAAGAAATTCATTTATCCAACAGCGCGATCGTGTACCGCGACCCGGAACTTGTCCCCACCCCCGGGCACTTCAATGCCGGCGACCTGGACCTGCATCAGCTGAATGCCGATCTGCCAGACTTCTCCTTTCAACATGATTCCCTGCATATTGTAGCAAATGCCTTGTCTGGCACCGATAAAAGTGGACTAACCATCCATTCCCTGCAGGCTTCAATTTTGATGACCCCCGGTGGTATAGCAATGGAGCGGGTACTGGCACAATTAAACCAAACCCGGGTGGACGGCGATGTATTGCTACTCAAAAAAAACACCGCAAGCTACGGCTTCATGCAGGGACAACTCCGGCAACTCAAAGGCCTGGTGGGCGATCTACTGCTCCTGCTGCCACCGATCGAGCACCAGTCATTGGCCCAGCTACAGGACATGCCTTACGAGGTTTCAGGGCGGTTCAAAGGTTGGCTGGAAAATCTGCAAACCGAGCAGATCAGGTTTCAGGCAGGCACAGGCACCCACGCTCATTTCAGCGGGTCGCTGCAAAAGCTTGCTACCCCCGATCAAATCGGAATGCACCTGAAGCTGGATCAGCTGGAAAGCAACCGGGCCGACCTCTTGCGATTTATGGCACTGGGCAGCACACCCATGGACAGCCTGTTGCGCCAGCCTTTGCCCGGCTATGTTCGCGCCCAGGGCAGCCTGGATGGCAATATGGAAAACCTTCAATTGAACCTGAAGGGAGTCGTCGGGGCATTGCAAAACAATGCAGTGTTTGATCCTGAGCTGAGTCTGCCGCTTTCCTTCGAAATGTCAGGCACCCTACAATCCGTGAGTGATCCGGATAAAATGGTCATGGATCTGAACATTCAACAGCTCGAAGCGCCCCAAAGCTTTTTTGCGCTGTTAGCACCTGAAGGAACCAGCTTTCCCGACCTGCTGCAAGCGAACGGCGCCCTGAAAGGAACCCTGGCCGATCTGAAGGCGGATCTGCACCTCCAGGCCCATCGAGGCGGAAGCAGCAGTAGCCTTGCGTTTCAGGGATCCCTGAAAAACCTGCGAACCCCGGACCAACTCGGCTTTGACGGCAACTTTACGGCCTCCCTGGCCCGCCGGGAAATTCTGGGCTATGTTCCCGGCCTAAGCCAGTCCATGCGATTGCCCAACCATGTACAAGTAAAGGGCGATGCCAAAGGCAGCGTGCAGGATGCTGCCGGCAAGCTGCAAATTAAGCTGGACGATTGGGGGGATCTGGATCTGGAAGGGACCCTGAAAGACAGCAGCTATCAGCTCCGGGTCGTTGGCCGGAACATTTTGGTGAGTCAATTGGCTAAAGACAGCGCCTTGCTGTCCCTTAAAACCATAGGGTTTCATGCGCAACTGACCGGCGCCGGGTTTAAAATCTGGGAAAGTGCCCGGATGCAACTATCCGGCAATATCGACTCCCTGATCTGGGACAACGCCATTTTTCGGGACATCACGCTGGAGGGCGAAGTCGCCGGAAAGCGGTTCCGTGGCAGCCTGGTATCGCCCGACAAAAGGGCTGCCATCCACGCCAGCATTGCCGGTGATTTTGAAACAGCCATTCCAATACTCGATGCGGATATTAACCTCCATTGTGTCGATCTCAGTGCCTTTGGCTGGACCAACCGGCCTACCCGTGTGTGTGGGCATGTAGTGTCCCATTCGGAAGGCTTGTCCCTGGATACCCTGAAGGCAAATGTGCGCATGGAAGCACTTGATCTGCAATACGATACCGTGCATGTTAAGCCGGGAGACATGGTCCTGGAAATCAGTCTGGACCAGCATCAGAATCGACTGGAAATCAATTCCGACTGGTTGAAAGGCGAGATAAAGGGCTATTTTTCTTTGGCCGATCTGCCTGAAACCGTGTCCAGTATTTTCGAACAATATTTCGTGGTAGATCGGACGGTTTATGTGCCCAGGGTAAGCAGCGATTCCGTTTCTGTACAGCTGGATTTCCTTCCATCGGATGTATTGACCACCGGATTGATCCCCGGCCTCACACAGCTGGCGCCCCTGCATCTGGAAGGGTCTTTGATCGGGCAGCGCAACTACTTTAACCTTCAGATCAACGCGCCCCGAATCGGGTATATGAATTGGGTGGTGGATTCCCTGAATGTCCGGTCCTATGCCGGCGATTCCTCCGCTTTATTTATGCTGACCACGCCCAAGGTAAAAAAAGGAAAGGAGGATTTTATTGAAAATGCGATACTCAACGGAGCATTTGTGGCAAACAAAGCCACCGTTTCCTTCAAAGCAACGGATCATGACAAACGCGAACGCTTTTTGCTGGCAACAGAAGCCACGATCAACAACCGCACCCGGGAAACCATCGTAAAGCTTGCGCCGCGTCAATTGATCGATTTTAAAGCATGGGAGGTGGATGCCGGAAACGAAATAAAAATAAATCCCAAAGGCATTGCTGTGCAGCGGTTGAACCTGCGCGGCGCAGGGCAATCCATCGTGCTTAGCGGTTCGAGCAAGGCCTTGCCCGGTGGTAAAACCGGCCTTGACTTTACCCTGGATATTGATCGGCTGAACTATAACAATTTCGATATTTTCCTGTCCGATCTATTGCAGGATCTGGGTGGTTGGGCCGAGGCACGGGTCAGTATCCAGGGCCAGACGGATAAAATACAGCTACGGGGTTCCATGAAATTGCATGAGACTTATTTTACCCCAAAACTGACCAATGTACGTTACACCTTGAGCGAAACCCCACTTGAATTTACATCTACGGGTATAAATGTGGATGGCCTGACTTTGGTCGATCCATTTGGCAAGTCCTTGAAGATTAACGGCTCATTGACCACAACAGACTGGTCAGACATTAAAACCAACCTAAGCCTGCATGCAGAGCAGTTGCAGGTATTGAACACGACCCGGCAACAAAACTCCTTGTATTTTGGAAGCTTATTCGTTTCTGTGGACGGCACTGTTCAGGGACCAATCAGCCAGCCCGACCTGAAACTTTCGCTCAAAACAGCTAAAGCATCCAGCTTTACCTATGTGTATGATGTCGCTACACAGTCGCTGGAACATGAAGGGGTGGTGTACTTTATCCCTCCGCCCCGCGAATACGTGCGGGCCCCGATCTACGATGCGCCAGTGAATATCCAGCCGTATACCCTCAGTGCAAGTATAGAAATTGACTCCAACCTGACCGTAAACAGCGTCATCAATCCGGTTACCGGCGATGATTTTAAAGGCAAAGCCATTGGCAAACTTCAACTGGATATCTTATCCAATGGGGTTATGACCCTGGTTGGGCGGCTGGAGCTGGTGCGCGGCGTGTATAATTATTCTTACCAATCAGTAGTGAAACGCAGTTTTAATGTTAGTACTGGCAGCTCCATCACCTGGACCGGAGACATCAGGGCGCCTGAACTGGATATCAAAGCACGGTATCGATTCAAGGCCTCGCCCTTCCCGCTGGTCGCTGCCCAATTGTCAGATGCATCCGTGAATGAACTCGCGCAATATCGAAAAGCACAAACCTTCTTTTTGCAAACGTCCATTGCCGGATCGGTGACGACGCCGGATGTTGGTTTTCAATTTATTTACCCACAGGAAGAAAGCAAGGGGTCCCTGGAGGCGAATTTTGGCAACCAGGAGACCAGTCTGGTAGAAAATGCGCTAAACACGGTCAATCAGGACAAAAACCAGCTCTCCAGGCAGGTATTCGGGGTTTTATTGCTTCGCAACTTCATTGGTGATGAATCATTTACGCTCACCTCGGCCAGCGGGACCAATCCCTTGCAATCGGGGTTAACCAATTTTTTGACCAATCAGATCAACGCACTAGCAGATCAATACCTGACCTGGATAGATATTGACCTGTCTACCGGTGATGCGGCTAACAGGAATACAGCGTCTGATGAACCAGCGACCAACTATCAGTTGCGGCTGCAAAAATCTTTTTTCGGCGACCGGCTTACTTTCAAAATATCGGGCGGCACCACCGTAGCCAACAGCACGGGCGAAGCCCGCAGCAGTCTGGAAAATGCCTCAGTGGAATATTCTGTAACCACCAATGGCGCTTTCAAGATTACCGTGTTTTCGGAGCAGGGCTTTGAACTGCTCAATACGTCTACCGGCAACCTTCGAAATTCAGGAGCCGGTTTGATCTTCACCAAAGAATTTGGCAAAAAATAGGGTATGATCACACGTTTAATCCTTTACACTGTAGCATTGACCTGGCTGATCTTCGGATCGGGCTGTACCGGTACCGGCCGACTGGAAGAAGGTACGCGGCTGTACACCGGAGCGAAGATAAAAATCATAAAAACGGATCAAAACTGGTCGACCAAGGCGCTGAAATCCGACCTGAAAAAAGCGGTGATCCTGCCACGTCCAAACCAGAAGATCTTGTGGGTACGACCCAAACTGGTCCTTTATCATCTATTTAAAAACAGCCGCGAAAAAAGTTTCGGAACGTTCATTGCCTACAAATTGGGTGAAAAACCAGTTCTGTATGAGCCCAACATTGCCAACAGGCATCAGGAATTACTAGAGGAAAGGGCCGGAAACGATGGGTATTTCAGCGTAGTGGTGGAATCAAAGGCAGCGATCAAAAAACATAAGGTCCGAATGGTGTATTACGTTACCGTGCAGGCAGCCCGCAAAAAAATTGACCACATCAACTACCCGCAGGATTCCAGTCTTCTCAGCGCTACGATCGCTGGTTTGCAATCCAATTCACTGATCAGGCCCGGCGCGTATTACCAACTGGAAAACCTCCTTGCTGAACGCCAGCGGATTTCCGACACCTTACGGAACCACGGCTGGTACTATTTCATCCCGGATAACCTACTTTTTGAAGCGGACACCCTACACCCTACGGGTGCCTTAAACCTGCGCTTGCGCGTAAAGCCAGAGACGAGCACACGGGAACGCCAGCGCTACGAAGTCAATAGCATTACCGTATTTCCGGATTACGATCTAACAAGAGAACAGCCAGCCATCGAAAGAGCGGCAGATACCCTGGATCCGAAATGCCCTGCATACGTGTACCAGCATCTGCATACCAGACCGGAGGTTCTGAACCAGCAAATAAAACTCCGTTGCGGCAGACAATACTCCAATGAGACCTATCAGTTGACCATTTATCGCCTGCTGAACCTGAATATTTACAAATTTATCAATATCCGCTTCGACGTGTCGCCCCGGGCTGATTCACTGCTCGATGCGCGCATTTACCTCACGCCCTTTCGCCCGCAACGGATAGAAAGTACCGTGTCCGGGATATTTTCCTCCGGTTTTTACTACGGGGGCCGCACTGGTGTCGCGTACAACCACCGCAATCTTTTTGGCGGGGCAGAAGCCCTTCGACTTGCGGTGAACGGCGCCTACCTGCGCACCAACAAGGACAATTTTGCTTTTCAGGATTTCATTGTCAGTGATGCTTCCGCGGGCCTGAGTTTGCCCCGTTTTATTTTTTTGCCGCCCAGAGACAGGCGTTCTTTTAGCAAAACCACGCTCAGTATACAGCATGAAACCAATTGGTTCAAATACGACCTGCCGGAATTGGGGCCTTTCCGGATGAGTTTACAGCGGTTTTCCGGGGAGGCTGGTTATTTGTGGAAAAACCAGCGCAATGGCTCGGTCATCCATGAATTTAATCCGCTCCATCTGGGGCTGCAATTTTCGACCATTAACAGGACCTCCGTACGGCAAAAAATAATAGCAGGCATCCCATCAGATACTACAGGCACTACCGCATCGCTGCTGACCTTTTTGGAATATAAGCCCAATTATACTTTTTCATTGGATGAGCGCTTAGGCCCTTCCAAACGAACAATCCATTATTTCCGCCAGCGATTTGCCGCTCAGATAAGCGGGTATGGCCGGAATAAATACCTGCCGGCAGATTACAAACTCGCCAGTCCACGGAACCTCTTTATTGAATCGGATTACCGGCAGTATCAAAAGACGAATGCGCGAGATGTGTTGGCGATGCGCGTGGCCGTTGGGGCCGGCATTCCGTTGCGCCCTGACGGAACGATCGCTTTGCTCGACCGCTATATTATTGGCGGAGCCTCCAGTGTCAGGGCTTTTGCCCCGCGCACCATAGGGCCAGGAGCTCAGGCGCGTGATACGAGCAGCAACTCGCTTTCCGTGAGTAGTTACACGGGCAACCTCCTGATAGAGAGCAGCCTGGAATACAGACTTTCTTTGGGTCGCTATCCTGAACTGGCGGTATTCCTGGATGCAGGAAATATCTGGCTTACTTCTGGCCCCGATGCCACGGAAGCCTCCCAGTTTCGATTGAATCGTTTTTACCGCGAGCTGGCGCTGGGCACCGGTATGGGACTTCGGGTCAACCTGGGCTTTTTTGTCTTGCGGCTCGACGTGGCGTTTCCATTATCCAAACCCTACCTCCCCGCAGGCGAACGCTGGGTGGGCAACCAGTTGCACTTCGGTCGCAGGCAATGGTGGAAGGAAAATTTGAATTGGAATTTTTCTTTTGGGTATCCGTTTTAGCGGGTGTCCAACTTTCGGGCCTTATCCGATTCAAAGTAAAATTTCCTGAAAAAGAGAAAATAGCTTAACACCGAAATTACAGTAAACAGGATCATAATCAGGCTTCCAACTTTTGTGCCCACGGTGAGTCCAATTTCATAGGTATTTGCAAGGGTGAAAGAGATCACAGCAAACCAGATCACTTCCCGGCGGGGTTCCGAGACGGCAAAAAACGGGAGCACGATCAAAAAATACCAGGCATGTACCACCGGTGAATAAAGAATAAAAACGAGGAGCATGATCCGGCAAAAGCCATAGAATAATTGGCTGATGTTTTTAGCATAAATCACGGATGAGACAAGCCTGGCAGCAATAAGCAAAGCAAGGATCTGAAACACCGGTTTTAATTGATGTCCCCAATAAATTTTATCCGTTAAATATGGATCCAGATTTCCATAGTTCGGACCGGACTGCGGCCATACATAAGCAAGTAAATAAGAAAGCAATTCCACGACCGACTTTACCGGTTCTTTATTTTCATGGTATGCCATTGGGATCCGGATGGTATCCAGACCTTGCCATACCGGCCAATAGGCCAGACCAAAAACTGCAATACTGTAGAGCACTGACCAGGCCAGCGCTTTAAAATTCAATGTTTTTTGATGCCAGCTATAGGCAGCATAGACCAATAATAGACCCCAGAAAAGTGGGAACAGCATCACCTTGGTGGCCCCCATGAGTCCGATCATAATACCAGCCAGGATCAGTCGGTTTTGAGCGATGGCGTAAAGAAAACCGCATACCAGCACACAGGAAAGCAGATCGATGTGCATCTGACCCAGGCCTTGAATAAAAAAAACCGGGTTGAGGCAGATCAGGATCTGTGCGCGCACCGCATTGAGCTGTGTGGCTTTGGCAATATACTTTACGGTATAAAAGATACACACAGACCAGACCACATCGATGAGCTTCATAGACAATATGCCCAAAAAAACATTTTCTCCCCCAAGCCAGGCGATGGCCTTGAAAAAAAACAGGGCCACGGGTCCATACTGATTCGGGCAATCCAACCAATGTGGGTCTATGAAAACATAAAATGGATCCAGCAAATTTGCTGCGCCGTCGGTATAGGTCAGGTGGCCATTCAGCGCCAGTTTCCCTTCCAGCAGATAGACATAAATGTCTTTGGATATGTGCGGAGGCATAGTGGCAAAAAGTGCCAAACCCAAAACAAACAAGAGGTTCAGTTCGGCGGAGGTACCGTACCGGATCATTTGGTAATAACCTGCGGCCCAAACAGCCAGACCAAAGAGGTAGCTAAGGGCAAAAACGAGCGGGGGAAATTGAATGCCTGCGTATTGCGCCCAAAAGGGTACAAGTACAAAAACATATCCTAAAAGAACACTTAAGGTTGGCTTCATAACCGACAAATGTAAGGAAAGGCCTTGAAAGGGCTCACCGGGAAAAACCAGATAGTTATCCGGTGAATAACCTATGCATGGAGGCCTCCAAAACATCACAAAAATTTGCCTGAAAAACCAAAAAATATTTTCATCTTAGCGCTTGGAAAAGAGCTCAAGGTCGTCCATCATTTGCCCAACCAAAACATTCAAACCATGATAAACCCCTCTGCTTTTTTGTTGGCCGTATTTTTGTTGATCGGCCTCATAGAATGGTATCTGCGTTCTAAAAACACCGATAAAAAATATACCGGCAGTCTGGTGATGAACCTGGCCATCGGGGCGATGGATCAGATTGGTGCACTGTTCAATTTTGGGCTGTTGTATTTTGCCCTGTCTTACGCATACGACAATTTTAGGATATTTGAAATAAAGGAAGCCTGGTATCAGTGGGTACTGGCAGTATTTGCCATTGATCTATTGGGGTACTGGTACCATCGTTTTTCACATAGAGTCAACTTCCTTTGGGCGGGCCATGTAACGCATCATTCTTCGGATCGATTTAATTTTTCAAATGGCTTTCGAACTTCCCCATTTCAGGGCATAAACAGGATCCTGTTCTGGCCCATTTTGCCCATATTGGGGTTTTCCCCGGCTGTTTTGGTCATCACCCTGAAAGTTTCTGGCCTCTGGGACTTTGTGGTGCATAACGAGTATGTCCCCAAGCTTAGAATCGCAGAATATTTAATCATCACCCCCTCGCTGCACCGGGTGCATCATGGCAGAAACGATCTTTACATTGACAAAAATTATGGCTCCACCTTCTCCATTTGGGACCGGCTTTTCGGAACGTATCAGGAAGAGACTGAAAAAGTGGAGTACGGGATAAAAAGTGATTATACAGATAACAATCCATTTTGGGCCATTGGGCACCATTACCATTATTTATGGAAAACCATGAGCGCCACAAATCGCTGGAAGGACAAAATAAAAGTATGGTTCATGCCACCGGAATGGAAACCAGAAGATGTTGTAGCTACTGAAGTACCTATTCAAAGAATTAAAGTCCCCGTATCTATTTACCTTAAATATTATGCTGTATTTCAGTTGCTTTTTTGCACTGTTGGCATAATCCTATTATTGGTTTACAAGGACTTCTTTTCAAATTGGACATTCTACCTGTGTGGTTTTATTGGCATCATAAACATGGCAAACGCGGCTATAGTGATTAATGAAAATATAAGCCGGCATTTTGAAAGAAATGAGTTGATCCGGATTAGTTTAGAAGCTGGGCTCATTTTAACTACCATCATGCTGGACCCAAAGGCCTTACTTGGGTACATTTCTGTTTTCTTGTTGATCTCTATGTTACTCATTGGGGGGATATATTTCAATGTTATCCCCCCCCAAAAAAACAGCACAACTACGTAAGAGCGTGTTTAAAATTCCATTACCTGGCTGCAAGCGGAAAATTTTATTCTATGCTGCGTTACATTTTTTCACCGTAGCTGCCGGCTACGTCTGCAAAATGCGTCTTGCCTAAAATAAAACTTCCCTGCTTTCGCGCAGGCATGGAAATTTAAACAAGCTCTAATTCCTAAAAATAAGCCCTTGAAAAAGGAATTTGCAAACAGAATCGAGTACATATTGGTAAAAATTAAAAATGTATGCGATATTGTGGCCAAATATAGCTCTGGCCGATAATTGATCGGCCGATTCAATCACAATAAGTAGATTACCCTTTCCGCCCAAAAAGTCACAAACCTTTGGATATGAAGCACTCACAACTTTTTCTGCTTGCCGCTTTTTTGATCACCTCACTGCAAAATGTAATGGCGCAGCAAACTTCGGCCACCGCGCCAGTTGCCCGTGAAAAACTCATTCAATTTGAAACCAGCCTTTGCCGGGGATACTGTCCGGTGTACAAACTCACCTTTCACAAGGATGGCACCCTGGATTATGTAGGGATGAGCCATGTAGAAAAGATGGGGGAGGAAACCATAAAATTGACAGCAGATGAATTTTCTAAGCTTCAAAAAGCGCTGGACCGAGCCAATCTCTGGCAATACCCTGCCCAGCTGCCCAGCACCATAGCAGATGTGCCCGCCCGCACTTTCATCGTTTTTAATGGCGACAAGAAACATCTCGTCAAAGGATCTTCAGGGCTTCCGGAAGCTGTTCTGAAACTGGAACAATTGATGCAGGACATTGCTGAATCTCATGAAATCATGGTCAAAAATGGACTGGAGCCTAAAGATATCAGGCTAAGCGGGGAAGTTCTGGTGCAATTCAGGCAAGATATCCATGTTGAAAACTTCTGCACCCAATTCATGGAAATGAAGGTCGCCCCTGCACGCCGCATTTCAGAAGAAAATATATGGTTTATTAGCTTTAGTCCTTCGGAGCTGACAGAAGCCCAATTCATTGGCATCCTCGAGGGCATGGATGGAGTCATGAAAGTGTTGCCCAGCAAGCCAGAGAACAAGCGGAATTGATTGGCTTACAATGAATTATTGGAGCGTCAGACTTTTATACATATCAACCACGAGGATATCGTCCCCCAGATACCTCTTCAGATCTTTGGCTTCAAGCACCTCGGAGCCGTTCCCATCAAGTTTGACCATTCCTAGAAAATCAGCGGCCGCGAGATCCTGATGGAGGAGGATGGGATTGAACATGACTTTGAAAATATGGACGTATGACAATTGGAGGAGGTCCAAAAAAACCTGGCCACCGTTCAAACTTCCATTAAAGCTTCTACCCATTTTTTAAATACTGCGCTTCAGCAATTTAGTGACGCTGGTTCGGGAACCGGTTTTGAAAGCGGAGCGGTGGAAGATCATTGCATGGATCCGTATATATTCAAATTTGGCTGTGCCATTCTGGAGCATGAATGGCAGAAAACGGGAAATAAAGGCAAATGATTTTAGGCCCGGAAACATCCTTTTACATTTCTGTTACATCGTTTTACACTCAAAAAACTGCCTGTTTTCGGCCTCCACCTACTTTTGCTGTATTGTTTCACATAAAAAACAAAAACATGCAAATCAGTATCCCGGGCCTCATTGTCCTTATCGCACTCTCTACTTCCTGTCAGCAGGCACAGGAAACCGCCATGCAGTCGACTGGCAATGTTGTCATGCAAGCCGGCATTGCCGCACCTGGTTGTAACTCCATTGCGCCGCCCGCAGCGAGTAATACCATTTTCAAATCAACTGATGGGGGACAAACCTGGCTGGATGTCAGTGAAGGGCTTCCCGATAAGGTTGGCATTGGACGGATTTTTGCCACGGATGACGCTATCATCTTAGCTTCAGAAAACACCCTGTATCGCAGTGGAAGTCGCTCGGCTGTCACGGGTTGGGATACCGAAACCTTCCAGGACCTGGAAATTTCCGGGCTTTTCGAAAGCCGGACCGGACTCTATTTCAGCAGTTACCGAAAAGGCTTTTTTAAAGCGATCCCGGGAACAGGAATCGGGTTGCCCATGCACGAAGCCTTGAAAGACAAGACGGTACGTTGCATTTTTGAAACTTCAGGAGGTGTGCTTTTTGTGGGTTGTGAAAGTGGTTTGTACAAATCGACCGATGACGGAAAAAACTGGAGGCATGTCCTTGAAGGGACCGGAATCAATAGTTTTGCGGCAGAAGGTGGTGTATTGGTCTGCGGAACCTATGACGGGCTGCTACGCTCCACAGATGGCGGCGAACACTGGGACAAGGTACTGACGGAAGATTTAGGCGCTTACAATACCAAACCAATCGCCGGCGGCATCATCACAATCACCGATGGTGGATCCTGGAAAGATCACAGCAAATCGAACCGACTACGGATATCCACCGACCAGGGAAAAACCTGGCAGCGAATTGACCAGGGTTTAGACCTGAACCCGCTGGTGTTCCAGGTGGATGAAAGTCATCCATCCGCCCTGATCATTCACGACATCGAACAAGCCGGAAAACATCTCTTTTGCAGCACGAACAAGGGTATTTTCCGTTCTTCGGATATGGGCAAAAACTGGGAACTCATTCGCCTGTCTACCAGCAATGAGCGGATCGAACTGGCCGTATCAGGCTTGGTCATCTATGCCGTTCAAGTCGTGGGATGTTGAGAAAATATCCTACTTTCGGGCATGATTTCTGCTCGCATCTTCAAAAACCTACCGTTTTCCCGGCATTTGATCCGGTTTGGTCAGCTATTCAAAAAGTTTCTAACCATGGGTAAAGTCGCGTTCAATCAAAACCCCAGGCTGTGGTCGCTGCTTTTGGTCCTGCCCATAGTAGCCTGGCTACTTCCGTTGTCTCCTCCAAAAAACCAGGGGGAACTTTCGCCAGAAAAAATCAACCTGGCGCTTCGGCGCACTGCAGATGCCCTGCTCCGCGCATCCGGCGATAGCACAAGCCGCATTCCGGCCATTGAACAGACCGCCGTTGGCATTTGGCGTGTACGATTGGAGCAACCGTTCGATTATGATCAATTGCCAGCCATACTGCAGGCTTCGCTCGAGTTGCATGGCATCCGCCGCCCCTATGAAGTTGCGGTGCGCCGCTGCGATGATGAGACCATTGACCTGGGCTACCATCAATTGGATTATATTCAAAATGCAGAGGTGCCCTGTGGCGGCCGGGAAATGCCCGAGGGTTGTCATTTTATAGAGGTCAAATTTTTGGAAAAGGACGGAAATGGTTGGCTTGGGGTGGACAAGACTGTGATATTGTTGCTGCTATTGGGCGGATTGGGCGGATTCTGGCTCTCCCGTCGAAAAAAACCCGAACCAGATTCTTCCGACATGGTCGGGGAAACAGACTGGCTGGCCTTCGGAAATTCACGCCTGGATGTGGCCGGACAGGTACTTATTTGTGGCGGCGTCCGGCAAACACTCACCTTCCGGGAAGCAAAATTGCTCCGGCTTTTTGTGAGCAGTCCGGATCAGTTGCTTGAACGGGATCTCATTCTTCAGCAGGTTTGGGCGGATGAGGGTATTCTGGTGGGGCGCAGTGTAGATGTATTTGTGTCCAGGTTACGCAAGAAACTAGCCGGCGATCCTTCTGTGGGCATTGCAGCGGTACATGGGGTGGGCTATCGGCTGGAGACGGGGAAAGTGGGGTAGAAATAGAAGCGCCCAATGCTCATTAAAACGGTCTGTCAAATGTTTTTCCATTGAACTTAAATACATTTCCATCTGCCAGTCCAAGCCACAATTCATCATTATTATCTTTGTAAATTGTCAAGACGAATTCATTTGTTAGCCCTTCATTCTTTGTATAATTAGTCATCGTATTTCCATCATATCTCCAAACTCCTGTATCTCGATCACCAAACCAAATATTTCCATGGCTATCTTCTTCAATTGTAAAAACATGTTCGAGTGTGCCTGGTTGTGATTTGTCTCCTCTTCTTGAACTTGTTGGATGAATTAAATTATGTTTTTCAGAAAAATTAATTGTTGTTTCACCATCTATTAGTAATACACCAATCCCATTATTTCCGATCCATAATCTACCCTTGGAATCTTCAAGAACGCTTCTAATATGAATTGGTCCAGTTCCTTTTATTATGCCTAAGTTTTCCTCATTAATTATGGTAAGCTGATTGCCATTGTATCCAAAAACCCCAGAATAAGTCGCAATCCATAGCATATCGTTTTCCCCCAATGAAAAATTTGTTACAGCATATAAATCATCAGGGTTAACATTTTTAGGTTTTGAAAATGCTAAATAATTCAATTTTTTGCCGTCATATCTATATACTCCTTCCCTGTTTCCAGCAGCAAACCAAAGGTCATGATCTGTTTTTATCCAATTACTCGTCAAGTCATAACTTACTGTTGGAGTATGATTTGTAATTACCTTTCCATTATAACTACAAACTCCATTTGCAGTTCCAATCCAAATATTCCCATCTTTATCTTCTTGAACAGAACGGATTTGATTGTCAGACAAACCTTCATTAATTGTGAAATATTTAAACGATTTTCCGTCAAATAGACATACTCCTTCTTTATGACTTCCAAACCAATAATTCATTTTGCTATCTTGAAATATATAGCCTACTCCAGAAGTGAATTTTAAGGTGTCGGTTTTTGAAGTGCTTAGCAATTCAGACTTATTAACTTCTTTTTCAGTTGATTTCTTTTCAACGCAAGAATAGCCTAGTGTCACTAGGAGTAACAGGTAAATCATTTTTAATTTCTTGTTCATTTTGAATTTCTACAATATGACGCACAACGGTTTCGGGCTTGGTGAAGGTGGCAATTTTCACTCCGCCTCCTCAGGTCTTTCTAAACCGCAAGATCGGATATTTAGCTCCGAAACCCCGCTGGCGGGGTGGGGCTCGTCATGCTATTTTTTAGTCTTTATATTTAGAAAAGGTTGTAAAAGATTTACCGTCATAACGGCTTAATCCAAACCATTTTGTTCCAAACCAAATATTGCCGTCTTTATCTTTCAGAGCACTCATAACGGCATTACCAACAAGGCCATCATTTTCTGTAAAGTTTTCAAATGTTTTGCCATCATAATACCAAACTCCTTGATCCCAGGTCGTAATCCAAAAATTGTTTTTATCGTCTTGCAAGATGGCTGTTGCCCCTCCGCTGTCAAAACCCTCATTTATTGCGATGCTTGTAAATATTTTCCCATTGTAATAGCAAATGCCGTGGTTTCTTGTCGCAAACCAAATATTCCCTGAATGGTCTTCCGTCATCGAGAAAATCATATCGTCTGTGATATGATCTTCCGATAGAGCATACTTGGCGCCTGGACTAATTTCGAAAGTATTCTGTGGATTGTTGAAGGTCCTTTTGTCCTGGTTTGTTTTATAATAGTCAGCAGAAGGTAGAAAGTTTTTAAAATCTTTTCCATCATATCTCCATACCCCCCCACCATTCCAGGAGCTAAACCATATATTTCCATTTTTATCTTGCAGAATATCAAGGATAAGTTGGTTTGTACTTCCTAAATTAAAAATTGGGTCGTTGTTATTCAGAAAATTGTCAAGCGTTGTCCCATTGTAGCGATAAATTCCATTTCCCATAGTACCAAACCATAAATTACCATCTCTATCTTCTAGCATACAGGTAACCCTCAATGTCTCGGGCACAGGATATTTTGTAAATTCATTACCGTCATACTTGCATATTCCATTTTTCGTCCCAATTAGAATATTTCCTGTTTTGTCCTGAATAATTGCACCTACATTGTTGTTGCACAAACCGTCTTTAGTAGTGAAGTTGGTAAATAATTTTCCGTCATAACGATAGACACCTTCTCCACTAATGCTAAACCATAAGTTGCCGTCTTTGTCAAGAAGCTGGCAACCTACATTCTCGCAATATGCCCCCAACGTCCGAACAATTTTTGGGTTTTGTTCCTTTTTAGGGATTGAATTTGTATTGTTTGTGGTCGTGGTTGTTGGAGTCTGTCCGTTACAAGATGTAAAAAATATGGACACTAACAGTGAAGAAAAGATTGAATTTTTGAGTTTATGCATTGTCATTTGTCTGAATGTTTTTGCTAGCGTTTTAAGGTGCTTCATGGTTATTAATTCGTTTATCAAATTTTAGGGGTTAAGCGCGCTCTGAAGGCCCATGTGCGGGTTAAATTGACAAATTTATCTATCGCGGGATCGAAATGGAAAAGCCCGCCGGTACTTGCAAGCCAAAGATTTCCTTTGCTGTCTTCAAAAATGTTTTGAATGAAATTATGAGACAGCAGGCCTTCATTGTCTGCAAACAGTTCAAATCGCTTTCCATCGTAGCGGCAGGCGTTCCCGCGGTGGGTGGCAGGATAGATCAGGCTATTTGCCGCAAACCAAATGTTACCGGCTTTATCCTCAAACGCACTCCCGATCTGATTGCCGCAGAGACCTTCTTTCTGGGTAAATGCGGTCAGTTCGGACTGCCTGACAGACGGCGAATTTGAACCTCCCGGCAATTTCGAGGGGATGTAACGGCTCACTCCACCGTGTTGTGTTGAGAACCATAAATTCCCTCTTTTATCTGCTAAAATTCCGTTCACGTAATTATTGCAGAGGCCTTCCTGAGTAGAAAAATTGGTCAATCCGCCCGAAACGGGGTCGAAACGATAAACACCCCGACCATTGGTAGCGAACCATATGTTCCCGGCCTTATCTTCTTTGATATCCCAGATCAGCTTCAGGCCAGATACCGACCTTGAAAAATCATTTTCCGTAGCCGCCGGGATCGGAAAGCTGACGAATGCCTTTGAACCTTCTTTTACAGCCGAAGGATCATAGCGAAAAACACCTTCAACAGTACCTGCCCAAATAGTTCCGGTTCTATCGATCAACAGACTCCAGACATCAGGATTGCTCAGGCCTTCTGTTGCTGTAAAATTGGTAAAGCTTTTTCCGTCAAATTTGGACACCCCTCCATTCGTTCCGAACCACAGTTCGCCGTTTTTATCTGCAGTGATGCACCTGACGTCGGTTCCGCTCAGTCCATCTTTCGAAGTAAAAAAAGTAAAGGATTGGGATCCCTCCACCGGCGCTGCCGAAGGATCGTAACGACAAACGCCATCTCCATTCGTTCCAAACCAGAGGTTTCCTGCCTGGTCTTCAAATATGCTACGAAAATCCTTTGAGCCTGTGTCTGAATAATCAACAAAAGCTTTTCCATCCGGACCAGAACTGGCCAATGGGTCAAAACTGCATAGGCCCATATTCCGGGTGCCAAACCAGAGCTTGCCTGATCGTTCCTTGGTTATACTAAATACCGAATTATGCCGGAGTCCGTCTTTGGTGGTGTAATTGGTCATACTGCTGAAACCTACCTGAGAAGCCCGGGGCTTGTAACACCACACGCCTCCGAGTTTTTCCCGATCCGCCGAACTACCAGACTCTGTAGCAAACCAAATATTTCCGTCATTATCTTCCAGCATGGTGCAAACACCGCAGGCATTGAAGATGGGTGTGTCCGCAAAAAAATTATTAAAGGTTTTCCCGTCGTAACAATATGCACCATGGTCTCTTGTGCCGAACCAAAGCATGCCAGATCTATCTTCATAAACAGAACCAAACCACCGGTCTCCATTCGGTTTGAAATTGTTGATCGCGCCAGCAGCGGGATCATAACAGCAAAGCCCCTCAAACCAGGTTGTAACCCAGATCATTCCATGACTATCTTCCATCATAGACGTAACTGCCCGAAGTTGGATATTGCTCTTGTTGATCAGCCCTTCCTGGTCTAATAAACGGGTAAAGGAGGTACCATCGTAGCAATAGACGCCATCTTCGCCAGTGCCTATCCAGAGCTTACCGGACTTATCCAATATCAGACTCCAGACTTCCATTGTACCCTTGTCCGGAGCCTTTTCAGTAGCGGGATATAAACCCATACCAGAGGCCACAGAGACGGGAATATCCGTGAATTTTGTTCCGTCGTACCTACAGAGTCCTGCTGAGGTACCGAACCAGATATTCCCGGTTTTATCGGTAAGGATGGACAAAATGTTATTACTGTTCAATCCATCTTTCACTAAATAATTGGTGAAAGATTTTCCGTCGTAGCAATAGACGCCTTCTCCCGAAGTGCCAAACCAAAGATTGCCTGCTTTGTCCTGTACCCCACAAGAGACACTACCGTATTGGTTTGTTCCTTGTGTGGTGACCAGTTTTGGCCGACTTTCCGTTATTGTATTTTGTTCGTTGCCACTCCCCTGCGGGAAGTTTGTTTTTACTTGCCCGTTGCAGGAAGTAATGAACCAGAACAAAAAGAATAGTAGGTAATTGGAAGTATGTAAGGTTTGATCTTTCATTTTTTTGATGGTTTTTTGAATGATCAATGCTCCAGAACATCCTTCGGAACATTAATTGTTGCAGACCCATTAAACCGGAAAAGCCCTCCGGAGAATCCGAACCAAAGCGTACCGTTACTGGCTTCCAGAATGCTCTGAATACCCATACTCCAGGTCAGGTCCATACGGTCTGTTCCTTTGAATAACTGGAATGATGTTCCATCATAGCGATAAATCCCCAGGCCTGTTGCACCTATCCAGATGTCTCCTTTTCTATCTGCATAAACGCTGTAAATGTCATTTTTGCTGAGACCTTCCATGCCCGGGTATTTTGTAAAGGTCTTGCCGTCATAGCGACATACGCCTCCTGCTTTATCCTCCTTAGGAAAATCAGAAGAAAGACACCCGAACCAAAAATTCCCTTGTCTGTCTTCCGCAATACCCGTTACGATATTACTGCAAAGCCCATCTTTTCTGGTGAAATGGGTGAATGAGGTGCCATCAAATTTACAAGCACCAAAGCCATCTCTGCCAAACCAGATGTTCCCTTTTTTATCTTCTAACAGACTCCATACTTTGCCTCGAACCCATTTATAGGACTGATCCCCTGTGTCAGGATCAGGAAGATCGAATGCTGAAAAAGCGAAGCCGTTAAAACGAAACGCACCGCTATTCGTGCCAGCCCAAATATTGCCCGCTCTGTCTACAAGAATATTGCAGCCTTTTCCAGGCAGGCCTTCATTGCTTCCAAAACTGGTATAAGTCTTTCCATCATATCTGGAGGCACCATTATGCGTACCAAACCAAATATTTCCATCATGGTCTTCTGCAATACTCGCAACGGTATTATCACATAGTCCGTCTTTAGTTGAAAAGTAGGTAAGCATTTTTCCGTCATAACGTACCGCACCATCAGACATGGTTCCAAACCACAGATTCCCTTTTTTATCTTCAAAGACTTCTACGACATATTCGGAAATTTGTGTTGAAGTATCCTTTTGCACACCTTGTCCGGGTGCGAGAAGATCGATCTTCAGTTGATTTTCTTCTGCTGACTTTGTTTTTTCCTGTCCGTTACACGAGGTAATAAAAATGAACAAGATTAGCAAAACGTAGATTGGATGATATTGTCCTTTCATTTTTATTGATCTAATTTTAATTCGTTCAAAACTTTATACATCAAAGCTGGATCACAGAATTGCCCTTCGTAAGCCAATGCTGTTCCATCAGCATCGTCTTTTCATCCGCCCAACCGTAACCTTTCGCCCAAATTAACTTGTAGTGCTTTGTATGGAGGCAAGCGGCCGGATCAAAAACCAACTACTTGACGCCACAAAACTACCTGGCCTTATAATTACGGGCCTAAAACACATGTAAAAGGATGTAACGGAATCGTAAAACTTGAGGGTCGGGAACGTAATATTATTTAATCAGGGCAGTGCATGAGGTGGGATATCGGTTAAAGACGGGAAAAGTGGGCGTTGCATAGCAGCTACTTCTTTTTAGCCACCACCTCCAAACGGATGGCCACCATATCATCGATCATCTGATCTTGGGCAGTCCCCAGGATACTTGACTTGAAATTCACCCCCCAATTAGTGCGGTTGATGGGAAAACTTGCTGATTCAGCATGGAGCATATCACCTTCAATGCTGACTTTGAAAGGAATAGTCACTGGCGCAGCGATGCCCTTCATGGTCAGATCTCCATTGAGCACCTCCTTGAACCCAGGCTCTTTGCCGGGCGACACACTGGTGAACACAAATTCGGCATTGGGGAACTTATTTGTCTCGAAAAAATCCGAGTCTTTTAGGTGCGTCTCCAGCTCATTGCGCTTCTGCGGCTCTTTAATATCGGTAACCTGGATTGAATTCATGTCCAGCGTTACATTTCCAAACTGGACCTGACCCTGGTTTACCCAGATTTCTCCGCTCGCTACGCGAATGGTGCCCACGTGCCCTTTTGTTCCAAGGACGTATTTACTCGTCCAATAAACAGTACCTTCCGAAAGGGAATAAGTTGTAGCGCCATCTTTTGGAACCGGGGCTGCTGCTTTCGGTGCCGCCGGAGCCGGATCAGGTTTGGGTTCATTTTTACAGGCCAAAATAGCCAGGCATAAAAAGAGTGGGGTGCGTAATTTTTTGAACATCTGATTTTAATTAAATAAAGTTTGAGTATATGCTTTGTTCCGTCCGGCCAACAAGGTACTCTGCTCTTAAAGCATGTTGGGGATTTTCAAATACTTCCCGCCAAGCGTTTCAATATCTTTACATTTACCCGATTATGTTTATTCAGAAAAATTGGATCATGGATCGCAGAAAGTTCATTTTAAATTCGGCACTCACCACCGTAGCCATTTCAGTATGGCCCTTGGTCGGATGTGACAACGAAAACAGCGCCCACGACACAACTAAAATTTCCGCTGACCCGGACCCGACCCAATTTGAACTCAACGAAGTCACGATCGCCGAGCTTCAGGGTCAAATGCGGCGCGGCGAGCGTACTGCACGTCAGATCGCGGAAATGTATCTCGCCCGAATCGAAGCCCTTGATAAAAAAGGGCCTGCCATCCATTCCATCATTGAACTCAACCCGGATGCATTATCCATAGCGGATGCATTGGACCGCGAAAGAAAGGCCGGAAGTATCCGTGGACCACTGCACGGCATCCCCATTTTACTGAAAGACAATATCGACACCGGCGATCGAATGATGACCACCGCAGGATCCATTGCGCTGGAAGGCCACCATGCTGCCCAGGACGCCTTTGTTGTTAAAAAACTACGCGATGCCGGGGCAGTCATTTTAGGCAAAACAAATCTCAGCGAATGGGCCAATTTCCGATCCAGACACTCCTGCAGCGGCTGGAGCAGTCGCGGGGGACAAACCAAAAATCCCATTGCTCTGGCACGCAGTCCGCAGGGTTCCAGCTCAGGCTCCGGAGCTGCGGTGGCCGCCAACCTTTGCACCGTCGCGGTCGGCACCGAAACAGACGGTTCTGTGATCGGGCCTGCCACGGTTTGTGGCATCGTGGGCATGAAACCCAGCGTCGGAGCGATCAGCCGGACCGGGATCATTCCGATCTCCGCATCGCAGGACACGGCCGGCCCCATGACGCGGACGGTACGTGATGCCGCGATCCTGCTTTCAGCCATGACCGGCGTGGATGCTTCAGATGCCGCAACCACTGGCAGTGCAGGCAAAGTTCCGACCGATTACACCTCATTTTTAGACCCAAATGCCCTGGCAGGCAAACGGATCGGCGTTGAAAAAACGCACTTTAAGGGCCACGAAGGCGTCGTTGAAGTATTTAAAAACGCGCTGGAAGTACTCAAAAAAGCGGGCGCTACCTTGGTCGAGATCGAAATGCTCCAAGAGATCGACCCTTTGGGCAAGGTAGAATTTGAATTGATGCAGTATGAGTTCAAAGATGGGCTGAATCGTTACCTCGCCACGGCCAATGCAGGGGTAAAGTCCCTGGCAGATGTCATTGCTTTCAATAAGGCCAACGAGGCCCGGACCATGCCTTATTTCAAGCAGGATATTTTTGAAATGTCGGAGGCCAGAGGCCCCCTGACCGATCCGCATTATCTTGAAATCAGAAAACAATCCTATACCGCCCGGACGATCATAGACGGATTTTTACAAAAAGAAAAACTCGATGCGATTGTGGGTATCACCTCCGGTCTGGTTCAGTTGATCGACCTGGAGAATGGAGACTGCTACCCAACCAATGGATTTTATTTTGGCCAGGGGGCTGCGGCGGCGGGTTATCCAAGTCTGACCGTACCGATGGGGCGTGTGCATGAATTGCCGATCGGTCTTTCGTTTATTGGCGGGATGTGGCAGGATGGGCCGATCTTAGGGTTGGGTTATGCTTATGAGCAGGCTACTAAGTGGCGGAGGGCGCCTTCGTTTTTGAGATAACGGGGCACGGTATACGGGGCACGGTATACGGTGGACGGTATACGGTGGACGGGGCACGGTGGACGGTTCACGGGGGACGGGGCACGGGGGACGGGGGACGGGGCACGGGGCACGGGGGACGGGGCACGGGGGACGGGGCACGGGGGACGGGGCATGGGGGACGGGGCACGGGGGACGGGGGACGGGGGACGGGGCACGGGGGACGGGGCACGGGGGACGGGGGACGGGGCACGGAGGACGGGGCACGGGGGACGGGGCACGGGGGACGGTTCACGGGGGACCTGCCAGGCAATTTTCAACATCCTATCATGCTTAAATTCAAGCATTTGCATCACTCAAATCATTAAAATCATTAAAATCATTAAAATCATTAAAATCATTAAAATCATTAAAATCATTAAAATCATTAAAATCATTAAAATCATTAAAATCATTAAAATCATTAAAATCATTAAAATCATTAA
>JBILHS010000242.1:0-2952 GCA_044350425.1 Saprospiraceae bacterium | reverse complement strand
ATGAGTGGGAGCCTGTAGTGGAAGCCGCCGTTTTCGTTGTCGTGGTTGTGGAACAGGTCATTCTCATAACCTGCCTTGGCAGCTACTGCGCCCCGGAAGGCGGGTAGTTCCCAGGGATGGATGGGGGTATCAAATTGTACTGACAGGAGCCGTAGTTTTGTCATTGGGCGGGTTTGGATGAGCGTTGTTTTCGGGACAATACTAAAGGGTTATTTTGAGAAAAATGTTAAAGTGTAAAAGATTTTTTTGATATGGCAATCTGGCGGACAAATAATTGGTGATTGGAGGGTTTAAGGCGTTTTTTAATCTAAAGTATTAGGCAGGATAAATAGGATGGGGTCGGCTTCGCCGGCGGAATTTGGAGGCCTGACTGCTGTAAAAAGATATGTTTAAACCCCGTGACCTTTTCATTCCCGATTCAATGGATGTCTTTTTGATTCGGCAGGATATGGAATGGTCGCGAACAAATGTCTGGACCATTCAAAAGCATCACCTTTAGCCTGATGCTCCGTTGCTGGAAGGTATACTTCAGGCTTGATTTCATTTCTTTTTTACCTCTTTTGAGCATTTGAGACGGTTTTAAGAAGACCATTGTTGGAAGAATCTGCAAAAAGTGTTACAGATTTTTGAGCAATTTAATGGGCTTGTGCAGGTTTAGCGGTAGTCATAAACCGGGGCTTTTTTGCTGGTTGCGCCCCCTGCCCCTAAAGGGGAGTCTGGCTCTACCAGTGCATAATCTATTGAAATTCAAATAATTGTCCACTGGTCGAGCCAGACTCCCCTTTAGGGGCAGGGGCCAACCGAAAACCCATGCAACAACCCCATCCCCCAAAAATACCATACCCTTCAGGCATTCCAGCCTAAAAACGGCCCAAAAAGCCGGGGAATACCCGCCAAAAAGTGTAGTATTTTTTTGCAGCCGGGAGCATTCACCTTTGTCCCATACCGCAGCGGTCGCAGGGATGGAGACCATGCGGGAAGCGGTATCCACCAATGCCTTGTTAGATGCGCCTTACGACCTGCGTGCATTCAGTCGCGGCGAAAGCGGGGCCGTCACCCTGTCCTTCCGATTGGCTAGTCCTACACGGGTTCGAAGCAATGCTATTGAGTACTCGGCGGATGGGGGAGCATCCTGGAAAAACGGCAATTACAGTTCAGCTACCAGAGTTCAATTGAAAGGTTTGCCTCCACGGCAAGAGGTGAAGTTTCGGGTGCGTTCCCTGGGTGCTTCCGAGCGACAGAGTGCCTGGTCGAAACCGGTGGAGGTATTTGTGGTTTAATTTAGGAGTAGATAAAATTGAAATAGTGAATGTGCGCCATTTCGGGTTTCCGGGATGGCGTTTTTTTATCCCCAGCGAACCTTCGCGGCCAGTTTCCGAAACACCGCACTGTCCTTGCCTTCCACAAATCCCACAAACTCAACCTGCCCCAGCACCGAGCGCCGGAAATTGTCAAACACAAAAGCATGAGACAGGCCGCGCTGCCGGACCACTTCGCTCATCAGCCAACCGTATATGTGAATCTCCTGTTTGAGCCGTTTGAGCCAGGATTTACTCAGGGTGGGTACAAAGACTGGTGAGCACCGCAGGTAGCGGTTGAGCGCGTGCTGAAGTTCTTTGAGTACGGCTCTTCCACCCCAGGGGCACGGCACTAGGTGATTTACGGTTACGAAACCTTGGAGGTTTCGTAACCGTTTTCCCTGCAAAACGGGCCCTTCTCCAAAAACAAAAAAGCACCCACCAGCCACAGTAGGGTGCTTTTTTGGTCTATAAAATACCTGGTAAGGCTGAGCTGTCAAGATTCCGCGTTATTGTACTTACGCGGTGAAAAATCACAGAGGTGGCATTTGGGTTCTCACGATTACATTCCTTCCATTCCTTCTGTTTCCATCCGGGTATTCTTCCTTCTGAACAAGGAAATATCAAACTTGCCAAAGCGGTAAGAAAAGGTCAGACGCGCCAGTTGCGGGTCACGGCGACGCCAGGTGTCCTGGATGAAAATTGCCGTGGATTCTGTGTGGGAACCGGTCTTGCGGGAGGCGAAGATATCCTGCACACTCAGGGTCAGACTGGCAGTGCGTTTCCAGAAATCTTTGCGAACGGATGCATCGACGTACCAGACCGGGATGGTATAACCTTGTGCTGTGCTGCTGGGACCACCCCAGCCGCCGCCGCCGCCGTAACCGCCGCGTCCACCGCCGCCGCCACCGGTATCAAATGCCGTGCGACTCTGGTAAGAACCATTGAGCTGGATCGTAAAACTTTTTGGCAGTTTGAGGCTCACATTTTCTTTCAGGAAATAGGTGAACTGCTCGTTGCGTAGATTGGATTCTACATTCTGTGCATTCAACACGGAGTTGTAGAAGTTGAGGTTGGTGGTGAGTTCAAGGATCTTCCAAAAGGTGTTTTTCGAGGTCAGTTCTACGCCGTATGCCTGACTGGAGTTGGTGTTGGCGTAGGTGGAGATCACGACGGTACGTTGCAGGTTCGGGTCGAATTCCAGGAAAGCATACCGGGTGATGAGGTTGTCGGTCTGTTTGTAATAGGCCGAGATCAGGAAATTGTGGCCTTTGGACAATACATTCTGATAGGTTAATTCGGCAGTATGGGCAAATTCTGGCACGAGCGCCGGATTGCCGCGTTGCAGGATCAGGGAGTCTGAAAAATCGGTAAACGGAATGAGCTGGAAAAATCCGGGGCGATTGATCCGGCGTGCAAAGTTGAGCTGAAGGTTGTCTTCATCATTGAGTTTGTAGCTCAAAAACACACTGGGGAACAAGCTGATCGGGTATTCATTGCCAAAAGTAGTGTTGCCATCGATCAGTTTTCCGGTGTATTTGGACGACTCAGCACGCAGGCCAACCTGGTAGCCCCACTTGGGAAACTGCTGGCTAAAGGTGCCATAGGCGGCGCCTACGACATCGTGGAATTCATAGTTGTCTGCAAAAGTGGG
>JBILHS010000207.1:0-4719 GCA_044350425.1 Saprospiraceae bacterium | reverse complement strand
TTTGGTGGGCTGCTGCGCCCCGTTGCGGGTGTACAAACAAGGCTGTGTAGCGTTCGTTGCTCGCTACATGTTCCCAAAAACGGTCTTTACCCACATAAAAGCCTGTTTCATCATAGTGGACGACCTCACTTTGGAGCAGCATAGCCTTGATATGTGCCGGCGCTGACACCATCTTGAGCGTACCACCATCGTGACCTGGTTTGCCGCCAACCTTACCAGCTTGCTATGTCGTTGGGTAACTCCATTGAAACACAAAAATAAACTTTTTTCAATCGCCTGATAACCATTTTGAATCAGGCTAACCAGTTACCCGTCCCGAAATGATTCTCTTGATAAGAAATAGAACAGGTAGTCCTGATTTATCTCACCTTTTGAACGGAATACAATGTATTCACTTGAGCCAAATCCAGTTCCGTTTGTTAAATTTCTGGCAATTCCGATTTTCCCATTTTCAAAACAAGGGGTAATCTTTGCGAGTAGCACATCGTTTTCGGCGAAGTATGTGTAACTACCCGCAACATCCTTTAATTCTCGTTCTTTAATGGGAACCATCTCCTTGGAAAAAAAACCAAGTATTCCATCGGCAAAAACGTTACTAAGTCAGTTTCTTTCAATCTGATTGTAGCCTCTTTCTTTGGAGGCCTGTGAAAGTTCCGCCCGGAAAGTCCAAGACGGTATGCAAGTTGCAATTTTCAAGGATCAACTTTCGCAAACGCACCGAAGCATTGGCCTCAACACCATGCAGGATCATGTTCATGATCTCCTCCGTTGCGACCTGCATTACCCATGTTCTTGATTTTGTCTTCGTACAGGTGGCTCATCTCATGCTTCTCGGCTTGCCTGTAAGTTCTGCTGCGGTGGCTTTGTCCTTTTCTAAGTCGTCCAGGTATTTCAGAAACAGCACCCAGGAAGTCTGCTCGACGTAATCCAATTCGCTTCCACAGCCAGCGTCTTTGTGGAGGATGTCGTCTATATTTTTAAAGGTTTGCTCGAACATTGAGATGATTCTTTTCGGGTTTGAAGGTGATGATGGGGTAGGGGGCGGGCAAATGTAACAAGAAAAAAACCTGAACCAGTAACAAGGCAGGTACCCAAAAAAAATCCAAAAGAAATTCTCAGCAAGTATTACTTTTGTCTCCAGAAGCAAACTCTTTCATTCATTCAAATTGCAGCACTATGAATAATACGATCAAACAAGTTGTAGTTGTGTACCGTCGGCGCGAAGGAGGAACCGATTTGCGAGAAATTACAAGCAATTTGACCCTAACCATTGCCATGCTTGAAGCCCAGGGATGTATCATCATTGATATCATTGACATTGGTTTTTCTGGCGGCTGAACGACAGGCTTAAATCAATTCCACCACGAAAAGAACCCACTTCCGCTTGCATAGCAGGAGTGGGTTCTTCTTTTGTATAATTGCTATATTTGTGCCTTTGAAGACTTCCGAAAGCACTGATTTTCAAACCATTGTGCCATTCATCCATGCCAAAGCGCAGCTTAAAAAGCGGTACCGGCGAGCAGTACAGCAATAAATTATGGCAGACCCTGAGTTGTCTGAGCCATGAGGAACACCTGCGCCTGCTCCGTTTTTTGCGTTCACCTTATTTCATCCAAAGCAAGACCATGGGGACGCTTTGTGAGGTGCTGGTCCGACTGATCGAAAAAGGGGAGACGGGCTTTGACCGACAGCTGGTCTGGCAAAAAATCGCGCCCGAGGAGGCCTATGATGACATCAATTTCAGAAAATACTGTTCTGATCTGCTTCGCTTAACGGGTGAATTTATGGCGCATGAAATGACTGCGCTCGACCCCATACGGCAATCCATGGGCACCCTCTCTTTTGCGGTACAAAATCGGGTCGACCCGCTCCTTCAAAGTGCCATGCGTCAGGCCCGTTCGGCTTTAGCTCAAAAACCATATCGCTCGATAGAGGATTTTATGAACGCTTATTCCATTGAACGTCAGTATTATACGATGATGGAATTTGATGTAAAAGTGGATACAAGGGCAAACCTCGAGGAGATTTCCCAGCAAATAGACCTTTTTTACTGGATCGAAAAACTGAAGCTTTTCAGCGCGATGCTTAGTCAGCAGCGCACCGGCAACTATCAGTACGACTTGAAAGGGATGCCCGAGATCCTGATTTTTTTACATCATTACCCGGTTGAAAATGTTCCGGAATTGGCCATCTACTACTATTCTTTTCTCACGCTTTATGAGGAAGATCAGGTAGCGCATTATTTCAACCTGCGCCGCATGTTAGACATGCATGCTACGGAGATGCCCCAAAAAGAAGCGATTGAATTGTTTGATGCAGCACTGCACTACTGCACGGGCAAGATCAATAAGGGCGACCGGGTGTTTTTGCAGGAGTATTTTGACGTCTTTGAAGAGGCGATTCAAAAAGGTATCTTCCTGCAAAATGGGGAGCTGGCGACCTGGCGTTTTAATAATATTGTGGCCTCTGCGCTGGGTTTAGGGAAGTTGGAGTGGGCAGAAGCATTCGTGGAAAAATTTAAAAATCACCTTCCCCAGGATTCCAGACAGAACACTTACGCTTTCAACCTTGCAAGGGTGTACCGTTTTCAGAAAAAATACGATGCGGTGCTGGAGCTTTTGCAAAATGTTGAATATGACGATATTGGCGTCAACCTCATCAGCAAAATGATGCTGTTGATCACGCATTTTGAACGAAATGATCATGAGGTACTGGATTCATTCATTGAGTCCTTCCGGGTCTTCCTGAATCGCCACAAAAACATTCCGCAACAGCGGCGGCTGGGCTATCTGAATTTGCTCAAATATACCCGTCGGCTGATGCGTCTTATGCCGGGCAATAAGGCCGCAGCGGCTAAACTCCGGGAGGAGATCATTCGGGGAAAGGCCGAGATCCTGAACCATGAATGGCTTTTAGAAAAATTGGGTACAGACTTTTAGACGTTGGACCTTAGACGATGAACCTTGGACATTAGACCTTGGATTTTCACTCTAAAAAACTGAAATCATGCACTTACGGAATCAAGTCCAAGGTCCATCGTCTAAGGTTCAGAGTCCAAAATCAACCCTTTTGGGCCAATGGCTTTTCCAGATAGTAATAGGATACATGGCTCAGTAAAAGTGTTCCGATCAAGGATATAAGGAAGATCTGCCCATAATTATCCGGCCATCCCATCCTTCCCAATCCTGCACGGATACCCCTGAATACCAGCGGGTGAAGCAAATAAAGCGAGTAAGATATCGCGCCAAGCCAGCTCAAAAACTGATGCGGCAGTCCTTCCAAAACTATATTGCTGTAAAAAAATGCCGCAACCAGGATCAGGGTAATACCAGAAAAAACAACACGATTCCAGCCGCTCACCAGATGATATGGTTCGCTTCCAAGGGGCAAAATGGCGAAAATCAGGATCAAAAAAGCCAGAATTACCCGCCAAATCCAAGGCCGAATATTGGATAAGTAGCTGCTGAATATCCCAATCGCCATACCTCCGACAAAAAAGAAGGCATGATTGGACGCTTGTACATAAACCTCCCACCATTCCGTTTGCAGGCTTTTGTCAGGGCTAAATCCGGTAAACGCCGTCCAGATGCCCCAGGCCAGTAGCCCTAAAAGGACCATCAAAAAACCGATTTTACTTCTTTTGGACAACAACAGTAGGGTAGGGAAGGCGGCATAAAATACCAATTCGCAGCCAATGGACCAGGCGCCGGTTGCAATGTCCTGCGCGGGGTTAAAAAAGCCAAATAAACCTGTGAAATTCAGGAACACAACCTGAGCGGAACGCGGAGCATCGTCCAAGAAAAGGGTGGCTGCGGTCGCTAGCCACAGCAAGGGATAAATCCGGAAAATGCGTTTTCGAAAAAACTTTCCCCAGGTTCGGAGCCTGTGGTCGAGCCTGTCCTGATAAACGAGGGAGAGGGTAAGGCCACTCAGGACAAAAAAAGTACTGACCGCGTAAACACCTGATTTCCCGTGCAGACTTGCGGCATTCCAGGTTCCTGTGAGCCATTTGTCATAATGGAATATCAAGACCGCCAAGGCCATGAATCCCCGCAAATAGTCAAGCGAAGAAAATCTTGAAGGTGTTAAACGTGCAGATTCCAATCCTTTAAGGTTTGGCGAAGTCCGGCAGCATTTTGGAAGTGAACGCAGCGAATGCCCACATTTTCTGCGCCCTGAACATTTTTAAGGACATCATCAATGAATACTGCTTGAGCCGGATCTACCTGATACCGACGGAGCAGGGTTTCGTAAATTTCCGGAAAAGGTTTGCGGGTTTGTTCCTCACCGGAAACCACAATACCCTCAAACCATTGCAGGAAATCATACCGGCTGAGCGCTACCGGAAAGGTTTCATTGCTCCAATTGGTCAGCGCAAGCAGACGATGCGTTCCCCGCTCGCGAATTTCACGAAGCAGCTCCACGGTTTCCACAATCGGCCCGCCCAGCATCTCTTCCCAACGGCCATAATAAGCTCGAATTAGGATGTTGTTCCACCAACAATTGTGTTGCAACAGCTATACGACGCCCTGCATCCTGCTCCACATTCCAATCATGTGTACAGATATGATCAAAGAAAAACTTCCGACGTTCCGTGTCCGGAATGACCTCACGGAAAACGTATTCCGGGTTCCAGTCAATGAGTACGCCGCCAAGATCGAATATTAATGTGGTTAATGTATTTAATGTGGTCAATAATTGAAAATGTGGTCAATAATT
>JBILHS010000081.1:0-27383 GCA_044350425.1 Saprospiraceae bacterium | reverse complement strand
CCGTGTCCGGAATGACCTCACGGAAAACGTATTCCGGGTTCCAGTCAATGAGTACGCCGCCAAGATCGAATATTAATGTGGTTAATGTATTTAATGTGGTCAATAATTGAAAATGTGGTCAATAATTTAATGTGGTCAATGTGGTTAATTAGGTCAGTGTGAGTGCATTGACCACATTAAGCACATTGACCACATTAAATAAATTGACCACATTGAATCACACATTGAATCGGAAGTGCATCAGATCTCCGTCGGTCACTACATACTCTTTTCCTTCTACGGCCATTTTACCGGCTTCTTTCACTTTGGCTTCGGAGCCGAGTGTGATAAAATCGATGTATTTGATCACCTCTGCCCGGATAAAACCTTTTTCAAAGTCTGAGTGGATCACGCCAGCGGCTTCAGGAGCTTTTGCGCCCCGACGAACGGTCCAGGCACGTACTTCCTTCACCCCTGCAGTAAAATAGGTAATGAGGTTGAGCAATTTATAAGCGGAGTGGATGAGTCGGTTGACACCAGGTTCAGTCAAACCCATCATTTCCAGAAATTCCAGGCGCTCTTCTTTGGTATCTAATTCCGCAATTTGCGCTTCGATACCCGCACAAACAATGAGCACCTCTGCATTTTCGGCCGCCACCGATTTTTTAAACGCCTCGGTATGGGCATTCCCGGATTGGATGGCGCCTTCGTCCACATTGCAAACATACAATACTGGCTTGGCCGTCAGCAGGGTCAACTCCTTGGTGATCAGATATTTAGCATCATCATCGAGACTGGCAAGCATCTCGCGAACCACACGCCCGGTTTCCAAATGGGCCTTCACTGCTGTAAGTGTTTCTGTAGCCCGGGCCTCCTCTTTGTTGCCAGCTCTGGCAGCACGAGTGCTTTTATCCAGACGTTTCTCCACCGTTTCCAGGTCTTTGAAACTAAGTTCCAGGTCAATAATCTCCTTGTCGCGCACAGGATTGATCGAACCGTCCACGTGCACCACATTATCGTCATCAAAACAACGCACCACATGAATGATGGCATCCACTTCACGAATATTGGCCAGAAACTGGTTGCCCAATCCTTCCCCCTTGCTTGCACCCTTGATTAAACCGGCGATATCCACAATTTCCACAGTAGTTGGCTGCGTCTTTTCTGGTTCGACGATTTCTGTCAGTTTGTCGAGCCGCACATCAGGCACGGTAATCATACCCACATTGGGGTCTTTGGTCGCGAAAGGATAATTGGCTGCCAAGGCCTTGCCGTTGGTGAGCGCATTAAACAGGGTAGATTTGCCGACGTTTGGCAGGCCGACGATGCCGCATTGAAGTGCCATGGGAAAAGGGTGGGGCGAAATATATTTCGCCTATCAAGAGTAAGTGATGGTATGAATTGGATTTTGAAACACGCAGGGACTAAAAGAAACCAAGACAAAAAAATTTTCTAGAGTAGTAACCCTAGCGTTGACTGGTGGACATACTTTTTATTCGAGTGTCCATAGGCCGCGTCCTAAGTCTTTCGCCCAAGCTTTAAACCAAATTATATTCCTTTCGAGCCGACAAACCTTCCCGGGTTTAAAAACCTGGAAGGTTTGTGCCAGAAAAAACGGAATAATCTATGGTCGCTTTGGATTGAATTTCACTTAGGGCACGCCCCCTGTCTCCGATTATATGTCCAGTAGTCGCAAAACATGATTCTACTAACCCCTGCTTTTCGGGCGCAAAAGTAGGTTTAATTTGGCAAAAAGAAAGGCTCTGCTAAAACTTCTCTTCCGTTTTTCCCGCTGCAAAAAAGCAGATCCAGTATGGACAGATTGGGCAAAAATCCTGTGCGCGCTTCAAAAACCTGCGGATAACGCTGCGGAGTAAACCAGGAGGGACATTCATGGATACCTCCACCAAATGCTCCGCGCAGATCCATTCCGTGGGGCCAGGCACCTGCCGGGAAGTAATCCTCCTGTAATACAAAGGCGCCTTCCCAACCCAATTTCTTTTTTAAGATAAGCAATTGAAAATCAAGGTTGTAATCAAACAAAAACGTCCATTTCTGTTCATAAAAAAACCGGATATCGTCCGCATAATGTTCAAAATAAGGGGCATTCCCATAGGCTGCCTGAATGCTCCGCCAATGCTGCCGTTGCCAGGGTTCCTCGTAGGAGATCCGCACCTCTCTGATAGGTGTTTGTTGATGTTTGCCCTTTACCAACGGAATACTCATCCGTTGTGGTCCATTTGGACCAGCGACATGGCATCGATTGCGCAAAGAACCTTTCTGGTAATGTTCTGCACCATCCAGCGCAACTGTTTCAGATTGCCAAACCGCAGAACACCATGCAACAGAAGGCAAATATTGAGTTTCAAGCAGCATCATACGTCATACATTATACGTCATACATCATAGATCATACATAAACCGGCCGCACCTTAAAGCCCCCTTTTTTCAACAACCGGAGCATTCCTTTGCCACCCGCTAAATGCCCGGCGCCCACAGCACAAAACAGTGAATTGGTGGAGGCGATTTCAGCAAAACGTTTGGCCATCAATTGGTTGCGGCGATAAAGCAACAGCTTACGCATGCCTTTGGCATCCTTTTTGGCCGATTGATAGAGCTCCTGAATTTCTCCGGCGGCATAGCGGTCCATCATTTTGTGTAAGCGTGTTTTGTGACGCCTATAGTTTTTAAGCAGCCAGGTCAATCCTTTCAAATGCTGTTCAAATGGAATTTGGCGCAAGGTTTCCATTTGATCCTCAAAGGATTCAACGCCCGTCGTACGTTTTCCGATCGATCGGGCATGTTGCCAAAGCGTTTCATCCAGCGAATGGGCTGATTCCTCCATCAGAAAAGCCATACTTAAGGCCGTACTAACCGTCATCGGGTGTTGATTCCGGAAAGTATCCGCGGAGGATTTGAATTTTTTGAGGGCGTACCGATCGAGGTTTTTCCAGGCCTGTGGACTGAGCCATTGTTGCAGATCTTTACCCGCTGGCAACTCCAGTGCAGTAGCCAGCGCGACGGGATCCGCTTCAGAAAAGTCGAACTCTGTTGCAAAAACATCACATTCCGCGACATATTTCAAGGCCAGATCGAGCCAGCCAAAAGCCCTTAGATCACGCACGTGCATGGTGCCAAAGAGATAGGACACTTTGCCGTCCTTGGGAGATTCTATTTTCCAGAGCAGGGAATTCTGCGTTTTATTTTTTTTCACAGTATATTTTTTCATCGAAGTTTTCGCACCAAAAACTTCCCGTTTTTCAATCCATAACGACTAAATGCCTTGGAATAACTATTGCTGGCAGCCTTTGCGGCAGCCTCGGTAGGGTAGAGGTCCCCCAACCAAACCAGCCAGCCAGTCCGACCCTCTGCGATGCAATTTTGGGCAGCCCATTGACAGGTAATTCCCCTTTGCCTTAATTCTAGCGTGCGATTCGACGCCTGCTCTTTGTTTGGAAAGGAGTTATCCTGTACAAACCATCCACTTTTGGTTTTCAATATCGTACAGGGATCGGTGGCTTTTGCAACGGATTTTGTGGTTTTTGCAGCCGGTTTGGCTTTGGTTGTTTTCTTTGGGGGCGTCTCTTCTGCATCCTCATCACCGCCAGACAGGTCAATCGTGTTGTCCGCCTCTTCCAACTTTTTATCCCGGGCCACAGGAAACTGTTTTGGAACGCCGGTGGGTTCCCCATCCGAGGGAATCAGTTCGCCTTCCACCAGATATCCCACCTGATCTTCCGGATTGACACCGTTTGGGCGAAGATCGAGCTCCTTGAGATCCAGCACTTTGGCGTCACTAAAGGTCATTACACGATAAAACAAGGGGGAAATCACCACAAGCATCAAAAGACCTACCCACTTTTGTACTCCCTGGGACCCCATAAAGCGGGAGTAAGCCGAGGAGCTCTGGCCGAGGGGCTTAGTGATGAGATTCCAGATTTTTTTCTTGAATGGGTTCACCACCAGATAATGGATGCTGCGGTAGATCCGGTTCCAGAGCACCGTAAATTCGTTGGGAATTTTGGGGCGTTTGACGGTCATGCCACTCACATTCTGGCTGAAAGCCTGGTACCACTCCGCGCGGGTCACCCATTGGGTTATCTTACGGTCTTTACCAAAAATTCCAAGTCTGGAGGGATCGATCACTTTGCGCACCACACCTTCATGGGGTATGATCGCCAGTCCAATACCATGGTAAACACATTGATTGCGCAGCTCGAGCAGGTAAGGATCATTGGGTGCCGGAAACACATCTTCTGCGATTGCAACCCATTGTTCATCCGCAAAATATTGTTTAAACTGTTGGATCGCAAAGATATAGCGGTATTTTCTCCAGCCCTGCATCAAAAAATACCAGCCAAAAAAGCCCATGATGCCGGTCCCAGTGAGCAGGCCAATATTTCCTATTACTTTTAGCTCTACCAGCCAGAGCAGGTCGGTCTCAAAGAAAAAGACATAGGCAATCGCTGCAACTACCAGACTGAATGCGGCGCAATCCCAGAGGAAATAATCGGTATTCAGCCGGTACTTGACTTCTTCAACCTTGTCTCGTGAAGTAGCCTCAAACGTGCAGAAAAAAGGAGTGCCATCCGCCTTTCTGAAGCTGATCCGGCCGTCGGCGACCCATCCTTCTTTGCTTACGTTGTCGAGTTCCTGAGAAACTGAATTGGTAATGGGTTCGTACCGGTTTTTGTAAAAATCGCGAAGAAAAGGCATAAAGCGTCGCTTTACCTCGTCTTCCGTCAGACTGCTACTATGGGGGGTAAATGATTGGCTTGCTTGCATTTGCGCAACTGCTTTGGCCGGCAAAGCTACGTCAAACTACCAAGTAATTACCACCCCGGCATAAGCCAGTCCTCCGCCAAATCCAAAGATCATGATCTTATCGCCCTGTTTGACCTTGCCGGATTTGATTCCCTGGTATAATGCGATCGGGATACTGGCAGACGAAGTATTGCCGAAGTCAACAATGCTTTCCAGGGTTTTTTCCATCGGGAACCCGGTCTCTTTACAAATGGCTTCAATGATGCGCAGGTTGGCGCTATGGGGTATAAACCAGTCAATATCTTCCAGGCTAAGTCCATTGGCAGCAGCGAGGATGGGCATTTGTTCGGCCACTTTGGTCACCGCCCATTTGAACACCTTTTTGCCATTCTGCACAATGCAGCGATTCATTTTAAGGGCTTGACCATCTATACTTTCTGCCAAACCGGACAGGTATAGATCAGGGCCTCCTTCTCCACTGGCGCCCGTAATTCCAACGCCGATATTGCCGGTTTCATCTGCTTCTATTATCACCGCAGCGGCGCCGTCTCCAAAAAGCATACAGGAGGTACGGTCAGTAAAGTCCGTAATTTTAGAAAGCGTTTCTCCTCCAATCACGAGTACCTTCTTGTGTACACCACCTGCGATCAGGCCTTTTGCCATGATCACCCCGTATGAAAAGCCCGCGCAGGCAGCGTAGATATCCAATGCACCTGCCTTCGTAAGGGAGAGCTTATATTGTACCCGACAAGCCATACTTGGCATGGGTTGATCCGGAGAAGTAGTGGCAACCAAAATCATATCTATATCTTCCAGCGAAACATTGGGATATTGCGCCGCTAAATCCAGAACTGCTTTGACGCAAAGATCACTGGTGAATTCATCCGGCCCTGCATGGTAGCGTGTTCGAATGCCAGTTCGGGAGATGATCCATTCCTCTGTAGTTTCAATCAAAGATTCGAAATAGGCGTTGGGAATTAATTTTGCGGGGACAGCCATTCCGATGGCCGATAAACGGGCATGAGCCATAACAAAAAAGTATAAGGACGCGCTTTTATGTGGTGAGATACGTCCATGGTGAATACCAAAAGATCGGGCGGAGCAAATGTAAAGCCCAACAGGCCCTGTTCACTTCTTTTTTGAAATGAACTTCAAAAACAATATAATTAACAATATAAACCGTCAATTGCCAATAATTGTTTGAATTAACTATGAAAAATCATATTATTCAACTGAATACGATTGCTCGAAAACGTACCCGCCTGATCATCGGACTGATGTCCGGTACTTCTTTAGATGGCCTGGATATTGCCTTGTGTACCTTTCAGGGCTCCGGACAAAAAGTTAAGATCCAGGTTTTACAATTTGAAACCATCGCATATGATGATACATTTAAGGAGGAGATTCGAAGCGTATTTGCCAAAAAAGAGATTGATTTTCAACATCTTGTACTGCTGAATGTAATACTGGCAGAACGCCATGCTGCCTTGGTGAACCAATGTCTGGAGCGGTGGGTGGTCAAACCGGAATCTGTGGATCTGATCGCTTCGCATGGCCAAACCGTATTTCATGCGCCGCGCAATTACCATGGACTGCCCAACTACCCCAATGCAACCCTACAGATTGGAGATGGCGATCATCTGGCGGTTCGGACAGGGATTATTACCATCTCAGATTTCAGGCAAAAACACCTGGCAGCCGGTGGAGAAGGCGCCCCATTAGCCCTTTATGGAGATTATTACCTGTTCTCAAAAAAAGGAGAAGATCGCTACTTGCTCAACGTCGGCGGTATCGCGAATTTCACTTATTTACCTGCGGATCAAGACCCTACGAAAGCATTTGCCACGGATACTGGCCCGGGAAATACGTTGCTCGACGCTTACGCCCGCGAATTTTTCGGAGTTGCATACGACGAGGACGCCAGGCTCGCCGCAAATGGCCGTGTGGATACTCAACTGCTGGAAATTCTGAAATCCGATCCGTTTTTTGCCAAACCGCTGCCTAAAACAATTGGGCCTGAGTTATTTTCACTGGAATGGATCAAAGCTGCCATTGCACAATTACCCAAGGGAAATCCAAATCCCTATGATTTGATGGCCACGCTTACGCAGCTGACCGCAGAAACCATAGCGGAGGCGATCATAGCATCCCGGAAAGAAATTTCAGTCGAAAAGCGGGTAAAACGCAACGTTTATATCAGTGGCGGCGGAGCACACAATCCTTTGATTTTGAGTATTTTGAAAAACATTTTACCCGGATTTAAAATCAAATCCATGGCCAAACTTGGGATTGATGGAGATGCCAAAGAAGCGGTGCTGTTCGCGGTATTGGCAAATGAGACGGTGGCGGGTAAAGTAGAAGAAGGAGCGTTTTTAGGTGGAATTCCGATGGTTGGTATGGGGAAAGTTTCGTTTCCGGGGTAGGAGTGGAGAGGTGTCATCTCCGACGCAGGAGGAGGTGACATCTCGGAACGGAGGAAGAGGTGACATCTCGGAACGGCGGCTGAAGAATTCTACTTGAACCTTCGTCCGAGTGGAGAGGTGTCATCTGCGAGGTACAAGCAGGTGACACCTCGGAACGATGATATGGTAGTTATCTCTGAACGGAGATCCAGCGCTGGCTACCGCTTCGAGATGTCACCTCTTTGCTATTCACTTCTTCCAACGCCATATCGAACTTCAATCCACCCACACAGTTCTACTCCCTCTCCCATTTCGATCAAAAGCCCGAATTTTAACCGAAGCATGTACGGCAACTGGCGCAGCGTAGATCGGGCTGCTCCCATTCGGTTCTGAGCCATCTATCGTGTACCGGATCACAAACCCAGGCAATTGAAGGTTCGTATACAGCATACCATTTTGAATTTTTGCCCCTGGCGTTGGTATCCGGTATTGATATCCTCCCGAATAAAAATCAAGCCTTGGCAACTCCCGTTTGCCCAATTGATTAGCAAAATGAGTCCAATCAGAGGTATATTTTTGCTCAAACAACGGGCCATCCGGCATGGTTTCCCAGGCGGGCGCAGGCGCCCAGGCCCTTTCGGCTAAACCAAGTAATTTAGGAAAAACCATATATTCCAGTGTGGCGGGGCCTTGAAGGGTTTCTGACCAAATTAAGCCCTCTAGCCCTATGATATTAGACTTTCCGTAGTCTGTCAGCCGGCTTTTACCCACGAAAATAGCCGGGTCTACCGGATTACCGAACCGATCTGTTTGAGCGTTTTTGAAATAGTCAAAGGGTATAAACTCAAAAGTTTTGTCTACATCTGTATAAGCGCCCCAATAATAGCCAGGCTCTTCAAAATTCTTCTGGTAAGCCATATCGAAATACATATTGCTCACGGGCCCCAAAACCACTTTATAGCCGGCATTGGCCAATTGATAGGCCAGATCCTCCGCGCCCCAACCCAAAATATTGTTCCATACATACATCTGAAAATTGTCATCTGCAAAATCCGGATTTGGAATATTCTTTGGAGCTCCATCCAGTAATGTCTTCCGAAGTCCGACTTCTTCCCAGCCAGACAAGGCCAGGCCCCGCTTTTGAACCATATCACGCATCTTTCTCCAGAAGTAATACCAAAGCTCATTGGAGTCGCTTAAGCCCTCCGATTCCATGACCTTTTTGCAGGCAGGAGACTTCTCCCAAACACCTGCGGGCACCTCATCTCCTCCAAGATGTATGGTGCTAAGGGGCGCACCCACTTCCTGATACATTTTCAGGAGCTCATCCAGCACCTTTTCAATAAAGGTATAGGTGGAGTTCAGACCTACACAAACCACATTGTCGTTGTAAGATTGGACTGACAAGTAGATAGAACGGTCCTCCGGATCATACAGATTGTACATTTCAGCAGCTTCGGGTTGGCCTTCTTTCAGCAAGCGCTGGCGTCTGATATTCATGGCTTTTACGGCAGCTCGCGCATGACCAGGCAATTCAATTTCCGGGATAACTTCAATATGTCTAGCTTTTGCGTAGGCCAGGATCTGGATGAATTCACTACGGGAGTAATGTCCCGAACCCCAGGAGGCATCCACATCAGGGCCAGACCCCAGGGATGGGTGCAAAAACCTGGATTCTGTAGTACTATGGCCACGTCTGGAGCCTATTTCTGTCAATTCAGGCAGACCCGGTATCTCAATTCTCCAGGCCTCATCATCACTAAAATGGAAGTGTAGCTTGTTCATTTTATACAAGGCCATGGCATCCAATAACTTGAGGATCTCGCTGGCCGGCTGGAAATTTCGCGCCACGTCTACATGCAGTCCACGGTAGGGGAACCGGGGTTCATCGTTCACATACAGGCTTGGCAGTAGAACGCTGGATGCTGTTTTTTTCCAAAGTTCCGGGGGCAATAAGGTCATCAAAGACTGAATGCCGTAAAAAATACCAGCAGGCGCAGAGGCCTGAATGACAATGCCCATTTCCTCTGAAATTTCAAGGCGGTAGCTTTCCGGAGGAATCGGGATGGAGGACATTTTAAGCGAAATTCCCCGTCGGCGGGCGGAACCCATCCTGATTTCGTTTGTGCCCAACAGGGGCGACAAAGCTCTGGACAACCATTCGGCCTCTTGTTTGAATGCAGGGTCCGTATTGATCTCCACACTGGAGTTCAGTAGGTAAGCGCCTTTTTGGTATTCCAACCAGGCTGGAGTGGGAAAGATAGGGCTTAAAGAGTCGATGGATATATCTTGAGTAGCCTCATTTTGGCGATAAACCAGATCGGGGGTTGCCGCAGGGGCCTTATCTTCCGGACCGGTGGCCAGACGCTCAGGGTGGGTGGGTGCAATGATTTTAGTCGGGCTCAATGCATAACCCTTTTCCGGTTGCGCGTCAAAAACCACATAAAAACCATTCGGTGCATCCGTTTTGTTCAGCAGCCAAAGATCTGCCACGAGGTCCACCTCGTATTTCCCTCCTCCCGGTATTCCCGGAAAAGTTGGAAGTAATTTGAACCGAAACCAATCGCCACCCAAATGTTCCGCCTCCAGCCCAAAAGGACGGCTATATTCTGCCATCACGGGTCGGACAAAATTGAAATACAGAGCCCAGCCAGTTGAAGGGAGCGCTTTTTTTCCTTCATTTGACAATCGAAGTCTGCTTAAGCACAGGTTTTTTCCCTGGTATTGATTTTGAATTAATTCCCAGTCTAAATGAAGATTTGCTGGGTTGAATAAGATTGGTTTTTGTGCCGTTAACGAACAGCTTACCATCACCAAACAAAGGCCTAATACTAATTTTTTCATAGTAGATTAAGTAGCACCTGTTTCAGATCCTCCGGACTATCTATACCTAAGGTCTCCAGTTCCGTGATTCCAACAGCGATCCGAAAGCCATGCTCCAGCCACCGCAATTGTTCCAAGGACTCAGCCATTTCCAAGGGGGTAGGGGAGAGCCGGGCGATTTGCATCAGCGCATCTCGCCTGAAGCCATATAGTCCAATATGTTTGTAAAAACTATGTTGCTTCAGCCAGTCCTCGGGCTCTAATCCCCGGACAAATGGAATAGGGTGACGACTAAAATAGACCGCCCCGACGGCTTCAGAAAAAACCACTTTGACTACGTTGGGATTCTCCAGAAAATCGAAACGATCGATCTTTTTGGCCAGCGTTGCAATGGACGCATAAGTATGTTGAAGCACGGTATCGGTCAGGAGATTGATCTGTAATGGGGAAACAAAGGGTTCATCCCCTTGTACATTCAGGATGATTTGTGCTTCCGGAAAGTGATTGGCCACCTCTGCGCAGCGATCGGTACCACTGGGATGCGCTGGGTTTGTCATCATCACTTCTCCGCCAATATCGCGCACATGATCAAAAATTCGCTCGTCATCGGTAGCTACTACCGCCCGATCTACCCGGGTCGATAGGTTAACTTGTTCTAAAACCCGTTGAATCATGCTTTTCCCTGCAATATTGGCCAGAGGTTTGCCGGGGAAACGGGTAGAAGCCCAACGGGCTGGAATAACAGCAAGTACCATTTTTTGTAGAAGAGTGGTTTTAGTAAAGTATTTTTGCGCTGACTTTCCCGTTAACCGATTCGATACCTATGAGAAAAACGCCCTTTTTTGTGCTTTTTTTGATTCTTTTGTCCGCCAGTTTGTTTGGGCAAGAGGATCGACCGAGCCCTTTGCTAACATCGAAAGATTCCCTTTTGCTCACGGTGGAGGAAGGGAAAAAGTTTATTCATCATCCCATTAAAGCCAAACAAACTTTATTTTCCATTTCCCGGTATTACAATATTGGTCTGGAAGAACTTTTCGAGTACAACCCATCCTTTCGCAACGATCCAACCTTGCGGGTAGGCTCACGGGTCAAGATCCCCATTCCAAACAAAGCCATCAAGCGGTACAAAAGTAGCAGCTTCATTGCATCTAAGAACACCTCAATTTATTATGTGGTGCGACAGGGTGATAACTTGTTTCAAATTGCCAAACGCTATTTTGAAATGCCGGTAGACAGCGTGGCGAAACGCAATCGCTTAAAGAACAATGCGATCAAGCCAGGTCAACGACTGCTGATGGGCTGGATGGGCACGGAGGGATTCCATCCAGACTGGCGTCCTGCACAAACAGAGACCGGATTAGAGGTTTTGAAAGCCAGCTATGAAGATGGGAAAAAGAACAAAAAGGAAATTTCTGCTCAAGGCGTCTGCTTCTGGCACAAGGACAGCAAAGAAAAAGGGTCCCTATATGCGCTTCATCGGGATGCAGGGATCGGAACTATTATCTGCGTTAACAATCCAATGAGCAATCGAACGGTATTTGCTAAGGTCATTGGCCGAATACCGGAGGGGTATGAGCGTAATGTAGAAGTGATCCTTTCTCCCGAAGCGGCACGAAAGTTGGGCGCACGCGATCCTCGTTTTTTTGTAAAAACAAAATATCTAAAATAGAAATCCGGGCAAAAGCCCATTCAGCACTCAAACATTTGGTACATGAACAAAATTTTTCTTTTCGCTAATCTATTGATCTTATCCTTATTTGCCTGCAAACAGGATCCTTCCAATGCCGGACAAAATTCAGCACCTGCTCATATTCAACCCGGGGACAAAGCAAACCCTACTGTATTGGCCGGCCACTGGATCGCTATGGATTTTTGCGCGTTTGCCAATCAATATGGTTCTGTGTTGCAAGCTATGAACAACGCGCACCGACCTTTCGCTTATGCCATTACATTCAATCCGACCAAACCTGACAGCGCAATGTGTTACAATGCTACAGAATCATGGATGGTTCCGCTCCGTTATAATGTAGACACGCTAGAATTGATGGGTGCCAACAATGGGAAATCGGTCTTTTTGATCTACCACTCCAATATGGAGAAAGACATTACGATGATAGACCCGACTGGTGACCGTGTTCGTATGGATCGGTTCATTAAATCAAAAGCAGGCACGGCAGACGGCTATTCAGCCTTTACCACCGCCCTGAACCACAACGTATTGAATGGCGTATTCACTCCCTTGGGCAAAGGCCCGGATCAAAAGATCATGTTTACTCCCGGCGGTTTATTGCAAGGGTTAAAAGGATTTGATCACTACGAACTCTGTACGGGCGGGGACTGCTTTGTTGCAGGACAGGAAATGGATGTTATTACCCTGTTTGACTCGAGTAAAGGGCAAAAAGACGCCAAAATATTTGGATATAAATACAATGGCCAAAACGACACCCTGACCCTCTACAACCTGGTCAATACGAGTAAAGAAGACAAGGGAGCCTACAAAGTGGCTGCACCAGCCTATAAGTTTTCCCGTAAAAAGGCCATGTAATTCATAAGCAAACTATTTGTTTGTTTTTAAAAGGTAAATGATCAGATAATAGCATTTTTGCCTGATCATTTACCTTTTTTATTAAGTTTGAGGCAAATAAAAACGAACGCTTTCTAAACTGAATACGATTTGTTTTGTTTAGAAAGCGAAAATTCAGTTGAACAAAGGGTAGGGTAGGGCTACGCCTAAAATACTCACAATCAATCACTTAAATATGGCTTCTGCATTAAAAAACCTATCAACCTATGACGAAACCAAGCTTCCCGATGCGGCAGAATTCCTGTTCGGCATCGTTGTGGCTGACTGGAACGCCCACATCACCCATGTGCTTTACGAGGGTTGTTTTGATACGCTGCTCAAGCATGGCGCCAAGCCTGAGCACATTTTTACGGTGCAGGTTCCAGGATCGTTTGAACTTACTGCGGGTGCAAGGATCTTAAATGGACAGCAAAACCTGGACGCGGTCATTTGCCTGGGCTGTGTGATCAAAGGAGAAACCAGCCACGACGAATATATTAACCATGCAGTAGCCCTTGGATTGACCAATCTGGGTTTAACCACTGGCAAGCCACATATTTTTGGCTTAATCACCACCAATGATGAACAACAGGCACTGGACCGTGCTGGTGGCAAACATGGCAATAAAGGCGTCGAAGCAGCCGTAACAGCGATCAGAATGGCTTCTTTGAAGAAATCTCCGCTCAAGGGAAAGGAAAAAAGAACCATAGGGTTCTGATTTCCGCTAAATTTTATTTCTATAATTTATATTATGTTAAATAGAGCTTGAAATTCACCCCAAACCGTCCAATTCTAAGGAATTGAAAACATCTTGGAAAATTCTACAAGCCCGCTGATATAAAGCCCCTACATTTGCGCACATTTATTCACAACCTCACTTTTCGCCTTTGCTTGTTTTTCAATGAAAAACACTTACCACGACCTTGTAGCGCAGACGTTTGACTTTCCTCAGGACGGTTTTAGCCTTAGAAACAATCGTTTGTTGTTCAATGAGATAGACGTATACGATCTAGTAAAAAAATACGGAACTCCCCTCAAACTTACCTACCTGCCAAAAATTGGCGAAAAAATCCAGACTGCCCGCAAACTCTTCCGGGATGCCATCCAGCGGCATAATTACAATGGCAAGTACATTTACTGCTACTGCACCAAAAGCTCGCACTTTTCCTTCATCCTGAATGAGGTGCTGGAGAATGGCACCCAGTTAGAAACATCCTCTGCATTTGATATTGACCTGATCTGGCGACTTTACAAACAAGGTAAGATCAACAAAGGCACCACCATTGTCAACAATGGATATAAGCCACTTCAATACGCTGAACGCATCACAGGACTGATCAAAGAGGGCTTTACAAACGTTACTCCGGTCATTGACAACGCCCAGGAGCTGGAAATGTACGCTTCATTACTGCCGGAAGGTACCCATAGCATTGGACTTCGGATGGCCACCGAAGAAGAGCCCAATTTCGAATTTTACACCTCGAGGCTGGGAATTCGCCAAAGTGAGATCCTATCCTTTTACCAGGAAAAAGTGGCTACAAACCCTAAGTTTGAGCTAAAAATGCTGCACTTTTTTGTCGATATTGGCATTAAAGACACCCTGTATTACTGGAGCGAGTTGAAAAAAGGAATCAAAACCTACTGCCAACTTCGCAAGATCTGCCCTACCCTCTCCTGCTTCAATATTGGAGGTGGAATGCCCATCCGCAATTCTTTGGGCTTCGAATACGATTATCCATACATGGTGAGCGAGATCGTCCGAATGATCAAAGAGGCCTGCGACAGCGAAGGGGTACCTGAACCGGATATTTACTCCGAATTTGGTAAATATACCGTTGGAGAAAGTGGAGCAACCATTTTTTCAGTTATCGGAAAAAAGCAACAGAACGACTCCGAGGAATGGTACATGCTGGACAATTCACTCATCAATACCTTACCAGATAGCTGGGGTATTAAGGAGCGCTTTATTCTGCTGCCGGTAAACCACTGGGAAAAAGAATATCAGCGCGTAAATATCGGCGGTATCAGTTGCGATAATGCTGATTATTACAACTCTGAAGCACATATCAACCAGGTTTACCTGCCTTCCTACGATGTGGAGAAAGATGAACCTTTGTACCTGGGATTTTTTCATACCGGCGCATATCAGGAAGCTTTGAGTGGATACGGTGGATTAAAACACTGCCTGATACCTGCCCCCAAACATATTCTAATCGACAAAAACTATTACGGTGAATTTGTGGATTGGGAGATCTTCAAAGAGCAGGATGCTGAATCTATGTTGCGGATATTAGGGTATTAGTACTCCCCTACCCTGCTTTCCCATTTTCTTCCTGGATAAACATTTTAAACAAGGATAAAATTCTGATATTTACCCCGAGTAATGAAGAATTTAGCTTTGTTTGAAATGTATTTCTATGCCTAAAATCAGGATTTTAGCATCATTTTTCGCCCTTTTTGGGATATTTTGCCTTTGGATTGCTTGTAAAAATTCGAAGGATGCAGCTGGTACGGATATACCGGATAAGATCAGTTATAATTTTCATGTCCGCCCGATTCTTTCCGACAAGTGCTTTACCTGCCATGGACCGGACAAAAACCAACTAAAAGCAGGCCTTAGGCTGGACCAGGCCGAGAGCGCCTATGCCCCTTGTAAGGAGACCAAAGGCGCTTTTACCATTGTACCCGGTAAGCCGGAGGAGTCCGAACTCATCAAACGCATTACCTCACAAGACCCTGATTATCAAATGCCTGTGCCAGAGTCCCATCTGGAGCCATTGACGCAAAGGGAAATACAGATCCTGGAAAAGTGGATCGAACAAGGTGCTGTCTACGAAAAACACTGGGCTTTACTGGCGCCTAAAAAATCTGAGTTGCCCAAGGTCAAAGACACAAAATGGCCAAAAAGCGAGCTTGATTATTTTGTCCAGGCTAAAATGACCGAAAATGGCCTGGAGCCCAATCCAGCGGCGGAAAAAGAGCATTTGCTGAAAAGAGTATCCATAGACCTGACAGGTCTTTTGCCTTCTGAATCTGAAATGGATGAATTCCTCGCTGACCCATCCACGCAAGCCTATGAAAAGGTGGTAGACCGCCTATTGAATAGCCCGCAGTACGGTGAAAAAATGGCCCAGTACTGGCTCGATATTGCCAGATTTTCAGACAGTTATGGTTATCAGGACGACAATATCCGAAGCCAGTGGCCTTACCGGGATTGGGTGATCCATGCGTTCAATCGCAACATGCCTTACGACCAGTTCGTGACCTGGCAACTGGCTGGCGACCTACTGCCCCAGGCGAACAAGGAACAAATTCTGGCAACCGCCTTCCTCCGAAATCATAAATATACCGAAGAAGGCGGCGTGATCCCCGAGGAGTACCGGGTTGAATATGCTCTGGACAAGGTGAAAACCTACAGCAAAGGCATGTTGGCCTTAACGGTTGAATGCGCCCAATGTCATGATCATAAGTACGACCCCATTTCTCAAAAGGATTATTATCAACTCTTTGGATTCTTTAACACCTCCAAAGAGGAGGGTTTTGAAGGGGATGTGAGCGCCTCCAAACCTGCAAAAACCCCTGTGCTGACGCTTTCAGATGTGGAGGTGAAAAGTATCCTTCAGTTTATCAATAAACGGGACACCAGTCCTGTTATGGTTTCAGTGATGGGAGAACTAGATATACCCAGAACGACTTATATATTAAATCGCGGAGCATACGACAAACACGGGGAGGTGGTTAGATCTGCTGCTTTAAGTTCGGTGCTCCCCTTTGATACCAGCAGATTTCAAAGAAATCGATTGGGGCTGGCACAATGGACGGTCTCTAAGGATAATCCGATCACCGCCCGGGTATTTGTCAATCAGATGTGGCAGGAGATTTTTGGCAATGGACTGGTGAAAACAAGTGGTGATTTTGGCATGCAAGGCAACCTCCCCTCCCACCCCGAACTGCTGGACTGGCTGGCGGTTGATCTCATGGAACACCATTGGGATGTCAAGCGACTGATCAAACAGTTACTTATGTCGGCCACCTATCGCCAATCTTCTGAGATCAAAGCATCTGCTCTGGCGCTGGATCCGGATAATATCTACCTGTCCAGATCCAGCCGCTTGCGATTTAAGGCTGAGTTTATTCGTGATATCGTACTGAAAACCAGTCGATTATTAAATACTGAGATCGGTGGCCCCAGTGTAAAACCCTACCAGCCCAAAGGTCTTTGGGAAGGCGCCACCTCCGGTCGGGGTGTACTAAAAACCTATGAGCAGGATCGGGACAGCGCCCTGTATCGTCGCGGCATGTACACGTTCATCAAACTCACCTTACCGCCTCCCTCGATGATGGTGTTTGACGCCAGCAACCGGGATCAATGTCAGGTAAAGCGCTCCCGTACCAATACCCCCCTTCAGGCATTTATCATGATGAACGATCCAACCGTCTTAGAGGCCTCGAGGGTATTGGCCCAACATTTACAGGGCGAGCAAAAGTCCCTTGAAGATAAAATAAGCCATGCTTTCAGAACCATCATTTGCCGGAAGGCCTCTGCCAAAGAAATGGAAATTCTGAAAGGGTATTATGCCGAGCAGTTGCAATTGTTCAAGGATAAAAAGTTGGTCGCGATGAAAACACTATCCATCGGCGATTCTCCGGTGAACCGCAATTTAGACCTGGATGAGTCCGCTGCCTTAATGAAGGTGGTGAATACGATCTACAACATGGAAGAAGCTATTACACGATCTTAACGTATGGAAAAAGAACTGTTAGAGCATGGTTTGAACATGAATCGCCGGAAATTCCTGTCCCGTTTGAGTCTGGGACTGGGCAGTATCGCCCTGGGATCTTTGATGATCCCGGACCTCTTTTCCGGCAATGAGGAAGACTTGTTGATGGCTGGGTTACCCCATTTTGCTCCCAGAGCAAAACGGATCATTTATCTGTTTCAAAATGGCGCGCCCTCGCAACTAGATCTTTTTGATTACAAGCCGAAACTGCGGGAAATGCAGGGACAGGATCTTCCGGCGTCTATCCGCATGGGCCAGCGGCTCACTGGCATGACCTCAAATCAGAAGACCTTTCCCCTGGCAGGATCGAAATTTGCCTTTAACCCGGCTGGCCAACATGGCATGTGGCTGAGTGAATTACTTCCACATACTGCCAGGGTTGCTGACGATCTGTGCTTCATCCGAACCATGTACACAGAGGCCATCAACCATGATCCGGCCCTCACCTTCTTTCAAACCGGAGCACAGGTGGGCAATCGACCCAGTATGGGTGCCTGGCTCAGTTATGGCCTGGGTAGTGGTAATAAAAACCTCCCGGCCTTTTGTGTCCTGCTTTCTAAGGGTAAAGGCAACAGTCAAGGCGTTTATTCCAAATTGTGGACCAACGGATTTTTAGATTCCGTACACCAGGGTGTGCAGTTTAGCAATGGAGAAAACCCGGTGTTGTATCTGAACAACCCAGAAGGCATCGACCAGGCCGACCGACGCCGCATGCTGGACCGTGTAGCCAGCTTGAATGAAGAAAGTTTTCAGCAGTATGGCGACCCGGAGATCAAAGCCAAGATTCAGCAATACGAAATGGCTTACCGCATGCAAACGGCCATCCCCGAAGTAACTGATATTAGCAAGGAACCTGAAAGCGTGGTCAAATTGTATGGGCCAGATTGCCTGGTGCCGGGTACTTACGCTGCCAATTGCCTCCTAGCAAGAAAACTATCCGAAAGCGGGGTCAGATTTGTCCAGCTTTACCACCAGGGCTGGGATGCACATGATAACCTTCCGTCTCAGATTGCAGGGCAATGCAAAGACACCGATCAGGCATCTGCCGCCTTGATCACGGATCTTAAGCAACGGGGCTTGTTGGATGAGACACTGGTGGTTTGGGGCGGAGAGTTTGGAAGAACCAATTTTTGCCAGGGTGTATTGACCCCGGATAATTACGGCCGGGATCACCATCCACGTTGCTTTACGATCTGGATGGCGGGCGGGGGAATCAAACCTGGCGTGTACGGGGAAACAGATGAATTTGGATATAACATTGCTTCCGATCCTGTACATGTGCATGATTTTCACGCAACGGCACTGCACCTGATGGGTTTGGATCATGAAAAACTGGTGTACAAACACCTGGGACGTCGGTATCGCTTGACGGATGTTAGTGGGAAAATCGTTCAAGGCATTTTGGCATAAAAAATCCGTGTCTTATCCGTGTCATCCGTGTTCCTTCATAATAAGATAGAACATGGATCACACGAATGAGACACGGATAAGACACGGATATTTATGAAAAGAAGGGATTTTATACTCAATTCTACCCTCAGCGTGGCAGGCGCCATGCTGGTGCCGGATATTTTGATAAAAAACGAAACGATTCTGGGCCACAACCAAAAGCGATACAAGATTAATACCCGCTGGAGTCAGGCCGATGTAAGTAGATTTCCGGTCAATGACTGCCATGAAATGGTGCAGGACCAAAAAGGACGGATCTTATTGCTGACCAATGAAACCCGGAACAATGTCCTGATCTACGACAAAAACGGAAAGATTCTGGATGCCTGGGGAACAGAATACCTTGGTGCTCATGGGCTTACGTTATTTAATGAGAACGGAACCGATGTATTATTCATTTGCGACAACGCCCGGCATCAGGTCATCAAAACTACCATCGAAGGACGCGTATTGATGACCCTGGATTACCCAAAAGAAACGGGACAATACACCAAACCGGAGGAATACGTCCCAACCGAAACGGCTATTGCGCCCAATGGGGATATATATGTCACCGATGGCTACGGAAAAGATTTTGTGATCCAATATGATGCGCAGGGAAGATACATCCGTCACTTTGGTGGTCGTGATTCAGGAGATGAATACCTGCAAAATGCACACGGAATCACCGTGGATCTGCGGGATAAAGCCAACCCATGCCTGATCGTGACCTCCCGTGAGCAAAATGCTTTTAAACGTTATGATCTGGAAGGAAAATACCTCGAGACCATTGCATTGCCGGGCGCCTGGGTTTGCAGGCCAGTGATCTATGGGGACTATTTATACGCCGCGGTATTACAATCCAACAACAGGCAGTGGGAGCAGTCCGGCTTTGTAACCATTTTAGACAAACAAAATCAGGTGGTTTCCAATCTTGCCGGATCCGAGCCGAGTTACAAGGGTTTGATTCCCAATGAAATGTATCAAACCATCAAGGCTTTTCAGTATCCGCATGATGTTTGTGTGGATGATGAAGAGAACCTTTATGTGGCGCAATGGAATTCGGGGAAGACCTATCCTTTTAAATTAGAACCTGTTTAATATGGAAAATCGTAATAATCCGTGTCTCATCCGTGTAAATCCGTGTTCCATTTTATTTATACTAATTGGTTCTATTTTGACCCCTCTTAGTGCCCAAAATACCTTCCAGCTCGCCCCACCCTACCTGAAATACGAATCTGTTTTTTTTGAAAGATCCGCAACCGTCAGGATGGAATTTAATCAGGCAAATACCCGGATTCATTATACGACGAATGGTCAGGATCCAGATGAAAAGGATCCCATATATACCAGGCCGCTTCAGCTAAAAAGGAATTTTACCATACTGAAAGCGAAAGTTTTTGGCCCTGGATTTTTGCCTTCAGACATCGTCGAAGTGACTTTTTTCAAGCAAGGCATAAAGGTTGATAACATCAGCACTACCCTACCCCATGCGCGATATCCGGGTAAGGGCAATGCCCCTCTGATAGATAACCTGGGCGGATCGGTTTCTAATAACAATAATACCTGGATGGGCTTCCAGACGGATACTGTATTGCTCATGATCGATCTAGCCAAACCTCAAAAAGTGAAGCAGGCCTTGTTTCATGTGCTTCAAAATCAGGGGGCCTGGATCTTTCCGCCGCACAAAATAGAGGCGTATGGATTTGGATCTACTACCCAAGTTTGGGAATTTTTAGGTCAAAAAACCTGGGATTCAGGCCAAAAATCAGATCAAAAGCAGTGCCTTTCGCTTTTTTTGGACTTTGAGAAACAGATAAAAACAAGGCAGATCATCCTGAAGGTCTACCCACTTGCAAAACTACCTGAATGGCATCCGGGGAAGGGAAATCCTGCCTGGTTATTTATGGACGAGGTAAAACTATATTGAATGCCCCGGATAAACTGGAAAGCGCATTTTTACAACTTCTGTTTTGCGCTAAACTGTCTGTTGCTGTTTTTAGCCATTTTTGGAGCAAAAATGGAAGTGCCCGTGGTCCTGCAGTTAGCAGGCCGTGTGCACCCATTGGTGCTCCACTTTCCAATCGTGCTGCTGCTGATATCTGGGCTTTGGGAGTTAGGGCAACGCAAAACAGGCAACCCTTTTGCCACGAACCTGGGTGATACCTTATTGCTCTCTTCCGCAGTAAGTGGCGTTTTTACGGCCTTAATGGGCCTGTTGCTTTCCAATGAAGGCGGATATTCGGAAGACACGATGGTCTGGCATCAATGGACCGGTATCGCAGTATCTGTGATCGCCTGGGGCTGGTATTCCTTTCGGGGATTCATTCGAAGCTCAAAAGCCTTATCCATGCTGATTGCAGGCATCAGTTGGATCACCCTGACATTTGCCGGTCATTACGGTGCCACCCTCACACATGGCGAAAACTATTTGTTTGCACCTGCAAGCAAAGAAATAGAAAAGTCAGTGGTCCCCCTTGAAGAAGCGTTGGTTTACGAACATCTGGTCCGCCCCATCCTGAAAGAGAAATGTATGGGTTGCCATAATTCTGCCAAACAAAAAGGCGAACTGAATATGGAAACCGAGGCTATGCTACTGAAAGGGGGCAAAAATGGCGTACTTTGGGATAGCACCGCAAAGCAATTTGGACTTTTGCTTCAAAGGGTCCATCTCTCTCCTGAAGCGGAGGAACATATGCCACCGAAAGGCAAGGCTCAGCTGACTTCCGAAGAGATCCTTGTACTGTATCACTGGATCAGGCAAGGAGCTAATTTCAGCCAAAAAATATCAGATTTGCCTGCAACAGACTCCTTAAGATTGCTGGCCATGACTCGCCTGAAATCCAAAGAGGAGGTCCCCTACCCTTTCCAGGCGGCGGATGAGGTCACTATTCAAAAACTGAACAATGACTATCGGGCCGTTGTCCCGGCGGCCATGAATTCTCCAGCCCTCGGCGTTGATTTTTATGGTATTTCGGCTTTCAAGAGTAGTGATTTGAAAGACCTGGAAGTCGTCAAAGAACAGATCGTGCACCTCAATCTTAGTAAAATGCCCTTAAAGGATGAAGATCTGAAGTTCATCGCTGCTTTTACCAACCTCCGCGGACTCAACCTTTCGTTTACGCAGATCACCGGGGCAACACTAGGGGCATTAAACGGGTTAAAAAATTTAATAAGTATCTCATTGTCAGGCACTTCTGTAAAGTATAGCGATCTGGAATTGCTTCGAAATCTTACAGAATTATCTGAATTGTATCTTTGGAATACCGCTGTAACTCCGGAGGAAATCTTACAACTTCAAAAAAGTTATCCAAAGATCCGCATCGAGTCTGGCTATAATGGAAAGGGAGTTGTTGCCAAACTCAATGCACCCATTATTGAAGGGGATGAACAGGTCTTCAGCACCATCACCAGGGTGAAACTGAAGAATTTTATTCAGGGGGCAGCGGTTCGATACACCCTGGATGGTTCTGTCCCGGATAGCTTAAAGTCGTTGTTGGCCACGGGCGACAGCATTACGATCGAAAAATCCTGCCAGCTGATCGCAAAAGCCTTTTTGCCCGGCTGGATCTCCAGCGAAGTATCCACCCGCAGTTTTTACAAAACCGGGATACTTCCGGATTCTATCGTGCTTTTGTTTCCGCCTAACCCGCAGTATAAAGGAGAAGGCCCGAAAACCCTCGCCAACAAAAAAATCGGGGATACCGATTTCAGAACCAACAAATGGCTGGGCTATAAGGAAACCAATCTGGAGGCATTGTTTCTTTTCACACAACCTACCACGCTTTCTTCCGTTACCTTCAGCACCCTGGTCGATATTGGAAGTTACATCATGCCGGCAGCCGAAATTCAGGTCTGGGGCGGAAATGATCCGCAGCATTTGACGCTTTTGAAGAAAATCATCCCGCCACAGCCGGAAAAAGTCGGAATGCCAGGTTATAAAACCGGTTTCAACTGTTCGTTTGAAGCCAAAAAACTCCGTGTTTTAAAAATTGTCGCGAAACCTGTCAAAAAACTTCCCGCCTGGCACCCGGGAAAAGGAGAAATGGGATGGGTGTTTATAGATGAGGTGTTTTTTGAGTGAAGTACGGAAACGGACTTTTGGACATTTTGACTTTAGACTTCGGTCTTGCACTAAAAATGAAATATTACTTTAGGCTTCAATACACCCTGGTTAACCGGCATATAAAGGATTTTGGTTTGCATCCAATTGTGGGCTACATTCTGGGTGTAGTTGGATTTGCTGGTTTGTCCTTTTTCCTGTTTCATAAAACGGAACTGGCCGTTTATCTCTACCTGGCCATTGCACTGATTTTGATCCTGCAACACGGAAATGCCCGAAGAAATGAGTTTATAAAATCCTGCTATTCCGGGCAGGAATATCTCCAGATACGAGCCCTTGAAAACTTCCTGATCGCTGCCCCCTTCCTGCTATTTCTGCTTTTTAAGCAATATTTTTGGGCTGCGGGTTCATTGGCGCTGGCTGCCGGACTTGCGGTATTCCTGAACGTAAGGCAGCTATTTTACTTTAGCCTCCCTACCCCATTTTACAAGCACCCTTTTGAGTTTGTTGTTGGGTTTAGAAATACCTCCCTCCTGGTGTTCTTCGCCTATTTTCTGACGGTCATGTCCCTGATGGTGGATAATTTTAACCTTGGCCTGTTTTCTTTAATGCTCCTTTTTTCGGTCAGCCTGAGTTATTATGGGAATCCGGAAGGCAGCTTTTTTGTCTGGATGCACCAACGTACGTCCAGGGATTTTTTAGGCTACAAAGTCAAAATAGCATTAAGGCATGTAAGCTTGCTCTCTTTCCCGGTTCTGCTTACGCTTTTGATTTTTTATTCCGAAAACTGGGCGGTGATCCTGGCAGTACAAGGGCTTGGATACCTATATCTGACTTGTATGGTCCTGGCAAAATATGCTAACTATCCCCAGCAGATGAGTCTGCCTCAGGGAATTTTACTGGTCATTGGATTTGTGTTCCCCCCGCTACTGATTGGTATTATCCCTTTCTTTTTTTCACAGTCTGTCAAAAGACTTCAATCCATATTGGCGTGATCCTTCTGGACAGTATTTCAAAATCGTATGGCAAGCACCAGGTGCTGAAGGACATTCACATGTCATTGGAGCCCGGAAAGATCTATGGTGTGGTCGGTGAAAACGGGGCTGGCAAAACCACCCTTTTTAAGTGTATCGCGGGATTGGAACTGCATGATGGAACCATAAAAAGCCCCTATTCGCCGCTAAAAAACCATCTGGGCTTTCTTCAGACCGACCCTTATTTTTTCGAAAAGATCACAGGAAGGGAATACATCCGACTCTTGTGCAACGCAAGAAAAACACCTGTAAAGGACCTGGAGGCTCAAAATATCTTCGATCTCCCACTCGATCAATACGCCAGCACCTATTCCACCGGGATGAAAAAGAAGTTGGCGCTATTAGGGATCCTGCTCCAGCAAAATGATTTTTTTATACTGGATGAACCTTACAACGGAGTGGATATTCAAAGCAATATCATCATCACCGAGATCATGCACCAGTTAAAGGCCTTGGGTAAAATCGTGGTGATCTCCTCTCATATCTTTTCGACCCTAAATGACACTTGCGATGAAATATACTTGCTGAAGGCGGGTAAGTTGGCAAATCGGGTGTTGCGCCAGGACTTTGGTCGTTTGGAACAGGAAATGAAGGATTTTAGCATTGGAGACCGGATGGAGCGACTTGGGCTTCGTTGAAACATGCCTCCATATTTCTTTATATTTGTACTATGAAAAAAACACTGTCCCGCCTTTTATGGATACTGATCTTTTTTAGCGGAATAGTATGGTTTTACACCAACTCCCTGATTGGCGTGGAACCGCAAGTAAAGGCCTATTATGTTGATCTTAAAGCAGCATTAAAACGCCAAGGGTATAAGGCTCGGCTAATTGCTGTAAGCGGTCGTCGTTTGGAATGGGACAATTACCTTTTATCGGAATTCGGCGGTGCTGCAAAGAATAGCAAGCACAAGTCAGGTTTTGCCATTGACGTAATTGTACTCGATGTCAATGATGACGGAGCCATAAATTCCACCGATGTAAATATTGTACACGGCTCGGTGGAATCGGTGAACTCTTATATAAAATTCAGGTTGACCCTAAGCAGCATCGATCAGAAGGATTAAGCAGGGATTTTGCTGCAACGATATCGATTATTTATTGCCTTTTACCAAATACCAATCAACCCACGAATCTAATTGACCTGCCGAGTTCGGCCGAAGCAAAATCTTCCTTTTGTTATCAAGCAGGAAAATGGTTGGTGTGGCAAATACATGATATTTGCTTACAATAGGACTCTCCCATTTTTTATAATCGCAAACACTGATAAACGGGAAAACAGTTGCAAAACTTTGAAACAAATTTTGATTCTCATCAAGAGAAACAAACACGACTTCTATATTTTGCGCTTTCCAGAGGGGGTACGACCGAACAATTTGAGCTAATTCTGCGGGGCATTGAGGGCACCAGCTTGCTCCAAAAATTACAACAGTATATAGGCTTTTTATATCGGATAGTCTCTGGGGTGTCTTTTCTGTTTTATATCCTGGAGCAAAAATATCTCCAATTAATTCGATGTCAGGCGCCGTATTTCCTTTTTTCATAACACGGTAACTCTCCAGTTGCGCAGCAAAACCTTTGTCAATAGTACATGAATTGTCATTGAGTAATTTCAATGCCAGATACTCTGATGCCCGGAACAAACTCTGTTTTTCCAGCAGATTAAACAAGTATTCGCTTGTTTTATTCAGTTTTTTATCATCTGACTTCAGATTGCCAATCATGATGTCTATTGATATTTTCATTTCTATGTAAACTGAATCTAATGTACGGCCACTGTTTTCAATCAGCCAGAAATGGCTTTCCAAGGCGTTTGACAGTAACCCGCTTTTCTCCAATCGGGCATCTGTATAATCTATGGCTCTGAATGCCTCAATAGCGGAAGGTATTTCTTCTGTACGATATTGTGCAATAACATACGCTGAACTAATGAGTTTACGAACCGGCAAATACCACCTTACAAAGGTATTTCGGGGCAAACTTGCCAGGAACAAACTGTCCTCCTCTTTGATCCGTTTTTTTTCAAGGGCTATGGTTTGGTTGGGCGCATCATGAATGGAAAAAAGCGAATCAAGCCTGTAAATTTTTTCTAAATAATACCATGCACTCAGGGTTTGCTCTCTGCGTGTATGTTCATCGGCATATTTTTCGAAAAGTATGTTCTCCTTATCGGAAACCACTTCAATAGATTCAGGCAGCGCCAGCCCGCTGCCCTTTAGTTCAATATTCTCGCCACTTAAAATCAGCATGAACTGCTTGGCGTCTGGTGTGGTCAGGAAACCCATGCCATAATCCTTCTTGCCGTATGAAAGGGTAAAACCACCTTTTTCATCTACAACGGCACTATCAATCTCGTAAGTATCAAAACCTTGAAAACCAACGAGTCTGATTGGCTGGCTGGTAAGCGATGAAAAATCGCCTGTTATGGTTTGGCTATTAACTTCATAGGAAGTAAACAGGATGCTAATGAGTAGATAGCCCGTTAAATAGACAGTTGGAAGTTGACAATTCATAAGGATACGAATATTTTCACCTATTCAATTATTCGGGCAACGTAAAGAAGACCATTCGCTGCCCATATTGGCACTGCTCTTTAAACGCCAATGGGAAATTTCATAGAAAAAAGGCGTGTAACACCGATACCCATTCCAATAGAGCATTTCTCCCGCGGCCATGCCGGCAGTAGCCAATAGATTCCCACCCTGGCCGGTTGTGATGATGCGCCCTTCTGCTGCACCGATCTTGCCATCGTTGGTCAGATTTCCGTGTGTGTGGTCGCCGACCACCTCAGCCGTTTTTGCATGAAGGGCATAAGGAACGCTCAACAACTGACTTGTTCCGGAAACGGTAGTTTGTTCCGCCGCTTGGGTCGCTTTCCGTTTTAATGAAATAAGGGCCGTTTGCCCAGTTGATGTTCGCAAAGGTTCCTGAAACGGGAATGCCGCTGCCAATTTCGACCGTCACCAGTCCGTTGGCGTTGGTGGCCGGGTTGGGATTGTATATTTCCACGTAAACCGGAATGCCGGTAACAGAGCCCTGCAAAATGCTTGTTTTCATCCCAACCGGTGAATTGACAACCAAATGGTTGCTCGCATCGCGGATCACCGCCTGGTAACTCAATTTTTCGGGAGTTTGAGCAAAAACACTTGAAAACCCCAAGGTACAGATCAATAGTACCCCTACTGCAAGGCGAAAAGAGAAGGGGATAAGCGCTCTGCTGCCAATTGTTATATCTGTTTGCATGATTTTTGAAATTAGAAATGAGTGATTAAACAATGAGCATAGTTGAACGAGGCTAATTTTCCAGCACTAAACTTTCAACCCATTCAACCTTTGATGCAACGGACAGTGAATCCGTTCGCGCGAACATTGGTAGACAGTTTTGCTTCGCTTACAGAGATGAAAAGGTTTCGAGCCAACGTGAAGTCGAATACCGTACTGGACCAATAATAGCCGATGGTACCTAAAGAGCCTATGCCATTACTTGTGCGGATGCCTGCCAATGGAAGCTTGAGCGCTGAGGCAAAGGCCCCGGCAGCATTGTTGC
>JBILHS010000003.1:0-109213 GCA_044350425.1 Saprospiraceae bacterium | reverse complement strand
AGTGTCTCTTGCCCATCTGAAGGCCAATCACCTTTTTTCAGAAAAACCGTTTTGCCGCTTATGTCGGTGATAGTGAGGACCACATTGCCTTCGAGGCCGCTAATGTTGAGTTGGTCGGTGGCGGGGTTGGGAAAGATTTTGATTGGTGATTGGAGCTGAACAACCTTACTGCTGTTTACCAGAGAGTCGCAATCTACAGGTGTAGGAACACTTCGATATTTCGGGAAATTGGGAATAGTAGCGAAATTGTTCGAAGGCAGGCTCACACCACGCTGTTCAAACCCGCATTGGATTCCAGCACTGTCAGGGTAATGTATAACATGCAAAAAACTATGGCTGCTGGTGCCCCCTATGTATATCTTGTTGTCTGGCGCCAAGGCAGCAAGATAAAATATGGTCGGATAAGGGTTTGAATATCCGTCCCATTCAGCAATTAGTACCTTGCTTGCAGCGATGTCTTGGGCTTGCAGGTCAAACTGATACGCATTTCTAAGCGCAGTTGCGTACAAATACCGGGAGCTGGGGGATACCGCCCCCCCCGATACATGGAAGGTCAAAGGGTTATTAGGCATATCAATCCAAATAGGGTTGGAAAGATTTCCCGTCTCATTATCAAAGTCGTAAATATTAACGCCGCTTCGCGGTGTAAAGCGGATGAATTTCTCTCCGTCCGGACTAAAAACCGCTTGCCCTTGTGTGTCATAATCGCCCCAAACTTTGCCTGCACAAGTCAAAAAGGGCGACTGTACTCCTTGCGCATTCACTAAGGTCATGAAGTAGCAGTTTGAATGGGACTTGGGCGTGATGACCCACCAGTCCACCCCGTTGGCATGTTGGACGGCTTGAATATTCCCTCTACCAAAAGTATCCTGCACCGCTATCTGTGTTTTTGCAACTACCCTGCCCAACCCTGAGGCTTTTGACATGTCAACTACATGATAATAAAGTCTTTCGGGGGCAATGCCGATGAAAGTATCCACCATAAAATAAGGCAGATCCATGTCGAGGTTGAACACATAGTACAGGCTGTCGCTTCCTGGAGCAGGTATTGAAATCACCCCTTGTGTCCAAGGGCTTCCCCCTGCTTTGCAATAAGCGGTTTGCATCACTCCGGGATTGATGGTATCACCGTTCTCCATTTTCTCCCCGGCAGCGTTCACGATATAACAGCCATTGGAATAGAACAACAAGTTGCCGTTCTTGTCGCTCATGCTCGTGTTTGAACCTTCCATTGATAAATCATGTACAGTAGAAATTGGAGAAATATAAACCGGGCAGTAATTAAAGTTCAGAGATATAGCTTGGTCCTGAGGAGCAACCTGGTCATATCCAATAATCCATTGGTAGTCCCTTTTACCTTGGGCAAGCGTATCGACCGTCAACACCAAGGTGAAGAGGAAGACAAACCAGAACAAACGAGAAGTATTCATAATCATGTGTTTGACAAAGAACAGGACGAATTGGATATAGTCATCACAAGTGTTTGCTTGCAAGTACAAAAGTCTGGGTAAAAACCCCAGAATACAAGGCCAGAGAACTAGATTCAATACAGACAGATTGTGGCCAGACCATTTTCGCACATACTTGCCTTTTCTTCTAACTTTGCCAAAAATCTGACCAGACAGCTATGCGTAGTACTCTAATTCTTTTGGTCCTCCTCTTCACCGGATCCCTGGGCGCTCAATCCTACCTTCAAAATGCCCCGGTTCAGCAGACGCAGACGACTGCTGATTGCTACACTCAAAACCTGGATAAAGGGAATGCCGCGCTCCGAAGAGGAGAGGCTCGAGAGGCACTCAGTTTTTTCAATTTCGCAAAAGATTGCCCTGAGGTACAAGGCAATACGCGCCGGCAAAGCGAAATACAGACCCGTATTGAACGTTGCGAAACGCAATTGGGTATAAAAAAAGCCTCCATAGCAGCGGATAAACCAAAATTAACACCCCAAAAACGAGCTTTTTCTACCGAAACATCCATCACCCGACGCAATTACGCTGCTAAAAATGATCTGCTGAAAGATACGCTGGATGATTGTTTCCAAAGGATGGTTTCTGAAGCAAATCGGGCTTACCAACTCAAATTTTGGGAAGATGCCGCCGCTTTGTATCGCGCTGCGAAAAACTGTGCAGATGCTGACCAGAATGACCGGCAGAAAATGTCTGAGAAGATCAGTGATTGCCGGAATGCAGCCGAAAATGAATTGTTTGCAAAACAACAGGAAGCAGAACGGCAGGCCCGCCACGCCATCGCGGCCAATCTTGCCGATGACGCGCAGGAATTATTGAAAAACACCGACCGCTCCCTGGCTTTCCGATTGGCTGACTTTGCAAATCAATATGTTGCTCCTGACGACAATCCGGATTGTGTCCAGGCGATGTTCGATGCCTGGTATTATCATGGGGATGAGTCATCTAAACATCGGGAAGATGAGTTGTATAGGCCCGTATTCTGTTATGAATTGGCTGAAAATTTAGGTGAAAATACGCTGATCAAATTTCAAAAATTGTCCGATAGAAGGCAATGGCTATGGGCATTTACCCCAAAAAATGGCGAAATAATCTCCTGGGAGATGCCCGGAATGCAAATCGTCCAGTCCTATAACACCGGTGAAGGGAATGGCTATAAGGGCTTTGATTTTTCACCAAATGGGGAATTGCTTTTTTGGGGAAATAAATTTTTTGACCTGCGTCAAGGCAATCGTTCGTTTCGGGTGAATGCACCCAATGGAGCCATTTGGTGCTTTAATACACGTGGCGACGAGTTCTTCTTTGAAAACCGGGAAGAAAAAAAGATCATGATCCTGAACGTGCGAGAAGCATTTGCACAGCAGAATTCGCGTAAAGGTTCGAAAAACGTCAATGTGGCGCCATTGCCAGCAGTTCCCCGGGAGTTTGTATCTGGAGTACCTGAAGGTTTATTGGCGATGCAGTATGTAAAAGGTAAATTCTGGCTAGGATTTCGGGATCGGATAGAAATTCTCTCCAAATCAGCCCCTGGAATGTCCTGGAAGATAGAAAACACATTCAGGTTTGAAGGAGTAGCCATCCCTGAGTATGTAGAACAAAAAGATCTACGCCTTGAACTTTTTCCTGATGAAGGGCTCGCAATGCTAGGATTTAAGGGGCAAACATGGCCCATAAGACTTGAAAACCAGCAGGATACGCGTAAAATGTCGTCCTTTGAAACCTTTCGATCCATTGCAGTATCTGGTGCAAAACATCAGGTAGCAGGCCAGTATTCCAATTTCCCAAACAACACATTTTGTATCCTGGATGTATTTACCGGCGACACTTTTGTACGGCAGCAAATACTACAGTATGGTGAATTTGAGCCCTTTAGTGGCAGCTTTTCTTCCGATGCACACTGGGTTGCTGCTGCAACTCTAAATGGCAGCGTGAGTGTCTGGGCCCTGACGGATACTCCAACTTCCTCGGCGAATCATTTGCCACAGCTTCTAACATCTAAACCCCTTTTCAGCTCGGATGGTAGTAAGCTTTTTTGCTCCTTTACAGATACTTTAGCGATTTTCAATACGATCAACGCCTTAGAACCGGTTTACACTCAGGTAAATTCCGGACAGCCTCTGCGTGGAGCTTCAGATCACTGGGCTTTGATCCAAATTTCCCCGGATACCGTAGAAGCAAAGCACCTGACCGACGGTCGTAAATTTAGATTTCCACTGCTCAATGAGGGTTTTGCCTTTCCTTACTCCATAGATTCTAAAGAAGAAAAACTGGTTGCTTATCTCAGTGGTTGGAATAAAGTAGAAGTTCGTTCCTTAAAATCAGGCCTCCTGGTGGCTAGTAAGCTATTTGAGGGAGGAACCATTGAAGCTATTCACTTTATTCCTGGTTCAGATAATTTGGTGCTGGTTCAAAACCAATCCCTTGGTGAATTTGAAAGCAATGAGTCAAGCGTGAAAGTTTGGTCCCCCCTCCATGAAGGCAATAAGCCCCGGGCTTTTAGACTGCACGAATACCCAGTAAAAGCGCTGGCAATTGATAGGTCTGGAACCAAGGCAGCTTTTACTAATGGAAATGACATCCGCGTTTTTGATCTCAATAACCTTGAAAACGAAGTACTAAAGATTCGGGCCTCCGCAAACGAGCAGATTCAGGCGATCGCCTTTCGGGCCAATAGTAATTTGCTCGCCGCTGCTTATTCATCAGGTAAGGTCATTCTTTGGAACGTTTTAACAGGACAAGCCTCACTTCAACTTCAGGTGGTTGATGCCCAAAGTCTTTTCCAAAATTATACGGAAATAGCTTCTGTTGGTTTCTCTCAGGAGGGCGCGGTGTTGCAGATTGCTGTGATGGACGGACGGGTTTTGGCTTACAATCTGGATCCTAGTTATATACGGTCCGTCGCACAAGACGAAAACCGGCAATTACAGAACTTTAGCGTTGAACAGATCGTGCGTTACAATCTGGAGGCAGCACTTTATTATCCAGGTAATTTTGAGCGCCTGGCAGTTTCAGGAGACGCCCCCCTGGTTCGTTCTTTCTTCCAGCATTTTAGAAGCCAAGCCTTAGAGAGCAACAATATCATTCAGGTAAGAGATTACTGTGATCGGGCATTTTACCTCTTTGAACGGCTAGATGGAAATACCAAAGCACTCTGGCGTCATGACATGAGCCTCATGTATGAGGACTACACAAAAAAACTGCTATTACGGGGCAATATTAGCAAAGCGGCTGAAGTAATTAAGTTTGTCCAGCGAGAATTTGACACAGACCCAGTGCTCCTGAACGCCCATATTGCCTTGCTTCAGCGAAAGTTTTCGGAGGCATCTGCCTTGTATTCAAGATTCTTTTTGATCAGCGAAACGGATGGGACACCCCTAAACTATGGGTCACGCTGGCAATTTGATGCGGTTGAAAAAGACTTATTGCAATTCAGGGACTTCGAGATTCTTGACACACTGCAATCCAATTGTTTTTGTGGTACGGTAAGCCTTTCTGAGGCGTTCTCCAATTTTTGTCCCCTGGGTAAGGGATATTCCTCTGAATACCTTGCTCCTGCAGATCGGATGCATTGGGAAATTGTTCAAAAACAAAACAAGGCAATCAACACTTTACGTCTGGGCATCCAATCTAAACTTCTGGAGGATGCTTACGAAAAAGCAAAGGTTCTTACATTTAAAAACCCTGAAAAAGAACGGATTTGGCTTGAGACTGTTGTCCTTGAACTAGCTACAACACATCGTAAATGGGGCGTTTTTGAACAAAACAGCCCCGACGCTTTGGCACATTTTGAAAAATCCGTGCAGTTACTAACCGAGATAGGTGCTTTTAGGACGATCTCTGATACCAGTCGACTCGCTTTACTCACTTCAACCAGACTTGCCTGGGGAAAATACCTTCTTGACACCGGCAAACCATCCGAAGCAATCTACCAGCTTCAATTGGGTCTTGAATCTGCTCAACCTTTGTCAGAGATCGTTTTCCAATCCGACACTACTTTACTGACCATTTATTATGACAATCTGGTTGGTCCGCTTTTCGAAAAAACAGGGACAGCCTTTCTGTTATCCGGAAAAACAGCGGAAGCCAGACATGCTTATGAACAAGCCGGTATCTATTACGTCACCTATGGTTTAAGTTCCCTTTTCCAAGCCAATGTCGCCGTATTGGAAAACGATTCATTCCAGGTATTTTTGGATTATGGTGGTATTACAACTTCGGCACAAACAGCCATAGCACTTTACGGAATCTCTCAACTTTCAGAGCAATTTCCTGAAAAGAAGATACAAATTGAAGCTTATGCCCCCAAGTTGCGGGCAGCATTGCGTTCAAAGAACCGACGTTTGATCAATTCTGAAACCGATTATTGGTTCGCAAATTTGAAAGTGGAACACTTTGTGGCCATGGAACAATGGGATTCGGCCATTATCTGGAGTACTGCAAAAATGGAACACGCAAAACGATGCATGGAGCTCCCCAATGCAGAAGAACAATGGAAAAAATACTGGCTGGATGAACACATCAACCTGCCCTATTACCTTTTAATGGGAGCATGGAACAAACCAGGTGTTTTGGAAGATTGTATTCAGCTTGTCAAGTCAGCGGAAGCATTCCTCACCTTGCAGGAACAAGCAGAAAATGGTTTGTACTACGCCAATCGGGAAATGCTTAAAACCAATCATGCGCATGCACTAGTCCTCCGAAATTCGCCCGGTGACCGGGAAAAAGCCTTGAGTCTTTATACTGAATTCATCCAGGCCTACGGAGACTCCCGAGGGTATGACAACTTAGATCTTTTACAAAAAGATATAAAAGATTTGAGGCGTGTCGGGGTGCCATTCCCGGCATTACCTGAAATCGAAACAGATAGGAACGAACCCATCGATTGAAAAAAAACGATCCAGCCTACTCCCCGCGTAAATATTTAATCAGGGCCAATCGGATATCATTCCTTAAATCTGACTTGTCCTTGGAGTCGGGCCTCATTATTTTAGGGATATCGGGATGATCGCTTTTACCATCCGCGCCGATGGATGCTTTTAGAAATCCCATGTTTGACTCATTTCCAGAAAGCAGGAAATCTGGCAATGCGACCCGGTACAGTTTATTGTCTTCCAACAAATTAGCACCAATATACCACTTGCCCGAGGACTCCTCCTTCCGCAAGCGCAAGGTCTGTAAATAACCGCCATTGCCTTTATTGGTGAGACCTGTTTCCAAGGTTTTCCGAAGTAAACTGCCTTTCATTTCCACCTCTGTGATCCCGCCGCCAAAAGGCAACATCCGTACGACATCCAATTCCACGAGGGTGCCACTTAATACATCATCCACCCGAATGGAACCGCTATTCAAGAGCGCGCATTCCGGCTTATTCCTGGATACCGCAAGCATTGCCTCGGTAATCATCTGGCCTACAGGCGCCTGTCCATGCCTGATAACTGTTTCGCGACAGTCCAGCGGTTTATCCAGTTTTGTTACGATTGCTGTGGCATTAAAACCTGAAGAATTCAGGGATTCATTTTTGATCTTTTCCCACTTGGCAACGACCACTGCAGTAGCCGGTTCGTCCGCAATTCCAGCATTTACTTTTTTCAATTCTGATTTTACAGAACAGGTTTTCTTACGCTTGTCGTAGCGGATCGTGTGGATATACACTGTTTTGGCGTTTGCATCTGCTTTTGTGATCACACTTGGACCAACTGGTATCCGCATATTATCATGATCGTGCCCCCCTATGACCAGCGGGATCTCCGGCAGCATAGCCACGAGTTTTTTGTCCTCCTCAATGGACAAGTGAGTAAGTGCCAGCACCACATCACATTTTGGTTTTAGCTCAGCGAAATTCTTTTTGGCCGCTTCCGCCCAGTCTGAATATTCAACCCAGGGCTTTTTACCGTTGTTTACAAGCACCCCAAATATACCCAAATTGAGGATTGTACCATCGGCATCTTTGATTGAAATAACTTTGTTGTCCGGACAAATATCTGTGCCGCCACCGGGTTTATTTTTAAAAAACTGTTGGGTCCAGGTGGTCCCTTTTAATCTTGCATTGCCTGCCAGCCAGGTAAAATTTGACTCATCCAAACGGGCCTGTAAATCAGCCAGATCATCATAATCAAACTCGTGATTGCCAAACACGACCCAGTCCAGTCCAAGTGTATTGAGCGTTTCGATCATTTGTTTTCCACGAATCCGTTTGCCTTCAAATTTCAAGGTTCCAATGACTGAGGGACTTATAAAATCTCCGGCAAGCACCGTGAAAGTATTGGGGTTCCGGGCAAGTAGTTCTTTACGTATGGTTGCAACACGGGCCATACCACCCATATTATCAGAAGCTGAAGGGGATATTTCGTAGACATCATTCATCTGAAGGATCTGGAACTCCAGCACACCATCTTCCGCACCAGAGGCGGCTTTTCGGACGGGATCACAGGAGAAAAAAAACAGGACGGCAAAGAGCAGTGTAAGAGCGTTGGCAGATCTCATGGCTTGAATATTTGTATGATTCGCTTGATATTCATTTTGAAAAAAGGATTTTGAATCCTTTTTCTACGTGCAAAAGTCCGAACTCCCCGTTACTTTTGCTGATAATTTTTCACCGGCCAGGTTGAATACCCTGGTACACAAGCCTCCCTTTCCGATGTTACGATTTTCATTTTCTCTTTTTGCTGTCCTGGTAATGTTTACCAGCCTGAATGCTCAGTCAGATCCTGCCCCAACGAGTCGTCTAACGACACAACAACTCAGTCCGGCAGAAGCTGAACTTCTTCAACAAACCAAAGAAGTGGACGGTTTCGGTCGAAAGCTCGCCTCTCTGAAAATTGCTTTTGCTGAAAAGAATGCCAGCCGTATCGTTGGTTATGAGGCATTGATTCTTGGAATCATGCGTCACGAAACGGATCAGGAAGCTTCCAAAGGCACCAAACTCCGTTTAGAAAAAATGACTGCTATTCTGGAGTCTTTTGAAGGACATGTATTTGACCCTGCCCAACCGGAGGCCGCCACCCGTGATTTTGCAAAGTTGGACGAATTTTATAAAATGATGCAGGAGGCCTTACAAGAACTGAAAGGCTAGGCGTGAAACTAAGGGATGGAAAGTTCCTTTAAAAGCAACGCTGCAACCAAACTGTTTCCCTTTTCATTGAGGTGTACGCCATCTGTTGTGAGGATCCCACTGTCCAGATTATCTGGATTGTGCTCAGCAGAATACTGGACAAATGCGTTGCGTAAATCGCAAAGCGGGATGTTTTTTTCGCGCGACACGTTCCTTATAATTTCTGAAAACCGGTCCAGATCACCATCCATTTGGTTTTGGCCGCCGATATGTTCGCCGATACAAGCGGGCGTACAGGCGATAATTCGTATACCTTTTTTTTGGAATTTTTGGATCAGCGCCAGGTAGAATTTTTGAAATTTTTCCGGATCCGTGCCTGTTCCAAACATTTGCTTATGCCAAACGTCATTCACGCCCACATACATCACAACGATGTCAGGATTTCGGGCCAGCACATCTTCTTCCAAACGTAGATACAGGTCGTAGATCTTATTTCCACCAATGCCTGCGCCGATCAGGTCATAGCGATCAGACTTGCCGCGAAGCGCGAGTGAATCCCGCATCTGCGCGATGTAGCCACCTGGATTTACCCCAAACTCGGTGATACTATCCCCAAAAAATACAACTCTGGTACATTTTTTTTTGTCCGTTTTAAACGGAGAAAGGAAACAGGCCATGAGCGGAAAAAAAAGAAGCGAAAATTTAAACGACATAAATAAATACGAAGCGTTTCATGCTTAACAAGGACCTAAAAAAAATAAAAACCGCAGACCTATAAGCCGGATTCTGTATTCCATCTCGTCTGGGACGAGCTGAAACCTCTGCCATTTATCTGGTCTCGTCAAAGACGAGATCTGCGCTGCCTACCCCCCTTGCTCCCAACAGAAGTCAGGACTACGCGAGCCGCGTATTCACCCACCCTGGCCAGAGCCAGGGCAGATAAACAAGGTGTACATGGCATTTCAACCCGCAAGGTTTATCCCTCCCGATTGTTACCAGCCGGGATCGTGCGCTCTTACCACACGTTTTCACCTTTACCCGCCGAAGCCTTGTCGAAGGCGGGTTGCCCCACCCTGCCTCAACTTCAACGGGAAGTAATTTTCTGCGACACTTTCTATGCCCACGCACCGAGGTGAATGAACTCCGCCAGTTAGACGGTGCGGTGCTCTGTGTTGTCCGGACTTTCCTCCCCGAAAGGCGGCAGAGCGGTCTGCGGTTTTTATCTTTATTTGACTTTTATAAGTTTTATTGAAGTCAAACGTCATCTCTTCTAGCCAAATTTCAGTATTGGCTTAAACTTTGTTTAGGTACTTTTGCCCGCGACTTGTGCGGATGATCTAAACCTTCATACGCATCTGTCTATCCAAGTTCAACGTCCTATTAATCTTATGCTCAAACGTGCGCTCCTGTATTTGGTCGTGATGTTCATTCTTCTCACGCTGGCAGTCAGCGTAGGGCGCTGGGACAAAAGTACGACGTTACTGCAACAACAGGCATCTGAAATAACTGGGTGGCTCAATTTGCAAATATCTGAGGCTCAAAAAGGAGGCGGAGTCGGTACCGTTTTAATCCATCAAAGTGATACGCTGCTTTCCTGGTCCAACACGAATATTATTCCTGCTAAACGAGACTTAAAAGATCTATCAGAAAAAACCGGAGCCTACCTGCTTCATCTTCCGCAGGGTTATTTTTTAGCCCAGGTAGAAAAGAAAGGGGCTGATACCCGCAGCACCCTGATACCGCTTAAATATGAACTGAACTACAACAGCTTATCTGAAAAGACTGCTTACCCCGTAAATTCTACAGTCTCCACCAATATCCGATTCGAAGAAGCTTTAAAAACAAATTACCCCATTAAGTTCGCTGATAAGGAAATTTGTTGGCTGTATAAGAATGAAAGTGCTGGATCCAGTTGGCTGATTTGGCTCAAATCAGGCACATGGCTCCTGTTTTTTTGTGTATTCTTCAGTCTTCTGGCACAAACAGCCCGAAGCGTGGGCCGAAGATTTGGCTGGCTGGCCGGGGCAGGCCTGGTGGCGATTGTTTCGACGGCTTTACTGGGGTTCAATTTGAATTCAGGATTTACGGCTGAACAATTTGGCGACTTACCCCTTTTCGCTAAAACCTTCGAGGGTGCCAACCTGATCGGCAACTCCGTGGGAGATTGGCTGATTCATGCAGCCGTGTTAGTATTTGTAATGGGCTTTTTTCACAGTGCTCCTTTACCGGAAAGACCCGGTGAAGCTTCTAAGGCTGGAATGGTCACGACCATTTTCACTCAGGTTTTATCAATGCTATCCATTCTGATCGGAACCGAAGCCATGAGACAATTGGTCTTTCAACAGAGAATCGGTTTTGATTTTGACCACATTTTGAATTTAGGGATGCCCGGTTTTCTGGCATTAGCAGGGGTCGTAGCGCTGATGGTTGGTTTGTTTTTATTCAGTCATCGACTGGTAATTGCCTTGCGGCACTTCCAACTTTCCAGAAATCAACGCCTGACATCCATCGGACTTGCAAGCCTGTTCTTTACCGGACTGAGTTACTTCTTGGCTCCACCTGAGACAAATCTACTTTGGATCGTGATCTTTGGGGCAATCTACGTCCTGGCTTTGGATACTTTTGCGCATTGGCAAGGAGATGGATTTGGTTGGGCCATTTGTTGGCTCGTACTATTTTCATTGTTTTCATCTACCCAATTGACGCGTTTTAATGACTTGCGTGACCAAACCCTAAGACTTGATTATGCCAAAAATCTCGCTGCAAATCGCGACACCACTTTGGCGGAAAAATTGCTTCCTCAGATCGTCCTTGCCCTTCAATCAGACTCCACCCATATAGGACGCTTATTAAAGCCATGGCCCTTCAAAGCCGGCGCCGTGGAGTTGCGTGATTATATTAACCGCATTGTCTTTCAAGAAAACTATCTATTTCAGCACTACCGTCTAAGCGTTTATGCATTCGACAAAGACAATCAGCCGATTTTGGTGGGCCAGACGCTAGGCTATGAACAGGTGGTTTTAGGGAATTGGGCCACAGCAAAACACGTCCCCGGATCGTCGGAACTCCGTTTTGGCAATGATTCAGATGGGAATCTTCGATACCTGGTTCAATTGCCCCTTAACCGGATGAGTGACCCTTCCCAGCCGGCAACAGTATATTTGTTTTTTGATCTGGACCACCCGGCGCCTACCCGAACCTTCACCCAGCTGTTTTTCAATAGTCCATTCCAGAATTTAACTCAACTTACCCGATACGATTTTTCAGTTTCCAACAACGGATTGCTATCAGTCGATCAGGGCCTGGCAAATATGACCGGACTGGGCGCCACACTTGCCAATGGTGCTGCTGCAGAATTTGAAACCCCGAACAGAATGGATGCCGTCGCTAAAAGCACCGATGGGCAGACCGTTGCAGCAGTTGGACATAAAGTGGGCGGATGGCTGAAACAAGTTTACCTGTTTTCCATCATTTTTACCCTGGCTGCGTTGTGCCTGATCGCATTGGCCTTTGCAAATTCCTGGGTAGGTTTTTTGCCTGCTGAGTACGACTTCAGGCTCACGGCAAGTGGCTCGTTGGCTCGTCGTATCCACTTCTGGAATGTGAGTTTGCTGGCTGTATCCTTCTTTGTGGTTGGTTACTTAACCTATGAGCATTTTACCCGCTCCGCTCAGGAGACAGAAAGAAACGATTTTAATTACCGCGCCGCCGCCTTATTAACCAATCTAAAAAACCAGGCCCTTGACGCCTCTGTTTCAGACGATAGTTTGCGTCAGGGATTGCCTGCATCCCTGACCAATATTTCATCCAGTCTTGGTATGGATGCGCAATTTTTCGATCCATTCGGAAATCTTGTTTTTACGACACAGGAAGAGTTGGTACAACTCGGGGTTTTACCTAATAAAATGAGCCCCTCTGCACTGTCGATACTCCGAAAAAGCCCTCAAGCAGAACGGATCGAGATAGAGCAATCTGCTGGACTTCAGTATTTCAACCTTTACCGTTGTTTACAAAATGGAAAAGGTGAAACCTTGGGCTTCCTTTCCGTTCCTTATCTGGAAAGCAAAGGAAATGCCGGTGCAGAAGTTTCCGATTTTATAGGCATGCTGGCCAGTTTGTATGTGTTTTTGTTACTTATTGCCTTTGGAATTACCTTCCTACTGGCGCGCTCCATTACCCGTCCAGTCAGCCTGCTTTCTGAAAAAGTACAGGAGCTAAGACTGGAAGACAAGAACGAACCACTGGCCTATGCCGGAGATTCTGAAGATGAGATCAGCCAACTCATCGGGCAATACAACAGCATGGTACGCAAACTTGAATCCTCTAAAATACAGCTGGTAAAACTGGAAAGAGAGGGCGCATGGCGTGAAATGGCGCGACAGGTGGCCCATGATATCAAGAATCCGCTTACCACCATGAAACTTTCGATGCAACAGCTGGAACGCCTTTCAGGCAACCCGGAACAAGCTGCTGCCTACCTTCGAAAAGCGATTACCCGACTGATCGAACAGATCGATTCACTCGCTCAAATTGCTTCAGAATTCTCCATGTTTGCCAATCTGGACATCAAGACCAAAAATGATGTGGTGATCAATGAGGTCGTAGAAAGTGTACATGATCTGTTTAGTGAACAAAAACAAGTAGAGTTGTCCCTTGAGCTGCCCAAGGATCGGTTCCATATTCTGGGTGACAAAAACCACCTGATTCGGGTATTCAACAATCTGGTGATCAATGCCATTCAAGCCATACCTTCTGATCGAAAAGGACATATAAAAGTCTCCTTACGCCGAGAAGGCAATCTTTTTATCATTCAGATTAGCGACAATGGTGGTGGAATTCCTCCGGAGATCAGAGATCGAGTGTTTGAACCAAACTTTACAACCAAAACTTCCGGAAGCGGACTTGGTCTGGCTATCTGCAAGAAAATCATCGAAGCGCATGATGGCGATATTCGTTTTATCACCCGAGACAATGAAGGCACGGATTTCTTTGTGGAAATACCGATGGTAGCTGTTAGTTAATTGCGGGAATAAGATGACTGTCGAAATATAAACTTTTTGTTTAAAAGAAAAAAGTTTATATTTCGACAAATTTTTCTTTTTCTACTTTTGCCCACCACACACCTATACGACATAATTATGAATCGAGAAATCCACCAGTGGCATAGCCCACGCCTCAACAAAAACATGGAAATCGTAGTGTATGGTCATTTTGGCTTTGCGCTACTTCTATTGCCCACCGCGGCAGCTGATTATCTGGAGTATGAGCGTTTTTTGCTTCTTGATGCCTTGAAGCCTTATATTAAAGCTGGCAAAGTGAAAGTTTTCAGCATCAACAGCATTAACTCTGAAGCCTGGCTAAACAGCCGGATGCAACCACGCCACAAAGCCATTCGGCATCAGCAGTTCAATGCATATGTGGCGGAAGAGGTGGTTCCATTCATCAAGATGCATAGCAGTGATAACACCCCAATTATTACCAGTGGCGCATCGCTCGGAGCCTTGCACGCTGCGAATATGTTTTTCCGTCGCCCGGATCTTTTTGCAGGCACCATCGCTATGTCTGGAGTGTACGATCTGACTTCTTATACAAAAGGCTATTTTGACGAAGACGTTTATTTTAATTCGCCTACGCATTACCTGCCCAATCTGAATGATGAGCATATGTTGAATCAGATTCGCCAGAGTAACCATATTCACATCATGACAGGTTCCGGAAGCTTTGAGGATCCTGATGCTTCCCGTAAACTGGCCGGAATTTTACAGGCCAAAGGAATCCATTGTGATCTTGATATCTGGGGCGGGGATATGACCCACGACTGGCCTACCTGGAGGGCCATGTTGCCTTATGTGGTCGACCAGAAGTTTTAGTGTTGAGCAATATTTTTCGGAGGGATAAAGCAGCGTTTAACTTCTAAAGGAAATAACTTAGAACTGCTTTGTTCCTTCGTTTTTTGAACCTGTCGTATCACTTCGCCGGGCTATTTTGTATTTTAGAAGTCAAACCATCGATGTCACAACCCATTACAAAAATTACCCTCACTGGCGACCTTGGCAGTGGGAAAAGTACTGTTTCAAGCATCCTTTGCGAGCTGACCGGTTTTGAATATATCAGCACCGGAAAAGTTCAACGCCAACTGGCTCAGGAACTAGGACTCGATACGCTCGAAATGAACCGCCGGGCGGATACCGATCCCAGTATTGACGAACGGATCGATGGCATTTTTGCCTCCCTGGGCAAAGACCCCAAAGGCTATGTGGTGGATAGTCGAATGGCTTGGTTTTTCCTGCCCGATTCTTTTAAGGTTTACTTGAAAACGGATGTGCACGTGGCGGTGCAAAGGATCCTGAATGACCCTGAACGGAACAGCGAACAGTACTTCTCAGCAGAAGAAGCTGCTCAAAAAATCCTTGCGCGTAAAGACAGTGAGAATGCTCGTTTTCTTTTAAAATATGGTGCTGACAGCTCCAATCTCAATAATTTTGATTTGGTGATTGATACTGCCCAGCGGCCACAGGCTGTAGTCGCAGATTTGATCTTTGAGGCCTGGAAAGCAAAAAACAAAGGCTTAGCCTTTGACCGTTTATGGTAAGACTAAGCCTGAATTAAGCATGGGCCACGTTTTGCGCTTTAATTTTTACTGAAGATCTTGCCTACACTTGCCAATCTATAACTTGCACCCACCTGAAACGAGCCCAACCAGGCACTCCTTCCAAATGGAGTGGTAGGTTGATAGTATGGTGCGAACCGCAGATTGAATTCCAGGTCTTTCCCACCGAATACAAGCCCCCCAGAAAACCTGGTTTCGCTTTTCCCCCAAATAGAAAGTGGGAACCTTTGCTCTATGCCTGCCTCCAGGCTCAACCAACTGTTCAGGCGGTATCTTGGAAACAAGCCCAAGGCCATTGACATGCCATCAAATGTTTTGGATACTGCTGACAATTCTGAACGAACGGACCACCTTTGACCAAAATGGCGCGTCGCAAAGGCTCCGACGTATAATTCCCCTTTAGGATCTGAATTGCCATACCTACGGCCTCCCCCCCCTATCTGAACCCATTCGGAACGTGGGTTGCGCCCATCCAAATGAAAAGAACTAAAACCGGCGCCTCCCCGCAATCCAAATTCCCATTTGGGCGTAACCACTGGAATATTTGCAGTTTGGCTGTTTGCCATAGGAATAGACAGGAGCCCACACAGTATCGTGTAAGCCCAGATTTTTAATGCTGACATAAGACGTAAAAGTAGAGGTAAAAAAATACCCGGCCGGGAAGAACGAAGAATAAACGAATGGCAGGTTAAAACTGCTGCTTAGCATTAAATTTTCGTGACTTTGCCAGTCCGCACTACACTTCCGGCTTGTAGCTGCCAGATATAAACGCCGGAATGAGACAGCGCTGAAGCCGGAATCTCCAGTGTATGGCTGCCCTGATCCAGATTCCAATCATTTGTCCAAAGTAATTTCCCGTTGAGGTCGAGTACTTCGAGCCGGAGGGTTTCCGTTTGTGCAAGGCCGAATGTATCGGAATTTCATAGATTTCGCCTGATTTTAGTTCTAAATCTGGAAGGGTAAGGAAACTGGTAGCGCGGCTTTCGGCGGGAGGGGGAGTAGTGGCATTGGGGATGGCGCTGTTGTTTACATCGCCGACTTTGATACCCGTGAATTCAAAATCATGTGGATAACCTGTCCAATCCTGTAGCACAACTTTCTCCGGGAAAATGGTTTGGAAAGGGTTTTGGACATTGGGGAATTGAAACTCTTTGGGCACAAAACGCCAGGAGGTGTTATTGGGCAAAGAGTCATATATTCCAAGAACAAGTTTACGAAGCTCTATGATATCGAAGGTGGTAATACTGCCACTCTTATTTGCATCGGCAGCAATCATTTTAAAGGGTGAATTGAAGGATTCTATGCCCAGAATGTGTTTGGAGATCAATACCAGATCATAGGTACTTACTCCATTAAGCTGGTTGTCAATTCTGGAGGGTGTTAAGACTAAATTCGAATGGAGCGGAACATAAAAAAACTGTCCATGTCCTCCCGAATCGGAGTAGTCATAATACGAAAATGGAGATGCATAATTCACCATTCCATCCAATTGAAACCGCACTTCTGCGTGTATTCAATAGAAAGATTCTGGGCACTACAGCTGTCTCGAGCCACCATTCGAAGCGCCAAATCCCCCTCAGGAAGATCCGAAAGCATCAGGCTGGGATTCCAGGTATATGGAGCTGCTTTCCAAAGCAATGGATCGTTGCTGGAATAATCACAGTAAAGGGTATCAGAAGGGCATTTGGCCAAAATGCGACAGTCTAGGGAGCATTCGGGGTGCGGCATAAAGTCGCACCCCGAATGAATTAGTTTTCTTATTTCTTCTTAGCCTTTGCCTTTGGAGCCGCTTTGCCGGCTGCCTTCCCTTTGGGCGCTGCTTTTTTCACATCAAAAGCACCCGGCATTTCCTTTTCAATGATCGCCTTTACATCGGCCAGGGAAAGGCTTGCCGCCTGATCTGCGGTCATTTTAGCGCCATCAACGAGTGGGAGTTTCAGGTTCTCTTTTTTGAATCGGATAAAGGGGCCCCAACGCCCGTTTTCCAGTGCGATACTTTCTTCCGGCCAATGCTGGATGTAACGGTTGGCTTCTTTTTCTACCTTTTGCTGAATGAGCTCCACGGCCTGCGCTTCGGTAAGGGTATCAAAATTGACCCGTGGAGGCACATTTACAAAAAAGTCGGCCCATTTGATAAACGGACCAAAACGTCCCTTGCCTTTGGTGATGGGCAACTCTTGATAATGTCCCATCGGACGGTCTGCTTCTAATCTGGCTTTCACCAGTTCTACGGCGCGTTCGTAATTTGTCTCGAATGGATCTTCGCCTTTGGACAGGCTGATGAAGGTGCTTCCGTATTTGACGTAAGGGCCGTATCTGCCCGTATTGACTTCTAAAGTCTCTCCGTTGAACTCACCCAGAGCGCGAGGTAGCTGAAAGGATTCAAGCGCATCTGCCAGGCTAATGGTCTCCATGCTTTGTCCTGGACGCAGGTTGGCATAACGCGGGCTCTCTTTTTCCTCCAGTTCATCGCCGGTACCGATCTGAATCACCGGTTTGCCGAGTTTACTCATGCGCACCAAAAGGGTGCGTCCAGAGGCCGGGTCTATGCCAAGGATGCGTTCGCCACTGGCCCGATCTGCCTCTTTGAGGGTTTTTTCTACATTATCGTGAAAGGGTTTGTAAAAACGGTCGATCATACTCGGCCATTTTAGTTTGCCGTCAGCAATATGGTCAAACTCTGCCTCTACACTGGCCGTAAAGCCATAGTCCATGACCTTTTTGAAATGCCCTTCCAGGAAGTCTGAAACGATCATCCCCATATCCGTAGGGTAAAGCACATTTTTGGTGGTACCAGTGATCTCTTTACCTTTTTTCTTCGTTAATGTGTTGTTTTTCAAGGTAATGATCTGAAAAATACGCTCTTCTCCCTCTCTGCTCTCTTTCACCACGTAACCTTTGCTGGTTTCCATGATCTTGGAGATCGTGGGAGCGTAAGTACTTGGACGACCAATGCCCAGTTCTTCCAGTTTTTTCACCAGGCCAGCTTCTGTAAATCGGGCCGGTGGGCGGGTAAATTTTTCAGTAGCCGTCATGTCGTCCAGATCTAGTTTCTGGCCTTTAGCGAGGGGCGGGAGCATATCTTTAGTGTCCTCGTCTTCCTCATCCGTACTTTCCAGGTACACTTTTAGAAATCCATCAAATTTGAGGATTTCGCCTTCTGCAACCAATTTGGTGCCTGGTTGGGTACTGATATCAATATCCACTACCGTCTTTTCAAGCTCAGCATCAGCCATTTGCGAGGCCATGGTACGCTTCCAGATGAGCTCGTAAAGCCGTTGTTCGTCGCGGTTGCCACTCACATTTTGCCGCTCAAAATAGGTTGGGCGAATGGCTTCGTGTGCTTCCTGAGCCGATTCGTTTTTAGTTTTGTATTGACGGCGATTGTGATATTCTTTGCCATATTGTTTCAGGATCTCTGCCTCTGTGGCTTGCAGAGCGGTCTCCGAAAGGCTGGTAGAATCCGTACGCATGTAGCTGATGAAACCTTCTTCGTATAGCTTTTGTGCCACCTGCATGGTCCGGTTGACCGAGAAGCCAATTTTTCGGCTGGCCTCCTGTTGCAAGGTAGAGGTCGTGAAAGGCGGTGCCGGCTTACGACGGGTTGGTTTCACTTCAATATTATTAACCGAATAGTTGGCGCCGACACATTTTTGCAAAAAACCTTCGGCTCCGGCAGGGTCTTCAAACCGAACCGGACTTTCTGCTTTAAACGTCACCGTTTTGCCTTGGCTATTTTTTGCAAAAAACTGTGCAACTATTTTAAAATAAGGGCTGATGTTGAACGCCTGAATCTCCCGTTCACGCTCTACCACTAGTTTTACTGTGACGGATTGTACCCTTCCGGCCGAAAGTTGTCCTTTTACTTTTTTCCACAATAAGCCACTCAACTCCCAGCCCACCAACCGGTCCAGAACCCGGCGGGCCTGTTGGGCGTTGACCGTATCCATATCCACCGTGCGCGGGGTAAGTACTGCTTTTTGAATGGCATGTTTGGTGATCTCGTGGAATACAATACGCTTGGTTACCAGCGGGTCTAGTCCCAGCACCTCACACAAGTGCCATGAGATGGCTTCACCCTCCCGGTCTTCGTCCGTCGCGAGCCATACCTCGCTCACGCGGGCCGCGGCATCCTTCAACTCCTTGACAGTCTTGTACTTATCTGTAGGAATAATGTATTTAGGCAGGTAGCCGTTGTTCACGTCAACACCCAGGTCGTTGCCTTTTTCAAGGTCACGAATATGGCCATAGGATGATTTTACGGTAAAATCTTCGCCCAGGTATTTTTCAATCGTCTTTGCCTTTGCGGGCGATTCTACAATGAGGAGCTTTTTTGACATATAGGACTTTTTCGGATGGCTTCTGACTAAAAACCGCTGAAAATGAACGGTCAGTTTTTGACTTTTATGGATGATTCAACCGACACACTTTTCTGGTTAACAGTCATTTTGAGGGGCAAAAGTAATGGTTATTTGAGGTTTGCGCCATTGGGGAGTTTTTTATGCAACCCTTTTGGTAATAGAATGTCCTTTTGAACGAACTTTTTACCAACTATAAATTAAGCTATGAAAGACTTTTTCTGTTCATTTTCACCCGCTTTTATCCTGATAACTGCGATTTTTCTATCCCCAATTTCTCTGACAGCGCAAAATTCAACTGTCACACGCTCCCTTGCATCCTTTGATAAAATTGGCATCTCCGGTGGCTTCGATGTTGTATTTCTCCAAGAAGGAGACGCTGAAAGTGTCACCTTGGAGGTACGCGGTATAGATCCCGAAAAAATTATTACCGAAGTAAAGGGCGGCACGCTCCAAATCCACACCAAAAAAGGCTGTTACTCCAATTTCAAAGCAAAGATCACGGTCAATTATCGTAGTTTAAAAGCCATTGCCAACAGTGGATCTACCGATATTGTTACGCGCTCTCCGATCAAAGCAGATAAATTTGAATTTGCTTCCAGCGGTTCCGGAGATTTTAAAAGTGAACTGGACGTAAAAGATTTAGAAATTGCCATTTCAGGCAGCAGTGATATGACCCTGAGTGGCCATGCTGATATGCAGGATATTGCCATCTCCGGCTCTGGCCATGTCGATGCTGCCGCATTGAAGGGCTCTGCTGCGGAAGTAGCTATCTCTGGCTCCGGCGATGTGCAACTGGGCGTATCCGGCAAGGTCAAAACGGCTGTTTCCGGCTCAGGGTCAGTTACGAATCATTGAAGTTGGGGCATTAAAGTCATTTGGCCATTCGTTGTGGTCATTGGGTCATTATAGTTGAAGGGGAATTGGGTTAATCGCTCAATTCCCCTTCAGTTTTGATGACCTCATTGCTTTTATTAACTTTAATGGACTCAATCACTTTAATGACCCAATGACCATAATAACCCAACGACCCATTACCTTCGCCCCTGATGCAAGCCATTGTTCCACCCACTGTTTTTTTATCTGAACGCGTCAGCCGCGTAGTACTCGATGTCCGCTCTCCAGGAGAGTACCGTCAGGGCCATATCTCCGGCGCCATAAGTTTTCCGCTTTTTACTGACGAAGAACGGGCTGCCGTGGGTACCATGTACAAGCAAGTGGGGAAAGAAGAAGCGATGGAACTGGGCCTGCGCATTGTAGGACCTAAAATGGCTGACTTTGTAATGCAGGCCAAAGTACTTGCACCTCATCGCCGTTTGGCGGTACACTGCTGGCGGGGAGGGCAAAGAAGTGGTAGTATGGCCTGGCTGTTCCGGCAAGCAGGGTTTGATGTTATAAGTCTTGAAGGTGGCTACAAAGCTTTCCGGCATCTTGTGCTGGATGGCCTGCAGGGGGCTGATTTAAAGCTTGTGGTCCTGGGCGGCAAAACCGGTTCTGGTAAAACCAAGATCCTTCATGCTTTGCACAATATGGGCGAACAGATCATAGACCTGGAAGGACTTGCCCACCACAAAGGCTCTGCATTCGGTTTTATCGGAGAAGCGCCTCAACCTACCGTGGAACAGTTTGAAAATGAGCTTTTTGACACCAGTCTCCACTTGGATCCCGGCTCACGGATTTGGGTAGAAAATGAAAGTCGGAGCATTGGCAGGATCTATCTTCCAGAAGGATTCTGGACTAAAATGAAAAGTGCCCCGCTCGTCATTATTGAGATTCCAGATGAAGCACGGATCGAAAATCTGTTGTCTGATTATGTGCTGACCGACCGAACTGAACTGGAAACCGCCTTCCAAAAAATTGCCCGCAAATTGGGTGGCCAGCACCTTAAAACCGCCATGGAATCGCTTCAGGCCGGTGATTATACCGCTGCTGCACACATAGCACTGGCCTATTATGATAAAACTTATCTGTTTGGATTGGATTCAAGCCTTTCCTCCGATATTCGAAAAATTGAGTTTCAGCATGGAGATCCGCAAGGGATTGCTCAGGAACTTGCAATGTTGGACTAAAACTTTGAATCGTTACTTAACTTTGCCGGCTCAGATTTTAAGCCTGAGCACTTTGTTCAAAGTCCCCTGATTTATGCACTATCATACACTCGGTCAAATCCCTCAAAAACGCCACACCCAGTTCCGAAAACCGGATGGCTCCCTTTACCATGAAGAGTTATTCAGCACGGAAGGATTCAGCAATAACTATTCCCTGTTGTACCATGCAAATGCCCCCACCCAGATCGTACAGGTTGGCGATCCTTACAGCGTAGCTGCAAAAACGGTGCACGACAAGCAGTTGAAACACCGATGTTTAAAAGGTTTTCATGTGGCTCCTGAAGATGATTACATTCAGTCCCGAAAAGCCGTTCTGGTGAATGCAGATTGTAAGATCATCCTGTCTGCGCCGCGCAAAAGCATGACCGACTATTTTTACAAAAATGCGGACGCAGACGAGGTGATTTTTATTCATGAAGGAACCGGGAAACTGATGACCATGTATGGCACCTTGCCTTTTAGTTATGGTGATTATGTGGTGATCCCGAGAGGCACCACCTATCAGCTCCATTTTGACACGCCAGACAATCGCTTACTCATTGTGGAGAGCACCGGACCGATCACCACCCCCAAGCGTTATCGCAATCAATTCGGGCAATTGCTGGAACACTCCCCCTTTTGTGAGCGTGACATTCGAAAACCTGTGGATCTTCAAACTTTTGATCAAAAAGGCGACTTTCTTTTTTACATAAAAAAACAGGATAATATATACCCCTACCATTACCTCAATCACCCTTTTGATGTGATCGGCTGGGACGGGTACGTTTTCCCCTATGCCTTCAGCATACACAATTTTGAGCCGATAACAGGCCGAGTACACCAGCCGCCCCCCGTACATCAGACTTTTGACGGGCATAATTTCGTCATTTGCTCTTTCGTGCCCCGTCTTTTTGACTATCATCCGCTGGCCATCCCGGCGCCCTATAATCACTCCAATATTGATTCTGATGAAGTACTTTATTATGTAGATGGCGATTTCATGAGCCGCAAACACGTGGAAAGAGGTATGCTTACCCTACACCCGGGTGGTATTCCACACGGACCGCACCTGGGTACTGTCGAAAAAAGTATTGGCAAAAAGGAAACCATGGAGTTGGCTGTGATGGTCGACACATTCCGCCCGCTTCTGATGACCGAGCATGCTGTAGGAATTGAGGACGGCGAATATTACCGTTCCTGGCTACCAGATACAAAGTAATAAACGGTTTAGGCTGTATCACTTAACCCTGAAGCGCTCTGGATCGCAATAAAAAAAGCGCGGAACATCTTTCGATGCTCCGCGCTTTTTTATTAGCGAGGTATAGTGATGGACACTTACCAGCGATCGCCACCGCCGCCGCCACGGTTGCCGCCGCCGCCGCCGCCGTAACCGCCGCCGCCACGATTGCCGCCGCCGCCGCCGTAACCGCCACCGCCGCCGCGATTGCCGCCGCCGCCGTAACCGCCACCGCCGCCACGGTTGCCGCCGCCGCCGCCGCCGTAACCACCACGGCCACCGCCGCCGCCGCCGCCGCGAGAATCACGTGATTCACGTGGCTCTGCTTTTTTGACTACAATTGTGCGGCCATCAAGATCTGTTTCGTTAAGTGCGTCAATGGCCTTTTCGGCCTCTTCATCGTTGTCCATTTCAACAAAACCGAAGCCTTTAGAGCGGCCGGTCATCTTGTCATGGGCGATAGAGCACGAAGAAACTTCACCGAATTGCTCGAAAGCAGCGCGGAGATCGTCCTCGATAGTGTCGTAGTTTAATTTTGCTACGAAGATGTTCATTGCGAAAAAATGAAAAAAATGAAAAAAATCGAGCATCGACTTGGTGCAGCAAAATCATCTTCGAACAAAAAATGCCGGGTAAGAATGGCTTGCCTTTGGGTTGCGATACTCAGTGAACAGAGCAAAGGTATGTAAGAATATCTTTGTTGTTAGAAAATTTAAAAAAAGTGTGCGGCAATTTCATTAAAAATCATTTGCTTTCACTGTTTTTTACCGTTTTAGTGAAAAATCATTCGGTCACAACTGCCACACATTTCAATTCTATCGCTATTGGAGTAGGCAATCGGTCAATACCAACGGTTGTACGGCAAGGCTGGTTATCTTTAAAATACTCCGCATAAAGTCTGTTAAACGTGTGAAAATCACGTTCCATATTGACTAAGAAAACGGTCACATCCACCAGATCCTCCCACCGGGCACCGCTGGCTTCCAGCACGATACGCACATTCTGGAATACAGAACGAACCTGCGCTTCGAAATCAAATTCAGTATAATTTCCTGTCGGGGAACGTATTAAACCCGGCACACCATCTGTTTCCGGGTCACGCGGACCAATGCCGGATAAGAAAAGCAGGTTTCCTACTCTCCTGGCATGTGGGTAAAGTCCAACTGGTTTGGGGGCGTTAGCAGCATCAATTTTCATAAGGCGAAGGTAAAAATGTAGCCCAATTCATTACAGTGGGCTTTAAATTATTCTATTAATACCTGACATTTTGCAAATAGGCCTGAAGCATCAACCATCTATTTCTAAGGAAATTCTAAGCCCCGAGTTGACAGGATGGCCATAGGTTTGCACCTAAATTTTAGAAAAAATCTAACCTATGCGACACTTCTATTTTTCATTTTTCCTGCTTATGTGCGGATCGGTGCTTGCTCAAACGCCCACCGACGGGCTGATGATGCCACAAGGCCAACTTTGTATCCTCGGTCAGTATTCCAATAGCAAATGGGAAAACTATTGGCAAGGCGAAACGAAACGTTCCAACCTGAACCTTGGCGCATTAACCACTCAAAGTGCGATGCTGATGGGCAACTATGGCATCAGCAAAAACCTGAATGCCATGATCGGGCTCCCTTATGTTTGGACCAGTTCGGATGTGAGCTACATCACGGGCCAAAAAGGCATTCAGGATCTTTCTGTTTTTGTTAAATATGAAGCCTTATCGATTGCTGCTGCAGGGGGTACTTTCAAGGTTCAGGCTACGGGTGGACTTTCAACCCCAGTGAGCAATTACACCCCTGATTTGCTGCCCTTCAGCATCGGTTTGCAAAGTAAAACGGCATCGCTTCGCGCCATTATTAATTATACAGCTGATTTTGGGCTGTATGTAACCGCTCAAGCAGGTCACACCTGGAGAAGTTCCACACAGCTAGACCGTGACGCTTATATTTTTGACAACGAACTCATTTACAGTGATGAAATGCCAGTTCCTAATGTACTGGACTACTCAGCTCGACTTGGCTTTATCAAACCTCGGTTTCAGGCTGAAGTTTGGTATGATGCGTTCAACGGGCTTTCGGGTGACGATATCCGTTACAACGAAGCCCCGCAAGCCAGCAATAAAATGGCAGCCGGACAAGCAGGCGTTTTTGGCAAATATTTCATCACTAAACGTTTGGGACTTTTAGCTTCGATCAGCCAGGTACTCAGCGGTCGCAATGTGGGTGAAGCCCTGACCTGGACCGTTGGTGCAACCTATTTCCTGGATATCAATAAAAAAGGGGACGAAGAGGTTGGGAAATAACAAAAAAAAGGTGGCTTTCATTCCACTCTTGCTCCTTAAGCAATTCACCTCCACATTCAAAAATTCAATTTCGATGAAAAAGATCAATATATTCTATTGCGTGGTGACGATGCTCAGCATCTGGATTACGTTTACCCAGTGTGATAAAACACCCCCAGAAAATCCGGCATTCGAACCCTATGCTGAAACCAGCCTGGATGCAAATGCTGGCAATTGGAAAACCTACCTGACGATCGACAGCACTAAAACGACCGTCCCAACACCCGATGTTGCTGGTTCTGCGGCCTATTTGACCGAGTTAGACCACTTAAGGTCAAAAATGGCCGCAGCCACATCGGAAGAAAAAGAACTTGCTGTTTGGTGGGGCGGAAATGGTGTATTGCGCTGGCATGAGATCGCTCGCGAGCTTGCTGCCAACTACAACGTGCCACCCAATTATGTATTTGATACCACCGGCACAGCTGTTTATCCGGCACTTGTTTTTGATCCTGCCAATCCGGACGCCTATCCACGGGTACCTTTTACCAACCCACCGGTAGCCTCACGCATGCTGGCCTTATTGGCTGTTGCTCAATATGATGCACTGGTCGCATGCTGGCATAGAAAATTCCAGCATAACCGTCTGGCACCTTACAAAAATGCAACGGACATTCAACCGCTTATTCCTGCGAACGACCTGCCCTCCTACCCTTCTGAAGATGCCGTGGTGGCTGCCGCTTCGCGCGAAATCCTCAAATTTATCTTCCCTCGGGAAGTTGCAAATGTGATCGCGAAAGCTGAAGAGCACAAAAACAGCCGCCTTTGGGCTGGAGCGAATGTGCAAAGCGATCTTTCTGCAGGTGATTCTTTGGGGCGTGTAATTGCCTTGAACGTCATCAACGAGTGGGCAAAAAAAGACAAAATGGGTGCAGCGAATGCGCAGGCCAATTATCCCAACCTAAAAGCAGATGCATTGTCCCGGGGTATAACGCAGCTGTGGACCAGTCAGGACATCCCAGTTCGTCCTCCTATGTTGCCTTTTTTTGGCAATGTAAAGACCTGGAATTTTGACGATGCTGCAAAAATTGCACTCCGCCCTCCAGTTCCACCCCAACCAGGTACTCCGGCATTTGAAGTTGCACTTGAGGAACTTCGGGGCCTCGCCAAAAATCGCAGCCGTGAGGAGCAACGCATCACTACTTTCTGGGCCGATGGTGCTGGCAGTTATACACCTCCCGGACACTGGAACCGCCGTGCTGGCGAATTGATCTACGAAAAGCAATTCAATGAGATCCGTTCTGCCCGTGCTATGGCCCTGGTAAATACTGCGCTGGAAGATGCTGGCATCACTTGTTGGGATGTTAAGTATTTCTATTTACTGCCGCGACCTACAGAAATTGACCCTACGGTAACTACCGGAACCGGCATCCCTAATTTCCCGGCATATACCTCCGGACACTCCACCTTTTCCGCAGCGGGTGCAGAAGTACTTTCTTATCTTTTTCCTGACCATGCAGGTGATTTACTGGATATGGCAAAAGAAGCCTCAAATTCGCGCATTTACGGTTGTATCCACTACCGGTTTGATTGTGAGGTAGGTTTAGAAGTTGGCAAAAAAGTAGGTGAGTACGCCGTTATACGGGGACGCAATGACGGCTCAGAATAATTTGATTAGGAACGTTTTGAAAATAAGGCCGCTCCAGTGGAAACTGCGGGCGGTTTTTTTTTGACATATTTTACCTTACAAAAACGAATAAGCAGATATTCGCCCCATGAATCGCAAAACAAACTTGATCCTGGGCAGCCTTGCGGTAGTCTTTGGTATTTATATCATACTCCGTGCCTGGCTTATCCCTGTAACGGTAGACGAAAGTTCGACCGCCATCAGCCATGTACCTCGTTCAGTATTCGATACCCTGTTCTTTGTCTCAGACGCGAATCCGAATAACCATATCCTGAACACACTGCTGATCAAAGCATTTACAGGGCTTTTTGGCTGGCATCCTTTTGTATTCAGGATTCCTGCAGTTTTGGGTGGAATGACTTATGCTTTTGCCGGAATACTCATTTGCCGTCAAATATCTACACAATTGTGGGTGCGGGTATTTGCCTATGCGCTTTTGTTGGGACAACCCTTTCTTTTGGAGTTTTTCTCTCTGGCACGGGGCTATTCGCTGGGATTGGGACTCATGCTGTTAGCAATCTGGCAAGCAGGTCGTTTTTTAAATGAAAACAGGAAGGAAAGCCTGCTTCCAGCTGTCATTTTTTCAGGTTTAGCGGTATATGCCAATTTTACCCAAATGCTGTTTTTTGTGCCCTTCGTTGGCTTGCTATTCCTTTGCGTTTGGCAGGAAAACCCTTCTATAGCTGGCTTTTGGAACAAATCAAAATCGGCGATTATAGCCTTGAGCGTTTTTGCAGGCATGCTTTATACGCCACTCTCCAGATTGAGTCAGCATTCTGAATTAAAAAACTGGCAGGCTCTTGGCTCCTTTTTTGATTCCATTCAAATCTCCATCCATGCAGCTACCCATGGCAATGCGTATCTTGGACGAAGCACAGATGTATTGCTGACCTGGTTTGCTGTAGCATTTACACTGGGTATTTGCACTGTAGGTATCTGGCGGAGTTCGCGGGTGACGGGTCGTTTCAAGGCTGACCCTCGCTTGTTTTTCGTTGCTTTATTGGCCGGTGTATTGATTACCAATATCTTACAGGTTCAACTTACGCATACCCCCTATTTACAGGCACGACTTGCATTGCATTACTGGCCGCTTTTTGCATTTTCCCTGGCAACGGCTGCATCCTGGTTTTGGGAGAGATCAAACCGTTGGGCCTGGGTCTACATGACCCCCATCCTGGTGCTGACCTTCATCAACATCGTTAGGAATGCAGACATCCGAAAAACCAGTGAATGGTGGCATGATGAGTTTACTTACCTCGTTTTTGGACACCTCCAAAAGGCTCAGGAAACGGAAGGTCGGTCAGAGCCTTTCACCTTGGATGCGAACTGGCTCTTGCAGAACTCGCTCATGTATCATCTCGAATTAGATCCCAGGGGATTTAACCACATTGCAAAACTTTCGCCCTGGCACGAGGTGCGGCCTCCAAATCCGGAATTTGAGTTTTATTATGCGCTCAATACGGAAGATGCAAATAAAATTATGGATACGCATGAAGTGGTCATGACGGTTCCCAAAAACAGTATGGTCTTACTTCGCAGGAAAAAATCCGGCGGACAATAGGCTATAATTCTCCGATTTCACGAAGTACGCGCTGCATTTCGCCGAACTGATTGTCCAGCAGGCGTTTTATCTCATAGCGCTCATACTTATACTCAAAGTTGAAATAGCTGTTTTCGTAGTGATTTTCCTGCAGCGGGAAAATACCCAGAAAATACCCATACCAGCGCACCCTGCCACGACCATGCAATTCGTCCAGGGGTAATTTCAGCAGCTCAGCCTGCGGCAGATAAAGGTATAACCCCTTCAACTTTCGGATAATCTCCACCGCTACCTGTCTTTCGGGCAAGCGGTTCTCGTTCCGGAATTCGCTGATCTCATGCAGGTAGCGCGCCTGTGTGTCCCGCGACCGGCGTTGGGTGATTCGTTCGCGAAGTTCCAGGAGTCGGTACCTTTGTGGCATGGCTTCCTTCAATTCACGAACCACCTGTAAAGGATCAAATCCTGCTGTGACTAAAAATGGTTTCTCCTGACCTTCAGGGGTCACATCGATCCACCGGAACTTGAGCTCCTCTGTCAATTCACGCCAAACAAAATCCAGAAAAGAGGCCTCCTGATGGATTTTATAAGCGCAAAGTGCCCCGTACATCAGTTTAGCACAAACCATGCGTCTGGTCTCATCCCCTGTTTTTAGTGACTCGTATTCGGGTAAAATTTGTTTTTGAAAGATATTCTCCGCGATCGTCCTGCGCAGATCTTCCTCTGTATAACGGGAGGATTCTGATAACAATTCCCGCAACTCGGATTGCGCATCATATCCCAGTGCCAGGCTTTCGGATATTGTAACCAACTGGCCTGTGGTGTCAAACTGCAGCCAGACCAACAGGCTTTCGCCGACGATCTCTTTAATACAATGGTCCAGAAAATCCTGACCCACTCTTTCCGGGTAGGCGCGGTAGGCGACCCGCCATTGCTTTAAACAGGAGATCATTCTACGACGCGCATCTAAACCTTCCATGCGTCGGAAATCTGAAAACGAAAGGCCTGATTTCACCACTTTCCAGGCAGCTGCCGTGTCGGATACAAACTGCAGATAAACACTTTCCCTGATATTGGGCTGAACCTGGAGCCAGCCAGCCTTGCCAGCATGCTCATGCACGATCTTTTCAACTATGGCCAGCACATCAAATCTATATTTTGCACAGTCAGGATGCGCTATCACTTCGCCACGGACATCCAGCGTAAACCAACGCAATTCCGTTCCTATACCAGGCGTAGGCGAAACCAGAAGTCCCGGCAGAAGGTATTCCAAGGCCATCCGGTAAAATGAGGTGCCGTGGCCTCTTAGATCCTGATCTGTAAATTCTTCCGCGCCCAACAAGCATGCATAGGTAAACCGGATCACGGATTCACGAATATCGGTAAAAGGCCGACGCCGCTTTATATCTGTAGCAATTTGATTGGCTAAAGCCTGTCTTTTGGCTAAAAGACTGAAGTACAAATCTTCACGCAGCAGTTCACGTCCCTTTACGATCTTTTTTTCGTCTTCAAGCTCTATTTCATGGAGCATTTCCAACAACTCCTGAATTTCACCGAGCAAATCAAAAGGTCCATTCGGGATAAATTGGAAGTGCCCATTCACTACGTCCACCCTTTCGATCCAGTGAAATTTCCCACCGCCACAACATTCGATCACTGCGGATTCCAAAAGTTCTTCTGATGGGTGTACCAGACGGCATACTTTGAGCGTATTTTCCAGAATGACGCGCATGGCTTTGCGATTGTCTGGCACAGATTCGGCATGTTTGCCAGTATGCCGCAAGGGATCATTGGGCAAGGCATGGTAAAGCCTCAATGCGGCATCAGAAATACTCTCCGACGCAATTTCAAGATTGTGGATCGAAGTGCTGGACCTGCATTTTCCTTCCTTTTCATATTCACGGAGACGGCTTGCAAAAAGCAGAATATAGGAAAGCAATCGGTCATTGCCGTTCACCGCATCTTCCATGACACGAATGGCCGTTTCCTTTTGCAAAAAAGTAATGAGCAGGTACTCGTACAACTGAGCAGATTGCGGATCTACTTTGGTTCGTACATGGTCACAATAAGTATAGGCCTGCGCATAGTTTTTTACAGCCATCGCATCCTTGGCCAGGAGCAGACTTCGTCTGAAATCGTTCTTTTGATCAAAAGAAAGCTGACCAACCTGTATGAGAGATTCCTGCCCGGGCGTGTTCAACGGAAGATTCAGGGTTTCCGGAATGGCAATATCATCCAACGGAACAAAAAACGGAGGAACCGTACTGTCTTCCCGACTCTCGCCTGCAAAACGATAATAATCCCTGATAAAGATCTGTCGCCATTCCGGAACCAGGTCCTCCTCCTGCAAACGTTCGATCAAATTAGACAGGTCTTCCTGAATTGGAGTGGCCTTTATTTCTAGTTCCTTCAGGCTAATCTGTGACAGGCGGGTCTTTTCGCGTAACTGTTTAAAATAATCCTCTACATCCAGCACTCCACGCTTCACTTTCACATCCCGGATCATCCGTTTTAAAAGCGCCAGCAGCGGGGCATGATTGATGCGATCTGTTTGAGCCAGCAAGCGCTCCCGAAGATCCTCCACACGAATAGGGAGCGAGATGTTTCCAATGCCAATATCGTTGCTTTGAGGCGCTGCATCCAACATACTGGCAGCCATACGCGTGGCACGGAGCAGCTGCCGGTCCCGGGCTATATCCGTATCTTCAATGGTTTCTCCTGCCGGAAGCGCAGTTTGGTAGGGCTGCAGCACGCTTGGTGTAGACGTACTCCGCGCCAACAAGGTCAAAATCTGAAGGGCCGGACGATCTTTTTGCGTTTGGATGGCTTGCGACACCTCCCAGCGGACATCCGGGGTATCCTCAAAGCGCATGGAAAGCAGGGCTATAAAGAGATCCGTTTTTTCTAAAAATGCGGCTGCCGTTGCACGAAAAGCTTCCGGAGGCACCTCTTTTCGGTTCCAAAAAACGCAAGAACGGGGCTGCAAAGCCACCGAGAGCTGGCGTTGCAAATCTGCTGCAGATTGGACATCCGCGGCATCAAAGGAGATAAAAATGTAGGCAGGGCTTGTCATGGGCAGGTGCAAAAATTCAAAATCCCTGTCATATCAGGCTGTATAATTTAAGTCAGTCAATTTTTGAGTGTATCATGCAGCTTTTATATAACAGAAAACAACATTTCAACGTTAGGAGCGTCAAATTTTTAACGCCATGCAATCTCGCCTATTTATCGCATTTCTTCTGATCTTTTCTTACGGGCCTATTTCAGGCCAATCCTCACGAAAGATTAAACTTAGTCCGGTCACCGTTGGTTTCGATCTTCCTGAATCTTACAAACAACGCACTTTTATCAAAGGCCTCTCTGGTTTTGTAAATAAAATTGACCAGCTGGTAGGTGCCATGATTCTGGTAGATGGGAATAAAACCTCTGTGCTCACTCGGTTTGTACGGCAGGATAAACCTCCTGTGGTCACAACAACTACGTCAGATGTTATTTATAGCTCGAAAATTGACTCCAAATTCAAATTCAACGGGGCATATAGTATCGCTTCCACCAAGATTGAAAAAGATAATATCTGTGAGATCATTTTGACTGACATAAGTTATGCCTTCTTACCGGAGGATTATATTCCATACCTAGAAATATGCCGCGCCGCTACCAATGTGGCGCCGGAAACCAGGCAAAAGACCTATTATGTCCGTTCTGCAAAACTAACCACCGTTTATACCCGGGCTTTTCAAAAAGTTCAGGGTAATACCGATGTTAGTGGCCTGGTGTTTAGTGTGGGGGGTGAAGTATATAATACCACCGATCAGTTCAAGCTTGATTATGTAGTATCGGTTGATCTGGTCAGCCTTGAAAAACTACTTTCGTTGCACAATTGCAACAACCTTATCAACAACGAAGAAATTGCCCGTCTTGAAAAAGCAGAGAAAGCACGACTGGATGTCCAACATGCTGAAGAAGAGAAAAAAAGCCGTGAACAGGAAGTGCTTTTAGCTAAAAATCAGGTAGAAGAACTGCGTAGAACACTGAGCGAAAGTTTGGTACGGACCGTAGACATGCAACGTCAACTTCAGGAGGCACAGGAAAAAGAGCGTTGCGCATTAGATCAATTGAACACCGCCATCCAACGCGCTGATGAAATGACGGCCAGGGCGCAGACCGCTCAACAGAATGTCGAAAACAGGGAAGAGATCATTATTACCTTCAAAAACAAGGATGGTAAGGTGCTGGAGATCAAAAACCTGGAGGAGTTAAGCGAGGAAAAACTTCGGGCACTGGGTTTTGATGTGGAGATATTAAAGCGTTAAAAGAGATTTACCGCCAACGCATCTGCAAGACCCCTAACATGGCTTCCTTGATAATATTCAGGGACATTTTAGACTGCCCCTTTTCGCGGTCCTTAAATGTAATGGGTACATCCTTCACCTTGAATCCCAGTCGATAAGCCGTATATTTCATTTCAATCTGAAAGGCATATCCGATAAATTTAATTTTATCCAGGTCCATAGCTTCCAATACTTCCCGGCGGTAGCAAATAAAACCTGCGGTAGGGTCGGCTACTGGCATCCATAAAATCAGACTGGTATAGATCGAGGCTCCGCGAGAGAGTATGATTCGATCCATTGGCCAGTTGACCACATGCCCCCCCCGACAATAACGAGAACCTACAGCCACATCAGCACCTTCATCCCTGCATTTGGCAAGAAGCCTGGGCAAATCGGTAGGATTGTGTGAAAAATCCGCATCCATTTCAAAAAAATAGGCGTAGTCGCGTGCTAGCCCCCAACGAAAACCTGCAATGTAGGCAGTGCCCAAACCCAGCTTTCCACTGCGTTCAAGCAAGTGAAGCCTGCCTGCAAACTCGTGGGCTTGCAGATCGCTTACGATCTGTCCGGTACCATCCGGAGAACCATCGTCCACGATGAGTACATGAAAGTCATCGGACTGAGCCAGTGCGGCCCGTACGATGGCTTCAACGTTTTCTTTTTCGTTGTAAGTCGGTATGATTACAATTGATCTGGCCAAAATAGATTAATAAGCGTTGACTTTTGAAAAATAAATTGGGTGGCTTACGAAAGGTTTACCCTTTTTGAAAAAACAAAGGGTTGAAATCGTGTTGCAAAACAAATGCTAGAACGAAACTGAGGACCGAAACGATGATTCCGTACATGAAAATATTATAACAGAAACTCAGGTAGCGGAATTTTTTAGCCAAAACGATACCCAGATAATACAAGTCCCTACTCATTGAGCTGTATAAATAATCTGAATCGGTGAGCATTTCGTTCACGCCCCACTGAAAATCGTCCAGAGACATGTTGTAAAAGTTGCCAAAAAACAACAAATTGGCTTTTCGTTGCTTTATTGCATCCCGGGTCACCTTACCTTCAGTCACCTTGGGGCGAGTGGATAAAGTGGCAAAAACCATGGATAATAGGCAGGTCAAAAGCAAAATAATGGTAGGGATCGCGAGTTCCTTATTAGATTGTAATTTGGGAAGAAGCGTGGAAGCCAGGATTGAAATTACGATGGCATTTAACGAAATCATCTGATTCGCCTTGCTGTCGGCCAAAGAGCTTAGGTTGGTGTGCGTACGATAGGTGGTCCGATACATCGTCTCAACCCCTCGCCCCATACGCGAGGACTTTATATCGTTTTCATTTTCTTTCAAGACCTTCCGTAGGTTACCGGCTTTCTCTTTTTCATCGAGTAGACTTAATTCATCAATGCTTAGAGATAACTCCGGATTAAGCCGGCGTTTTTGTTTCAGCAATTGTTGAATATGCTTCCCTTTGCGCTTGTTAAAAAGCTCCTGGGCAACCGCTGTATGATACTCATGAGTATACATGAAATTGAGTTCGAAATCAACCCATTCCTGATCGCTCATTACATTTTTGCGGGTGAGCACCAACTCCTGACGGAAGCGACTGGTCCGATCCCAGTAAATTTCCATGCCCAAATGGCTTAGATCTGCGTCCCCAATGATTTGGCCAAGCAAGGTTTCTGGCTTTTGGGGCACCTTAGTTGCCCTGATGCTGGTCAAAACCTGACTTATCTGTTCTGCAGATATTTTCCCTTCCAAAAATGCTGCTGCATTCTGGCCACTCCTTTCTTCATGATCAGCGGGGCCCTGTGCATAACCTGTATCATGAAACCAGGTTGCTAACATCAAGATCAGCATATCCTGTGAGCCTAGGTGAAATCCTTCACCAATGATCTTTGCGGCAGCCACCGTTTGGATCGTATGACCTAAATCGTGGAAAACATATTCGGACGAGATATTTTGCGCAAAAAACTCAGTGATATGCGCTTCAACCTCATTTAGCAGTTGCTCTGTAGGCGTCATGTTTTTTAGTTGTAAGGGCAAAGGTAGAATATTGTGATTATCAGAAGAATAGGAGGGCCCAATCATTCTAATAATAACCACGATAGGGCCTTGGCGCGTCCCCAGGCAACTATGTTGGCAACCTGTGGAAAAAACGGGGATAACTTCTGGGGCTATTGTTCCACGCACCGTTTCACGCCCGACTACCTTTGCCGCCGTTGCGCCACAAGGTGCGAAACAAAACGCTCGAATATCATGCTAAAAGACATGGGCAAAGTAATCACCATTGCCAACCAGAAAGGTGGCGTGGGCAAAACCACCACCGCGATCAATCTCGCCGCCTCACTCGCCATTCTGGAAAAGAGAGTACTTCTGATAGATGCTGACCCTCAGGCAAACGCATCTTCCGGCGTTGGCCAGGCCGATACCAATGAATTCATCAGCCTTTATGACTGTCTGGTTCATGGTACCAATCCACGGGAAGCGATCATCCAAACAGATACTCCAAACCTTTTTCTCCTTCCTTCCAACATTGATCTGGTAGGTGCAGAGATAGAGCTGGTCAACAAACCAAATCGCGAATACATCCTGCGGGGGGTAGTCGGCGAACTTCGCAATGATTTTGATTATATTTTCATTGATTGCCTGCCTTCCCTCGGCCTAATTACTGTAAATGCCCTGGTCGCAGCGGACACTGTACTGATCCCGGTACAATGCGAGATGTTCTCTTTCGAAGGTCTGGCGAAGCTAAAAAACACCATCGACTTGATCCGTCAGGGCTTTAACCCCAATCTTCAGGTAGAAGGTCTATTGATCTCCATGTATGATGGTCGTCTTCGATTGGCCAATGCCATTGTGGAGGAAGTGCGCAACAGTGCTACAGATTATGTTTTTGAAACCATCATCCACCGCAATAGCCGGGTGGCAGAAGCCCCGATGTCTCACACACCGGTAGCCCTTTATGATGTAAACAGCAAAGGCGCAGTCAACTTCTTTAACCTGGCCGAAGAATTCCTGAGAAGAAACTAGTTGAATGTGGTCAATTTATTAATGTGGTCAATGTGGCCAATGTGTTGAGCCCACATTGACCTCATTAAAAAATTGGCCACGTTTAACAAATTGTCCACATGAACCACATTCAAAAAACTGACCACATTTAACAAAATGGCAAAGGCAAAATTCAATACAGGCGGCATTAAAGCATTGCTAGGCAATCCTAAGCAACTGGAAAAAGCGGTGCAGGAAAACCCTGAACAGGTGGTACGCGAACTGGCCACTACGGTCGCACAGCTTCCTATCTCACATATTAAGACCAATGCCGGACAGCCCCGCAAAAGCTTTAGTAAGGAATCCCTTGAGGAGCTTGCCGCCAGTATTCGTGCGCATGGTATCATACAGCCTATTACGGTTCGTAGGTTGCATGACAAGGAATACCAGATCATTTCCGGTGAGCGTCGATTCCGTGCCAGTCAGTTAGCGGGTCTGAAAGAAATGCCTGCTTATGTGCGCCTGGCCAATGACCAGGAACTGCTGGAAATGGCCCTCATTGAAAATATTCAGCGAGAAGATCTAAACGCCTGGGAGATCGCCGTCTCTTATGGTCGTCTGGCCGAAGAGTTCAAGCTCACCCACGAAAATCTTTCAGACCGGGTGGGCAAGCAACGAAGCACCATCACCAATTACCTGCGATTACTGCGTTTCGAAAGTGATCCTGATATCAAGCAGGGAATTGTAGAAGGTAAAATCTCTATGGGTCATGCCCGTGCGCTGGCAGGGGTTGACGATTACGCTATCCGAAACTCAGTATATCAAAAAATCATATCAGAGGACCTGTCTGTTCGAGCCGTAGAAGCTTTGATAGCCAGTTATCAGGAAAGCCGGAAAGGTGAACAGGCCAAACCTAAAAAAGCCCTAAACGAAAACCTGCGCAATATTCAAGATCAGTTTCGCTCCTTCTTTGGCACAAAGGTGGACCTCAAGCGGGATGACAAAGGCAAAGGACAACTGATCGTTAAGTTTGACTCGGATGCTGATCTTAATCGGCTGATTGAACTGATTGAGCAATAAGCGCTTAAACTAAAAACTCCACCACAAACTCCCCTACCCTATCTCCCAACCATTGATCGGGAGTTGGCAGCATTTCAGTCAAGCGTAAATTCCCGGATCCGTTCCGCAGATTTTTCTCTAATAATAGCATGGAAATCGGAGTTTCCAGGTCAAAATATTGTGGTTTTTCCCGGAATCCGACAAACTGACCAAAGAATTGACGTGGAATCCCCAGAGACCTCAGGGTAGCAACCGCTAAGCCAACTCGTTCCGCCTGTGACTCGCCAACGGAAAACAATTTTGACCAAACCTCCTGAGGAAACTCCCAGGCCGCACGGGACAATACCAATGATTGGTATTCAAGGCGATTCCGTCGACGGATGCCATTTTCAGATACGCTTTTAAGCGCTCCGGCCAATAAGACGTCTGAAGATATAAAAGGTACCCCCACATGCCAAAGCACCTGGATCACCGGAGGACGCGTGTCGGGAGCTTCCAATCCCAGGTCTGAAAAGAGAATGGGTTGATTGCTTTGTTTTTCAAAGAGTTGTGGGTATCCATGTGCGTCAATTCCGACGGTAACATCAGCCAACAGAATTTCTCGTCCTCCGGGCAAATGCCCCACCCGCGCATCTGGCACTGCCAAAGAAACGCTGGAAAGGATTGGTTGGAAATTTGCGTTTGACCAGCCTTGCCACGGAAAATCAATCACCAAGGCAGAATCGGGTTGATGCCAGATTTTGATCTGTTCTGAAACTGCTGCGGGAAAAAGGGGAAGCCACCTGGCAAATAATTTCCCAGCACCCGGATACATTGCATTCACTATGGCTTTATAAGTGCCGTTTTCCTGATGTATCTGAAGCAATGCCCCCACTTTACCGCCTGGAGGTAATAATTGGGACAAATTTAAACCCGAAGCGCTTGCATCATCTGACCCCAATGGAAGGCTATTGGTTTCCTTAAGGCGATCCTCCAAAAAGCTCCGACTGAATTCCAAAAAATCGACACGTTCCTTGCCATTCAAAAACTTTACTGCAAAAGCATATAACCGAGCGCGAAAAGGAGGGATCACACCGACGCCATGTAGCTTCCAGCATTGGGCCAATTGGCCGGTCAGATCTTCTATCACTCCATTAGGAAGCTCAAATGGATGCTCCTGCATCACATCTTCAAAAAAAATCTGTTCCGGAGGCATTGCAGGCATCTCTTCGCCATGCTTTTCAAGAAAAGATTTCAAGGCATGAAGGGTTTCCTGCTGAAGGGTCTGTGCTTCGTGAATAGACTGGAACGACATCGTTCTAGCTGCTGTCCGCATCCATTGCAACAGGTAAGCCGCCTCTGTCAATACTTGAGAAGAAGGCAAGTACCCTAAATAGTTGTAAAGCCCACCACACCAGCCCGGAGAAAGGCCTCGTTCCGGAAGCTGCCATTCAAGCAGTCCAATATCAATCAATCTAAAAAGTAGATCCTTTACCTGTTCGGAGGAAGCATCCACCTCCCCTTCGAGTAGTTGCATCAATTCTTTGAAGGGAAGGTTACGCTGGTTTTCTAAAAGCACTTGAACCACATATTCCACAACAGGATCTGATCCAATTTTTTGAAAAGCTTCCTGTTCTCCATCAAAATAAAGCCAGGTACGCGCAGAAGATAATTCGGATGAAACACATGGATTTAGCATAACACGCAGCGATTGAAAAAATGCTGGCTCCCGAAGTAAAACGGCATAAATAGCGGGCAGAATCGCCACATTAGGGGTCACCTGATATTTTGCGCCCAACCAATCCTCTATCCCATCCGGGGCTGCCTGAATAGCATTTAGAGCCTTAACCTGCACGGTCGTGAATCGACTCAATGGAGAGGTCTTAAATACTGCCCTGGAAAGATATTGTAACAGGGAAAATGCTGTTCGGCGGTCTTTTTTATCCAGTTGTTCGACTGGTTTTTCAACAAATCCTGGTAGACTTGCCAACAGGTCATGGCTGGTAAAAAGCAGTGCCCTGCACAGAATTTCATCTTGACCCAGGGATTGTAACTGGCTAAAGTTTAGGGCAAGGTTTGTTTCAAAATATCGCGCTGCAGTGACCCTCTCCTCCAGAATACGATGTCTATTGGAAAGGCTTTGATATAGTTGATCCAGTTGTTTTTCTGGCCGGATGCGCTCATCAAAGGCTGCAGCTGGCATTTTCCGACGTTGAAAAAACGATTTTCGGGCATTATACACTTCCGTGCGCAAAGGAGATTCCATCAAAACAATCAGTGCCTGATCGAAAGCTTCGAGCAGTTGAACCACAGAATCTTGATCATTCTTTTGCAGTATGCCCCAATCTGGTATACCACAAGCAAGCGGTTCCCATGTACTCAAAGGCAACCCACCCACCCGAATAAGTGTCATGGGGAAGATTTTCAAGGCTTCGATCCTTTTATTCGTATTTTCAATTTTGGCCATTTTTGCTAGCATCACTTTCAAATGAAAAAACAGCTTACCCTACCCTTCTTATTTTTAGCTGTCCAAATTCTTGCACAAAGCAAAGAAAACGAACGCTTTGCGCTAGGATTTTTTGCTGGGATGGAAACCCAATCATTGGGAATTGAGTCCTTAGGCAAATGGCCTGATGAGCCCACTGCATGGTCTACCGGCCCCAATGTGGGTGTTTCAGCCGGTATTTTTGTGCGGAAACCGATTCAGCGATGGTTACAATTTCAGCCCGCACTATCTGTTTCTTATGTTGAAAACCGGATTATTTATTGGCCAGATGGTCCAATGCACCTTCGTTTTTTGGATGCAGAACTCCCCATCCACCTGGTAATGTCTGATTGGCGAAAAAGTTTTCTTCCGCTGCGTGGCTGTGTCATCTTTGGTGGAAGGGTTGGATGGAATTTTGCACAAAACCCAAGCAACCTGATGAAAGTCTCTCAGGAACGATTTGCCCTGGATCTGGGTCTTGGGGCAGAAATAAAGCTTAAACACTGGAGGCTTCAACCTGCATTCGTTTATTCCCACGGCTTAAATGACCTCCATTTCCTGGAAAATGCTAAATATGATCAGGTCGTTGGCAAGGTGGTTCGGGATAAATTAACCCTCCGTGTTTTAATCTGGAAGCCTGGAAAACAAAAAGAGCCTGGCCTTAGCGCGCACTAAAAAGTGTTTTTCTAAAAAGATGTCGGTTAAAATACAGGTTGCGTCTGTGATTTTTATCTTCGCCACATCAAACTTTAGCGGTACAAGTGCCGCATCCGCCTTGTTCCAGGTATTTTACCCACCTTCGATCAGGGCGCGAATTTTGTTCATAATTCAAAACTTATCAATAAAATGGGCCAATTTCGACCTGGTGTCCTGCATGGTCAGGAAGTCACCGATCTGCTGAACTATGCCAACGAGCACAATTTTGCACTACCTGCCGTGAATGTCATCGGCACGAATTCGGTGAACGCGGTACTTGAAACCGCTGCAGCTGTTAAAAGTCCTGTAATCATTCAATTTTCACATGGTGGGGCTTCCTTTTTTGCTGGCAAGGGCCTTTCCAATGAAGGCCAGCAGGCAGCGATCCTCGGAGGGGTATCAGGGGCGCAACATGTACACGCCATGGCCGCAGCCTATGGGGTCCCAGTGATCTTGCATACCGATCACTGTGCTTTAAACATCATTTCATGGGTAGATGGCTTACTTGATGCAGGAGAGCGGTTTTATGAAAAAAACGGCATTCCATTGTATAGCAGCCACATGCTGGACCTTTCGGAGGAGCCCCTGCACGAGAACATTGAGATTTCTGCGCGATACTTCGCCCGTATGGCTAAAATGGGAATGACCCTGGAGATAGAATTGGGTGTCACCGGAGGTGAAGAGGATGGTGTAGACAATTCGGATGTAGATTCATCCAGACTTTACACACAGCCGCACGAGGTGGCTTATTCCTATGAGCATTTAAAAAAGATCAGCCCCAATTTCACCATTGCCGCTGCTTTCGGCAATGTACACGGCGTTTATAAGCCTGGAAATGTGAAGCTTCAGCCAGTTATTCTGAAAAATTCTCAGGATTTCATTCGCGAGAAGTTTGGGTTGACAGAAAAAACACCTGTGAATTTCGTTTTCCATGGAGGATCAGGCTCTGCGCAATCTGAAATTCGGGAAGCCATCGACTATGGTGCGGTCAAAATGAATATCGACACCGATATGCAATGGGCTTTTTGGGATGGAATACGTGCGTACCATGATGCAAAACGTGGTTATCTGCAATCCCAAATTGGCAATCCGGACGGTGACGACAAACCAAACAAGAAATACTACGACCCACGGGTATGGCTTCGGGAAGGCGAAAAAACTTTTGTGACGCGGCTCCGGCAGGCATTTGATGACTTGAACTGCATCGGAAAGGGCTAGTTTTCGTCAATCTATTTCTTTAATGTAACGACACTTATGAAACGAGGGCTTGACCAATATGTGGTCAAGCCCTCGTGCTTTGATGTCAAAAAAATCAAATGCCCCTTATTGTTCTTCCACCGGAATCAGGATAAGCTTGCCTGGAATTAGCTTCTCTTTTGGATCCAGGCCATTGACCTGAGAGAGTTCGTAAGCCTCTACCCGATATTTCACCGCGATGGAATTAAGCGTTTCACCCTGCTTTACTAGATGCTCCTTAAATAGCGGCACTTTAGGCGCTTCCTTCTTTTTAACAGATCCGCTGATCGGTTTTTTATCACTTACCGGTGTGGCATCATCATCGTAAAGCGAAGATTCCTCTTTCCGGATTTTGGCTGGAACTTCTGGTTCAGGGTACTGGGAATCATTGCTGTATTGGACAGGAGTATCCGTTTCGTCCAAAATACTAACACGTGGTTTTTTAAGCGTGACCGAACCTTGCTTTTCAACGCTTGGCTCCTGTGTTTTAACTATAGGTTTGACCACTTCAGCAGGTGCTGGTGACTTTTTGATCACTTTGCCATCCACCGTACAGGTACACTCCGGGATAATAAGTTCCTGACCAATGGTCAATGGCTCATCCCCTTCAAGAGGCATCGCATTGGCGATCCGAATGCACTCTTCCGGGCAAACATATATTTTGGCAATTTTATAGAGGTATTCACCCCGGCGTACTGTATGTATCCTTGGAGATGTGTTTTTCTTGGTTTTGGCAGATGCTTCCTCCTGCTCATCTGTGGAGACGTCAGAATATACTACCGGCCGGTTAGCCTCCCGTTTTTTGGCATCCGAAACTTTGTCGACCTCTTTTGCCTTTTGGGTTATTCCCTGCGCTTTTACAGTCTTTCCACTTTCGGCCAGAGAGGGCTTCAAGGCAGTATTTGATTCTTTACTAGCCTCTACCTTTGGTTTAGCTTGATCCGCTTTAAGCCATATTTTCTGGCATATTTCGATCCTGTCTGGATTTTGAATTTTATTCCACTTGATCAGCTCCTGTTCTGTTACTTTATAGGTTCGGGCAATAGCGCGTAAGTTTTCACCTTTCTGCACAATATGGGTGCCTGGCTCCCAGGCTTCAGCACAGGCAAAACCTTCAGCGTCCGTGGAATACTGGGCTGGAGTGGGTTCATCCTGCTTTTTTTGTCGAATAGAAGCAAGTTCTTTATCCATTTCATAGTTTGCCTCACCGTAACCCGCAGGCTTTTGAGATTTAGAGACTGCGATCTTATTGGATCCTTCAGGACAAGCTTCCGTGATATAATCTTCTAATAGTTTGCCGTTTACCTTCACCAGTTGAAGCTCGTTCTCCATCGCTTGAGAAGCACTACTACCGGTTCTGTCATTTACAATACCAATACTTGGAATAAATTGGAGATCAGAGCGCACCTGACCCGCTTTAGCTGGTTCGCAATGAAATGAATATTCCGAGAGGCAGTTGTTGAGTTTTTGGCCTGAATAATAGGCCGCTGTGGGCGATCCTGAGAGGGCAAGATTTTGTTCGTTCACCAAACGGAGGGTATCAAACTGAAAGGAACTCTGCTGCGTTCGTACCCAATATTTTGAACCTTTTCGTGCTGCTACCGTGGCAGAAGCTACCGGCATTAACCAATAACCGCCGCTTTGGCGTTGGAAAACGATCAGCATTTGGAAGGCATCCCGATTGATACCCGATACAAACGCGTCATCAAGGTTCAGGTTTTTGCAACTTACCGTACCATCTGGCAATTCAGGCGAAAAATGGCCTTCTCCTTCGGTAATAAAAACGTAATGCTCCTGCAAATTTGGTGTTACCGAGTAAGCCCATACCGCATTGTCACCTTTCAAATTAGCGTACGAATAACGGTATTCAAGCTGATTCATGCAGTCTCGGTTAAAAAGGACATAGGTAACATCCTGTGCCGGGAGGATCTGGAGCGCAAAAAATGCGGCTAATGAGCAGATAATTTGTTTCATGGTAAAAAAATTCTGGTGAAAAGGGCGTCCGTGTTATTAGAAATTAACGCAAGGTTATGGCAGAATTTTGAAAAAACATGCTGAAAGCAATGAAGCTGGCAAAAAAACTTCAAAATATGTTGAAAATTATCAAACCAATGAATTTACCGACTGCATGCAATCCTCCTTTACTGTTACTTTTGCAAAATGTCAAGACCACTTATATTAGTCACCAATGATGATGGCATCGTAGCACCTGGTATCCGCGCCCTGGTTGAGGTAGCGATGACCCTGGGCGATGTCGTCGTCGTAGCACCTGATTCGCCGCAAAGCGGCAAAGGACACGCGATTACAATACATGACCCGCTTCGGCTTAAAAAAGTCAATGTCTTCCCAGGCATTGAAGCTTGGGAAAGCTCGGGAACTCCTGTTGATTGTGTCAAACTCGCGAAACATGTCGTATTAAAAGATCGTCCCATCGATCTTTGTGTATCCGGAATCAACCATGGAAGCAATGCAAGCATTAACATCATTTATTCCGGCACCCTTTCTGCAGCAATGGAAGCTGCCCTAGAAAGTATTCGGAGTGTTGGCTTCTCCCTGCTTGACTTTAGTTTTGAAGCTGATTTTGAGCCTGCCAAACATTGGGTAAGACATGTCATGGAGTATATGCTTGCCCGTCCTTTTCAGCATGGTCAACTTTTAAACGTCAATATTCCCAAACTTCCTACTGAACAAATAAAAGGACTTCGTATTTGCCGTCAGGCGGATGCCCGCTGGATTGAAAAAATGGTAGAAGGTCGGGATCCATCTGGTCAGCCGTACTATTGGCTGAGTGGTGAATTTTTGAACAGTGATCCTGGTACCGACACCGATATCTGGGCTTTAGAAAATGGCTATATCTCGGTGGTGCCGTCCATACATGATCTGACAAACTACCCTGCACTCACTACTCTAAAAGGTTTAGAAAGGTCAAATGCCTGATACTTTATCATACATCCTACATCATACATAAAAACAAATGATTCAACGCGACGAAATCTGGATTGGACTGCTTTACGGTCTTCTATTGCCTGCAGCTGGCTTTTTAGTGCTTTATAACCTCTTTTCTCTGCTCGAAATAAAAGGTGCAGCGAGTGGAGTGGGTTTTTCGGAAAATTTTCGGGAGCGGACACTGGCCATTGTTGCCATTGCTTTTAACCTGTTTTTGCTGAGCAAATTTAGAAAACTTCGCTGGGAACGAGCCATGCGCGGCGTGGTGATCGCTACGGCATTGCTCGCTTTCGTGTGGCTATTCCTCTATGGCGTAAAATTGTTCTAGCCCTCGTGCCGCACTTTAAACCGCTCCAAAGCCATAGTCACGCTCTACCCTGCATACCCGGGTCTTGTAGGCTGCATACCACTTTTCACGGCCTATTTGTTGCGCGATCAAGTGATCGGCTTGAGCCTTCCATTGTCGGATCGCCTCCAGGCTTTCCCAATAGGATACGGTAATACCTAGACCTTCTCTTGCAGACTCCGCCCCCAGATAGCCTGGTTGCACGGAAGCGAGTGCGGCCATTTGATCCGCCGTGGTGGCATAATTGTCGGCATCAGACTCCGTCCGTAAGGATGTAAAAATCACCGCGTAATACGGAGGAACAGGCGTTGAAGCGATCATCTGGATACCAGATTTTGAAATATTGCGAATTGAAAGGACCCAACAGTCCAACGGAGGCTCTCTCAAAGCTTCCGCAACTGAAGACGGAGGATCCGGGCGGTTGATCACTCAGATTTCCAAATGGCGCCGAACTCTTCAACAAGCTTGTTATCGTAGAAATCAGCTTTTTCAAAAAGTTCACGCAACATCGCCTGCCCTGTTTTTTCATTCAGATAGCGGTCAAAAATGAGCAAGGAGAGTATTATATCCTGTTCGTGTACACTGAGCGAAAGTCCTTCATTGCGATGATTCTCCCTGAGCAGATACTCATACAAGGGCTTAATGTCTTTTTTAGGAAGTTCACACAACAGCGCATCTGCAGACAGTAACCCTGTTTTTTCGTGGTAAGTAATGATTATACTGGCACTTCCATGTCTTATTTCCCAGGCATTCGGTCCGGATCGACTCAACCGCACCTCATGGCCAATATTGGTTATGAGCGTTTCTATTGTTTTGGCTGTCCCTGATGGGATATATTCCTCCACATGCGAGGGCAGCTCCGCTTTGTTTCCACAATGGGTGCAATGCTTATTGTCTACTGTATCCTCTGTCAAAATATTTAAACAGGCCGTACATCTGCTCGCATTGTCAGATTTGACCTCTAAAAACTGATCCAAGGTCTCCTTGAGAAATCTTACTGGAAGTGAGAAGCCTGTGTTGTCACCATTTTGAATAACAAAGGTGTTGATACCTACCACTTCCCCTTCAATATCCACCAGTGGACCTCCGGAGTTGCCCGGATTCAATGCCGCGTCTATGTGCAGATACGGAATGCCATTCATCAATTCTGCAGTATTGGATACTATGCCGCTTTTAAGCGAAAACTTAAGTCCGAATGGGTGTCCAATCGCAGTTACCGCATCTCTTTCACGAAGCACTTTTGCGACTCCCAGAAATATATCTGGAAGCTCTTCTCCATTCAGAGGAGCTCCCAGAAAAGCCAGATCGTATTTTGAATCTATATAACGAACCCTGGCAAGTTGTTTCTTAAACTTTGCCCCTTCAATTACGACAGCCTGATTGCCTTCTACCACATGATAGTTGGTCACAATCAACCCATGATTGCGCAAAAAAAATCCCGTACCAGTACTATATGGAGTAGCGATTTGTACGATGGTATTCCGGTAATTTTCTACAAAATCAGGCATAAGAACAGATTCGAAAGCGCGAAAGTACGTCAGGAATTGAGTTTATAGCGCTTTTGATCCATGCAAAAAAATAGGCGACACCGGATGGGGTGTCGCCTATTTGGTATGTTGAGCAGAGAATATGATACTTAGCGCACCACAGTAATTTCTCCGTTCTTTTGCAACAATGTACCATTGGTCAAGCGAATATCAGCATGCCAAACATACACGCCGGGAAGTACATTTCGTCCTCGTTGTTTTCCGTCCCAGCCCGATTGTTCATCATTCAAGCCCAACGATTGGGTTTCAAAAAGCAGTTCTCCCCACCGGTCAAACACTTGGAATAGCTCCACATTGCGTACCACATCCGCATTTCCGTAAACCGTAAATCCTTCATTACGCCCATCTCCATTCGGTGAAAAGACGTTGGGGATATAAACCTCCTGGCTCTTTTTTATGCGCAGCAATAGCGTGCTTGAAGCCGAACAACCATCTGAGGTGGTGACAAACAGCGCGTAAGTAATCTCTTCGCTTGCTGTTGCAACGGGGTTTTGGCACGTCGCACAGTCCAATCCATCAGGTGGCGACCAGGCAAAATTGAAGCTCCCTGATTGGCTTAGCTGAACCGGGATCGAATAGGTGTCGCCTATCTCCAATTCTGGTGATGGCCCTAATGCTACCGCCAACGCGGGTGGGTCGTCCAGTATGCCGATAAACGTAGCCGCGCAGCCCTCCGCGTCTACCGCCAGCACTTCCCATGCTCCTGCCGGGAGTTGCTCGAATATCGGAAGGCTGCTTGGGGGGGCATTGTTAAGAATGAATAAGATCGGCGCTATGCCCCCCGCGAGATTGTTCAACTCTATAATCCCGGTACTGTCACCCTGACACAGCGGATCACTTGAAAGCACCTCAGCAGTAATCGGGGGAAGTTCCGAAACCGTAGTTACTGCAACACCCGTACAGCCATTCATTCCGGTCACCGTCACCGCATAACTCCCTGAGGTTGTAACGCCTAACGCAGGAGAGTTTTCACCACTCGACCATGCGTAGGCTGCAAAAAGCCCAGTAGAAAGTGTTGCCGATCCACCATTGCAAAACGAAGTGTCGCCCTCAATTTGAGGCATCGGTGTGGCTAAAAGGCCGAGCGTAAGTGTCATTGTACTGTCGCAGCCTTGGGTCGTTTGACCTGTAGCAGTATATATACCTGGCATGGTGAGCGTATTGCCGTTGAATACATAAGCTTCCCCTGGGCATATAAAAACCGATTGCACAGATTGGGCAATTGGACGCACTGTAAGGCTGAGTCTCCACACCGTATCACATGCTGCCACCCCTTGGAGGGCAACAAGGTATTGGCCGGTGGCCGAAAAAGTCTGCCCGCCTATTGTGTAGTTTTCTCCGTTGCAAATGCTGACACTCTGAGAAACCGTGTCAGGAGGCATTACCGATAAAGTCAAGGTTGTAGCTGTAAGGCATCCGCCAAGCAGCACCGTGTCAGCAAAAACACCCGATGTCATGTAGTCCTTGCCTTGCCATATCAGCATTTGGCCACTACAAATGCTCGTATCCAGCGCAAGCACAGGGTAGAAAAATGAAAGTGTGAGGCAATGGCTAGAATCACAGCCGTTCAGCCCTGCGAATGTGGCACATATGGTAGTGTCGGCCATAAAACTCTGACCGTTCCATGGGTAGGACTGACCGTAGCAGGGCTGTGCAGTTCCAGAAGTGTTTTGTATTGAACTGGTTGACACCAACACACTATCCCGAAATTGACATCCATCAGCATCCATGAATTCAGCCCAATAAATGCCAGATAGGGATGCATTAAAAGTATTGGCAATGTTACCATCCTGCCATAATGATGCACCAGGTGCTGATAACGTAAGCGGCAGTTGATTGACACAGACACTCGTGTCTTGCCCAAGCGAAAAAATAGGCAGTGGCAACACGGCTACCGCTACCAAGGCAGTATCAGCAGTGCAAAAGCCATTGCTGATGATATATGAAAAAGTGCCGGGCGGTTCTGTTTGCGGAGAAAATACCCCGCTTGGGAGCACAGGAGACCATGTACCGCCCACTGCGCTGCCTGGCACATGCAATGCAAAAGCTTGTGCATCAGCACAAGCGACAAACGCGGTGTCTTGCCCTGCCGAACGCAACGTTGGCACTGGCAGATAAGCGTACGAAGTATCCGTGCGTCCGCCCGATGCAAAGGCAATTACTTCTATGGTACGCAGACCGGGCGTTGACAGGGCGGCATCATTGTGCCACCTTACACTACGAAGCGCTGTTTGGAAGTCTGTATTTGCAGCTACTACTGTTGTTCCAGTTGCTCCGACTAGGGTGAGCCAACCTGCACCCTGCCCATTGACACCTACCGTGCCAAAGCCTACGGCACTCAGATATTCAAGCGGAACATCCGGCGCAGGCGTAAGCAAGCGCAGGCGAATGGAATCGGTACGATAGCCCGAGTAATAGGTAGCATCCGTATCAGAGACCATGAGCGAGCCGGGCGAGCAAAGGGGGATAGATTGCCAGTCGGTGGGAGGAGCGGAGGAGGAGGTGTCGGGGTCTAGGTTTAGGTGGACGGTGCAGTCAGATGCGAGGTGTTCAGAAAGAGTAGCGGCCCCCCAAATACCATGTGCCATATCGCAAACAAAAGTAGTGGTCTGTAATACTGGATCTATTGTATATATCTGATTGATGGTATTTGGAGGAGGAAACGAAAGCGAATTTGTAACACTGATGTAGGTAGTGGTCGAGTCACAGGAATTCACCACACTTACCACTCCAAACGCAGGCTCATTTACGGGGTAATGGTATGTAATATTGGTAACTGGAAGGTTATAGGGGTCAATCTCGATGAAGTCATTGTTGTAGGTTGTGCCATAAAGTTTTCCATTTCGGAAAGTGAGATCGCCAGCTAATCCGTAGCCTGTATCACCGTAATTGATGTAGGTGCCAAAAGAAGGGTCATAAGAGTATAGATCAAGCCCACCTCCCCAAAGAACCCCATTCGCATCGCAAGTCAAGGAAGTTCCAAGCAATACATTGTCTATGGGAACAATGGAGCTGTCTTGAAAATTAATCCGCCCAACCATATCATAGGGGAAAGTCTCGTTGCCACATACAACATAAAAAGTACCGTCTGGGCAAACGGCTAAATCATAGATTCCGGCGATATTGCTAGTGTTATTTATCAAAAAAATGGTAGAGTCTTGGCATGTCGAGATATCCAATACCCCAAAGTAAAACTTGTTGTCGTCCACGAAGTAGTTATTTGGTCGCACATAATAAATAGACTGGGAGTGCAAGGAAATCCCCATTAGGATAAAAAAAAGTAACGGCGGGAGCGAGCGCTTTTGCATGGGATGAGTGGTTGTTTGATTTAAAATAAAAAGCAGGGAACATGGGTGGTATGCCATGTTCCCTTCAAAGGTTTGCTCAATCAGATTTTCACGAACCGCAGTGTTCGTACACCATGCGAAGATTGGATGCATAGCGTGTAAACACCGGAAGAGGGTGGGAAATCAACTATTGGAATATTGCTAAGGCCCTCCGAAAGGAATTGGCCCACGCTCTTGACGACCAGCCCTTTACCATCAATCAACTTAATATTTACGAAAGCAGAAAACGGGAGCGTGATATCTACACTCGGTGAAGTTCCAACTGGGTTGCCCCCTATCAATGTTGCCGAAAAAGTGGTCGTGTTTGAAGCCATTACCCCAGTTTCAAACACCATCTTATCATCCCTTCCATCTGCATAAAGCCAGTTCGCATTATGCTCAAGATTTTGCCAAACAGCTTCTTTGAGTGATTTAACATCCTTCTTGGCGCGGATTTTTACATAAAATAGCACCTCGTTTTCCGGCATATCAACACCTTTTGACTCTAACGTAAACCAAGAAAAACGCACTGCCGTGCCATTTTGGTCTGTGGCAAAATCGGAGTAAACAAACTCTTCTTCGAGATATCCATTCTCAACAGAGAGCACTTCCAATTGCTTTGGGTCAAACAACAATTCTATACCGAAGTGCCGGATTTGGTTTAGTGCAGAAGCCCGGACGGGGATATACGCCTCCTGCCCCTCGGGTAGGTTCAGATCAGTAATGACAACTTTTTGATTTAAAGGCTTTGCTCGTTCGCTTCCATCTCCCGGGGCAAAAAACGGCCCACAGTCCTGACAGTCTCCGTCAACATCGCCCCGCTTTACGCCCCAGAACGGTGCTAAGATATTAGGAATGGTGGCAGTTGTTGTTATAGTGCTTGCGTAGTTTCCAAGTGGTTGTGTTACAAGATCAAGAGGATCGTAACCAGGCCAAGTATAACCGTCCCATGGCACAAAACGCCACGGTTTCCAGTCCGGAGCCAAATCCCCAGGTATAAAAGGTAGCCCAAGCACACATTTTCGAATGAGATGAATATCAAAAGACGAATAGAAGTTGTTGCCATTGATATCAGCTGCAATTGCTTTCCAAGGTGGAATATTTGGATTAAAAATGTTTTCAATTGCCCAGTCCAAATCATTCGAAGTAACACCACAGCAAACATCAGTAGATATTTTGCTGGGTGTGATGGTGTAAGTCTCATAAAGCGGGTTTTTCAAAAACTCGTATTGACCTTGAAACAGCTCGGTTTCGTTGGCTACTCCTGGGAAGCAAGCTCCAAGCGCAACCGTAGCCACTTTTGTGGCACTTACCCCGGGTATCAAAAGTCCTTGGCCAATCCCGCTGCCGAGGTCGCAAGGAGCACCGTCCGGTTTAACAAAATCACCTGCAATACGGGCACCTGCTAAAAGGTTGTATGAGAGGGATTGCGTGTTAAAATAGGCGAGAGGTCCTGTTTCAAATCGCACCCAGCCAGATATGGTCAAGGTGCAGACTGAAGATGGTAAGGCCCTGAAATAGAGGACTAAAAAAGATGTGTTGGGTGGAGCAGCGTATGGTCTTGGAGTAGGAAGGGAAAAGAGTGGGGAACTTGGAAGGCCGCCTCTAGAGATGATTAATTGGCCGTTTCCGAACTGTCTATTGTAGGGACTGACATTAAAACCGGGGTGGATGACAGACGGCACGGATGCCGTCGAATTGTTTAGGCAAATTTGGTTTCCAATAAAGTTAGTTTCTAAATATAGTCCACGAATTTGGGGTATGTTCACGTTGTTAACCCAATTGATCGTGCAACGAGTAATTCCCGTACTGGGGTCATAAATCGGAGCTAATATTTGCAAGTCACCAGGGTTTTGTGCATTCACCACCACACTTTGCAAAAGCAAGTACATAACTATCGCAAGTGTGTGTGTGTGTGGCTCAACCATCGTGCTACATTTTGGAAGGATCGTTTCACAATAAAAAATCGATTTAGAGATGTAAAAAAGATAAGTTTTGTGCCTTCTAGCTCGGGCCCTGAGCTATTGGGCTTGGCAAACTTAACTCGATTATTTCAAGTGTTCCGCTCATGGTATGTTAACGTTTGGGCTTTGAGTAAAATTAGCATTTGCATGGGCAAAAAAAAATAGGCGACACCGGATGGGGTGTCGCCTATTTGGTATGTTGAGCAGAGAATATGATACTTAGCGCACCACAGTAATTTCTCCGTTCTTTTGCAACAATGTACCATTGGTCAAGCGAATATCAGCATGCCAAACATACACGCCGGGAAGTACATTTCGTCCTCGTTGTTTTCCGTCCCAGCCCGATTGTTCATCATTCAAGCCCAACGATTGGGTTTCAAAAAGCAGTTCTCCCCACCGGTCAAACACTTGGAATAGCTCCACATTGCGTACCACATCCGCATTTCCGTAAACCGTAAATCCTTCATTACGCCCATCTCCATTCGGTGAAAAGACGTTGGGGATATAAACCTCCTGGCTCTTTTTTATGCGCAGCAATAGCGTGCTTGAAGCCGAACAACCATCTGAGGTGGTGACAAACAGCGCGTAAGTAATCTCTTCGCTTGCTGTTGCAACGGGGTTTTGGCACGTCGCACAGTCCAATCCATCAGGTGGCGACCAGGCAAAATTGAAGCTCCCTGATTGGCTTAGCTGAACCGGGATCGAATAGGTGTCGCCTATCTCCAATTCTGGTGATGGCCCTAATGCTACCGCCAACGCGGGTGGGTCGTCCAGTATGCCGATAAACGTAGCCGCGCAGCCCTCCGCGTCTACCGCCAGCACTTCCCATGCTCCTGCCGGGAGTTGCTCGAATATCGGAAGGCTGCTTGGGGGGGCATTGTTAAGAATGAATAAGATCGGCGCTATGCCCCCCGCGAGATTGTTCAACTCTATAATCCCGGTACTGTCACCCTGACACAGCGGATCACTTGAAAGCACCTCAGCAGTAATCGGGGGAAGTTCCGAAACCGTAGTTACTGCAACACCCGTACAGCCATTCATTCCGGTCACCGTCACCGCATAACTCCCTGAGGTTGTAACGCCTAACGCAGGAGAGTTTTCACCACTCGACCATGCGTAGGCTGCAAAAAGCCCAGTAGAAAGTGTTGCCGATCCACCATTGCAAAACGAAGTGTCGCCCTCAATTTGAGGCATCGGTGTGGCTAAAAGGCCGAGCGTAAGTGTCATTGTACTGTCGCAGCCTTGGGTCGTTTGACCTGTAGCAGTATATATACCTGGCATGGTGAGCGTATTGCCGTTGAATACATAAGCTTCCCCTGGGCATATAAAAACCGATTGCACAGATTGGGCAATTGGACGCACTGTAAGGCTGAGTCTCCACACCGTATCACATGCTGCCACCCCTTGGAGGGCAACAAGGTATTGGCCGGTGGCCGAAAAAGTCTGCCCGCCTATTGTGTAGTTTTCTCCGTTGCAAATGCTGACACTCTGAGAAACCGTGTCAGGAGGCATTACCGATAAAGTCAAGGTTGTAGCTGTAAGGCATCCGCCAAGCAGCACCGTGTCAGCAAAAACACCCGATGTCATGTAGTCCTTGCCTTGCCATATCAGCATTTGGCCACTACAAATGCTCGTATCCAGCGCAAGCACAGGGTAGAAAAATGAAAGTGTGAGGCAATGGCTAGAATCACAGCCGTTCAGCCCTGCGAATGTGGCACATATGGTAGTGTCGGCCATAAAACTCTGACCGTTCCATGGGTAGGACTGACCGTAGCAGGGCTGTGCAGTTCCAGAAGTGTTTTGTATTGAACTGGTTGACACCAACACACTATCCCGAAATTGACATCCATCAGCATCCATGAATTCAGCCCAATAAATGCCAGATAGGGATGCATTAAAAGTATTGGCAATGTTACCATCCTGCCATAATGATGCACCAGGTGCTGATAACGTAAGCGGCAGTTGATTGACACAGACACTCGTGTCTTGCCCAAGCGAAAAAATAGGCAGTGGCAACACGGCTACCGCTACCAAGGCAGTATCAGCAGTGCAAAAGCCATTGCTGATGATATATGAAAAAGTGCCGGGCGGTTCTGTTTGCGGAGAAAATACCCCGCTTGGGAGCACAGGAGACCATGTACCGCCCACTGCGCTGCCTGGCACATGCAATGCAAAAGCTTGTGCATCAGCACAAGCGACAAACGCGGTGTCTTGCCCTGCCGAACGCAACGTTGGCACTGGCAGATAAGCGTACGAAGTATCCGTGCGTCCGCCCGATGCAAAGGCAATTACTTCTATGGTACGCAGACCGGGCGTTGACAGGGCGGCATCATTGTGCCACCTTACACTACGAAGCGCTGTTTGGAAGTCTGTATTTGCAGCTACTACTGTTGTTCCAGTTGCTCCGACTAGGGTGAGCCAACCTGCACCCTGCCCATTGACACCTACCGTGCCAAAGCCTACGGCACTCAGATATTCAAGCGGAACATCCGGCGCAGGCGTAAGCAAGCGCAGGCGAATGGAATCGGTACGATAGCCCGAGTAATAGGTAGCATCCGTATCAGAGACCATGAGCGAGCCGGGCGAGCAAAGGGGGATAGATTGCCAGTCGGTGGGAGGAGCGGAGGAGGAGGTGTCGGGGTCTAGGTTTAGGTGGACGGTGCAGTCAGATGCGAGGTGTTCAGAAAGAGTAGCGGCCCCCCAAATACCATGTGCCATATCGCAAACAAAAGTAGTGGTCTGTAATACTGGATCTATTGTATATATCTGATTGATGGTATTTGGAGGAGGAAACGAAAGCGAATTTGTAACACTGATGTAGGTAGTGGTCGAGTCACAGGAATTCACCACACTTACCACTCCAAACGCAGGCTCATTTACGGGGTAATGGTATGTAATATTGGTAACTGGAAGGTTATAGGGGTCAATCTCGATGAAGTCATTGTTGTAGGTTGTGCCATAAAGTTTTCCATTTCGGAAAGTGAGATCGCCAGCTAATCCGTAGCCTGTATCACCGTAATTGATGTAGGTGCCAAAAGAAGGGTCATAAGAGTATAGATCAAGCCCACCTCCCCAAAGAACCCCATTCGCATCGCAAGTCAAGGAAGTTCCAAGCAATACATTGTCTATGGGAACAATGGAGCTGTCTTGAAAATTAATCCGCCCAACCATATCATAGGGGAAAGTCTCGTTGCCACATACAACATAAAAAGTACCGTCTGGGCAAACGGCTAAATCATAGATTCCGGCGATATTGCTAGTGTTATTTATCAAAAAAATGGTAGAGTCTTGGCATGTCGAGATATCCAATACCCCAAAGTAAAACTTGTTGTCGTCCACGAAGTAGTTATTTGGTCGCACATAATAAATAGACTGGGAGTGCAAGGAAATCCCCATTAGGATAAAAAAAAGTAACGGCGGGAGCGAGCGCTTTTGCATGGGATGAGTGGTTGTTTGATTTAAAATAAAAAGCAGGGAACATGGGTGGTATGCCATGTTCCCTTCAAAGGTTTGCTCAATCAGATTTTCACGAACCGCAGTGTTCGTACACCATGCGAAGATTGGATGCATAGCGTGTAAACACCGGAAGAGGGTGGGAAATCAACTATTGGAATATTGCTAAGGCCCTCCGAAAGGAATTGGCCCACGCTCTTGACGACCAGCCCTTTACCATCAATCAACTTAATATTTACGAAAGCAGAAAACGGGAGCGTGATATCTACACTCGGTGAAGTTCCAACTGGGTTGCCCCCTATCAATGTTGCCGAAAAAGTGGTCGTGTTTGAAGCCATTACCCCAGTTTCAAACACCATCTTATCATCCCTTCCATCTGCATAAAGCCAGTTCGCATTATGCTCAAGATTTTGCCAAACAGCTTCTTTGAGTGATTTAACATCCTTCTTGGCGCGGATTTTTACATAAAATAGCACCTCGTTTTCCGGCATATCAACACCTTTTGACTCTAACGTAAACCAAGAAAAACGCACTGCCGTGCCATTTTGGTCTGTGGCAAAATCGGAGTAAACAAACTCTTCTTCGAGATATCCATTCTCAACAGAGAGCACTTCCAATTGCTTTGGGTCAAACAACAATTCTATACCGAAGTGCCGGATTTGGTTTAGTGCAGAAGCCCGGACGGGGATATACGCCTCCTGCCCCTCGGGTAGGTTCAGATCAGTAATGACAACTTTTTGATTTAAAGGCTTTGCTCGTTCGCTTCCATCTCCCGGGGCAAAAAACGGCCCACAGTCCTGACAGTCTCCGTCAACATCGCCCCGCTTTACGCCCCAGAACGGTGCTAAGATATTAGGAATGGTGGCAGTTGTTGTTATAGTGCTTGCGTAGTTTCCAAGTGGTTGTGTTACAAGATCAAGAGGATCGTAACCAGGCCAAGTATAACCGTCCCATGGCACAAAACGCCACGGTTTCCAGTCCGGAGCCAAATCCCCAGGTATAAAAGGTAGCCCAAGCACACATTTTCGAATGAGATGAATATCAAAAGACGAATAGAAGTTGTTGCCATTGATATCAGCTGCAATTGCTTTCCAAGGTGGAATATTTGGATTAAAAATGTTTTCAATTGCCCAGTCCAAATCATTCGAAGTAACACCACAGCAAACATCAGTAGATATTTTGCTGGGTGTGATGGTGTAAGTCTCATAAAGCGGGTTTTTCAAAAACTCGTATTGACCTTGAAACAGCTCGGTTTCGTTGGCTACTCCTGGGAAGCAAGCTCCAAGCGCAACCGTAGCCACTTTTGTGGCACTTACCCCGGGTATCAAAAGTCCTTGGCCAATCCCGCTGCCGAGGTCGCAAGGAGCACCGTCCGGTTTAACAAAATCACCTGCAATACGGGCACCTGCTAAAAGGTTGTATGAGAGGGATTGCGTGTTAAAATAGGCGAGAGGTCCTGTTTCAAATCGCACCCAGCCAGATATGGTCAAGGTGCAGACTGAAGATGGTAAGGCCCTGAAATAGAGGACTAAAAAAGATGTGTTGGGTGGAGCAGCGTATGGTCTTGGAGTAGGAAGGGAAAAGAGTGGGGAACTTGGAAGGCCGCCTCTAGAGATGATTAATTGGCCGTTTCCGAACTGTCTATTGTAGGGACTGACATTAAAACCGGGGTGGATGACAGACGGCACGGATGCCGTCGAATTGTTTAGGCAAATTTGGTTTCCAATAAAGTTAGTTTCTAAATATAGTCCACGAATTTGGGGTATGTTCACGTTGTTAACCCAATTGATCGTGCAACGAGTAATTCCCGTACTGGGGTCATAAATCGGAGCTAATATTTGCAAGTCACCAGGGTTTTGTGCATTCACCACCACACTTTGCAAAAGCAAGTACATAACTATCGCAAGTGTGTGTGTGTGTGGCTCAACCATCGTGCTACATTTTGGAAGGATCGTTTCACAATAAAAAATCGATTTAGAGATGTAAAAAAGATAAGTTTTGTGCCTTCTAGCTCGGGCCCTGAGCTATTGGGCTTGGCAAACTTAACTCGATTATTTCAAGTGTTCAGCTCATGGTATGTTAAAGTTTGGGATTTGAGTAAAACTAGCATTTGCATGGGCAAAAAAATAGGCGACACCGGATGGGGTGTCGCCTATTTAGTATTCAGTACCAAACCGCTATTATGCAGCTTCTTCGTCTTTCTTTTCTTCAGTAGCTTCTTCAGCAGCAACTTCTTCCACTGCTGCAACTACTTCTTCAACCGGAGCTGCTGCAACTTCTTCAATAACCTCTTCAACTGGAGCTGCCACTAATACTTCTTCTGCAACTTCTTCTTCAACTACTGGAGCCACTGGTGCATCAGCAATAGCGGCTGCCTTACGGCCACCGCGACGTGTTTTCTTCGCCTGACGAACCTTGCCTGCATTTGGATTGTATGTCTCGTTGAAATCAACAAACTCAATCATAGCGGTCTCAGCACCATCACCACGACGGAATCCCATACGGATGATGCGAAGGTAACCTCCTGGACGTTCACCCACTTTTTCAGCAACGGTACCAAAGAGTTCTTTAAGTGCCTCTTTGTTTTGCAGGTAACCAAAAACAATACGACGAGAGTGCGTAGAATTGTCTTTTGCTTTGGTGATAAGTGGCTCAGCATAGCGACGAAGCGCCTTTGCTTTAGCAAGCGTTGTAGTAATGCGCTTGTGTTCGATCAGAGAAATTGCCAGGTTGGCAAGGAGGGCACGTCGGTGTGATTCAGTACGCCCCAGGTTGTTAATTTTGTCTCCGTGTCTCATTGTAAGAGTACCTTTTGTTAGGTGGCGGCATTGGAGCTAGAAACATGGGCTTAGAATTTCTAATTTAATGATCAAATCAGATTCTACTCCTTATTTCTGCATCAGACAGTTACCACGCTTTTGTGATGTAATTTGATGTATGATATATGATGTATGATGTATGATGTTAAAGCGCTGTGTAGCATTTCATACATCATAGTTCATACATCATACATCAAAAATTATTCTTCGTCCAACTTATACTTCGCCAAATCCATGCCGAAGGTCAGATTTTTGTCTTGTAAAAGCTCCTCGATCTCTACCAGGGACTTTTTACCAAAGTTGCGGAATTTAAGGAGCTCATGGGTATCGTAACGAACCAATTCAGCCAGCGTATTAATTTTGGCAGCCTTGAGACAGTTGTATGCACGAACACTTAGATCCAGATCTTCCAATGAAGTTTTGAGTAACTTACGCATGTGGAGGATATGCTCATCCACAACGCTTTCTTCACGATTGGTAGGTGTATCGAAAGTAATATTCTCATCGGTGATCAGCATCAAGTGCTGTATCAGGATACGGCTCGCCTCGCGAATTGCATCTTCCGGATGGATGGTACCATCTGTCTTGATATCAATCGTAAGTTTTTCATAGTCCGTACGTTGACCAACACGCGTGCTTTCAACACGGTACGCAACATTTTTGATCGGGGTATAGATCGCATCAATTGGAATTACTCCGATTGCTGCGTCTTTGGGAGCGCCCTCTTCCGCAGGCTGGTAACCACGGCCTTTGCTGATGGTCAATTCTAATTCAAGGGTAACTGATGGCTCCATGCGGCAAAGCAGGAGATCAGGATTCATGATCTTGAATACATTTGTAAAGTCCTCAATGTCACTCGCGCGAAATTCTTCCTTACCACTAATGGTCAGGTAGATTTTTTCCTGTGTGTTCTTGTCATCCTGCACCACAGGTTTGATGCGCACTTGCTTGAGGTTCAATACAATATCCACTACATCTTCTACCACACCCTTGATCGTCGCAAACTCATGATCTACTCCACCAATGCGTACAGCGTTGATGGCGTAACCTTCGAGAGAGGAGAGAAGAACGCGGCGAAGCGAGTTGCCAACCGTTTGGCCAAATCCTGGCTCTAATGGTTTGAACTCGAAAGTGCCTTCAAATTCAGTTGCTTTTTGCAACAGGATTTTGTCAGGCTTCTGGAAATTGAGAATACTCATATGTGGAATGCTCCGAGAGTGTTGGTGGGAAAAACAAATTGATTTCGAGGGCAATAGAATAATCGGATAAGCAGGCTGCTTGAAATGCGAAAATGGTTGGTACTCTTAATAAGAGCGCCAACCGTTTCGCAATTGCTATCCTTTATTTCGAGTACAACTCGACGATCAACTGTTCGTTGATATTTTCTGGAATCTGGTCACGCTGTGGGTAAGCAAGAAATACGCCTTGCATTTTGTCCACGTTCCATTCTAGCCATCCGAATTGACGCACATTGTTGGTTTTTGCGCCAACGTGTGTAGTCACTATCTCCAGACCTTTAGATTTGCCACGAACGGCAATGATGTCACCTGGCTTGCAAGAGTAAGAAGGGATGTTCAACACTTTACCGTTCACAGTTACGTGACGGTGACCAACCAACTGTCGAGCACCACGGCGTGTTGGAGAAATGCCTAAGCGGTAAACCGTGTTGTCAAGACGAGCCTCCAAAAGTTGAAGCAAAATCTCACCTGTGACACCATGGCGACGCGTTGCGCTCACGAAAGTCTTACGGAACTGACGCTCCAATACACCATAAGTGTATTTAGCTTTTTGCTTTTCTTTCAGCTGGCCGGCATAGTTTGAAGGCTGCTTCTTTTTACGGGTCAGACCGTGTTGGCCTGGTCCGTACTTCCGGCGTTCAAAAGCTTTGTCAAAGCCAAAAATTGGTTCGCCGAACGAGCGGGCTTTTTTTGTAGTTGGTCCAGTATAACGAGCCATCTTATTGGAATGTGGTCAATTTAAAAAATGTGGTCAATGTGGTCAATATGGTCAATGAGACAGATTGTCCACATTGATCTGGTTGACCTCATTCATTTATACGCGGCGACGCTTTGGAGGGCGACAACCGTTGTGCGGCAGTGGAGTCACGTCATTAATGACAAGTACTTTAATGCCCGATTGGTCTATGGCGCGAATGGCAGATTCACGGCCTGAACCTGGTCCTTTCACAAATACTTCTGCGGAACGGATACCAGCTTCGTGCGCAGTTTTGGCAGCGTCACTTGCAGCTACTTGCGCAGCATAAGGGGTATTCTTCTTTGAGCCACGGAAACCCGCTTTACCCGCTGAAGCCCAAGACACTACCTCGCCTTGCTTGTTGGTGATGGAAATGATAATGTTGTTAAAGCTAGCACGTATAAAAACCATACCCTCTGGGGTGATCTTTACTTTGCGCTTGACAACTTTTTTTGCTGCTCCTTTTGCCATTGTATAAAAATGTGGTCAATTTGCTGAAATGTGGTCAATGCGGTCAATGAATTGAATGCGGCAAATTGTCCACATTAACCATATTGACCTCATCATAAATTACTTAGTAACTTTCTTCTTGCCGGCTACGGTCTTACGTTTACCCTTACGGGTACGTGCATTGGTACGTGTCCGTTGGCCTCTAAGTGGAAGACCCTTACGGTGACGTAGACCCCGGTAGCAACCAATGTCCATCAGACGCTTGATGTTCAATTGAACTTCAGAACGAAGCTGACCTTCCGTTTTGTACTCGTCAGCGAGCAAGCGGGAAATGGTCTTGATGTTATCGTCGGTCCATTGATCAGTCTTAGTGTCTTCACTAATACCAGCCTTTTCCAGAATAGCTTTAGCTGAAGACGGCCCAATGCCGTAGATATAGGTGAGGCTTATAACTCCTCTTTTGTGGCGGGGCAAATCCACACCTGCAATACGTGCCATATTTCTTTGTTGATTTGTGGAACAGGTGACAGGATAATTTGTGAGCAATAAACTCAATATCGCAAATTAACCCTATCAAAAGCCAATTAGCCTTGACGTTGTTTGAATTTAGGGTTCTTTTTGTTGATCACATAAAGTTTGCCTTTACGGCGAACAATCTTACAATCAACAGAACGCTTTTTAATGGACGGTCTGACTTTCATATAGTGTCGAATTGTCTGTTTGCAAAAAGTAGTTTAGACCTGGTTCTTACAAGCTTACTTGTAGCGGTAGATGATGCGTCCTCGTGATAGATCATAAGGTGACATTTCTACTGAAACCTTGTCACCTGGCAATATCCGAATATAGTGCATCCGCATTTTGCCTGAAATGGTCGCCAAGATTACGTGACCATTCTCCAGTTGAACTTTGAAGTTCGCATTGGACAAGGCTTCTGAAACCACGCCATCTTGTTTGATGATATCTTCTTTTGCCATAAAAATCGGCTTCCTTGGTTTTCGGGGTGCAAATGTCTAACTTTTTGGGAGTATTTCCTGCAAGTTAGGGTTATTTTTTATTTTTTCCAACAAATAGCTGTGATCAGATAGGACATCAGCCTTGTTTTTCTTCACTACCACCGAGTGTTCAAAGTGCGCGCTAGGCATTCTGTCCTTCGTGTGAATGGTCCATCCGTCGTCTGCCTGATGAACTTCTTTTTTTCCTAAATTGATCATTGGCTCTATCGCAATGGTCAAACCTTCGAGCATTAGAGGCCCTTTTCCACGTTTTCCGTAGTTGGGAACTTCCGGATCTTCATGCAAAGAACGTCCAACTCCATGCCCAACCAAATCCCTCACTACGCCATATGAATATTTTCGCTCGCAGTAATCCTGAATTGCTGCAGAGATATCACCCACTCTATTCCCATGGACAGCCTGCTCAATACCTAAATACAAAGAAGCGTAGGTAACGCGAAGTAATTCCAAGACTGGCTCTTCTACTTTTTGAAATGCGAAAGTAAAAGCAGCATCTCCATAAAAACCTTCCAATTCCACCCCGCAATCTACCGAAACAATATCATCCTCTTTAAATTCTCGTTTACTTGGTATCCCATGCACCACAATGTCGTTGTAAGACACACACAACGTGGAGGGAAAGCCGTGATATCCTTTAAAAGCAGGTCTACCACCGTGATCTTTAATGAACTCCTCAGCTGCATTATCAATCTGTTCTCCTGTCACTCCTGGTTTCAACATACTGGCAACATGTGCCAGAGTTTTTGAAACCACTAGATTGGCGTTCCGCAACAACTCAATCTCTGCACTGGTTTTGTAAAAAAACCGCTTATTATCTTTTCCTGACCCAAATAAGCCCATATTCTATTGAGGCTGTCCAACTTGAATACCAGAAGAGGACCGACCCTGAATACGACCAGACTTAATCAATCCATCATATTTTTTAGTCAGTAAGTAGCTTTCAATTACCTGTAAAGTATCCAATGCCACACCCACCATGATCAGCAAAGTTGTGCCTCCAAAGAAAAGTGCAAACTGTTGGTTGACACCGAAGGTCGCAGCGATAGAGGGCAGAATACCCAGCAAGCCCAAGAAAATTGCACCGGGCAGGGTAATGCGGGTCATAATATTATCGATGTAATCCGAAGTAGATTCGCCCGGCTTAACACCTGGTATAAAAGCATTGTTTCGCTTCAAATACTCTGCATAGTTGGTTGGGTTAATCATCAAGGCCGTGTAGACATAGGTAAACACCACAATGAGGGTGAAAAACAATGCATTGTAGCCAAAAGAATAAATATCACTGAACATCTGAATGCGACCAGTATTCACATCGGTTCCAGATAAATACTGCATGGCTGTTGCCGGAAGGAACATCAAAGCTTGTGCAAAGATGATTGGCATTACACCAGCAGAGTTGATTTTCAATGGCAGGTAGTCTCTGGCGCTTGCGGCAGGCATAGTACCTCCGGTGCGGCCAACCATTCGTTTTGCAAATTGAATCGGAATTCTTCGTACACCTTGGATTACCAGGATAGTAGCAAGCACGATCACGAAGAAGAATGCGAGTTCTACAAAGAATAGCAGCAACTTGTTTTCTCCGAACAATTTTACAAATTCGAAAGAGAATGCATAAGGAAGACGTGCGATGATACCAGCCTGAATGATCAGTGACACACCATTGCCTATTCCCTTATCAGTAATCCTTTCGCCAAGCCACATACAAAAAATGGTGCCTGCTGTAAGAATAATGATGTTGGAGAACCAAAATAAACCATCTGAAACTTGTGGGGATACACCACCTGGGATGCTGCGAATCAACTGTAAGTAACCGCCACCTTGTACTAAGGTAATCGCTACAGTAAGCATCCTTGTGATTTGGTTCAGACGCTTACGCCCGCTTTCACCTTCTTTGGATTGCAGACGCTGGAAATAAGGCACAGCAAAACCCAACAACTGAACTATGATCGAAGCCGTGATGTAAGGCATCACACCCAAGGCGAAAATTGCAGCATTATCAAATGCGCCGCCAGTGAAGATGTTGATCAATCCTAACAAGTCGTTTCCTCCACGGTTTTGTGAAGCCTTGTCAAGGGCTGCGGGAACTACTCCCGGCAACACGATGAAGGTGCCCACACGATACACCAGTAGAAGAGCAAGCGTTAGAAGAATGCGCTCACGGAGCTCTTTAATGCTCCAGATATTTTTAAGAACGGTAAAAAATTTCATTACCGGGAGAGGATTTAAACGAGTTCGATGCTTCCACCGAGTGCTTCGATGGCGGCTTTGGCAGATGCCGAGGCGGCGTGTACTTTAAGGTTTACTTTGGAAACCAATTTACCTTTTCCCAATACTTTGATCTTGTCAGAAGCGCGGGAAACCCCGGCAGCTACCAGTGCAGCAATATCAAAAGTATTAGAACCGGTTTTCTGAACCAAAGCCTCGAGCGCACCTAAATTAAGGGGAGCAAACTCCACGCGGTTGACATTTTTGAAACCACGTTTTGGCAAACGACGTTGCATGGGTGTCTGACCACCTTCAAAGTGGCGCTTTTCCTTAGAACCACTACGGGCTCTGTCACCTTTGTGGCCACGCGTCGAAGTACCGCCACGGCCAGAGCCCTGGCCGCGACCAATGCGCTTCCCATTTTTGGTAGAACCTTCTGCCGGTTGGAGATTAGAGAGATTCATTGCTTTTCTTTATTTCAATGCAACCCAAATTTGAGCTGCAATATGTTTTAATGAAATACAGTTTCAGTTGTTCGAAACGCTTAGGCGTTTTCAACTTTTACCAGGTGTTGAACTACGCGGAGCATACCTTCAAGCTGAGGGGTAGCTTCGTGTTGTATAGTCTGGTTCATTTTACGAAAACCAAGGGCAGTAAGCGTAAGCTTTTGACGTTTTGGTTTGTCGATCGGGCTTCTCAGCAGGGTGATATTTACTTTGCTCATTGTTCTGTTGTCCGTTGAGCGTTGTTGGTTTTCAATGGCACATACTTCTTACAAAGAGCATACCACGAATTTCGAACAACGAATTATCCTTTAAAGAGTTTTTCCAACGAAATGCCACGCTGGCGAGCCACTTCAGACGCACTTCTAAGGCTTGCAAGTGCTGCGATGGTAGCTTTTACTACGTTGTGCGGATTGGCCGATCCTTGCGATTTAGCAAGACAGTCATGCACACCCACAGATTCGAGTACAGCACGCATTGCACCACCAGCGATTACGCCGGTACCGTGTGCGGCAGGCTTGATAAACACTCGACCTGCGTCGAACTTACCATATGCCTCGTGCGGAATTGTACCATTAAGAATTGGTACTTTGACGAGATTTTTCTCGGCGTCTTTTACCGCTTTAGAGATGGCCTCTGATACCTCACGTGCCTTACCAAGACCTTGACCAATGGTGCCCTTCCCATCACCTACTACGACTACCGCAGCGAAAGTGAATGTACGACCACCTTTGGTGACTTTAGCCACACGGTTGAGTGCTACGAGTTTTTCTTTTAGACCAGATTCTTCGCTGGTGCGAGAAACTTCTTTTTCTCTTTCTTGCCTTGCCATTTTGCTAAGGTTGTTTATTTATTGATTGTCTGATCTGAAAATTTGCAACAGGTATGGGATTTCCTACGATACAATTTCAGCGATCAACAAAAATCATTTAGAACTGAAGACCTCCTTCACGTGCGCCTTCTGCCAAAGCTTTAACGCGTCCATGATAAAGATAGCCACCGCGGTCGAAAGTTACTTGCTCGATACCTGCAGCTTTTGCACGTTCTGCAATTAATTTTCCTACCTCAACGGCTTGCGCAACATTGTTGCCAGTCATTCCAAGAGAAGTAGCGGCTGCAATTGTATGACCTGCCAAGTCGTTGATTACCTGACAATAAATTGCATTATTAGAGCGATACACGCTAAGACGTGGGCGTTCTGCAGTGCCGTTTACTTTCTTACGGACGCGCATGTGGATGCGCTTACGGCTTTGCTCTTTTGTGCGTTTCATCGTTGTTATCAATTTAGGCAATCCCGATTTCAGGCCGGAAAAGCATTGATTGTTTGAATTTTAACACTGCATTTCTTGTACAAGTGGAGGCTTCAGAAAAAGCACCACTGACACAGTAGCAGTTATTATTTCTTGCCACCAGCGGTCTTGCCCGCTTTGCGACGAATTTGTTCGCCTTTGAACATGATACCCTTTCCTTTGTAAGGCTCTGGGCGACGGAAGGTACGCATTCGGGCACAAACCTGGCCAAGCAATTCTTTGTCAATACCCTCCAAACGAATCAGAGGGGCCTGACCTTTTTCCATGGCTGTAGTTACCTTGATTTCAGAAGGCACGTAAAAAACCACCGGGTGAGAATAACCGATCGTGAAAGTCACCAGGTTGCCCTGACTCTCTACACGATAGCCCACACCGATTACCTCCATTTCACGGGTGTAACCTTCACTGACACCAACAACCATGTTGTTGATCAGCGCACGATACAATCCGTGCATAGCGCGGTGGCGCTTTTGGTCGGTTGGTCTAGTGACAGTAAGTGTACCATCTTCGACGCCTACCTTGATATCCGGATCAACCTTTTGGCTGAGCGATCCTTTTGGGCCTTTCACAGTAACCGTGTTATCGGAAGCAACTGAGATTTCCACTTTCGCGGGTAGGCTTATCGGTAATTTTCCAATGCGTGACATATCGCAGAGTGTTCTTAATGTTCTTGAAAAGAATTAGCAAATGTAGCAAAGCAGCTCACCACCTACATTGAGGTCGCGGGCGCTTTTATCGGTCATCACCCCTTTGGACGTAGACACAATCATAGTGCCCAAACCGTTGATAATACGAGGAATATCGCCAGCGCCTGAGAACTTACGCAAGCCTGGTCGGCTTACGCGAACAAGTTCACGGATCACGGGCTGTTTGGTAACCGTGTCGTATTTCAGGGCGATTTTGATAAGACCCTGCTTGTTTTCCGGCGTTTTGTCTTCAAAGGTATATTTAAGGATATACCCTTGCTCATACAAGATCTCCGTCATGGATTTCTTGATGCGCGAAGCCGGAATCTCTACGATGCGATGCCCCGCCATTTGCGCATTGCGGATGCGGGTGAGATAGTCTGCTATCGGGTCGGTGACGTGCATTTTATCAAAAATAGTTGATAGTTGTTGTTATTGGTTGTCCGGTTTTAGTTCTCGTCGTTTTATTTCAGACCCTGAATAAACGATTAAAACCATTCTGTCTAAGACAGGAGAACAACGATTTTTACCACGACGCTTTGGTTACGCCCGGTATCTTACCGAACAAAGCCATTTCGCGGAACTTAACGCGGCATAAGCCGAACTTGCGCATGTAGCCTTTTGGGCGTCCGGTGAGCAGGCAGCGATTGTGCAAGCGTATCGGATTTGAGTTGCGCGGGAGTTTGTCAAGCGCCTCATAGTCTCCAGCATCTTTGAGCTTCTTGCGAAGATCAGCGTATTTGGCGACCATGCGTTTGCGTTTGTTTTCGCGGGCAATGACGGATTTCTTTGCCATGTTGCTTTATATCGTTAAAATTAGGATCTAAAGTTATTTTTTGACGAAAGGCATGCCCATTTCTTTCAAAAGGGAGTATGCTTCGGCATCTGTTTTCGCAGTGGTGACAATGGTGATGTCCATACCCATGATCTTGCTCACTTTTTCAATGTCAATTTCAGGGAAAATGATCTGCTCAGTGATACCCATGGTGTAATTGCCACGACCGTCAAAAGACTTGTCATTCACTCCACGAAAGTCACGAACCCGAGGGAGCGAGATATTCAAAAAGCGATCGAGGAATTCGTACATCTGATTGCCGCGCAAAGTTACACGAACACCGATCGGCATTCCTTCGCGAAGTTTAAAGTTCGAGATAGACGTTTTTGCCTTAGTCGGTACGGCCTTTTGCCCTACGATAATGGATAGTTCAGTAGCTGCATTGTCCACCAGCTTCTTGTCGCCTGTAGCGGCGCCTATGCCCTGGTTAATGCAAACCTTCTCGATGCGTGGTACTTGCATCACAGAAGAATAGTTGAACTGCTGCATCAGTGCAGGAGCCACTTCCTTCTGGTATTTTGTCTTAAGACGAGGTACGTAGTTCATTACTAGATGACGTTACCAGATTTTTTTGAAAAACGTACACGTACGCCGTTTTCTTCACGGCGACCGATACGCGTTGCTTCACCGCTTTTTGGATCCATGTGGCCGAGGTTGGAAATATGGATACTTGCTTCCATTTCCTGAATGCCACCTGATTCGGTTTGCGTTGCTTTTACGTGCTTTTTAACGATCCGGACACCTTCCACGATTGCGCGGTTCTTGTCAGGGAACACTTGGAGCACTTCACCTTTTTTTCCCTTATCGTCGCCTGAAAGGACAACCACTTTATCACCCTTTCGGATGTGAAGTTTCGGGGTAAAGCGTTTTACGATATTTTTCTTCGTAGCCATTTCGAGAATGGTTGAATTTATTGATTTTAAAGCACTTCAGGAGCGAGGGAAACTATACGCATATAGTCCTTATCGCGCAATTCACGGGCCACTGGGCCAAATATACGGGTACCACGTGGCTCATCTGAGGCATTGAGTAGTACCACTGCATTGTCGTCGAAGCGGATATAAGAACCGTCTTTACGTCGGATCTCTTTTCTGGTACGAACGATTACTGCTTTGGAAACCGTGCCTTTTTTGATACCACCACTAGAAGTAGCATCTTTTACAGTTACCACAATCTTGTCACCGACACCTGCATAGCGTTGGCGCGTGTGACCTAACACACGAATGCAAAGCACTTCTTTCGCGCCGGAGTTATCGGCCACATTCAAACGAGACTCTTGCTGAATCATGACTTGTTATTTTTTCGGTTGACGGTTTTGGACCCACATTCATGGACAAAAAACCATGGATTGTAAGCCGTGCTTCCTGCACCGCGATTTTTACTTCGCTCTTTCAAGGACTTCGACCAGGCGCCAGCGCTTCATTTTACTGAGCGGACGAGTTTCCATGATGCGTACCAAGTCGCCTGGCTTACAAGTATTCTCCTCGTCATGCGCGAAGAATTTCTTGGAGCGCTTAACGAATTTGCCGTAAAGCGGGTGCATCAGTCGGCGTTCGACTTTAACCGAGATGGTTTTGTCCATTTTAGTGGACACTACGACCCCTGATTTTTGTTTGCGAAGTTTTCTTTCTACTGCTTCCATCTATCGAGATGTAATTAGTTGAGCTTGTTGTAATGATTAAATCTGTCAGACCGCTTCTGCGGACATTCAAACTTAACGAGTTCTGCGGCGACGGGCGCGAAGTTTACTGCGCGATGCAAGTTCTTCTGGGGTCATCGCAGCGATTTCGCGGCGGCGACCTTCCGTAAGAATGCGAGCAACACTGCGGCGCAATTCACGGATTTCCATGGGATTTGCAATACCTCTGGCCGCATGGTCGAACTTCATTTGTTGGTACTCTTGTTCGGCACTGGCCAGTTGGCTGCGCAGTTCCGCTTCAGTCATATCAACGAGGTTCAAAATTTCCTTTGCCATTGTCTATAAAGAAATGTGGTCAATTTACTAAATGTGGTCAATGAGGTCAATTTATTAAATGTGAACCATGGGTAGTTATCCACACGGATCTAATTGACCAAATCAATCATTATCCTTCGTAGTCGTGACGAGTCACGGTTTTGCAAAGCATCGGAAGCTTTTGAGCTCCAAGGCGAAGCGATGCATAGGCAATCTCAGGGCTTACACCTTCTACTTCGAAGATGATACGACCCGGTTGCACCTCTGCAACATAGTGATCTACAGCACCTTTACCTTTACCCATACGTACTTCTGCTGGTTTAGAGGTAAGTGGTTTGTCTGGGAACACACGGATCCAAACTTTTCCTTCACGTTTCATGTGACGGGTGAGTGCGATACGCGCTGCCTCGATCTGACGGCTTGTGAGACGACCAAATTCCAGGGATTTCAATGCGAAAGAGCCGAAGGAAATGGAACTGCCTTTAAAAGCCAGGCCGCGGTTGCGACCTTTGTGCATTTTGCGATATTTCTGACGCTTGGGCTGTAACATCGTTTGGATGAATTAAAAAAGCCTGTCAATCTATTTTGAGTTTCATGGCGGAACGTTTTTCCCGCCCAAATCGTGTGAAAACTTAGCGACGTCCGCCGCCTCCACCACCGCCTCTGCGGTCACCTCCACCACCTGGTCCACCTCTCCGATCTCCACCGCCGCCACCGCCTCTACGGTCGCCACCACCGCCACCTCTGCGGTCACCACCACCACCGCCTCGGCGATCATCTCCACCTCTTCCACCGCGGTCATCACGACGATCATCGCGACGGTCTCCGCCAGTTCCTTCAGCTGCAGCAAACGGCGTTAATTCGCGTTTTTGCAGGACCTCACCTTTAAAGAGCCACACTTTGATACCGATCTTTCCGTATACCGTTTGAGCTTCAACAATTGCATAATCGATGTCTGCACGGAAAGTGTGAAGGGGAGTACGGCCTTCTTTGTACTCTTCCGTACGAGCAATCTCCGCACCGCCTACACGACCGCTGATGCGGACCTTGATTCCTTCGCCCCCTGCGCGCATGGTGCCTTGAATGGCACCTTTGATTGCACGACGGTGATTGATACGGGCTTCAATTTGCTTGGCGATCTGTTCGCCTACAATATTTGCATCCAGCTCAGGCTTGCGAATTTCAAAAATGTTGATTTGAATTTCTTTTCCTGTTAGGATTTTTAATTCTTCCTTGATCAGGTCGACTTCCTTACCACCTTTACCAATAATGATACCAGGGCGGCTGGTATGGATAGTTACCGTAACACGACGCATCGTGCGCTCGATTGCAATGCGGCTAATACCGTTTTGCATTGGCTTATTACGATCCCGTGGATCTGCTGTAGCCGTTTTTGGACGACGAGCTCGAAGGTAGGTGCGGATTTTTTCATCCTCTACAACTTTGAGACCGTAATCTTTGTCGGCGTACCAGTTGGAATCCCAACCACGTATGATGCCTAGACGGTTACCAATCGGATTTGCTTTTTGACCCATTATTCTTGACTGAATGAAAGATGGTACGAATTTGTTTTTTTCAGAGCGGTTTAAGCTTCTTGTTCCAGTGCCACGCGGTTCTCTACTACGATGGTTACATGGTTACGACGCTTCCGAACGCGATATGCACGTCCCTGTGGTGCGGGAAGAAAGCGATAGATAATGGTGCCTGGATCTACGAACGCCGTTTTGATAACGAGATCGAATTCATCTGCACCACCTACCTGGTCGTATTTCTGCTCCCAGTTGCTTACCGCAGAAAGGACCAATTTTTCGAGCCATACGGCTGCTTCTTTATTGGTATAGCGCAAGATACCTAAGGCATCTACCACTTTCTTGCCGCGAATATTGTCCACTACCAGACGCATTTTGCGTGGTGACATTGGGACGTTTCTCAGTTTAGCTACTGCTTCCATTTTACGAAATGTGTAAAAATGTGGTCAATGTATAAAAATGTGGTCAATGTGTAAAATGTGGTCAATGTGTTTAATGTGCCGGGTATCTTTGGAGTTACTACATTGGTCTCATTGACCACACTAAACACATTGATCTCATTATTTCCTGTTGCCCCCGTGACCACGGAAGTTACGCGTAGGAGAAAATTCTCCAAGTTTATGACCTACCATGTTTTCGGTCACAAAAACCGGAACAAAAGTTTTGCCATTATGTACCGCGATGGTCTCACCCACCATGGTTGGGATAATCATAGAAGAGCGGCTCCAGGTCTTGATGACCATTTTGCGGTTGCTCGCCTTTGCTTTTTCAACCTTTTCCAACAACGAGTGATGGATGTAAGGGCCTTTTTTGAGTGAACGCGGCATACTTTATGTTGATGCGTTATTTGTTTATTTGTTTATGTGGTAATCTGGTGATAACCGCATCACCCAATAAACAAATCACTAATTTTTAGTCTATTTTGTTTTACGGCTGATGATAAGCGCATTAGAAGCTTTTGTTTTGCTCCGTGTCTTAGCACCTTTTGATTTGAAGCCTTTTCTGGTACGAGGGTGTCCACCAGATGCGCGACCTTCACCACCACCCATCGGGTGATCGACTGGGTTCATCACGACTGGACGAACACGCGGACGACGACCTTTCCAGCGGTTACGACCTGCTTTACCCATTACTTCCAGGTTATGATCGGGATTTCCGACAGTACCAATGGTAGCACGGCATGTTAACAGAATACGACGAACTTCGCCTGAAGGCATACGAACCACTGCAAAGCGATCTTCACGACCCATCATTACGGCACCTACCCCTGCGCTGCGCACCAGTTTACCGCCTTGACTTGGCTGCATTTCGATGTTGTGCATCATAGCACCCAAAGGTACTTCTGCGAGATAAAGACAATTGCCTATTTCCGGTGCAACACTTCGTCCTGATTGGATCTTCTGCCCAACTTCCAGGCCTCTAGGGGCCAGGATATAAGACTTTTCGCCATCAGCATAGATGATCAGCGCGATGTAAGCACTACGGTAAGGGTCGTATTGAATTGAATCAACCGTTGCTTCCCCCTGCTTGTCGCGTTTGAAGTCAATGATACGATAGCGACGCTTGTGACCACCACCGCGATAGCGCATGGTACGGTGACCATCCGAATTACGACCACCAGTGCTACTTGCAGAAGCAATCAGTGACTTTTCAGGTTTTGCACCCTTAGTCAGTTCGTCTCTTGATACCGCTACGCGAAAGCGTTGGCCTGGGGTAAGCGGGTTAAATTTCTTGACTGCCATTTTTTATGTCAGCGTTGATATTAGAGTGTTTGAGAAAGTCATGCTTTTGCAAGGCTTTCCCTATGCTCGTTCATGTTTAGTTTTCTTCGCCACCAAAGAAGTCGATCTTCTCGCCTGGTGAAAGTGTCACAAAAGCCTTTTTGTAGGAGGATTTTGTTCCGCGAACAATGGCTGTTTTACTGCTGCGTGACTTCGGTTTTCCCGGAATGATCGCAGTGTTGACCCGCGTTACATTCACGTTGAACATTTTTTCAACAGCAGCACAAATCTCCAACTTGTTTGCACCCCTATTTACCACGAAAGCGTACGTATCCCGCTTATCAGCGAGTTGTGTAGATTTTTCAGTGATGATAGGCTTTATCAAAATTTGCTTAGCCATGACTTTATTTGTAATTGGGTTATGAGTGATTGGTGACTTGATATAAAATCAGGTGCCTTTCACCTACAATCCATTATTCGCAATTTTCTTTGATTTTCTCGATAGCGCTCTCGGCAATGACGAGCGCACCAGCGTTGAGAATCTGATAAGTGTTCAAATCGCTGGCCGGAGCAATACCTGCCCGCTCAATGTTGCGGCACGATTTGTAAAGAATTTGATCGTAAGCAGCAAGCACTGTGAGCGGTTTTTTGCCTTCCAACTTCAAACTGCGCAGGATATTTACAAATTCCTGCGTTTTTGGAGCATCGAAAGAGAAATCTTCTATGACGAAGATATTGCCTTCAGCAGCTTTAGCAGAGAGTACACTACGACGAGCCAGACGACGAACTTTAGCGTTCACATCGATGTCGTAGTTACGAGGGCGTGGGCCGAATACACGACCACCACCACGGTAAAGCGGGTTGTTGATGTCTCCTTTACGTGAACCGCCCGTGCCTTTTTGCTTGTGCAGTTTACGTGTGGAGCCGCTCATCTCGCTGCGCTCTTTAGATTTGTGTGTGCCCTGGCGTTGTGCAGCGAGGTATCGCTTCACATCCAGCCAGACGCTGTGCTGGTGCGGCTCAATGCCGAACACATCAGCAGGCAACTCAACCTTGCGGCCAGTGTCTTCGCCTTTTATGTTATAGACCGAAACTTTCATTTCCTCTGGAAATTATAAGGTCAAAAGTTATTTTTCAATGACTACGTAAGATCCCTTGTGACCAGGCACTGCACCCTTTACCAGGATGAGATTTTGATCAGGGAAGATCCTGATGACTTGAAGGCGACGCACTTTAATGCGATCTACTCCCATGTGGCCACCCATGCGCATCCCTTTCATTACCTTAGCAGCGAAAGAAGAGTTACCTAGAGAACCAGGAGCACGAAGGCGGTTGTGCTGACCGTGTGTTTGTTGCATCACACCGCCGAAGCCGTGGCGCTTCACCACACCTTGGAAACCTTTACCTTTTGAGGTGCCTACCACGCTCACTTTGTCGCCTTCCTGGAATACGTCCGTTACTGTGATCTCTTCTCCGAGACTCTTAGCAACATTCATATCCCTGAATTCAAGCACTTTGTGAAGTGGCTCTTCCAAGCCAGCGGCTTTGAAGTGACCCATCAGGGGTTTAGGAGTGTTTTTAATTTTACGATCGCCGTAAGCCAGTTGGAGGGCTTTGTAGCCGTCTTTGTCTTCGGTGAGCACTTGGGTTACAGTGCAAGGGCCAGCTTCTATGATAGTGACTGCAACGTTTTTGCCGTTGCTGTCGTAGATGCTGGTCATTCCCAGTTTTTTGCCAATCAGACCGTTCACTTTCTGTAAGAATTTATTGGTTGAACGACGTTGCGTTTCGTTGACGTGATTCCCAGTCGTGCAGATACACGGAAAGCGATTTTCCGTAAAACGGAACCGCTTGCGGAAATGGCAGTTATTCGGAATAACCCGGAACACTTTGACCAATACCGGAAACCACAAACATTTGAGTCAAAAATACCACCTTCGAATCGTCTAGGATGGATGGGTCGCATTCTTATAAACTAATGCGACCATGCGCGTCAAGTAAGCTTTACCTGAATATCTACGCCGCTCGGGAGTTCCAACTTGGAGAGAGCATCCACCGTCTTTTGAGTTGGTGTATAGATTTCAATTAAGCGCTTGTGGGTGCGTAACTGGAACTGCTCCCGAGCTTTCTTGTTCACGTGCGGCGAGCGCAAAACAGTGAACACTTCTTTCTCAGTGGGCAGCGGAATCGGGCCAGTTACAACGGCTCCACTCGCACGCACGGTCTTTACAATCTTCTCAGTAGACTTGTCCACCAAGTTGTAATCGTAGGACCGGAGTTTGATGCGAATTTTCTGATTCATTACCTCGTAAGTACTTTAAAATTTTTATTTCCGCCTTTCGGAAAGTAGCAAACAAAACTTAATTTTGATACTCTGTTTCTTTAAGCGGCTGCAAAGGTAGAAACACTTTGGACTTATTTCCAAATAGGATTAAAAATTTTCTAAAAAAGTTTTCGCGGCGGAAAATAGCGGGACTGAATGGCCTTCCATTTAGCCTTCTTTGAGGTGATCCTGACTTGCGCACACCTTAATATATATAAGGAAATCGAAGTAAAAACACCACAAATGACTCACTACCACCATTCTACTACCTAAAGTCATTATTCTCCATACTTTTATTTGGCATTATCGACGCTGTCGGCCAGCTTCAGAGGTTTCAAGTTTAAAATTGTTTGAATTTGCCTTTCTGGGGAAATTATTATTGGCAAAATTGCTTGTACCGGACTTTATGATCTTTCATTTCCTGTTACTTTTCGACAAATAAGGTTTATTAACAAAACTTACGGAGGTTTGACCCTCCTTTTCTTGCAAATCATTTCGTCATGACCTACCTTTGCCCAACTTTTTGAGCCGAAATAAAATTTCACCACCAAACTACGCGCTATGTCTGAGAAATTGGATAAAATTGATTTGAAGATCCTAAAGATCCTGCAAGAGAACAGCAAGATTACGAACCTTGACCTTTCTAAAAAAATTGGCCTCTCCCCTGCACCAACCTTGGAGCGTGTGAAGAAGTTGGAGCAAAGCGATATCATTCAGAGCTACCATGCCCATGTGAATCCTACACAAATGGGATTGAATGTAAAAACTTTTGTACTCGTGTCCCTGGCCTGGAAGCGGGAAAACGCCCTCAACAGCTTCCTGGAAAAGATCGGAAAGATCGATGAGGTGACAGAATGCTACATCATCACTGGCGAAGCGGATTTCCTGATGAAGATCATCTGTAAAGATATCCCAACGTATGAGCAACTGCTCTTCAAAACCATCAGCCAGATTGAAGAAATTGAGCGTTTAAAAACCTTGATGACCCTCTCTACGGTGAAGGATGCAAAGCTATTGCCTTTCAACTACGACGAAAAGTAAGATCTGTATTTCCAAATTCCTCAAGCCCTTCCGGATCATTCGATTCGGAAGGGCTTTTTTTATTCTTTTCATGAAAAGTTTTTACCTGAATTGACCTTTTTATGTTTTTTGTTTCAGACTTTTGTCAAAACAAAACAGTACAAAACGTAAAATCTAATTCACATGAAAATTCCACTATGGCTTATCGGCCTGCTTTTTGCGGGCTACACAGCTTGGTGCGTCAACTACTGGCATTGCCATGTATGCCACTGTTGTGACGGCACTACCGCTGAGACGACCGCCACGGGGACTACCGGTGTTCCTTTATTTAAATGGAACGCCGAGAAGCCCGTTGACGACCCCAAATTCCCTGACTGGAAAAAAGCCCTGATAGAAACCAAGGGGCACCAGGGCGATACCATGGTCATTACCGGCTTCTATCGGGCCAATGAAGCGAATGGCGAAAAACTCGCTCTGGCACGTGCGGCATCCATCCGTGACCTGCTCGCACCAGAATTCCCCAGCAATCGGGTGAAATTAGCTGCAAAAGTTGTGGATGATGGCCTTGCAGAAGGTGCCGCTCCAAAAGAAAGTGTCGGTTTCTCCTGGCTTAAAATGGTGCTTAAAAAAGAAGACAGTGCCATCATTGAATCTGATAAGGATGTGATCCTGCTTTTCCCTTACAACTCGACTGAAAAAGAACGCGATCCCAAGGTGGATGCTTATTTGAAAGATCTCTGCGAAAAGAACAAATCCACCACAGCGACTTTCAGTGTAGTGGGGCATACAGATGATGTAGGCTCCAGCGAAAGCAATCTGGCCTTTGGAGCTGCCCGTGCTAAGTCTGTGGCAAAGATCCTGAGTTCCAATGGGATCGCTGCTTCACGGATCACCACCGATTCAAAAGGCGAAACCGAGCCTGTGGCCCCCAACGACAATGAGGAGGGCCGTCACCAGAACCGCAGGGTCGTTATCACTGTCAACCGTTAAACATTCAAAACAAAACTAGCCATGCTTTCATATATTTTCCTGAATAGCACCTTTTTAGAAAATCTGCCCACGGGCCTTGCCCTTTGTGTCATCCCTTTCATTCTGGGCTGGCTCGCCGCCCGAACTTACTTTAAGGTAGGATCACTGCGTGACCAGATCACTGAACTCAGCGGACGGGTGAGTACCCTGACGGAAGAGCTGACAGATACCCGAATGAAGGTAGCTGCTGCTGAAGCGGAAACTGAAGCCAAAAGCGAACAGATCCGCAAACTGAAAAGTGACCTGATGTTGTGCGAAGGTGATCGTATGGCCTTGCGCGAACAGGCTGCCAACGCTAACGCCGGAGCGGGTGCCGGAACTGGCAAAAAAGCAGCCGTTGCAGCTGCTTCCTTCCTTTTTGCAGGTAAAAAATGGAAGGCCGATGATCTTAAAATTGTAGAGGGCATCGGGCCTAAAATTGAGGAACTGCTCCATAACGCAGGGATCAAAACCTGGAAAGCACTTTCGGACACCTCTTCGGATAGTCTCCGGGAAATCCTGGATGCTGCAGGATCTGCCTACCAGATCCACGACCCAGGCACCTGGGCCCAACAAGCAGAACTCGCGGACCAGGGTAAGTGGGATGAACTTAAAAAATGGCAGGACGAATTGGACGCGGGAAAAGGCTGAGCCATTTTGATTTATTTTATAGAATATTGCAATGGGCGGCCAGATTGGGTCGCCCATTGTTTTTTTTCACTCTTTACGGGCTGAGGGCTTTTGCCAACTGTTTCTTGGGCTGTATGTGCGCAAATCTCCATCAGGCTTTTAGACCAAAGTCCCACCATAAGTCTGGTAGCTCACCGAAGGGACGCCTGGTCAAAAGACCACAGGCGCTGCGGGGATGGTGCCTTGATATGCTTGGGGAACCTTTCATAGAAAATTACATCGCCGAATAATACCGCGCGCCCAGCGTTACCCCCTCCTGCCCTACCCTATCCAGTCCCCAGCGTTGCGCTTCTTTGAAGACCGGGCCAATTTGTGCGCCGGTGTGCAACAACTCATATTGATCATAATCTATGGCACGGCGGTTTTTCAATTTTTCAAAGACACCAAATCGCGTTGCGATCTCCGCCCAATCCTTTTGCACCACTGCTTCAAATACTTTTGATTTGGAGCCGCTTCCATAGGCGACAAAACCGATCCGCTTGCCGCTAAGTTTTGAATTTTCCAATGCATCGCATTCCAACGAACTCATCAGCGCCAGAAATATCGAAGCGGTATACAGGTTGCCGGTATCCTGGCTGGCGCGTTGGGAGCGCTCCAGTTTATCTTTTACAAAGCGGCGATACAGGGAAGACTCCGAAACGGATTTAAAGAACCCCGCCTGCGCCTTTCCAAAGGACTTTCCATCAGGGAAGTTTGCGGCCAGCGGCTCCAGGAAACCAAACTTAACGGTATCCAATTCCCATACGCCCTTGCGTTTCCGTTCTGCGATAAACTCCTCTACAAACATCCGCTTGGCATGAAAGGCGTATGGCAGGTGGAAAATCATCCGTGCCCAACGTTCCGAAAGTGCTTTAAACTGATCTTCACGGAACAAGCGGGCACCAACGGCCCTACGCCGGAAATCGACCATGGCTTCCGTCATTCGGTTCTGATAGCAGAGGTTGGAATATTGGCCATCGAACACTGGGGTTTCGGAGAACCGTTCCCGACGTGGCTTAAAAAAATCATGTACGCTTTCCATGGCTACGCCAAACAAGGGGCGGATCGCCAAAAGGCGGGGATCGTGTTTCACCAGCATGGCCACAGCGCCTGCACCCTGTGTATATTCACCTGTACTTTGAAGTTCGTATTTGGCCACATCGCTCGCCACCACGATCCCGATGCGAGAACGATCCGCATTTACCCAGTCGAGGGTATTTTGAAGGGCATCCACGGCTCCGATGCAGGCAAAAGTCATGTCCAACACATCACAATGCCGAAAACAATCTTTGCCAAAACGCGCTCCAAAACGCTGGGCCAACATCTCCACGGCATAAGTTCCGGTTGGTTTTGCCATATCCAGGGCGCTTTCAGTCCCCAGATAGATGCGTCCGATCTGCCGGGGATCCAGCTGATTTCGCTCCATGAGTTCAGCGATCGCTTCGGCCGCCATAGTGGCAGCGTCTTCATGGGCATCACAGATTGCCATTTTGTATAAGCCGAGACCTTTAGAGAGTTTTTCGTAAGGGATCTCGCGCTTTTCTGCCAAGGTGCGAATGTCGAGGTAAAGTTTAGGGGCGTAAAACGCCATATCGTCAATTCCGATAGCCATAGGTGTTGGAAAATTGCTTACCCGACGCAGCCAAAGCTATGCCGGGAGAAATAGGAGGCAATGGATGGCTTTGAAAGCTGTTTCCCATTGCAAATGATTACTTTGAACGACTTTTTACAAAAAAGGTTTGCCAAAGGACGAAAATCGACCTGAAGGAAAATGTAAACTAGTCTTGTGGTTAGGGAAGAGCGCAGGCAAAGATATACCTAAGCCCAGAATTAAAAAAATGACCGCATGAGATGGAAGGAATCATAGAGGATGCGATAAAACCCTCAAATTTGCAGAACTTTCGCCCCATAATTTATTTGCCATGGCCAAACTCGACGAACAACTCAAAGCCGCTATCCTCCGGATGCCTACCGCCGAAAAGGACAAAATCCTGCTCCGATTGGTTGCAAAAGACGAAAAACTAGTGCGTCGCCTCATTTTTGAGCTCATAGAAGGTGGAGAAACCCGCGATGCGCGCGCCACCGCGCTTCGGGAGGAAATGGCAGAAAAACTGGCGCAAACCGCGGCCTCTGCCCATTATACACCCGGCTATTTACTACTGGACCTTCGCCATTGGAATGCCCGTATCACGGAGCATGTACTGGCCACCAAGGACAAATCCGGGGAGGTTTCGCTCCCGATCTTTATGTTGGCGGAGGCATTCCGGCTGAATCAAAAGATGCTCCGGAAGTTTCCTGAAAAGCGCAGTGACACCTTTGCCCCTTATGTAGTCAAGCGCACGGCCACCCTTTTGGGAAAAGCCAAAAAGCTGCACGAGGACTATTATATGGAGTTTCGAAGAGATGCCCAGGAATTGCTGGAGCATATTTGGGAATTTCGGCTGACCGCCGTGCTGGCTGAGGAGCAGCGGTTGCCGCGGTATTGGGACCTTTAAATGTCCAATTTCCAACAAGGTGCTTTAAGCTAATGATCCCGCTTGCAATTGGCTTTCAATCACCACAAACTCCGAGCACAACGCTAACTTGGATATTTGGAAATTCTTTGTTGGATATCCGATGTTCAAAAGGGGCACCCCTCGCAAGGTGCAGTTTTGGGCTTGGCCTCCGGCTTTGAACTGCTCGTGCCTTTGGCGCCAATAATCCTAAACTCGGTGCGCCGATTGAGCATGTGCTGAGATTCCTCGCAAGAGATACCGTTTCCGCATTTGTTTACCAGTTTGGTTTCTCCATATCCCTGGGGCGTCAATCGCTCTCGGGACATGCCTTGTTTTACCAGCCAGTCCACCACTGCGTTTGCCCTGCGCTGGGACAGATTTAAGTTGTATTCATCCGATCCTCTGGCATCGGTATGGGAAGCGATCTCTACTTGCAGGTCTGGATTTTGCCGCAGTGTTTTCAATAATTTTTTCAACTCAGGAAAAGAGGTTTCGCTGGTTTGTTCTGCATTGAAATCGTAATACAGGTTGATCAAAAAGCCTTCTGAACTACGTTCCCAGCTACTTTCTACAGGTTGACTCGGCGCTCCGTGATCAAAAAGCACACCCTCGCGCACCATAAGATCCTCTCCTAAACTAAATGTGGCGGGCAAGCCATCTGGTGTTTCATACAGCCCAGAAAGATCATTGTAGCGTGGGCCCGGATTTGTATTCGCTTTTTCAGGGATCTCCACAATGAATCCTTCTGCATCCCGGTAGGGTTCCAGATTCAGGTTTATTTTAAAAACAGGGTTTTGAGCCAGGTTTTTAGTGCAAATATTTTCTGCAACCCCTGCTATAAAACCGTCCTGCACGGCCCGAAGGGTATAACAACAGTTCTTGTCGAGTTTAAATTTAAACCTGCCATCCAGTCCGGTGATCAATGGTTCGGGGGCGGTTTTTCCACAATCATTGAGTAAAATCATTTTGGTGCCATTGGCTGGAAAGCCGTCCCGCATGTCAAAGACCATTCCCTGTACACTGAAGTTACCTATCTTACTTAATCCAATCTCGATCCGGGTAATCAGAGCCGCTGCGCTGCCTTCCTTTTCGGCACAGGCTGTTTTTAGAGCCAACTCGTAGCCTTTTTTAGCCGTTGAGAAGTCAACACATTCTGCATAGCGCATGTCCAAAGCCACAATGCCTTCAGAACTGGTGGTAAGTGTCAGGCCTGTTTTTAAGTTTAGCACCGCTGCACCGGTGATCGGCTTAAGCGTTTGATTGTCAAAGACGTAGATCTCCACAGCGGAGGCGCTTTTCGAAAACGCGTAAATATCATCCAGGCCTGCACCGCCTTCCCGGTCGGAGGTGAAAAAGCCCCAGGATTGGTCGCCGCCAAAACAAACACCAAAATCATCGTGGGAGGAATTCAGCGGAAAACCCAAATTTACCGGCAAGTTCCAGTCTTTTTCCCCCTTGGGCGTACTGTAAAAAAGATCCAGCCCGCCTAGTCCGAGGTGGCCATTCGAAGCGAAGTAAAGTCGGCCATTGGAATCTATAAATGGAAAAATTTCGTTCCCTTCTGTGTTTACGGTAGGCCCCAGATTGATCGCAGTGCTCCAGATACCCTGATTCAATTCTGAGTAATACAAGTCCATTCCGCCAAACCCACCAGGTTGGTTGCTGGAAAAATAAAGCCGTTTGCCATCAGGGCTGATACTTGGATGGGCACTGTTGTATTCCGCGGAATTGATGGGTAATCGAGTCACATCTGACCATTTGCCCTCCGGACTGAGCTTTGCGGAAAAAATGTTGAGTTTCACCAGCCCTTCCTCGCTCCGACCGGTATTGCCTTCATTAAAATTGTTCCGTGTAAAGTAAAGCGTTTGGCCATCTGCGGTAACACTTACTGCGGCTTCATTGAAGCGCGTGTTTACATTGCCTGAAAATTTTTCGAGTCGTGCCGAAGCAATGGCTCCTGGCTGGTCGGTTTTGAGTGCCGTTGCATACAGATCAGAAAATGGATTTCCTGTCCACATAGAGGTGCGTTTGAACGCGGTGCTCAGATCCCGATCGCTGGCGAAAACCAGTTGGCCCTGGACAATCGCAGGACCAAAATCGTCAAATGCAGAATTGCAAGACAGGAGCTCAACCTGATAAACACCCTTGTTTTTGGTCATCAACTCTTCTTCCAGATCGCAGGCTTTGGCAAGAAACTTGCCACGGGCATCGTCCGGTGCATCTTTTTCATATTGTTTCAACCAGATCCGGGCAACATCGCATTTGCCATTGGCCTGGAGCATCATCCCATAATAGAGTTTATAAACTGCCTTTGTATTGGGCAGACGTACGATCTGGCTATACCAGTATTCGGCATTTTCGGTGTCGTTGATCTTGCGATAGCATTCAGCGAGGCCTATTTTGGCTTCTGGCAAGTTTTCCCGCTGCAATACCTGCTGAAATTGCTTGATGGCTGTCATGTAATCCAGATCCAGCATAGCCTCATTGGCCCTTTTCAGACCAGTGGTTTGAGCCAAGAGCAGACCGGGAAAAAAAAAGAGTGCTAAAAAGAGTTTGTTTTTCATTGCTGCATGGAATTCCATCATTGGATGCAAAAGGCAGGTCTTTGTAGCAAATTAAAAATATCTGGGGGAAGAGACCTGTTTCACTTTTACATCAAATTCATAACCCAGCATGATCTCGAAAGAATTGGAACTGACGGTGCGGAGTTTGCTCAGGGTAATATCGTAAGCCGCTCCAAAGCGCATCCCGTTTCTCAGTGACCAGGCCATCCAAAGGTTGGCCGAATCATGGGCAGATTTGCCTGTAAAAGCAGTTCGATAAGAAACACCGGCCCAAAACAACTGTCTGAACAACACCGCAGCGCCAAGGTTTGCTGAAATGGGCGCGCCTATATTCTGGCCGGGCACTGCTTTCCGGATATCACTCAGAAACCCGGTGCTTTGAATCAACAAACTGGGTCTAAATACCATTTGATCCCCTTGAAGCGGGAATGCTGCACCCGTGGAGAGGTAAATATTGCGATAGTTTTTAGCAAAAAGACCTTCTGTATCCGTTTTCGTTTTACGAAGATCGTGTTGCAGAATTTGGGGCAATCCGAGCCCAACGTAAAACTTTTCACCATACAGATAGGCGCCTGCTCCGAAATTGGGCAACCATCGGGAAAGGTTTTGTGAAAAAGACGGATCATCCGATTGTTCAACGGTGATCTTACTGAAATTTCCACGCCAATTGGTCACACTGGCTTGAAGGCCTATGGAAAGTTTAAGCTTTTTTCTGGCCCCGATCTGCATCCGATAGGCATAGGCCCCGGCAAAATCTGTGGAGCCTCCAGGACCGATCTGGTCGTTGGTTAGCGTCATGCCCAGTCCTACGCGTTCGTTGCGAAGCGGTGAATGGGCAGTGATGGTTTGGGTGACCGGAGCGCCTTCTAACCCGATCCATTGCTGTCTGTGGGAAAGGTTGAGCGTCAGATGTTCATTGCTGCCTGCATAGGCCGGGTTGAATGCCAGACCATTAAAATGGTAGTTGGTAAACATTGGACCTTGTTGCGCCAAAGCGGCAAAAGACCCATAAATGCCCCATAGAAACAGGAGGAGGCGCAATTTTTTCATGTTGAATCAGTTTTTGGACTACGAACTGGTGAACAGGCAAACGGATTAAACGAATACAACGGAAAGAGATGGGTTTAGTCTGTAATAATCCGTTAGACCCATCTATTCTGTTTGCTTTTTCTTCTCCACCAAATCCTTGCCAATAACGGCCGTTCCTTGAGGTAGTCGACCACAAAGTTCGGTAGATTATGAATACCTTTTCATCAATTACTAAATGATTTGGACCTACTTTAAAAGTAAGAAGTTTTAGTCTCCGTAACATTCCCAGTCGTTCTTGCTACTTTTGCGGCCGTTTTGGGGATTGGATTCATCTACTCCCCAGCAAACCATTCGCCACCAACCATGTCCACCTACCTTTCCGAACTTCATCGCCGCCGCACTTTTGCCATTGTAGCCCACCCTGATGCAGGTAAAACCACCCTGACAGAGAAACTCCTCCTGTTTGGGGGCGCTATTCAGACGGCCGGGGCTGTAAAAAGCAACAAGATCAAAAAGAGCACGGTATCCGACTTTATGGAAATTGAGCGGCAACGCGGTATTTCGGTGAGTACTTCGGTCATGGGATTTGAGTACCGGGACCTGCAAATCAATATCCTGGATACGCCTGGTCACGAAGATTTCCAGGAAGATACCTACCGGACACTTACGGCGGTAGACTCAGCGATCGTGGTAGTGGACGTCGCCAATGGTGTTGAAAAGCAGACCGAAAAGCTCACCAAAGTCTGCAGGATGCGGGCTACCCCCATCATCTTTTTTGTGAACAAACTCGACCGGGAGGGAAAAGATGGCTTTGATCTACTGGATGAAATCGAGCAAAAACTGGATGTACGGGTTTGTCCGCTATCCTGGCCGATCGGCATGGGGCAGCGGTTCAAAGGGGTTTATAATATGTATGAGCAAAAGCTCGTGCTCTTCAATTCGCATGGTAAGCAGGAGGAAGAGGATATCATCGTTTTTGAAGATCTGGCTTCCCCTGATCTGGAAAAGCACATTGGGGAGAGTGCTGCCCGCGAATTACGGAACGATGTGGAAGTGCTAGAAACGGTTTATCCTTCTTTTAATAAGGAAGACTACCTATCCGGCAAGGTTTGCCCGATTTTTTTTGGTTCTGCAGTGAATAACTTCGGGGTGAAAGAATTGCTGGACTGTTTTGTAGAAATAGCCCCCACTCCCCTACCCCGCCATGCTGAAGAGCGTGAAGTACGACCTGAGGAACAAAAGATGAGTGGTTTCGTCTTTAAGATCTTTGCGAATATGGATCCGAAACACCGGGACCGCATCGCCTTTTTGCGCATTTGTTCCGGCAAATTTGAACGCAACAAAAACTACCGCCATATCCGGCTGGAGCGGGAATTTAAATTCCCCAATCCTACCATGTTCATGGCCTCCAAAAAAACACTCTTGGAGGAAGCTTATCCCGGAGACGTGGTCGGCCTATATGACTCCGGCAATTTTAAGATCGGTGACACCCTGACAGAAGGTGAATTGCTGCATTTTAAAGGCATTCCATCCTTTTCGCCGGAGCAATTCCGGTATGTGGAAAATGCGGATCCGATGAAGCAAAAACAGTTTGCCAAGGGCCTGGACCAACTGATGGACGAAGGGGTGGCACAGATGTTTACCCGACAAAGCGATGGGCGACGTATTATTGGCACGGTGGGGCAGCTGCAATTTGAAGTCATCCAGCACCGGCTGGAGAGTGAGTACAACGCAAAATGCCGATATGAAAGCGTCAGTCTGCACAAAGCATGCTGGGTAAGTTCAGATGATCCAAAAGCGATGGTCGAATTCCTGGATCGCCGCAAACGTGATATTGCCAAAGACAGCGAGGGGCAGCTGGTTTTTCTGGCGGAAACACCCTGGATCCTACAAACGGCACAAGAAAACTTCCCTAAAATTCGATTTTCATTTACTAGCGAAGGATAATCTTTGCCAAATGTTAAAATTTGACACTTTTTCGGCATACTACTTGCACCCAGGTGCAGTACTTTGCTGTTCATTTGTTCTGTCGAATTATCATTTTTCTCCAACTTTTAGGAAGCGGATTTGAAATTCAGAGTATCTTAATCCCACAAAAACTGCTCTCTTTTAATTTTTAATCCCTTGCAGCGCCCTTTGACTCAAAATGGCGACACCGGTTTTCATCCTTTCTTTTTCACCAAACCCATCCTTCCCATGCGTTTAGCATCCTTTTTGCCGATGCTTCTGCTCGCGTTTAGTATTCCTGTCGCGGCGCAGAACTGCAACATTTTTGATCTCACGGCCACCGTGGTTCAATTTAATCCAAACAACTGCCAGTTTTTTGTGTCTCTGGATTTTCAGCACAATGGCACTACAAATCAGTTCACGGTATCCGGAAATGGCACCAATTACGGTCTGTTTCCATACGGTCAACTACCACTCCTTTTGGGGCCATTCAATGCGAACCCAAATGCTCCAACACAACTTGAATTCATTGTAAATGATGCAATTATCCCTGGTTGTACCGACCAGGCAGTTGTTGTGGTCCCCCCCTGTGTCAATGGGCCCTGTGACATTACGGACCTGAACGTTTTACCTGGATTATGTAATCCAAATGGGCAGAGTTATAGTCTTCTGGTTAACTTTAATGTACAGGTACAACCCTTAGCAACCTTTGAAATTTGGGCCAATGGCAACTCCATCGGCACCTTTCCACTCGGGGCTCTGCCGCTTTTAATTCCTGCATTTCCGGCCAGTGGCAACCCGACCGATGAGATCCGCGTATGTATCACAGGCTTTCAAAATTGTTGTGAGATCCTTGTTTTTGATGCTCCTAATTGTGCACCCCCTCCTTGTGGAATTGAGAATTTAATCGTTCAGGCAGGTGCTTGCACCAGCGACAGTACTTATAAAGCAATCATTGATTTTGATGTGGTCAACCCGGCGCCGCTGGACTCTTTTGCGCTCTGGTCTAATGGACAGCTGATCGGGATGTTTGGAATCAATCAATTGCCTTTGACAGCAGATATTATCTGGGACGGCGGCATTACCGATGAAATAACGGTATGTATAGCCAGTGCAGGTGTCACCTGCTGCAAAACCCGGGCTTATCCGGTACCTGCATGCCTCGGTCTTCCTCCCTGTGCCATTCTGGATCTGGTAGTTAAACCTGACACCTGCACCTCTGACAGTACATTCCTTGCAGTCCTTAATTTTACAGTAAACGACCCGAATGCAGTCGACTCCTTCGATCTTTGGGCCAACGGTGAATTTCTGGGCCATTATGGCATGAACCAGTTGCCCTTGCAAATTTCAAATTTCCACTGGAATGGATTGATCTTCAGCCATGTCAAAGTTTGTACGGGTAATTTCCCTGCCTGTTGCAATGAATATCAATTCCTGGCCCCTTACTGTCTGCCTTTCAAACCTTGTGAGGTGACGAATATATCCGTACAAACGGGGCTCTGCACTTCAGACAGTACCTATAATGCAACCATCAATTTTAATGCAACTAACCCCGGGATCGGACAATTTGTCCTCTGGTCCAACGGCATACTGGTAGATACGTTTAATCTGACGGAGGCTCCGGTCATGTTGAATGTGCTGTGGAATGGAGGTGCTTTTGATGATGTGAAGATATGTATCCTGGAAGGCCCGAATTTCCCCGGAAGTAATTGCTGTAAGTCCTTCGAATATCACGTACCAAACTGCATCCTTCCTTGCAATATTTTTGATGTCTCGGTAGTTGTGGGTGATTGTAATCCAAATTCGAACACCTACAGTCTGACCTTAAAGTTCGGTGTAACCAACCCGGGCAACGATTTCTTTGAAGTCTGGGGAAATGGGACCTATCTTGGTCTGTTTGCGCTGGATTCACTACCCCTTTTAATCCCGAATTTCCCATCCAATGGAAATGCGACGGACGTTATCAAAATTTGCATCAACGACCAGCCAAATTGTTGTGAAACCTTTGATTTCCAGGGACCTGATTGCAATCCGAACTGCGAGATCTTTGACGTAGTCGTGGATCCGGGTGATTGCATTCCAGGCACCAATGGGTACAACCTGTTCCTCAATTTCCAGGTAAACAATCCTGGCAATGACTTCTTCGAAGTGTGGGGCAACGGTACTTATCTTGGCCTGTTTGCGCTGGATTCACTTCCGCTGGTGATACCGAATTTCCCATCTAATGGAAATCCAATGGACCTGATCAAAATCTGTATCAACGACCATCCGGATTGCTGTAAAATCATTGAGTTCCAGGGGCCTGATTGCATTCAGAATTGCGAGATCTTTGATGTGGTGGTTGATCCGGGTGCCTGCAATCCCACCTCTAATACTTACAGCCTTACGCTGAACTTCCAGGTACAGAATCCAGGCAATGCCCTTTTTGAAGTTTGGGGCAATGGCGTGCCACTGGGTATGTTCCCGCTCAATGCACTGCCCATCGTGATCCCGAATTTCCCATCCAATGGGAATGCGATCGATGTGATCAAGATTTGCATTGTCAACAACCCAGACTGCTGTAAAACCATTGATTTTCAGGGACCTGACTGTAGTAATCCTCCTTGTGAGATCTTTAACCTGAGCGTGGTAACAGGTGATTGTCACCCTGCAGATAGTACCTATGATGTGACGGTCAACTTCCAGGTACAAAATCCATCTTCCAATATTTTTGGACTTTGGGCCAACGGGCAATTTCTTGGCAACTACAATCTCAGCCAATTGCCCTTGCAGCTAAATAATTTTCCATGGGACGGCAATGGTCCGAACGACGTGATCAAAGTTTGTCTGGTCACTAACAACGGCTCGCTCTCCTGCTGTCGCTCAATAGAATTCCCGGCACCTGATTGCTACCCGGATAATTGTGCGGTAAATGACCTGCAAGTCGAAATTGGCAATTGCACCGGCGACAGCACTTATAATGTGGTGGTCAATTTCCAGGTGCAAAACCCGCCCAGCAATGTATTTTCGCTTTGGGCAAATGGCCAGTTCTTTGGAATATTCAATCTGAACCAATTGCCTTTGTCCATCCAGGATTTCCCCTGGAATGGTGGGAATTTCGATCACATCAAGGTTTGTTTCACCAACGCACCTCAGGGCGCTTGTTGTGCAGAAATAGAATTCCATGTGCCTGATTGCCTGATACCCGGACCATGTGAGATCTTTGACCTGACCGTAACACCCGGCAATTGTGATCCAAACGCGCCCACCTATCCACTTACTTTTGATTTTGAAGTAAATAACCCTGGAAACGCATTTTTCGAGGTTTGGGTCAATGGTATTTTTTACGGGACACACCCGCTGACTGCCCTTCCTTATACCATTCCGAATGTTCCTTCGAATGGAAATGCAGGAGACGTAATCAAGGTCTGTATCAATGATCATCCAGATTGCTGCAGAATCATTGACTTCCCCGGGCCTGATTGCAGTGGCGGTGGGGGCAACTGTGAGATCTTTAATGTTAATCTTACTGTAGGTGACTGCGACCCGGCTACCACCAACTACAAACTGACCCTGGATTTTGATGTCGTCAATCCAGACAATGATTTCTTCGAGGTCTGGGGTAATGGGGTTTATCTGGGCATGTTCCCATTGGCCAACCTGCCGCTGATGATCCCGAATTTCCCTTCTAACGGGAATGCCATCGACGTGATCAAGATCTGTATCGCCAATCATCCGGATTGCTGCAAGATCATTGAATTCCAAGGGCCGAACTGCAATGGCCAGGCCAATTGTGAGATCTTTGATTTCGGCATTGAAACCGGTGATTGCACTGGTGACAGTACCTATCAATTGCGCATTAAATTCCAGGTCATCAACCCACCGAGCGATTTGTTCCAGGTTTGGGCAAATGGCCAGTTATTTGGAGTTTTCAACCTCAACCAGTTGCCGTTACAAATCCAGAATTTCCCATGGAATGGCGGCAACAATGATGTTGTCAAAGTGTGTATGGTAACCAATGTACCCAATTCGATTCCATGCTGTTTCGAAAGAGAGTATGCGGTGCCTGCCTGCCTGGGCAACGGCGATTGTCATATCTGGGATCTGCAGGTGCTGCGTACGCCATGTCTCTGCGGACAGTTTTTTGCGGTGCTCACTTTCAACCATGAAAATGGCGGCGCTGGCGGCTTCGATATTTTTGGCAATGGCAACAACTATGGTAATTTCCCGTATGATACCACACAGCCGATCATTCTGGGGCCATTCAATGGCGATGGCACCACCATGTATGGATTTGAAGTCGTGGATCACAACCATCCGAACAACTGCTTTGATGAAGCGATGCTTGGAAAAGTGGATTGCATGACCCCTGTGGTGACCCCGACTGTTGGTTCGGCGTTCCTCACCCTATCGCCCAATCCTACAGCCAATTGGTTGAATGTGACTGCGTTGCTTGAAAATGGCACAGCCCTTGGTCAATCCAACGTGGAAGTATTTGCAAGCGATGGCCGTCTGGCATTGACGAACACAGTGGCCAATGGAGCGAACTTCCAACTGGATGTATCCAATCTGCCGAGCGGTGTTTACCGCATCGTACTGAAGTCGGATTCAGGCCGACTGGAAGGTACTTTTGCAAAGCAATAATGGAGCTGGAATTTGTCCGTCTGAATTAGATCGACCCATTCTCAAACCTATAAAAAAACGCCCTCCACAGGAAACTGTGGGGGGCGTTTTGCATTCAGGTAAAGCTAAACCTGAGCGAGTTGATCCGTGAAATATTTGTTTTTCAAAACTGAACAAGCACTGTCCGGGTTATTTCGATAATAAACATAGGTTCTCAGGTCAAGCTTTCTGACCCGGTATCTTTCAGCAGAACGCTCAAAAAACTGAGCATCTGCCGCATAGGTATCCTGAAATTTAAGGCTTGAAAAAACTGCTTTCCGACCAAAAAAAGTTGCGAATAAGATGCAATCATCCACGTGAATCAATTTATTTTCATCCTTGCGGTCTGGCACGTAGTAGTCTGCCTCCCGGTCCACTATGGTCTGGGTCTTGGATGCGATCAGATCCGCTTCCTCCATTCCATTCAAACAAGCCTGTAGATGCTCAGGCTTGTACTCATCGTCTGCATCAATGATGGCAATGTATTGGCCATTACTTAGCAGTACCCCTTGATTGATCGAATTAGACTGACCCCGGTTTTTATGGCGCAGGTAAGTGATCTTTTCCTGGTTTTGCTGGGCATAACGGAGCAGTTGGTTGGCGTCATCATGGTCGCTTCCATCATCAATGATGATCAGTTCAAAATCCTGAAAATCCTGCCTTAAGACGGAGTCAATGGCACGTTTTACAACCGCAAATTCGGTATTATAAACCGACATAAGCACAGATATAAGCACATTTTTCCGCATTCAAACGCTTTCTTTTTAAACAGAACCGGCTTTAAGAGCAAATTCTGTCTGATTTGACTGGGGAAACGTTTGTAGAGCGAAAGAGTTGATAATCTGTGTTTAGGCACGCATTAAGTTTTATTCTTTCAAGCGCCCGTTTTTAACCTTGTTTACAAAGTTATTGGCACTACTGGGGTCCACCAAAGCAATTTCAAGCGTTTTCCCATTGGCCATTTTGATCTGCAATTCTTTTGGTTTCATACTGCCGAGCAGGTCGTTGAAGCGGGTACTGCTGGAAGTGATATTCAGCAATGCTCCTTTCTCATCACTTTGATAACCAAAACAATACCACAGATCAGCAGAAGGCTTGATATAGATACTCAGACCATCATCTCCATTTTTAGGCATTTTGTATTGTACCATAATATTGAGCGATTTATTGATGGGCTGTCCACCCAGACTGATCAACGGAATGCGGTCTTCCAGGGTAAAGAAAGAAGCGTATTCGTTGTTCCAGGTGACTGCCTGGCGTCCCAGTACAAAAGCAAATTTATCGTCCTTTTTAGGCAACATGATGGCATTCAGCCTTGCGTTTGACATCGTTTCCTCCCAATCTTTTTCATCGCTCACAAACTCGTGCAACATGGGCTGGTAAAATGCCATGTTGGTATTGTACACAGAAGGTTGTGCATCGAAAGTAGCAGCCTTTACCTCGTTGATCATCAATTCCATCAGCTTGGGCGGAATGGCCATTTCCAGGGCCGTGATAATCTCGCCTGTTACCGTGAAATAACTGGTGTCTGTTAGGGTGTTATAATCAGATTTTAAGCGACCGGAGGCCTTGACTCCCATTAATTCCAGTCCGGAACAAATATTGAGTGGGCCTTCTGCCTGTACCGTCCCTACCCGGTTATCAAAGATAAGCTTGGTGCCGCGCTCAGATTTACCCAATATTTTAAGGGAGTCTCCAAAGATGAACCGGTCGTTGGCCGCCTCGTACTTGTAAACGTGTTTACAGTCTATGATCGGGCGATCCACGCGCTGAAGTGCCGGAAGCATGATCCGGGGATACATTTCTCCGGTCTCGCGAGAGATGTAGAAGCCTGTCACCATCGGGTTATCCTCCGGATCCTTGGAAGCCTTGACCAGAATCAACGGATCTTTGCGGTCAATTTCAGTTTGCAGGGTAAACCAATTGGTGGTGGGAAGCTTATCGGCATCTAATTGCGCAAACCCCCGGAAGGTCATGTTCTTATTGCTTGAATTCAGCACCATATCCCCTTTGAAAAGGGTTTTCACGTCCACCCGGAAGCTGTCTTTTTCCGGGATTTCGGCCGTAGCAAAGGTCTGCACACGGCGATCGGCCTTTTCGATGGTCTGAGATTTACCCTGAATATCGTTGAAAAAGACCTCCTGACTGTATCCCGGGATATTATACTCGTAAAATCCGGTCGCTTTATAGAGTAGTTTTCCGCCAATATCTACCGTCGCTTTGTTGATAATGTGGTACTTACTCACAGTATCCGCTACAATCTGGGCGTTGTAGATCGTGCGCATTCTGCCGCCTGCCTGGATAAAGATGTCGCTCGTATCCGGAATATTAATAAATGCGTCAGCAGATTTAATCTGTCTCACCCCACCCACCCGAAGCAGGTTGGTTCTCATATCATAAAGTGCTGTTTTACCTTCAAATAACAGCGAATCCTGGGCAGGATCAATGGATACAAAACGACCCGGTTTATTGGGATCCGCTTTGAATTCGATTGTTTTCGCCTTCATATTCCAGGTAAATTCGTTCATCGAAGTGATGTACTTATCCAAAGGCAGGGTCGTATTGGCCGTTTGTGCATTCGCCTTGAACTGACCTTTCTGAACGTCAAAATCGAGGTCGCCATCAATGTTGCGGGAATCCAGTGCAATACCATTTTCATCCAGCGATTTGATCTCGAGGTTACCTGTATCCACACTCGCCTGAAATGGCCCGTAAGAAATGATCCTGGAGGCCAGCTTACCTTCAGCCCATTCAAATTCACCCCTGCCTTTCAAACCGGAAGGGGTTAAGATGAGCGTTCCTTTGTGGGTATATCCGGAGGCTTTAAACAATTCGAAGGCTTTCACTTTGCTGGTCACATACATCGAATCTTTAAATGGCAGCCAGTTCACCGATACATCTTCACCCTTCGCCTGCGGTACTTTTACTTTACTGACACGGTCTTCTTCCATGAAGAACTTCTTCGCTGTCCCGGTTGTTTGTTTAGGTCTGAAGATCAAATCCTCTGATTCGATATCAGCGGTTAAGTACTCGAGCTTGCCTTTCCCAACGAGTCCTTTATTACTCAGGTCCAGCGAACCGGTATAGTTTCCTTTTTTGGTATAGGTGGAATATCCGGTTACAGGAGTCTTGTGGATAAAGCCAAAAGACTTATCCTCATCACGCACCACAATGGCTTCCTTAAAAGGCGGAAAGATCGTAGCCGGAAAAAGTTGGCCATTAAACTTGAGCTGGTCTTTGGTGTAACTGTCCAGTCCGTTGAAGGCAAATGGGTCTAACCTAAAATAAAAGGAATCACGGGTGTAAATCCCCCCTTGGGTCATCTTTTGATCGTAAAAAACAAAGGAGTTCTTTTTGGATTGCAGGGATGGAAAGATGTTCATTTCCTCCTTACCTGATTTATTGTTGGGGGCATCCACCAGAAGTGAGCCACTGAGATACTCAATGTTAGAGCTCATGGCATTAGCAATAGGCTGCCCGCTCTTATCTTCTACGCCTGTTGGAATGTAGAAATCAAGGTGTCGGACCGAGTCAAAATTCACTTCAAACTTATCATAGTTAAAACTCATGTTGCGCCCCTGAAACAGAGCAAGGCCTGCATAAAGTCGTCCACCAAAGCGCATGTCACGATTTTTAAGCAGGGTCAGTTCATTGTCATCAGGGATCAAAGCTACCCGTTGCCGCTGGCTGAGCTCGAGTTTTTTCACCGCATAAATCTCTGTTTCTTTTGTTTTCAGGTTGAGGTTTGCATTGGTGGTGGTACTCTCTGAAATAATATTGATCGCGTCATAATCCTTTTTGCCCTGGCTGGCCAAGGCATAGTGCAGGCATTTGTCGCGCAGCTCGATCTCGTGCCGACTGAAGTAATAGTTGATAAAGCCCTCCTGAACCATTTGTGCAAGCAAGGTCTGGATGCTTGAAAAGTCAAATTTTGGATTGATCTCCATTGCAAATTCATTATCCTTCACAATCCGTCCATTATCATCCTTGTCTTTGTCGGTCTTGAGCCAGAGACTATACAAGGTACTGACCGAGTTGTGGCTGGCGAGCCCTTGCATCTGAAGATATACAGAGGGATCGTAGAAGTTACTGCTCTCAAATTCCACTTTTTTAGCCACCCCTTTAATGCCGGTGGATCCCCCGATCTCCAACGAATCGGAGTTTAGATACCAGGCAATTTTGTCTGTATTGAGGTTCATATTGTAAAATGAGGAGTAAAAAGGGTTTCGCGAAGATCCTTTCTCCCCCCGCATCAGGGTAATGACCTGTTTGGGAATATCAATCCTGAAATCAGCCGCCGGGTGGAAAAGACTGTCATTGTCCATGTACAGTTTGGCGTCTACGCTTTCTGCCACCACACTTACACCCCGTCGAATGATGAAGAGTTCTGCCTTGCCTTCAAAAACCTTTTCACGCTTCTTGTTGTAGACCATCATTTGCGCAGGTTCCGTTGCTGTGCCGTAGCCCAGGAGTGAGTTGCCTGCCAATCGGAATCCACCTTTATATTCAATGTTATCGCCGATGCGGTTGATTTTGATCACCTTTTCGAAAGATTGGAAACGCGGAAACTGCACATTGCGCAGGGAATCAGCTTTCCCGGTGGTACTTCTGGGCCGCACCACAATATTATTTTCAAAACTTCCCTGGATGCCGCTTTTAAAGTAGAGCGGGTAATACAGCGTGGCCGTATCGCAACTGAACAGGGGCTTTTGCGTCTCTATCTTATAATTCGTCAACATGGCATAGATACTAGAATCCATACCAGCCTCTGTCCAGGAAACCTTGCCCCCGGCGCCTTCCCAGATCTGTTGATAAGGGCGGTAACGTCCTGAAGTGTTGAATACGATCACGGAGTCTGTTTTTCGGGTGCCGATCAGGTCTACCCCGATACATTTCAGGATGGGTTCGCGATCGTTGTAACTGAATTCAAACTTACCTTTTTCGATCCTCCAGGTGGCCGAACCGCCTTCGCCCACTTTGAAGGCGCGCTGTTCCATAAAATCTACGGAAAACTCAAGTAGCAGGGCCACCTGTTTGGTACGGCCTTTTTCCAAACCAGCCAGAGCTTCCTCTGTGAAGGCATGCCAGCGACGGAAAAGGGTAGTGTCTGCGTTGTTTTTAGCCGCTACTACCGCATTGATATAGTTTTTGAAATAGGGGAATGCGGAGAGGCTCTGGTTGCCCATCAGATTAGAAACCGTGATGATCCGTTTCATCTCCGACTCCGGGAAACCACCCGCCTTATGCATTTTTCTAAACACAGTAAAAGATTCTTCCATGTCGGGACGTTTAGAGGCGGTCATGAACTCGCCAAGCTTATCTACGAAATCATTGGTGGCTTCTGGAAATTTCTGCGCAAAAACGTCGTTGGACGAAAGCAGAAAAAGAATGAAAAAAAGAAAGGGTGCGAAATTGCGTGAAATGCCGGAGGCGATAACTGAGTGCATCTTGATAAGAGTATTTTTTGTGCGGTTCTAAACGTCGTAAAAAGTAAATCAAGTGTGAAGGTAATGCGTGACCCAGATTTTATAGACCCGCAACCACGGATTCGGGTATAGATTTCCATTCAAGACTCCTATTCAAATCAAACTCAAGACTTTGTAACATGAAACTTTCCCTGAAAATCTTAGCGCTGATGCTTTGGTCCATTACAGGCCAGGCACAAGCAGACTTTTCTTCTGTGGATACGATCACCCGAAAAGTGCCAAAAAGCGGATATTCCAGTCCGGAAGTGCTTGCTCTGGAACTTTGCAAAAACCTGAAGGATGACCGGGATAAAGCGCGGGTGATTTTCACCTGGTTGGCTGAGAACATCCGTTATGACCTTGATGCCTCCCCTGCAAATGATTCAAAAGCTGCTTCTCAGGAAGAATATGAGGATAAAAGGCTTAAAAAAGCCTATAAAAGCGGTCGAGGCGTTTGTATGGATTATGCCCTTTTGTATCAGCGGATGGCCCAGGCGGTCGGCTTGGAATGTGTTTTTATTCCTGGCCATTCCAAAGGCTCTGTATATGGTGGCTGGGAAAAACATGCCTGGAATGCGGTCAAAATGGAGGGCCAGTGGAAACTGCTGGACGCCACCTGGGGGGCTGGGCATGTCAGGGAGGACAAAAAATTTCATCCCGTTTTTCAGCCGGGGTACTTTTTTACGGAGCCGCGCATTTTTGCCCTGGACCATTTCCCGGACGAAGAAAAATGGCAATGTATGGATACCCCGATCAGCGAAGCAAGCTTTAAAAAACAGTCGAATTTCGCTTACGGAGATCCGATCAAAGGCATTCAGGATGCTAGCCCTTTGAATTCAGACTGGAGCATGGGCAAAGACGGCAAGGTAGAACTCCGGCTCAAAATAAAGAAGCCACCTTCGGTGATCCTGTTGAACATGAATGGTCGTAATATTCCTTTTGAACGCCAGGACCAGGATGGTTGGGTCTCGCTTCGCTTTGTTCAGTCCAGGGGTCGAGAACTGGAGGTTTGGGGTGGGGAAAAGACTAAAAAAGTGACCCGGACTAATCTGATGGGTGTTTTTCAGGTAAAGTGAGGATGCTGGATTTGTCAAGATAGCCGCAGCGCGGCCTAAGGTCGGTAGATATTGCCGATGAAAATGCTATAAGGTGCAGCGCATCGGAAGATCCGCCAAGCGTTCCGGCGCGCTGCACCTCCGAACCCATGCATTCATCCGATATCTACCGACCTTAGGCCGCGCTGCGGCTACCGGAACAATGATGGACTAGGACAACACTTTTTGAAAAACAGCAATTTCTGCACTAAAATCCATGCCCGGAAATTCCTGATTCAACTTTTGAATGGCCTCCAATTGAGCCTTTGCAAAAGCCTGATGCTGCGCTGTATCCGGATGAAAAGGTCGGTGTTGTGCCGCAGCCAGAATTTTGCCGATCTGATCATTCAGCCTTCGGGTTTCATCAGAAAAATAAGTCTCCGAAAAAAACTGCCAGACATAATCTACCGCTACCTCTGAAGGATGGATCATGTCGGCGGCGTAAAAGCGGTAATCACGCAGGTCATCGAGCAACAATTCGTAAGCGGGAAAATAGCTGGCATCATCCAGACGATTACAGATCTCTTCGCAGGCCAGTATGAGGGCGGCTTTGCTGCGTTGATTTTCTATCAGGCCATTGCGCAGGTGGCGGACCGGACTTACGGTCAAAATAACTTTCAGACCTGAATTTCCCCGGGCGGCCTTGACCTTTTCGAAGGCCTGCAGGGTGCTTTCCACGATTTCCGATACCGAAAGTCGCCGGGGAGCAAAAAGCGCTCCGGGCATTTTGTGGTTGTTCGCCACCACTTTACCCGTTTCTTTCAGAGTAAAAACGTCTGAGGTGCCCAAAGTCAGGAGCAGGACATCGCAGGTCTTTAGCTTTGCAGCAGCTTCATAATAGGCCGCATTCATACCCTCCAAAGTTTCTTTTTTATCGGGTTTGGAGAAATGCCCATGATGTTCCCAACTATGCCAGAGTCCGGCATTTTCAAACAGCTCTGACTCGCTGAAGGGCTGATTCCCGGCGGCCAATCTTTGGAGGCATTGTGCCATGGAGATTGGATTGTACACGATTCCGAAGGGATTGGTGGTGGTGTTGAATTTGTGGCTGGCTAGTTTTTGGCTGATGTGCTCGGTGAAGCAGGAGCCTATGAGGAAGAGCTCGCTATAATTCGTGATTTTGAAAGAGCATGGTGTGGCTTGGAGAAGAATCCTGAAGTCGGGCATGTGCAAAATTTGAACCGCAAACTTCCGGTTTTTTAAGATTCGGGCACCCAAATGTTAAATCTTTGTTTGCAGGATTGTATTGTTAGAAATATGATTTACCTTTAGGGGGAGTTTTGCTTGTAGATTCTTTCGTCATGCATGAGGGCAAAGCTGAAAAACGTTTTTAATCCTTTAGAGGCTATAAATTGAGCATTCTGAGAAATGGGCATTTGAAGTTTTGCCCATGTGACCAGTAGTTTAATTTGATACGCCGTAATAATCACGCTTTAATCAAGCTGCTAATTTATTGTTTGCTCCTAGAAGTTTTTGTCAATTCACATGGATTGGCACTAATCTTAATTTAATTATTTAAAACTTTAATTTTTCTAAAATGAAAAACTTTTTGCCCCCCCCCATTAATTTTTAAATTTTTAATTTTGCAAAACCCGCAATAGTTGCACTAATATTAATTTCACTATTTTCAAAACCCTTAAATGGAATGAATTCAAGTGAATTTAGCAGCTACGAGTTTTACGACAGTACAGCATTCTCATTGCCCTTGTTTGCCCCCCCGACAGTCGAAAGCCCTTGCATGGGAGAAGCATTTGAGGTCATATTAGCAGATGGCTTTAAAGTCTCTACCGGTAACCCAACTGGAATACAATGGGTTGGAAAAAGGATAAGAATTGCAGACAATGCCACCGTACGTTTTGATCGCAACGTACTAATTAGTGGTTGCGAGGTGCGCGCTGGAACACTTTCAAAAATCATCGTTGAAGGCGCAAGCACATTAACTGCCAACAATAACAGTACTTTTGATGGCTGCACCAATATGTGGATTGGTATACAGGTTAGTGCCAACGCGGCTGTTCAATTGTCCGGTTCCAATTTCCTTCATGCAATGAGAGCCCTTGATTTTTTAAAAGATCACAATCAAGTCGCCTCATCGATAACCACCTGTAATTTTTTAGCCAACCACGTAGGGATCCAGGTTGGTACACATCATCAGGGTGGTGTTCAATTTTTTCTTTCCAACTTTACCGGAAATACTTTTACAGGAGGCGACGTGCTTCCACCGCTTTTACTTCAAAAGTCTCATGCTGGGATTACTTTCACAAAATGTCCTATCGGCATAGTTCCACAAAATAACAATTTTATTGGAATGAAAGCTGGCATTATATCACAGTCGTCCTTTGTACTTATCTGGAAGTGCTCATTTTCAGATATGGTAGTATCCAGAGGATGGGGAGGGTTTGGTATTTCTTCGACCAGTTCTTCTTTGACCGTTTCCGAATGTACATTCAAAAACGACGAGAAGCGAGGCATTTGGTCGTCTCTTGCAAAAGGCTTGTATGTCGGAGATTCAGTTTTTGACGGTGAATGGGAATATGGAATATTTTCAGAGGCAAACTCTATTCCTGGTAATATTTGGATGCTGCGAAATAAATTTTTTCTAAAACAAAGCAATGACATCTCCGCGATATATCACGAAAGATCGCCATCTTCCTCAACTGTAGGTTCAACAAATAGAATAGTTGACAACTCAGTTTTTGCCTTTACGAGCCCCACCCGTCTAAAAAACATATCCTTCGTTGACATTAACTGTTTGAACGGCGGTAAAGATGAATTTCAAATCCGAGAAAATGATATTGCGACCGCACTTGCGATAAGTCCAATGCATGGACTTTTTGTAAGAGGCAACTCCAATCGTCTGAGTATTGCCAAAAACGACCTTTCTTTCAGCGGATTTCCAAGGCCTTTAGGCACTATTGCCAACCTTGGAATCGCTGTAGTAAACGTAAATGGCCTTTCTAACCGGATCGACAGCAATACTGTGACTTCACAACTTTACAAAATCCCAGTCAATAATAATGAAGAAGCGTCTTCTTTTATTAAGTGCGGAGTACACATCGCCCTATCTCCAAACCTACAAATTTGTACAAATACTACTGACAATACTTACCGAGGTTTCCACTTTGAAGGGAATTTAGATTATTGCGACTTTTCCATCAATAATGTAGGTAATCATTGGCATGGGATTCATATCAATGCCGGAGATGCGCCAAACCAGCTCGGTGAACAAAACTGGCACCAAAATCAATGGAAAGGTAATTACGTCGGATTTGGAGCTAATTACCTTGGTGGGATGCCGCCTTATAAGTTTCGTGTTGATCCAGCAAAGCCATTTAATAATCCACCGAGTGTTAACATTGGGAACTGGTTTCTAACTGCTCCTACTGGCATTGACAACTCCAACTGCATTGAAGGAAGTGAACCACAAGGCCCCCGATTAAGTGATTCCGACAACAATATAATTTCAGGCACATATCCTGATTACAACACAGTTTCGGCATGGGACTCAGAGCGAGAATTATTACTTAAACTGGAAAGGTTTCCTGTATTGATGCCGTCTGGCTCACCTGCAAAGGCATTTTATGACAGTAAATCAGGTAGTTCTAATCTTCAATTTGCCAGAGCACAGAAACTTTACGAAAATACCTTTGAATTTCCCGAAAGCCTGCAATCCTCAATAAATAGCCTTTACTCCATACAAAAAGGATTGTTTGATAGCGTCCCCTTACTCCAAAACGATAGTACCTCCACGACAACGGCCAAACAGAGCCTTGCAAATCTGATAAAGTTAATAGGAGATTCGATTGATCTTCGTTTAGCTCAAATTAATACTTTTAAATCAACTGCTCTACTGTTGGCTGAAACCTGGAACGCTGGCTTGCCAAATGTTACTCCCTTTGAGTCCAATTTGAAAAATGTCCTTACCCTATCCGTAAATAAAGCAAAGGGCGACAGCCTGACTGAAACGGATTTTAACATGCTGCGTAACATTGCCAATCAATGCCCAAGTATAGGTGGAAGAGCGGTGTATATCGCTCCATACCTGCTTCCTCATGCAGAATCCATCGGATATCTGGATGAAGACTACACTAAAAACGCCTGCAATAACCTTCGGCCTGGCACTACAGAAACCAGAAGCGAAATCTTTTTGAAGGAGTTTATGGTCTCTCCAAACCCAGCCATAGACTTGTTGACCGTATTTATTTCTGAAGGTTTTACAGGTCAATGGCAGGTAATCGACCTGTACGGTAAAGTAATTTTAAACGGAGAAGTTCCAGCAGGAGCAACAACCTTTGGAATTCCTTTAGTGGGTCTTGAAGGTGGTTTATACTTGCTTCAACTCAAAGAAAAAAATGCACTTGTAGCATCCCGTAAATTTGTGGTACTTCGTTAAACCCTAGTCTTTCAAGTCACTTGTGAAGGTGGAATGGCCTTTATGCCATTCCACCACTTGTGAGACGGACTCTTTTTTACTGTCATGAAAAAACTGTGCATATTATTTTTGGGCATTTTTGGGTTTGCAATTCAATTATTTAGCCAAGATCAACACGATAATTTTTGGATTTTAGGTTTGAGAATTTTCAAACCAGAAGAAAAGCAAGGGGGGACCGTTATCAATTTTAAATTTACACCACCACATATGGTTGTGGAGGATATTGGTTCGGAATTGGCAACCTCTTCTGTAATAATGTCTGACCGGGACGGGCACTTGCAATTTTATTGCAATGGGTGTGAGGTCTTCAACAAAAACTTCCAGTTAATGGAAAACGGGGATAGCATCAATGCTCCGGGGCGTTCTTTTGATGGCTCCTGCCCTTTTCGCACTTCGTACAATACCTTTCAGGGCCTTATCTCCCTGCCCTTTCCAGGCGCTACAGATAAATATGTTATCTTTCATTTGCGCCACGATACCGTACCGGATCGATATACCCACCCTTTATACTACCCGCAGAGTCTGCTGTACACGGTAGTTGATATGGCTCAGGGGCAAGGGAGCGGACGTGTCACGGAAAAAAATGTATTGCTCCAAAAAGACAGTTTTTCTGATTTGCTGACTGCGGTACGACACGGGAATGGTCGTGATTGGTGGGTCGCAGTGCCTCAACTGAATTCTGACACTACCACGCTTTTTCTGCTCACCCCTTTCGGCATCCAGGGCCCTTTTGAGCAGATTACCCCATTAAATTGGGGTGGAAACCCACAAGGATTTACGGTGGATCAGGCGCTTTTCTCCCAGGATGGCACACGATATGCACGGATCAATAATGAAAACGGGGTCCAGTTATTCAATTTTGACCGATGTACCGGAGTGTTCTCTTGCCCTGTTTCGCTGGATTTAAAAGAAGAAATGATCTCAGCCATTGGAATTTCATTCTCACCCAACGGTCGATATTTATATGCTTCCACCAGAACGAAGTTGTGGCAATTTGACTGTTCGGCTAAGAACATCCAGAAGAGCATGAAGCTCATTGATGAATATGACGGATTTAGTGATCCCTTTGACGTTACTTTTTATCAGCACCGGCTGGCACCGGATGGAAAGATTTACATGAGTGCTACCAATGGAGCTCATTATCTGCATGTCATCAACTTTCCTGATCTGGAAGGGGCTCAGTGCGGTTTTATCCAACGAGGAGTCGACTTACCTACTTACAATGGCTTTTGCCTGCCCAATTACCCCAACTATCGCCTCTATGATTGGGCGTATAGTCCCTGTGATTCATTGGACATTGATACACCTTTGGATGAGCTTACCCGGTATTTTACGGAAGAAGTTCAGGTATTTCCTAATCCAGCCAGCGAGGAGGTGACCATCATTGCCCCAGATTGTGTTTGGGGGAGTCTGCGCGTTTTTACGGCATCCGGGGCCTTAGTAGACGAAATTCCGCATATCACTAATGGCGATTATCGTGTTTTTGATGTAAAAAACTGGCCTGCGGGCGTTTATTTCATCTCCGCTTTGACGCGAGGGCATGGTGTAAAGAATAAAAGACTGGTGATCTTAAGATAGTTTGGCGATCAAAGCGTCTTTTGCATTGACGTTTATGGGTTGTCTACAAGTCCCCGAAGGAGCAACCACCTTTGATATTTCTTTACATGGCCTTGATGGAGGATTATACTTTCTTCAACTTAAAGAAAAAAATGCTCTGGTGGCATCCAGAAAATTTGTAGTACTTCACTAAATCCTAATACCTAACAGCCTTGCTCATATTCCCGAGCAAGGCTGCTTTTTTTATTGTCATGAAAAAACTGTGCATATTACTATTTGGCATTTTTTGCTTTGAAAATCAATTGTTTAGCCAAGATCAACATGATAATTTTTGGATTTTTGGAGGCAGAGGTTACAAGCCCGAAGAAAAGCAGGGCGGCACAGTCATCAACTTTCAGTTCACTCCTCCTCAAATGCTTGCGAAGGACATCCGTTCTGAATTGGTAACATCTTCCCGCAGAGTCTGCTGTACACGGTAGTTGATATGGCTCAGGGGCAAGGGAGCGGACGTGTCACGGAAAAAAATGTATTGCTCCAAAAAGACAGTTTTTCTGATATGCTGACTGCGGTACGACACGGTAATGGTCGTGATTGGTGGGTCGCAGTGCCTCAACTGAATTCTGACACCACCACGCTTTTTCTACTCACCCCTATCGGCATTCAGGGCCCTTTTGAGCATATCACCCCATTAAATTGGGGTGGAAACCCACAGGGATTTACGGTGGATCAGGCGCTTTTCTCCCAGGATGGCACACGATATGCACGGATCAATAATGAAAACGGGGTCCAACTATTCAATTTTGACCGATGTACCGGAGTGTTCTCTTGCCCTGTTTCACTGGATTTAAAAGAAGCAATGTTCTCAGCCATTGGAATTTCATTCTCTCCCAACGGTCGATATTTATATGCTTCCACTAGAGCGAAGTTGTGGCAATTTGACTGTTCAGCTAAAAACATCCAGAAGAGCATGAAACTCATTGATGAATATGACGGATTTAGTGATCCTTTTGACGTTTCTTTTTTTCAGCACCGCCTGGCACCGGATGGAAAGATTTACATGTGTGCTACCAATGGTACACATTATCTGCATGTCATCAACCATCCCGATCTGGAAGGGCCTCTGTGCGATTTTATCCAACGCGGAGTCGACTTGCCAACTTACATTGGCCTGAGTCTGCCCAATTACCCCAACTATCGCCTCTATGACTGGGCGTATAGTCCCTGTGATTCATTGGGTATTGATACACCTTTGGATGAGCTTACCCGGTATTTTACGGATGAAGTGCAGGTATTTCCCAATCCAGCCAGCGAGGAGGTGACCATCATTGCCCCAGATTGTGTTTGGGGAAGCCTGCGCGTTTTTACGGCATCCGGGGCATTGGTAGACGAAATTCCGCACATCACCAATGGCGATTATCGCGTTTTTGATGTAAAAAACTGGCCTGCGGGGGTTTATTTCATCTCTGCTTTGACCCGAGGGCATGGTGTAAAAAATAAAAGACTGGTGGTAATAAGATAGGATGGTGATAAAGAGCGTTTTGAATAGAGATTCATGGGTTGTCTACAAACTTCCTACTTTTGCCCACCTTCTAGTGCAACCCATGGATTTTATCACCAAACTTTTTGGATTTCAGAAAAACCAGCCGCAACCGGACATCCCGTTTGGCCGGTTCTCTGATGCCTACAAATCAGATGCACAGCAGCAGGCTTTTGACCGGTCGCTGGAATCTTTTGAGCAGGGCGAGCATCTGACTGCCTACCATGATTTTTTTACTTTCCTAAAGGATGAGGATGCCAAGGCCCCCAATATCAGCTGGGAAACGAATGAAAAGGAGATCCGCTTCGAACTCTGGCAGGGGTCTCAGCACATTACAGGCTTTGCAAATGCCGAAATGGTGAAAGCTGAAAGCAAGGTTGCCCGCGCGGAAGACCTCCATGTGGGTTTCATGCGTCGGCTCATGGAGGCCAATTTCAACCTCAAATTCAGCCGTTTTGCCCTGGATGAGGAAAATAACCTTTGCATTAAGTTCGACACCCGAACGGTGGATGGTTCTCCCTTAAAGTTGCTTCAGGCGCTGCGCGAACTTGCCATCCATGCAGACAAACAGGATGACCTGTTGGTGGGTGAGTTCCCGGTATTGCGCCCTGCGGAGGAGCGCAACCACGGCGAAATCACGGAAGCTGAAAAGGAAGTCAAATACGCCTACATTCAACGATCCATCCAGGCGGTATTTGCAGTCATAGACGAGGGGAAGCCGGACCCCAACACCTATCCCGGCTCTTATGCATACCTGCTGCTGGCCCTGGCTTTTCGGCTCGACTATCTGATTAAGCCTGAGGGCTTTATGATGGATCTGCTGGAAAAGGTCTATGCCGCGTATTTCAACAAAAACAACCTGACCGCTCAGGTAAAGGTGCAGCAAATCAGGCGGGAATTCCAGACCCTGCTGGACCGGCCAAAAGCTGAATTGTTCAAAGAAATGTATCGTACCCGCAGTACGTTCGGAGCCAATCCTGCCGTTCCACATGGCACTTTAGCGAGTTTTATCGGCGGCGAACTGGCCAATATGGAGTGGCCCTTACAGCAAGGTCATGATGCGCTGGCCTTTGCGGTACCACAGTACGTGGCAGGCTTCACGCTTTTTCACCAGGCTCCGCCAAAGCCTGACCGGGATTTTCTGCATCTTTTCTTTCAGATCACTGAATCTGACTTTTTTCGGGAACTGGGCTTCCACATCCCGTTCACGGACCAAACCGGCAAGTTGCAGAAAACAGAGATCCTTAAAGAGATCAAAAATATCACGGAGCGTCACCGACCGCTTTATACCCGGCTTCGCCCGGATGTCAACCGCCTCGACTTTGCCTCCCCTACCCTGTTTGGAAAGTCTTACCTGCTGATGATCAAGGATCTGGACCTGTTCAAGGACTAAGAACGGAGGCGATGGCACAAAAAAAGCCGCTCTGTAGGAGCGGCTCTTAACTGTTCAGATCACGGATCTTGTTCCTTACCTTAGTTTGGTTCGAACCCGTAATTCGACATTATTTTTTCCTTCAACTCTTTACGTGCAAAGAAGATCCTGCTCTTCACTGTGCCCAATGGCAAATCCAAGTCGTCGGCAATTTCCTGGTATTTGAATCCTTCGAAGTGCATCGTGAAGGGTACCCGAATGCTTTCGTCCAGTGCAGATACCATCGTATTCAATTCTTTTAGCAGGATGCCGCCTTCTGCTGCATTGGCTGCTGAGTGACTGAAGGAGTTGAGGTAGTACTGATTTTCCGTATTGTCCAACACCGTATTGGCCTTTACCTTTTTACGGTAGTTGTTGATGAAGATATTCTTCATGATCGTGAAGGTCCACGCTTTAAAATTGGTGTCGGGCTGAAACTTATCAAGATTGAAAAGTGCCCGATAGGTAGTTTCCTGATACAAATCTTTAGCATCTTCCGCATTCTTCGTCAAATTATAAGCGAAGGAATGCAACATGCTTGTCAAAGTACTCATTTTCGTATTGAATTCTATACTTGTCATGGCGATCTCAGTTTGTTTAACTTGATAGCTCAAAGGTACTATCTTGTTTAACAAATACCCTAATTTTCTTCAACAAAAATTTGTAATTATGGACAAAAAAGGTGTTTTAATTTCAATTTTTATTTTAAAAAATTGATTATCAATATTTTAAAACACAAATTAAGATTCTTTATTTCATTTTTTATTTCAAAAATAACTGAAGATGGTATTTTCGCTTGAACAGATGTTCAAGTACTAAGAACCGCGGAGAAGGCACAAAAAAAGCCGCTCTGTAGGAGCGGCTTTTAACTGATCAGATCATGGATCTTATTCCTTACCTTAGTTTGGATTGAATCCGTAATTCGACATGATTTTTTCCTTCAACTCTTTACGTGCAAAAAAGATCCGGCTTTTAACGGTGCCCAAAGGCAACTTCAGGTCGTCTGCGATCTCCTGGTATTTGAACCCTTCGAAGTGCATCGTGAAAGGAACCCGAATGCTTTCGTCCAGTGCAGATACCATCGTATTCAATTCTTTTAGCAGGATGCCGCCTTCTGCTGCATTGGCTGCTGAGTGACTGAATGAATTGAGGTAATACTGATTTTCTGTATTGTCCAACACCGTATTGGCTTTCACCTTTTTACGGTAGTTGTTGATGAAGATGTTCTTCATGATCGTGAACATCCACGCTTTAAAATTGGTATCGGGTTGAAACTTATCACGATTGAAAAGAGCCCTATAGGTAGTTTCCTGATACAAATCTTTAGCATCTTCCACGTTCTTCGTCAAATTATAGGCGAAGGAGTGCAACATGCTAGTCAATGTGCTCAGTTTGGTATTGAATTCCATACTTGTCATGGCGGTCTCCTGTTTGTTTAAATTGATGCCTCAAAGGTAGGGGCCTGTTAAACAAACACCAAAATATTCTTCAACAAAAATTTGCCAGTTTTAGCAAAAAAAGATGTTTCAACCCTTAATCTTATTTCAAAATATTGACTATCAATTATTTATGCAATTTTTACAAAATCTTCATTAGGTTTATTCTTTCAAAAAAAAATGAAGCAGCTTATTTTACCTAAACAAAAGAAAGTATGCTTTTGAAGAGAAAAGACATCAATCCAGACGCTTTATTGCTCCTATAACAAATTATACCCTGATTCCCCAAACAATGGGCAGTAAGACATATAAAAATGCCAGCAGCAAGAGCACGGCCAGTACGTCGAGCAGGAAGCCTGCCCGGGCCATATCCCGGGTGCTTATATGCCCGGAAGCGAACACAATACTATTGGGAGCCGTAGCGATCGGCAGGCCAAAACCAAAGGATGCTGCCAGCGTTGCACTCAACAATAATCCAAAGGGATGGGCGCCAATACTGCCCGCCAGTGCCGCCAGAATTGGCATCATCATAGAGGCCGTGGCAATATTAGAGGCAACTTCACTGAGCAGTACTACCCCACTGAGCACTACGAGGAGAATGAGCGCATGCGGCAGGAAACTCAGGTCTTTCATTTGTTCACCAAACCAGACCGCCAAACCGCTCAGATCAAAACTTTTGGCGAGTGCAAGTCCCCCGCCAAACAAAATGAGTACTCCCCAGGGGATTTTGGAAGCCGTGGGCCAATCCAGCAAAGTTGTTTTTTCCTGCTGACTGCCTGCCGGAACCAGGAAGAACAGCACTGCGCCGGTGATGGCGACCACTGTATCAGAGCAATAAGCGGGTACTTTTTCTAAATTTTCAGGCAAAAGCAGGCCGGCCATGTGCACATGGATCCATTGATTCAAAGGGCCGTACCACAAAAGTGATCCACTCACCCAGGCCAGGATGACGAGGCCAAACACCCAAAGCACCCGCCGCTCAGGCAAGGAGATCGGGCCCAGGGACTGCAATTGTTTCCGCAAATGCTCGTGGCTGTCCATGTTTTTTGCGCCCGCTTTATCTACCGGGAACATCCAGATCAGCAATTTCCAACACACCAAAAGCAGGGTCAGTGCAAAAGGAAAGCCGAACAGGAGCCATTTACCAAAAGACACGGTCTCTCCCATTTTCTGCTGGACGAAGGAGAGAAAAATCGCATTGGTGGGGGTACCGATCAGGGTTGCGAGTCCGCCGATCGAACAGGCGTAACCCACCCCCAGCAGCAGTGATTTGGCAAAATTCTTTTGACCGGGCATCCCTTCACTTTGGGCCGCCACAGCAATGGCCACTGGCGTCATCATCACCGCAGTGGCCGTGTTTGAGATCCACATAGAAATAAAGGCGGTAGCAGCCATAAAGCCCAGCACCGTATGGGCAGGATCCGTACCGATCCACAAGACCATACGCAAAGCAATGCGTCGGTGTAATTGCCAGCGTTCGATGGATTTGCCCATGAAAAAACCGGCCATGAAGAGAAAAATGATCTCATTGCCATATTCTGCAGATACGACCTTCAGGGGCGCTACTCCGGTCAAAGGCAATAGTACGAGTGGCAACAGTGAGGTGGCTGCCATTTCGATGGGTTCTGTGATCCACCAAACAGCTATCCAGAGGGTGATGGCTGCGGTAATCTGTGCCGCCCAGGGCATTCCGGCAGGCGTAGGCGCCAGTGCGACCAGCAAAAAAAGCAGTGGTCCGGAGAACAGGGCAATTCGTTTAAAGTCCATGCGATGTGTTTATCGGTCGCAAAGGACGAAAAGGATTTGCGCAATCCTAATGAACTACCGTAAATTTCAACCAAATAAACTGAACTCCTGAACGAATTTCGACAAAATAGATGCCGGAAGAAGCCGGTGCATCTATGGAAAAATTCTCTTGTGCGGTGAGTAAAGTCTTTCCTTCTGCCATGGAACGCCCATAAGCATCCCGCAAGTTCCAGTGCATATCCGGGTTTTCAAAACCGGCAACCTGAATCGTCAAAGCGCTTCCTGGATGGGCAGGATTGGGCGAAAGCGATGCGTCTGGCACGATTGCAATTTCCCCGATCGGCAGATCGACCTCTTGGCCCAGCACAGACCCAATCAGCGACTCCATTCTGGAAACCATATAATCAACCTCCCATTCCGCATATTGATCGCCAGAACGGTAATAAATGGTAGGAAATCTCCCCGGCCACATAGTCCCGGCAGGCATGTATGGGCGATTCCAAGGGTCCCCCCGCCAACATGGCATTGTAATAGCCGGTCAGTTTGGCCGTAAAAATAGAAAAACCCCAGCCGTCCACGATCAAGTGGTGCATCTTCATCAACCAAAAATATTGATCCTCCCCGGCTTTCAGCAGGGCAAAGTCATACAGCGGTGGCGTACTGATTGAAAACGATCTTCAATCCAGTCCAAGCAAGCAGACACGGGTTGTTCAGACCCTGAAAAATCAAGCACAGGCAACGCATACCCCTCATGCATACTGAACACCTGCTCCGCTAGCCCATCCTGCGTTTGATGTATGCTGATACCGAGGGCATCGCTTTCCGAAATGACACGCGACAGCGCACTGGCAAATACTTCCGGCCTGAAATCTCCCCTAATCTCATAATACGCGCCAATGTTGTACATGGAACTCGCCCCATAAAAAATCTCGTCCAGCCAAATGGCCGTTTGGTTCTGCGTAAGGGGGAGTGTATTGACCGCAACTACATGCTCTTTCTTCATTTTTTCGACTATTTCGGGCATAACCCGTTTTAATTGCTATTTAATTGCTGTATCAACCCTGCAACATCTCTTCCTCTTGGCGCAACTTCAGCAACTCCAGATGCAGCGAAAGATGCGGGTAAGCCTCCGGCCTATTTATTCCATTTTCTATTAAAAAGATACCTGGTAACGAAG
>JBILHS010000240.1:0-2987 GCA_044350425.1 Saprospiraceae bacterium | reverse complement strand
ACCTTAAAAGCGGGCGACGAACTCACCAATGCCGAAAACAGCACCGTAGAACGTTTCTCTCAGCTCTTCGAAAGTGAAGGAAAAAACCGCGATCAGGTAGAAGAACTCCGAGCCGGGGACATCGGATGCACCGTAAAACTCAAAGGATCGCATACCAATCAGACCCTGAATCCCAAAGGTTCTGATATTAAGATTGAACGCATCCACTTTCCGCCCCCACGCATTCGAATGGCGGTGTTGCCTCCCAGCAAGGCGGAGGTCGAAAAAATGGCCCACGCGCTGCACTCCATTCAGGAAGAAGACCCTACCCTGCTGCTGGAACAGAGTATGGAACTCAAACAAACCATCATTCAGGGCCAGGGCGAAATGCACCTCGATATTGTGCGCTATAAGGCGGAACAGAATTTCGGCGTCAAGATCGAGTTCACGGAGCCGCGTATTCCGTACCGCGAAACCATAACCAAAGAAGCAAACAAGGATTACCGCCACAAAAAACAATCGGGTGGCGCCGGCCAGTTTGCAGAGGTCCACATGCGCATCGAACCATATTATGACGGCATGCCTGCCCCACACGACCTGACCACCAAACACATTGAAGTGGAGGACCTGAAATGGGGCGGCAAGTTTTCTTTCTGCTGGGCCATCGTGGGTGGCTCAATAGACGCGCGTTTTACCAACGCGATCAAGAAGGGCATCATGGCAAAAATGGAAGAAGGACCCAGTACCGGATCCTATTGCCGGGACGTCCGCGTGAGTATCTACGATGGCAAAATGCACGCCGTGGACTCCAATGACATGGCCTTCCAGATCGCTTCTACGCTGGCGTTCAAAGAGGCCTTCCACGAGGCTAAACCACAGATCCTGGAGCCCTTGTATGATCTGGAAGTCCTCTGTGATGCAGAGGTCATGGGCAATGTGATGGGAGATCTGCAAACCCGGCGCGCGGTCATCATGGGCATGGGCGCAGATGGGCATTATCAGGTTATCAAAGCCAAAGTGCCCCTCAAAGAGTTGTATAAGTATTCTTCAACGCTCCGGTCACTGACGCAGGGCAAGGCGAAATTCTCTATGTCCTTTGCAGAGTATGCGGCGGTTCCACCGGATATTCAGGCAAAACTGGTGGCTGAATATGCCAAGCATGCGGTGCATGAGGAGCATTGAGTTTTGGTAGAAGTCTGTGGAAAGGATAGTGATAGTCTTACTTGGAGTAAGACTATCACTATCCTTTCCACTAGACTTCTACTTTCTTAAAATACTATTTAACCGTTTCTCAGCGATAGTCTCACCCGGAGGCTATCGCTTTTTTTAACTTTCATTTTTAGCCTGAAGTCCTTAATTTTTTTGCCAAAAAGGCTTAATATACGCAGATTTGCACCACAAAAGGCACAAAAGAACACAAAAGCCGTAACGTGTACCTTTGATGTTTTTTTGTGCCTTTTGTGGTTCAAATTAAATCACGATTCAACCTTTTGCCAAAAAAACTGTCCTAAGGCGCATTCTTCATCTTATTCATTCGCCCACCCTATTTATGCTACGCCTCATTGCTTTCCTTTTCTTCGGAATTTTTTCCTCCCTCGTTTTGCTCGGCAACAAAAACGGTCGCGCCTCTCAATCCCAAAGTGGCAACACCGGCGCTCCCGGCGATGAAACGCAAAACGGTCAGCCCAAGACCTGTATCGCCTGCCACGGACAGGGACCCATTCAGGCAAGCCTTGCTGTGAGCGTTCTGGACAGCGCCAACAACCCGGTCACCCAATATTTGCCGGGCAAAACATACACCGCACGGGTCACCATTACCGCTACCGGATCCAATCTGAAAGGTTACGGATTTCAAATGATCGGTCTGCGCGATAGCAATAACAGCGACCTCGACGGGTTTTCGGACGTCAACCCAAACAACTACAAGATCGCTACCATTCCAGGCGGGCGCACGTATGCCGAGCACGACAATATTTCCACTGCGAATACTTTCAATGTAAAATGGACCGCCCCAGTCACAGGCACGGGCAGCGTAACGCTGTATGCAGCCGGCAACGGGGTGAATTCTAATGGAACCACCGGCGGGGATGGCTCGGGATTTGGCACCTTAAAACTCACAGAATTCAGTTCTTCAACCCAAAGCCCCGCCGTGCAGCTGCCCAGATTGGCCGTGGCCCCCAACCCTTTGCAGCCGAATTCTGCCCTGCTTCTGGAAAATATCGAAGCCGGGCCATACAAAATAAGCGCATTTGATCTTTCAGGAAAACAGGTTTGGAGCGCTGCGCAGGAGCTGCCTTCCGGTTCGTCGAGCCTGGGATTGCCAACTTCGGAATGGCCGTCCGGCATCTATTTTTTGCAGTTGGAAGGCCAGAATCAGGTGGCCAACGTTAAAGTTCTGAAACTTTAACAGTCCAAATAAGGATTGGGTATTAAAGCAGGGTTAACTTCGTATTTACAATAGATTTCTGTTTTGGCAGTTACTTTGTACCATTGTAACGTTCTAATATCAAACGTTCTAAAAGACGACCACTTAACAATCTTGCTTCAAACATGAAAAATCTTATTTTTCTGCTGTTCCTGACCCCTGCCATTGCCTTCGCTCACAACACCCAGGGTTCCCCTGTGCTGGAAGCTATTTCAACGGCATTGGGTGCTGGTGATGTAGCCACGCTCTCGAAATACCTCGCGGACAACGTGGAAATATCCATCCAGGATAAGGAGCAAGTGTATCCGAAAGCCAAAGCCGCCGAAGTCCTCAGGGGCTTTTTTGACGGCAACAAGCCCAAGGTATTTGCACAGGTACACAAAGGCCAGAGCCGTGAAAACAGCGATCAGTACTGCATCGGCAACCTGACCGCCACCTCCGGAAGCTACCGCGTGTACCTTTATCTCAAAGTAAACGGTACCAGCATCAGTATCCAGGAGATGCGTTTCGACAAAGAATAAAAACTTTTTTACCTCCTTAACTCCCAGGCGGCTTCGGACTTATCGTTCGGAGCCGTTTTTTT
>JBILHS010000165.1:0-9201 GCA_044350425.1 Saprospiraceae bacterium | reverse complement strand
CACCGAAAACACTGTTTCCAGCCACCAGCACATCTGCCCCTGCCTGCAGCAGGCTTTCGGCATTGTGCAGCCCTACCCCACCGTCTATTTCAATCAAGGCCTGTGAGTTAGCGGCCATGATCATTTCCTTCAATTTTCTGGTTTTAGGCAAGCTCTGATAAATGAACTTCTGGCCACCAAAGCCCGGATTTACCGACATAAGACAAACCAGATCAAGATCCTCAATGATATCCTCCAGAACAGAAACAGGCGTGTGCGGATTGAGCGCTACGCCGGCTTTCGCACCGGTTTCTTTGATCTGGTGGATGGTGCGATGCAGGTGCGGACATGCTTCCGCATGAACCGTTATCACATCTGCTCCGGCTTTCCTGAACTGTTCAATATACTTTTCAGGTTCCAGGATCATCAGATGGACATCCAAAGGCTTTTTTGCCAAACGGTTTATGGCCTCGATAATGAACATTCCGAAAGTAATATTTGGTACAAATCGACCATCCATGACATCGAGATGAAACCAATCGGCCTCAGAGCCATTGACCATTTCAATTTGTTCAGAAAGTCGTGCGAAATCGGCAGCTAGCACTGAAGGTGCTATGAGATGTTTTTTTGTGGACATTGGACTGGTGGACTGGTGGATTGGTGTATTGGTGGATTGGTGGATTATCGAACAGTAATTACCTGATCGGCGCGGAGCAAAGGTAGCCGTTTAAGACGCAAGAAAAGTTGCACAGTAGCCAGTACGTCTTTTTCACAATAGGTTGCAATGCGGTCCAGATCGCGTTCTTCCCAATATACCTGCCCAACATCAGCACCGCTGATATCATCTTTGGGGGAAGGAATATCAAAAACAGCGCAAAGCAACCTCAGCGAGGTGTAGTTTTTGATGTCACCAAACTTCCACATTTCCAGGGTGTCGAGTAGATGTTTGGTCTCCCAGGGTTTTTTCCCTGCGATATCAAGCATTTTGGGAAGTGGCACCTGATTGATCAGCGACCTTCTGCAGATATACGGCACATCAAACTCTTTAATATTGTGTCCACAGACCGCAAATTTTTCCGGACTGTTGAAATGGCGATTAAGCAATTCTCCGAAATCTTCGATTACCGTAGATTCCAGATGATTGGAAAAAGATTTCAGGCGCAAAATAGGTTCATTGCTATCCTGTTGCCTGGTGAGGAAGCCAACAGAGATACAAATGATTTTGCCGTATTCAGAATAGATGCCTGCCCGGGTCTTGAAAAGCGCTTCCAATTCGTCCTGTTCGATCTCCTCCTCAGGCTTTTTAAGCAGGCTTCGGCATTTTAACCGCCAAAGTTCCTGCATCTCATCACTCAGATCATCAAACTCCTGCACACAGGGAGCAGTCTCAATGTCAAGAAATAGGATATTATAAATGTCATAAACATCAAAAGCGGACATAGTTCAAAAATTAAGCCCCGGATAAACCCGGTATCACAAAGGTAGGGTATCCCCCGAATTTTGGGGCAAACCCCAGGAATGAAGAAATTATTTTTTTAACACTTTTGTAAATAATTATCCTTGATAATCAATTACTTAAGAGGATTTTATTTTTTCCCAATAAAAAAACAACCCCGTGCAGGTGCAATAAAGAAACGCTGAAGTGGTTTATAGCACATCTTTTTCATACAAACGCCGTTCCTTCGGCGGTGAAAAATTAACCAACTTTCTTCACCGCGAAAGGCAGCCTATGACTCGATACTGACTTCACTCCTTCTTTCGCAAACCTTTTATAGTCACAAAATTTATGAGCACACCCACCAATTTCAATCAGCCCGCAACTCCAAATTATGGCGCTCCAGACGGAGGTAACAACCAAAAACGCGTTACAACGATCATGGGCGTTGCCATTGCCGCCCTGCTTGGCCTTTGTGTTTTCCTGCTGGTCAGCAAACTCAATACCGGCAAACAGTTGGATGCGACCACCATGGAACTGACTCAGCAAAAAGAAGCATTCACAGAACTGGATGCTAAGTACAACGAGGCAGTTACCCAACTTGAACAACAAAAAGGCATTAATGCCGAACTCGACGCAAAGATCAACCAGCAATTGGCTGATCTGGAAGCCAGCAAAAATCAAATTGCAGGCTTGATTCGCAGCAATAAAGATTACAAAAGTGGCATGGCTGGCCTTCAACGTCAAAAAAATCAGTTCCTTGCTGAAATTGATGATCTGAAAAAGCAAGTCGGTATCCTAACCGAATCAAACACGCAGTTGACCGGCCAGAATCAGCAACTTACCTCTTCTTTGAACGAGACTCAAACTCGTTTGCAGGAAGAAGGCAGTGCAAAAGCTGCTTTGATCTCCGAGAAATCAGCCATCGAAAGCGAGCGCAATCAACTTAGCAAAAAAGTGGACGTAGCTTCTGCTATCCGTGTGAAAAACATTGAAGTAAAAGCCAAAGACGTTCGCAGCAACGGTAAGGAGCGCACAAAATCAAAGGCTAAAAAAGTGGATAAATTGAGCATTTGCTTCATGACCGAATCCAACGAGGTAACTCCTGCTGGTGAAGAGACCTTCTACATTCGTGTAGTCGATCCAACCGGCGCACCGCTCGCCATCGAAAGCCTGGGCTCCGGCGTAGGCCAGAACAAACGTGATGAAAGCGAATTCCGCTATACCACCACGGCCACCTGCAATTACTCTAATGGAGAGACTCAGGTATGTGGCGCATGGCAGCCTGGTCAAAACTTTGTAAAAGGTAAATATCAGGTTGAAATCTTTAACAAAGGCTATCTGGTTGGCACTGGAAACTTCAATTTGAAGTAATGCCTGCCAAATAAGAGCTAAAATTACCGACAGCGGCGGTGCGAAAAAAATCGCACCGCCGCTTTTTTACGTTTATGCAGTAAGCCTATTTTAAGAAAAAACTACATTTGCGGCGAAAGTGTATTTTTTACATCAAGCCAGGGTTTGTCCTGACATCTCGGTTCGCCGAAGATTCAAAGCTTGCATGTATCCGATTCACCTAAGATTTTTCTAACCAATCCTCCTACTAAATATGGTCATCATAGCCGATTGTGGTTCAACCAAATGCGACTGGCTGCTATCCTTCAGTCATCGCAACCAGCAGCTAGAGAACACCGTAGGATTCAGTCCATTCTTCCATTCTACTGCGGAAATTCGTGCAATTATTGAAGAGCAGCTTTTACCGAAATTAAATGCCACCGAAATCACAGAAGTGTATTTTTATGGCACCGGGGTTCACGACGCATATAGAACTGAGATCGTAGCTGCCGCCCTTAGAGCATGTTTCCCAAATGCTAAAGTGGAGGTCGAGCATGATCTTTTGGGTGCAGCAAGAGCTGTCTGCGGCCGCAGTGCCGGCATTGCCTGTATTTTAGGCACAGGCTCCAACAGCTGTTATTATGATGGCGTTAAAATCCTGGATAATGTCCCCTCGCTTGGATGGTTGCTCGGCGACGAAGGCAGCGGCACACACCTGGGAAAAGCCTTGCTCAGGGCCTGGTTTTATCGGGAACTACCAGCTGACCTGGACACACTCTTTAAAAAAGCGCATCCGGAAGGAGCTGATGCCATCAAAGACCTTGCGTATGAAAAAGGTGCCAATGCTTATCTTGCCACCTTTACTCGCTTCTTGGGCGACAATTTACAACACCCATTCATACAAAAACTTGTGTCGGAGTGTCTGGGTGAATTTCTGGACAGGCATGTGGCCAAATATCAGGGTTACCAGCATGTGCCAGTTCATTTTGTAGGTTCTATCGCCCACCATTTCCAGGTGATCCTGTCAAAATGCATGGATGATCGTCGGATGGAATTGGGGAAAATTGTGCGAAAGCCCATTTACCCTCTGGCAGAATTTCACATGGGGGCTGCTGATTAAACCGAGCAGAGTCACTTATTTAGTTGGTTACCAGCCACTACAAAATACCGTAAACTGGCAACTTATTTACATCTAACAAAATGGCAAAAGAATCAAAGGAAGTAAAGGAGATAAAACGCATTGCAGTATTCACCTCGGGTGGTGATGCGCCTGGCATGAATGCGGCCGTACGCGCCATTGTAAGGAATGCTTTCAACAATGATCTTCATATCTATGGCATCATGCGGGGATATGAAGGCATGATCGATGGAAATATCAGGAGATTGGAGACCACCGATGTCAGTAATATTATTCATCGGGGAGGTACTATCCTGAAAACAGCGCGCAGCCAGCGGTTCATGACTCCGGAAGGCCGGCGACAGGCCTATGAAAATCTGATCGACAATGACATTGATGCTTTAATTGCCATTGGGGGAAATGGCACCTTTACCGGTGCGATGAAATTCATGGAAGAATATCCGGACATTCCCGTAGTAGGATTACCCGGCACGATCGACAACGATCTTTATGGCACTGATTTCACCATTGGTTTTGACACGGCGGTCAATACAGCGGTTCAGGCGGTGGACAAGATCCGGGATACTGCAGACTCGCACAATAGACTCTTCTTTGTAGAAGTAATGGGGCGGCATTCAGGTTTCATTGCCCTGCATACCGCCATCGCCGGTGGTGCTGGTGGGGTACTCATACCTGAGGAGGAGACTTCAATCGATGATCTGGTCAAACTCCTGAAACGAAGCGCCAAAAGGGCCAAGCTCTTTAGCATCGTCATCGTGGCAGAAGGCAACCACATGGGTACGGTTTACGACATTGCGCAAAAAGTAGAAGAAAAGATCAGCCTGTACGACGACATTAAAGTGACGGTCATAGGCCACCTGCAACGAGGAGGATCCCCCAGCACCTTGGATCGGGTACTGGCATCAGTCGTCGGATTTGCTTCGGTAGAAGCCTTGATGGAAGGAAAAAAAGGGGTCATGGTTGGATTTAAGAATAACAATGTGTCTTATACCCCCTTTTCCGAGGCGATCTCTAAAAACAAGCCTTTTAATAAAGATCTGTTACGAATGGCGCATATTCTGGCTCAGTAAGTGGCTGTCTCTTAAGGATGATGAAGGTTTAGATTGTTTGATGCGGGTTGATGATTTGCGCTCGAAAAGGTCAGATATCTCCTTTCCGTGTACAAAAAAATAAACCCGATAAACCTTAATAAACCCTCATCAACCTTATGAGACAGCCTAATTTAGGGGTAAATGATTCTTTCCTTTATTTAGGTTGTTCCCAAAGTTCGATCTTGTTGCCCTCCGGATCCATTACCCAGGCGAATTTCCCAAATTCCTCCGAAACTGGTTCCCCGATCAAAGGCACACCCTCTTCCCGCAAAGCGGCTACCAAAGCATCCAGATCCTCTACCCGAAAATTGATCATAAAACTGGATTCTGATGGTGCAAAATACTCCGTGCTTTCTTTAAAAAAGCTCAGATTAGAACAGGCTTCCGGATGCGGATCGTCTTTAAAAAAAAACTGCGCACCCCAACTTTCCATGTGAATTCCCAAATGCTGGGAATACCAGGCGCGTGTTTCTTCTACGTTCTGGCATCTTAGAAAAAGACCGCCTAATCCAATGACTCGTTTCATAATTTATTTTTTAATGTGATCAGAATTATCCCGCACCTGATAAAACGCTGGCGGGAAAAATGGTGTTTGGGTCAGCTCACTTTAGGTGGCTGAACAGGCAAAAGTAGCTTGTCTAAGCAAACGATATTCAAAAAAACACCAGTTGCTTGTTGAGCCGATACATTGCTGGCTACATTTGCCTTGATTCTATGGAAAAAACGCTCACTCAATTCCGCAAAGTGGTCAGCCGCTGTCGCGACCTTTTTGTAAGAAAAACAGCTGATTATGGCACTGCCTGGCGTATTCTGCGCCCCTCAAGCATTACTGACCAGTTGTATATCAAGGCCTTACGCATCCGGAGTATTGAGGAAAAAGGCGCACAAAAGGTGGACGACCCCATCGAAGGAGAATTTGTCGGTCTGGTAAATTACAGCGTTTTAGCACTGGTACAATTATCCTTACCGGCAGATGCTCCCCTGGAACTAGCTCCAAATGAGGTGGCCAGGCTGTTCGATCAACATATCAGTGAAAACATTCGTCTGCTCCAGGCCAAGAACCATGATTATGATGAAGCCTGGAGATTGATGCGAATCAGCAGTATGACCGATCTGATCCTTCAAAAATTATTAAGGATCAAACAGATAGAAGATAATTTAGGCCAGACACAGGTTTCGGAAGGCCTCGAAGCCAATTACCGCGACATCATCAATTATGCCGTGTTTGCGCTGATCCGCCTGACGGAAAATAACGAACATTAACAATGACCATTTTCAAAACATGACATCACTACCTACCTTGCTGATTTCCTTTGCCTTTGTTGGCATGTTCTTAACCATCTGGACGGTGTGGAAGAAAAAATCAAATTCCACTTTCTGGACTTTTCTGCAACATTTTTGTGGCGTCTGGTTCATCTTTTCAGGCCTGGTCAAAGCGGTAGATCCAATCGGGACCGCCTACAAAATGCAGGACTATTTTGGCGCTTTTGAAACCACCTTTGAAGGACTGACCAATGTTTTCAAAGGCATAGCGCCCCTATTCCCCTGGCTCGCAAAATACAGTGAGGGCTTTTCTATCACCATGATCGTGCTGGAAATAGCCATTGGTGCCATGCTCATGGTAGGCTATACCCGAAAATGGACCGCCTGGTTATTTTTCCTCATTGTGTTCTTTTTTACGGTGCTTACGGGCTTTACCTACCTCACCGGTTATGTACCCACCGATGCTAATTTCTTTGACTTCAGCAAATGGGGCCCCTACGTAAAAGAACACATGCGGGTGACAGATTGCGGCTGTTTCGGCGATTTCATCAAGCTGGACCCGAAGATCTCCTTTTTCAAAGACCTTGGCCTGATGGTGCCTGCCTTGCTGTTCTTGTGGCGTTCACGGAACAAACACCAGTTATGGACAGCCAGCACCCGCAATATTGTGGTTGGATTGGTCACTGCAGCATCGCTTTTGTTATGCATCCAGAATACATATTGGGACCTGCCTGTGGTAGATTTTCGGCCCTTTAAGATCGGAAGCAACGTTCGGGAGCGCAAGGAGCTGGAGGCAAGCGCCAAAATTGATATTCTGGGTTGGGTTTTGGAAGACACGATCAACCACGTGAAAATCAAGTACATGGAGCCAGTGCCTGGTAAGATCACTTATTACAAAGAATATACCGCTGCCAATGGCTGGAAAGTTCGGGAACAGATCAAAACTGATTTTTACATCCTGAAAGACAGTGTAAAAACGCCTATCACCAAAACCAAGGTCAGTGAGTTTGCTGTGGAAAGTACCGATAACGGAGAAGTGACCGAAGACCTGCTGAATGAAAAAAATTACAGCCTGATGATCGTTGCCTATCACCTGGAGGGCGAGAAGCAGCTCGAAACCTACACGGTTCAGGATACTACCTGGGCAAACGACACGATTCCGGTGACCGCAGATTCTTCCCGTTTACAAAAAAGGGTGGTATCCGTGCAGCCCCGAAAAGTGGAACGTCATGTTTTTGTTCCAACTCCGGAATATGCTGCGCGTTTCCAAAATGGCATTAACCCGCTGGCTGAAGCGGCCAAAAAAGCTGGTTGGAAGGTTTATTGTATCACCACCTTTGGCGATTCAGAAGTGTCCGCAGATTTTGCCAAAAAGGTGGGTGCAGATTATCCTTTTTACCGGGCGGACGACAAGTTGCTCAAGACTATTATTCGCGCCAGCCCGGGTGTGGTGGTATGGAAAGATGGTGTAGTACTCGATATGTACCATCACCGCCATCTCCCAACTTTTGAGGCTTTGGGGGCAAAATGGAAATAAGAATTGTCCGCCAAACGCATACGAACACAATTTCATAGCAATTGATAGTGCCTCCAGGGTTTAAAATCCCTGGAGGCCTTTTTTTTTGCGTAAATTCTCCCCATATTTGAGGGTTCAAACACATAACAGAGGCTATGGCAAAGATATCGTCGTCGGTTCACTCCGTCATTGGGTCATTTATACTAACTTTTGGCTTTGGAGGCCGCAGGCCTGGGGTCTTTTCGCTAAGTTTTGCGGTCTGCGTTTTGAATTTTGCATTGAGTGGGTTCAACCTGGGTGCTCAAACCACTGCCCAAACCTCCTTTGGGAAAAACCGCATCCAATACCATCATCAATTCGATGACTGGAGTCTGTATGAAACCACCAATTTTACAACGTACTGGTATGGAGACGCCAGAACAGTGGCCCATGCGGCCCTACAGATGGCCGAATATGACTTCCCATCGGTACAGCAATTGCTCGAGCACCAGCTTTCAGACAAGATCGAAATACTGGTCTTCAGTGATCTCACGGACCTGAAACAAAGCAATATTGGCGAAGACGATGTGTTTATGTTGAGTAGTGGCGAGACCAAGGTGGTGGGCAACAAGATCTTTGTCTTTTTTGATGGCGACCATAAACACTTGAGGGCGCAAATCCGGGAAGGGATCGCGGGTGTATTGCTCAATTCCATGCTGTATGGGGCAAACTTACAGGAGATCGTTTCCAATGCCGTGTTGCTCAACTTACCTCCCTGGTACACCAGCGGACTTACGGCTTATTGTGGGGAAGAATGGACGCCTGGCCAGGATGATCAACTTAAAAACCTGCTGCAAACAGGCCGCTACAAAACCTTCGACAAACTTGCCCGGGAACATCCTCGTTTTGCCGGACAAGCTTTTTGGCATTATATCAGCACCCATTTCGGTCCTGGAACGGTCAGCAATCTCCTTTACCTGACCCGTATCAACCGAAGCGTCGACAACGGCTTTTTTTACATTCTTGGGAGTGGTTACCGGCGTACTACGGATGCCATGTTGGAATACTATAAAAAGTTATATGCAGAAGAAGCCCGCAGTCAGAAAGCCCCGGATGAAACCGGCAAGGTGAAAATTAAAAACAGAAAAAAACTTCCCCTTTCACAACTAAAGATCAGTCCGGATGGCAAAAAGATTGCCTGGGCCAGCAATGATATTGGAAAATGGAAGGTGTATGTCCAGGACCTTGAAACAGGAAAACGCCATCGTGTGCTCAAAGGGGGCGCCTGTAATGCGTTACAAGCCACCGATTACAATTATCCGCAATTGGCCTGGAATCCTGACAATCAACGGCTGGCAGTACTCTATGAACGTCGGGACATGGCCCGGTTGGCAAGTATCGACCTGACGACCCACAAAAAGGAGTTTTTCGACCTCTCTGCTGAATTCCAAAGGATTTACAGCATGTC
>JBILHS010000239.1:0-3002 GCA_044350425.1 Saprospiraceae bacterium | reverse complement strand
ATAGGTTTCCTGGCATTCGTTCCAAAGCTGCGGCTTCGTTCAACTTAATGCATCCACAACCAAGCCCCTCGGCATCCGAAGTGGGGCAGGTTTGTTTGGGGCTTGGTGGCGGATGCATTACTAATAGTTCTGCGGGATGAGAACAAAAAAAATGGATAAAATATAGATAACATTTGGATAATCTATAAGTATATCGGTACTTTGTGGCTAAAATATCGATATTATTATGGAACAAAAATTACAGTTTGATTTTGCGACAACCCAAAAGTTAATCCAGCAGATAAGCAGGATTGATCAATTTAAAGGGGTATGGAGTAATTTAGACCAAGAAGAAAACCGGTACTTGAGGGAATTGCGGAAGATAGCTACAATTCAAAGCATCGGCTCCTCCACCCGTATTGAAGGAAGTTCTTTAACTGATGCCGAAATTTCTTCGCTGATTAAAAATTTAAAAATATCGAAGCTTCAAAGCAGGGACGAGCAAGAGGTAATCGGATATTACGACACACTTGAAACAATCCTCGCCAATCATGCCGACATTAATTTGACCTTGTCGAATATTCACGGACTGCATAATTTGTTATTGAAGCATAGTATTAAAGATGATAAACACAAGGGGAAGTATAAAGAAATGACAAATCAGGTGGTTGCAGCCTATCCTGACGGAACAACAAGGGTGATATTCCGGACAACCGAGCCGTATTTAGTACAGAAAGAAATGGAGGAATTAGTAGATTGGACAAATAACTCTATAGCCAAACAAGAAATTCATCCATTGATTGTGATTGCGTCCTTTGTTTATGAGTTTTTGTCTATTCATCCATACCAAGACGGAAACGGGCGGCTTTCAAGGTTGTTGACAAATTTGCTTCTGATAAAACACGGATACAATTTCATTCAGTATATATCATTAGAACATATAATAGAAGGTAATAAAAAGGCGTACTACCAAGCACTTATGGAGGGACAGAAAGATCGCTACAATGAACAGGAAAGAATTGACCGATGGATACTTTTTTTTCTCAATAGTTTATCTGATCTTATAGTAAAATTAGAAGCAAAAGTCAAAGAATTTAGGGCACTAGGAGGATATTTGAACGAAAGGCAAAAGAGTGTGCTTGAATATATTAGACAAAATCAGCCCGTAAAGATTGGAGATGTGTTAGTAAGCCTAAAAGAATATAAGTCTCCATCCATTAAAAAAGACTTGCAATACCTTGTCAAAGAGATGGAGATTGAAAAACTTGGAAAAAACAAAGGCACCGTGTACATCATAAGACAAAATAAGTAACCAGCAGAACAATCGCTTCCCAAAAATGCTTCCTAAACGTCGCACATTCTGGAAGCGTAACGTTCTCCACAAAAAAAAAGATAAAACGGGCTCAATTTACCTCTATCTGGCAAAAACTGTTTTAAACTCAAAAAAATCAGAATAAAATGGCAAGGAAACTACTATTAACCTTCGCAGCTATCATGCTTGTCGGTTTTGCATTTGCTCAATATCCGCCTGTATTTAAAGGAAGTAACTACGGAAATAACTCTAAAGCGGGTCATTATGCCGACGTACGAGGCTTTAAAATGTATTATGAAATTTATGGTAAAGGCGAGCCTTTGCTTTTAATTCATGGCAATGGTGGTTCAGGCAATAATTTCTCGGGGCAAATACCCTATTTCTCAAAGCATTATCAAGTCATCGTTGCAGATAGCAGGGCGCACGGAAAATCTGTTGACCCAACCGACTCGTTGAGTTATGAAATGATGGCAGAAGATTTTAATGCCTTATTGGATGTTCTAAAAATAAAATCCTGCAACGTAATTGGTTGGAGCGACGGGGGCAATAATGGTTTGTTATTAGCCATTCATCACCCAGATAAAGTGAAAAAATTGGCAATAACAGGGGCCAATATTTGGATTGATGCAAGGGCTCTCCCGGCTGACATTTTGGAACTTCCAGATATTTTGCTTGATTCTTTATCCAGGTTACCCCAAACCCCCGAAATAAAAAACGCCATAAAAGTTTGGAAATTGGTTTATACAGAGCCAAATATTTCATTAAAGCAACTGAACGGAATTAAGTGTCCAACGCTTGTTATTGGCGGTGACCATGATATAATTTTACCCAAACACTCCCTACTGATAGCCGAAAATATCCCACAATCGACTTTATGGATTTTGCCAAATTCGGGACATTCGACCTTGATAAACTATAAAAACCAATTCAATAAAACGGTGGCAGATTTTTTTCAAAAGCCTTATCGAGTTATCATAGGAGGTAACAGAATAAATTGAACTGATAATTCAATATCGTTTCGGCGTATCTCTCGGTATTTTAGGAGTCATATTCCGAAATTAAATGATTGAGAAAATAGAAAAATAAACCGTCGAGAACGCTGCGTGGCTGCCAACCGCCCGCTAGTGCCGCGTCCGGCCATTAAGGTGTGAATATGGTGGTCCAATTTTTCCTTTCTCTGCGTTGTTCGTCGGTTAAAATGTCCCGCATTGAGCCCTTCTCACGCCTTGACAAAGAAAAAATTTGCCTCCCCAATTCTCACCTTAATGGCCGGACGCGGCACTAGAGTGTGTCTGAAAAACATTGCCGGAGATGAAAATAGCAGATTTTGGGTCCTGACTGAGCGCCCTTTTTCGGGGAATAATGGGGCTTATTGCCCGAAAAAGACGTGAAAGGCAGGTTTCAAAAGATGCATTTTCAGCCCGGTGAATGTTTTTCAGACACACTCTAAGCGCAGCGGCTTGACAGCCACGCCCAAGTTAGCACCAACAACTGGCCTTCCCCCAAAAAAACGATGACCAATCAAAAGTAGCGTTTCACGGTTTTAGGAGGAAGGTCAACGGGCAGTTAGACATTTATGCGGACGGGGTCACGCCGCCGGAGAAAATTGTGGACATGGGATTGCGGGGATTGATTCCGGAGTGGGAGAAGCGGAAGTTGAATATCGAACACCGAATATCGAACACCGAATTTTGAAGTGGGGCTCCGGGCT
>JBILHS010000184.1:0-6479 GCA_044350425.1 Saprospiraceae bacterium | reverse complement strand
TTGCTGTTCTCCGTTCCGTTATTGATTCTGCAATAAAAAATGGCCAATCTGTATTCTACGCAATCAATGCAGTGATCGATATCACGCTCGATATTATTCCGCCGCCGAAGGCGGCTGGATAGTTACATATAATCATTCTAACACTTGACATGAAGTTCAACACAACCATCCGCCTCTGGCTTTTTTCAGTGGCATTTACAATGACCCATCTTCTGGCCGCACAAGAGGTGCCCGCGCCGCCCAAACGCGATTCCCTGCCTCCTATATTGGGAAAACCGGCCGTAGCTGCCAAGGATACCACTGCCAAAAAAGACGCGAAAAAAGGACCGAAACCGTATCGCGAGGTTATCACCGATAAAGCCGTGAGTATGGTGGGCATGGTGACCGTACACCGCATCGAGGACAAGTATTTTCTGGAAATACCGGACTCCATGTTTGGTGTTGAGATCATGTCTGTCACCCGAATGAGCAAGGTGCCCACCGACGCCGGTTATGGCGGCGAAGAGGCCAATAGCCAGGTGATCCGATTCGAGCGGGGGCCGTCCGACAAGGTATTTGTGCGGGCCGTGGCTTACCGAAATGTGAGTTCCGACACTCTGCAACCCATTTATAAGGCGGTTAAAAATTCCAATGTGGATCCCATCGCTGCGGCGTTTGATGTGAAATCTGTCCGCAAAGACACCTCGGTGGTGATCGAGGTCACGGATTTTTTCAAGGAAGACAACCCGGTATTTTCACTGCCTTCTTATGCGAAGCAGCGCTTCAAAATGGGCGAATTGCAAAAAGACCGCAGTTATATCGAGCGCATCCGGGCCTACCCGATCAACCTGGAGGTGCGTACGGTGAAAACCTACAAGGTGTCGCCACCGGCCCTGCGGGAAGAAACGCCGGGAACCATGAACCTGCCGGGCGGTCTGGATGCCGGCGTGGTTACCTTCGAGATCAATAATTCCCTGATCTTGCTGCCGCGTACACCCTTCCGCAAGCGCCTGTACGATCCCCGCGTAGGTTATTTCGCTACCGGCCGCACGGTTTTTGATGACGACCAGCAGCGCGCCGAAGACGAGACCATCGCCGTTCGCTGGCGCCTGGAGGCGAAAAATGAAGCCGACATGCGCCGCCAGCAGAAAGGCGAAAAGATCGAGCCGGCTAAGCCAATCATCTATTACATCGACCCGGCTACGCCCGCAAAATGGCGGACTTTCCTCAAAAAAGGGATAGAAGACTGGCAGCCCGCCTTTGAGCAGGCCGGCTGGAAAAACGCCATCCTCGCCCGCGACTGGCCCGAAAATGACACCACGATGAGCCTCGAAGATGCGCGTTTCTCCGTCGTTCGCTACTTTGCCTCCGATATCCAGAACGCCTATGGCCCCAATGTGAACGACCCCCGAACGGGCGAGATCATCGAAAGCCATATCGGCTGGTACCACAACGTGATGCGCCTGCTCAAAACCTGGTACACCACTCAGGCCGCCGCCGTGGATCCCCGTGCGCGTCCAAACGAACTGGACGACAACCTCATGGGCGCCCTGGTACGCTTTGTGGCAGCCCACGAGGTAGGCCACACCCTCGGCCTGCGCCACAACTTCGGCGCCAGTCATGCTACGCCGGTGGAAAAACTGCGGGACAAAAAATTTATGGAAACGAACGGGCACACCTCCTCCATCATGGACTACGCCCGCTTCAACTACGTGGCCCAGCCCGAAGACGGAATCACCAACCTCATGCCCCGCGTGGGCGATTACGACAAATGGGCCATCGAATGGGGCTATAAACCGATTTATGGTACCAAAGATGCCGAGGAAGACAGCAAAATACTCAACCGACTGTATCTGGATAAAGCGGCCAACAACCCGCGTCTGCATTTTCTGACCGAGTCCAGCGCCTACGACCCCCGTGCCCAAAGCGAAGACCTGGGCGATGACTCCATGTTGGCTTCCGAATACGGCATCAAAAACCTCCAGCGCATCCTGCCCAATGCAGCCATTTGGACCAGGGAAGAGGCCAAAACCTATGAGCGCGCCAACGAGACCTACAGCAATGTGGTAGGCCAGTACACACGCTATATCGGCCATGTTACCAAATGGGTGGGCGCTGTGTTCGAAACGCCTAAAACATACGATCAGGCCGGCGTGGTTTATGAAGCGGCGCCGGCAGTCCAACAGCGCGAGGCCGTGGCGTTTTTACACAAGCAACTGTTCCAGACGCCTGAGTGGCTGCTCGATCCGAAAGTGCTGAGCCTTATCCGCCCCGACAACGGGGTGGCTGCGGTGGCTCGTCTGCAAAGCAATACGCTTTCGAGCTTACTCGGCGGCGCGCGTCTCCAGCGCATGATCGAAAACGAGGCACTCGACCGGAACACCTACACCGTAGCCAATCTGTTCGAGGATCTGCGCAAAGGGATCTGGTCGGAAATACCAGCGCGCAGCCCCGTCAGCGTACACCGGCGCAACCTGCAAAAGGTTTTTGTGGGCAAGATGATCGACTTGTACGAGCCTTCTCCGGCCACCGAGGCCCTGCGCAATACGGATGTGCCCTCGGTTGCCCTGGGTACGCTCCGGCAACTCCGCACTGACCTGACGGCGGCCTACAACGATTCAAACGAGGCGATGAGCCGCAGCCATTATCTGGACTGTCTGGAGCGTATCGAATGGACATTGGATCCTGCGCGTAGGCGGTAAGAGGGGCTTGTGCTATTCACCAGGTGTTTCCAATCACCCGGTGAATAGCGCAAGCAGTTCGCATTTTTCGCAGACTACTTTCCGTCAGCTACAAAAATCGTCATCCAGAACAAAAAAACTGAGTTTTTAAAATAATTTTATCTTTACGCAGAATTCGAACTTTAACCATTTGTTTTTGTTCGAGCCTAAAATTTAAAATTCAAAAGCATGTTCAAAAGGTTCACGATAACAGATAAGTTGTTATTTATTTCGGCATTTCTATCGCTCATCTTCTCAGAAGTATTGTATTTCAAAGGAGAATCTACTGCTGCCATCTTTATAGGTATTTGGGTACCTTCCATATTGGCATTCGGAATTTATTTGAAACTTATAAATATGACGAAAAATGACTGAGCTAATACCATATTTCGCAGGGTTGATCACGCTGTTGTTTGGAATCGGATTTTATGCAGGTCTACAGGAGTTCAAAAGTATGAAAAAATAACTGACTTCTTGCTAGAACGACCCCGGGATTGCCGGGTTTGAGTTGTGAATAGGTGGTCTGGTTTATATTTTTATACATCAGACCACATATTTCCCAAAAAAGTTGAAGGCTTTGCTTTATATGCGGCACTAGTGCCTCGTATAGCAGACTATCTGGTGCCGCGCCCGGCCATTAAGGTATGAATTGGGGAGGCAAATTTTTTCTTTATCAAGGCGTGAGAAGGGCGCAATGCGGGACATTTTAACCGACGAACAACGCAGAGAAAGGAGAAATTAGACCGCCATATTCACACCTTAATGGCCGGACGCGGCACTACGCTGCCTGGAGCGCATTGAATAGACATTTAATCCGGTGCGTAGGCGGTAGGAGCGTAGATCTTTGGTACCGAACAGGCCGTATTAAAAGGAATGATGGCCATTTCGCTTTGGGGCGGGATGGCCATTGTTTTTTGGGGTGCTGTAAGAATCCAGAGAGTGTTCAGAAAACGGTGTCAATCAAAATCTTTTGAATTAGTTGGTTCGAAAAACAGTTTTTTTGTCGGATGAAAAAATCAAAGATTAAAAGTCCTTCCTATTTTACAGAAGAATCGAAAGCACTACAACAATACAAAACCGGCCGCCCCCCCATTTAAATCAAATCAAACAAATCCCGCCCCCCCACCGATCGCTCTACCGAAAATGCTTCTGCATATTCTACCCCGATCTGTCGGCCCAGCATTGCATTTCTACCGCGCAAAGCCTCAAAAAACGATGGGCAGGAGATAGGAGTTTACGGGGCACGGTTTACGGAACTTGGTGTATGGTTAACTACGGCATTAAACAATTGATAATCAATGCTATTTCGGGTACCACTATTTGGTTTGCGCTGATGATATAGCCAACGCAGAGTGGTTTTGAACAAGGATGCTTTTCATTCATTTTGAAATCAAGCATTTGCATCACTCAAATCATTAAAATTACTCTAATCACAGTATAGCGACACCTGAATTGTCCTCTTGACGAGATCCGTCCACATCAAGTGCGCTTTGCTCGAGTATTGGCCTATTTGAGTCCTTGATAGGATAAATTCGTTGGCATAGCGCACTTGATGTGGACGGATCTCGTCAAGAGGACAACTCAACCAAAACTTGATTACTCAAGTATCTTTAGCAAATAATTGATATCACCGTGCCCCGTGTACCGTCAACCGCGCACCGTCCACCATGTCCTGATAAGCCAGGATTCCGCCTTCCAGGTTATACAGGTTTTCATAGCCAAATTTTTCCTCCAGTTCGCGGATCGCTTTGGCACTACGAACACCCGAACGGCAATGCACCACCACTTTTACAACACTTAAAAAACGGTCGGCATGCTCGGCCACGGTCGCAAGCGGGATCAACTCCGCACCCAGGTTGGACACCTCATACTCATGCGGTTCGCGCACGTCGAACAGCTTATATTTTTCACCGAAGGTTTGCCAGTTGTAGAATTCCAGGACGCTGATCTGCTTGATCGGCTTTTCCAGTACCGGTGTTTTCAGGCCACAGAAAAACTCATAATCAATGAGTTTGGTGATGGACGGGATGTTTCCATTCAAGGGGTTGTCGGCCCGGCGTTTCAGGTTGAAAGTCCGGGTCTGAAAACTAAGCGCATCAAAGCTGAACAATCGCCCGCTCAGCAGATCACCCACTCCGGTGATCACTTTGATCACCTCAAGCGCCTGTATACTCCCGATGATACCGGGCAATACGCCCAGCACGCCACCTTCGGCACAACTGGGCACCAGGCCTGGCGGCGGCGGCGTGGGGTATAAATCGCGGTAGTTTGGTCCGAGTTCTCCCTGCTCATTCAGGTAGTTGAACACCGACACTTGTCCTTCAAACTGGAATATGGAGGCGTATACATTGGTTTTGTCCAACAGGACACAGGCATCGTTGACCAGATAACGGGTCGGGAAATTGTCGGTGCCATCCGCTACAACATCGTAAGCTTTTATAATGGCAAGCGCATTCTCCGAGGTAAGCCGCGTATTCTGCAGGCGAATATCAATGTAAGGATTGAGGGATTCGAGCCGTTTTTTGGCCGCGCGGGCCTTGGATTTACCCACATCTTTTTTGCCAAATAATACCTGTCGCTGCAGGTTGCTGTCGTCCACTACATCAAAATCGACGATGCCGATCGTGCCTACGCCCGCTGCGGCCAGATAGAGCAACAGGGGACTGCCGAGGCCGCCCGAGCCGACCACCAATACTTTGGCCGCTTTGAGTTTTTGCTGGGCGGCAAGCCCGAATTCAGGTATGATGATGTGGCGATCGTAACGTGCCAGTTCCTCTTTGGAGAATTGGATATCTTTGTAAAAGGCCATAGTAGACGATGGTTGAAGTGATTTGAATGAATTGAGTGATTAAATTATACCTTAAATGATTTGCGAAAAATGTGAGCTGCTTGCGCCATTCACCGGGTGACTTGGAGTCACCCGATAAATAACCACGGACCCCACTTTTGGAAAACCACTTTCTGTCAGTTATAAACCACTGGATTTGTATGATGATTTTAAAATGAATGAATTCCGCCAGCAATGGCCGGTACGATACTCACAACCGTATTGGCCTGAAGACTCGTTTTTTCATTTTCAAGATCGCGGATATCGTCTTCTTCTACGAAAATATTGAGGAAGGAACGGATCTGACCTTTCTCGTCGAGCAGGTGTTTTTTAATGTCTGGAAAACTGGACGACAGGTCGCGCACGGCTTCTTCGATGGTTCCTGCGGAGATGTCGAGTTTGGATTGGTTGCCAGTGAATTTGCGCAAAGGCGTGGGAATGATGATAGTTGCCATGGTGTGTGTGTGATTTTATTTGTTTGTGTATGAAAGTGTAGGTTCCAAAATTTCTTCAGGTTCAAACCAATGCTCGTCGTTCAATCGCCAGGATAGCAGATCGGTTCTGCCCTGCTCGTAAACAGAGGCGATGAGGTAGGAGAAATAGGGTTGAGCAGCCACCCGATCCGCTTCTGATGGAATGGCCGGATGACTGGGGTGAGAATGATAGACACTGAGCAGGCTCAGGTTTTTTTCAATAGCATATTGCTCTGCGCGCATGTAATCGCGGGGCGAGATCTCAAACCGTCGCCGTTTGTCGCCTTCTTTGGCATTGTTGACCACCAGGATATCGGTGATGTGGCGTTGATCCCCGGTTTCAGTTCCGAAAAGAAACCCACAGCATTCATCGGGGAAGGCTTGCAGGGCATCTTCCATAAGCAGGTGCTTGATATTTGGATTTAGCAGGACCATTATTGAGTGAGTGAATGAATGAGTGAATGAGTGGGTGAATGAGTG
>JBILHS010000248.1:0-2745 GCA_044350425.1 Saprospiraceae bacterium | reverse complement strand
GAAACCCACAGCATTCATCGGGGAAGGCTTGCAGGGCATCTTCCATAAGCAGGTGCTTGATATTTGGATTTAGCAGGACCATTATTGAGTGAGTGAATGAATGAGTGAATGAGTGGGTGAATGAGTGGGTGAATGAGTGAGTGGGTGAATGAGTGAGTGGATGAATGAGTGGGTAAATGAGTGAGTGGGTGCGTACGTGATCGATGCAAATAATTGATTTTGAATTGATTGCAAATAGGCATTCAGGCTTTAATTGAAAATTTGATGAATGACCTCACTATATTTGTCTGCATTGTCTGGAAGTAAGGTCAGCACGGTACCGGAGTCCAGTTGCTCCGCGATCCGGATGGCGCCCACCAGATTGGCCGCTGCAGAGGGACTGAGTAAAAGTCCTTCATGCTTTTTGGCTGCTTTGATGATCTCATAGGCTTCTGCGGTATCAATCAGCTGGGTTGAATCGGCCAGCGCAGGATCAAAAATGCCGGGTACCACCGCAGTTTCCAGGTGTTTCCAGCCTTCCATACCGTGCAAAGCGAAGTCGGGCTGTAGGGCGGTCAAATGAATGTTGGGGTTAAACTCCTTCAATCGGCGGCCGGTCCCCACGAAGGTGCCGGTGGTGCCCAATCCTGCCACGAAATGGGTGATGTAGGGGAACGCCTCCATTATTTCTACGGCGGTACCCTGATAGTGGGCCTTCCAATTGTGTTCGTTTTTGTATTGATCAGCATAATAATACAGATCGGGGCGTTCGGAAGCCATTTCAAGGGCTGCTGATTGCGCGCCGTCGGTACCATCGAATCGGGAGGTGTAAATGATCTCCGCGCCCAGGCTTTTCAGGATGTTCTTTCGAGCTTCGGAAGCGTTTTCAGGCAGGCACAGCGCCACTTGAATGCCCAGAGATCTTGCAATGGTAGCATACGCAATGCCCGTATTGCCACTGGTAGCATCCAACAGGGTTTTGCCCCGATGTAATTTGCCTTGCAGGATGGCTTCCCGGATGATGCTATAGGCCGCCCGTGCTTTTACACTGCCGGAAAGCTGCTGCCATTCTTTTTTGGCAAAGACGCGCACGCCTTTTTTTGAAAAGAGCCCGTGGATGTGGTGAATGGGCGTTTTACCAATCTGCAGGCCCGTTTGATGGAGTCTGGAGCGCAGGTCAATGTCTGTTTGGATGACTAATTCTGTAAGCATAAGCGCAGGCATAAATCGGGGGTAAATAAAAAAAGCCCTTCGGTGTTGAGAACCGAAGGGCTTTTTGCTGGAAGCGTATTGTGTTTGAATTGCAACTATGATATTTTGTCTTTCAAACCAATAAGCGAAGCATCCACTCCGGCGAACCTGGGTGAACAGCAACAACATGGCATATAAATGAAAGACGTATGGATCATGACGCAAAGGTAAAAATCAAATTAAATAGTCTTGTAATTTTGTAGACTATTTAAGTGGTTTTTTTATAACTTAATGGGGTGGAACACGGATGACGCGGATTAGACACGGATATGCAACATTTTTTTGCATCTATTCAGAAATCGGTACATATCCGTGTCTAATCCGTGTCATCGGTGTTCCACCTTATCCAAAAAAGATGCCAAAAAGAGCATACCTTCAAAATAAGCCCTGCGCCCAATGCGAGAATACGCTGGAGCCCTGCAGTCAATTCATGGCCACCAGTGCCTGATTTAATAATTGCGCCTCGTACCTTTTTTTACAGACTCGCCAATGGAAGTAGGTGTGCCATCATCATCAATTCTGACGAACGTAAAACTGGTGGTGCACACCACGGTTTCATCTGCACTGTACAGACTGTATTTGCGTGCTTCCAGGTTAAGGGTAGTGGAGGTATTGCCCAGATTGACCACTTCACCATAGATCCGGACGTGTTGACCGGATTTTAAGGGCTTTTTGAAAGCAGATCCCGAATGATGTCGTCCGTAAAAAGCGCCATGCCACAGTCTGTGTGGTGAATCACGAACCACTCCCTGGTGCCCAGCAATTTATGCGAGATTACCAGAGAGCGAATGGCATCATCGCTGGCCCGGCCACCCGCATTCCGGATAACGTGCGCGTCTCCTTCAGACAAACCCGCATATTTCGCCGGATCGAGCCAGGCATCCATACAGGTCAAAATGGCAAACTGGCGGGCTGGAGGCAGGGACAACTTGCTTTTGTCGCCAAAATTCTGTGCATAGTTCCTGTTGGCAGCCAGGAACTCTTGGTGTACCTGGCTGGTTTCTTTTGTGATCGTAGTTTGTGACATGTTTATTTGTGTGTTGAAGTGAATTTTACACTGTGATTAAAGTGATTTAATTGATTACAAAAATTTGATTTCCAAATGATTGTAAAACCTCGCTGTTCAAAACCACTCTGTGTTGACTATAAACAAAAAACCCTGCGGCATATTTACCGAAGGGCTCTTGAAGCAACTTATGGATCTTTAAACGCTACTGCATTTTTGTCCAGAAAGCGCTGCCTGCCACTTTGGTATTCCGAACTGGACAACAACAACATTTGGACATATTTAAAATGTAATCGCGCATTTCTTTTGAAATTGATCGGGCAAAGGTAAAGTAAAAAATTAAAGTCTACTAAATTTATAGACTTAAATTTTTTAATCACTGTTTTCGGATGTACAGATTTCGGCCAGCCCCGACTGGCAAATTTCGTTGTAACCACTTTCCACAGGGCATAACTTGTAACTTTTCCTAAATGTACCATAATTTGTGTCTTGCCTAACACCATCCAAAC
>JBILHS010000238.1:0-3036 GCA_044350425.1 Saprospiraceae bacterium | reverse complement strand
CACCGTCTACCGTGCACCGTCTACCGTGCACCGTCTACCATTAATACATCATCAGCTTCCTGGAAGCAGTACCAAACGGCGTTTCCAGGCGGCAGGTGTAGAAACCTGGTTCACGTAAATCAGCGCGATGGAGTACGAGATGGTTTTCGCCAGCCTGGTAGGCACCATTTTTTGTATTTACTTCGCGGCCATTTGAATCAAATATACGGAGGAAAATATCAGCAGAAGCTGGGAGCCGAAATCTCAGAAGCGTCATTTCAATGAAAGGATTCGGCGAGTTCTGAAAAAGTTCTACGCTTCCTTCGGCGGTTTTGCTTGGAAGCGGTTGGGTCTGAAATTGTGCAGCAGTCATGATTATTAGTACGGGTGAGACCGAAAGCGAAGGCGTTTTTTGTTAGCGCGAAACCCTTGGGGCCTATTCTGTGTGCGGATAAATTGGATGAAACTTTCTCGCTTTTAAGGCGATGGTTGTTTAGATTCAAATGTTGTGCCAGAAAATAAAACCGGGTTCGTTTTCGGAAAGCCAACGAAGCAAAGGGCGCCATTCAGGCGCTGATATTCCTAAAATAAAAGTGCCCCACATGCAGGCAGGTGGGGCACGCTTATTTTAGGAATGCAGATCAGGCTAAATCAACCATAGTAACTCCATCTCCGCCCCCATCCTCCGGATGGTACGCCCGGGCAATATTCCCCCCATACTCCCGCAACTTTTGCTTCACCACATTGCGGAGCACGCCGGTGCCTTTTCCGTGCAGGATCTGAATGGTATTGGCGCTGGTAAGCAGGGCATTGTCCACAAATCTTTCCAGTACCTGGAGTGCCTCGTCTTTGGCCATGCCGCGGATGTCCACTTTGGCATCGAAGGAGGCCATGTGCTGCAGGTCGGTACCGCTGACGCCGGAGGGCTGGGCAAGTGGCTCGACTGCAGGAATGAGGTCGCGCAGGTGGGTGGTAATGCGGAGTCCACCCATTTGCACGGTTGCTTTTTGTCCTTTGATCTCTTCTACCTGACCAGTGGAGCCGCCTGCGCGCAGGCGCACAAAATCTCCGGCCACAATGGGGCGTGTAATGCCGATTGGAGCTGCTTTCAGCTCAGATTTGATCACTTCTTCACTCACTTCATTGACCTCCCGGGCTTTTTCAGTACGTTCAATTCGGAGCTTGGCGGCTACATCCTGGGCTTTTTCCAGGTTTTTCTCGCCTTTCAGCTCGCGAATGAGTTTGTCTACCTCCCGGTTGGTATTCGCGCTGAGGCGGAGTTCGTGTTCTTTTTGATCGAGTTTGAGGCGTTTTCGCTTCACATCGAGCTCCTGATGCATGCCATCATAGGTCTTGATGAGTCGCTCGAGGTTTTGCTCTTTTTCCTTTACGGCACTGAGCTTTTCCTCCAATTCCTGTTTTTCACGCTGAAGTTCGATGAGGATGTCGTCTACGGCCGTTTCAGAGCCGGTGCGGTTTCGGGCGTAACCGATCAGGTCGCGGGAAAGACCACTTTTTTCGGCAATTTCAAAGGCGTAGCTACTGCCCGGTCGACCTACTTTTAGTTCATAAGTGGGTGAAAGGGTATCCTTGTCAAAGTGCATGTTCCCGTTCAAAATACCGGGATTTCGGAATGCGAAGACTTTGAGGTTGGAATAGTGGGTGGTAATGACTGCGTAAACGCCTTTCCGGTGCAACTGGCGCAAAATAGCTTCAGCAATGGCGCCGCCAGGCTTAGGATCGGTACCACTGCCCATCTCGTCAATCAGCACCAGGGTTTTTGGATCTGCTTTTTGGATGAAAATCCGGGCATTCTGCAATCTCGAAGAATAGGTCGAAAGGTCATCGTCCAGACTCTGCTGATCGCCAATGTCGGCAAAGATCTGTGTGAAAATTCCAAACTCGCTCAATTCATGGACAGGCACCAGCAAGCCACTTTGCACCATCATTTGCAATAGGCCGATGGACTTCATCGCCACCGATTTGCCTCCGGCGTTGGGTCCGGAAAGCACCAGAATATGATTTTCGGAATTGAGCCGAACCTCGAATGGTACGGTTTTTTTCCCTGTCTGCTTGTTCTTCAGATACAACAGCGGATGGTAACCTTTCCGAACGTTGATGATCAGTTTGTCCTTCAAAATCGGCATTCCTGCCCGCATGGCTAAGCCAAGCGCAGCTTTGGCGCGAATGATATCGAAACTGATCAGTACATCGGAATAAAGCCTAAGCGTAGGACTGTAGGGTCTGAAAGTATCGCTGAGGTCTTTAAGGATCCGAAAGATCTCCCGGCGTTCGTCGTGCTCCAGATCAAAAAGGTCGTTGTTGATGTCAATGACCGCCTCGGGCTCGATGAAGGCAGTCCGGCCGGAATCAGATTCATCGTGGATAATACCCCGGATCTTCCGTTTGTGTTCGGCAGGTACCGTTAGCACCCGGCGACCATTCCGAAAAGATTCCGGAGAATCCGCCAGCCAGCCTTTCGAGCGATAATCCTGTATGATCTGTCTGAAACGGCCATCTAATTCCCGGATCTTGTGCTGGGTATCCCGCCGGATACGCTGCAATTCCGGGGATGCATCGGGGCGGATCTCCCCTTTTTCGTTAAAGACCGCCGTAATGGCCTTCATCAGTCCTTCATCGTTGGAAAGTCCCCGGGTGCGGTCGTAGAGTTTTGGATAGATTTCCTTTTTTGCGCCACTGGCAAAAAACTTGAACACATCGCGCATCATCACTAGCACCGTCAAAATCCCCTGAAATGCTTCGGCCTGAAGGGTAAACCCATCAATGTCCAGCATTTTCAGATTGGGCTGGATATCAGGAAAGCTTTCCAGTGGAAAACGGTCTCTATTCTCCAGCATAAGTTTGAACTCACGGGTTTCACGCAAACTCTGCTCTATGCTGGCAAAATCAGTCAAAGGAGTGACAGCACGGAGGGATTCCGCGGCCATTGGGGTAAGGGCTTCTTTCTCAAGCAAATCGAGGACTTTGTCAAACTCTAACTTGCGGAAAACATCTTTCGGCTCAAATATCATAGACTGGGGACGGGGAACGGTTTAC
>JBILHS010000068.1:0-29944 GCA_044350425.1 Saprospiraceae bacterium | reverse complement strand
AACTTGTCTTTGTCTTTTCCGTAACCGGCACGAACAAATCCTTTTCCCGGCACCGGATGAAGGCCGTAAAAAGAAGACGCTGCATCCCCGTCCATTTGTTCCAGGGCAGCTCTTTCATATTTATGGGGCTTCTCGGTCATAAGCGAACCAATTTCTTTGAGCGCCTTATCATAAGAGCGATAAATATAATTGCCCTTAGTCTGATTGTAGAACATGAGTCCCAGTACTTCGCCGTTGTACACCGGTTGCATCAATACCGCATTGGGTGGAAGCACTACTTTTACCGTGCTTACTTTGCTCAGATTTTCATCCAGCAGATCGAAGCGGTAATTGTCATTTTTGGAGTCCGCTTTGTCTGTTTTGTAAAACACGACATAACCGGCCACAGCCTTGTTATTCAGAATGGCTTTAATGCCATTGGAGGAAAAAGACTTAATGCCTTTTACTGCGTAAGACTGCGCAGAGAGGCCGATGGAAAGGATGGAAAAGAAAGCTACAAAAAAGATTTTTGGAAAACGCATAATAGTTTGTTTGAAGTGAACATTGAAGTGATTATTTGGTCTTAAAAAACTCCACGAAACGTCCGTTTCGATAAGTCGAAAGGTATTCTCTCTTTAGTTTGGTCATGCTACTGCGGTCTTCCTGAGCCTCGGCGATGCAATAGGCAGCCAGTAAACCGTATTCAGTTTTCGAGGCCCCAAGGTGGCTCAGACTCCAGTTTTGTAGCGCAAGCAGGTCTTTCAAGCGCAGATTATTGAGAAAATCCAGAAACTGATTGTACTTCTCCGAATGGTCCGGCGACCTTTTGGATAATACGCTCGCCAGGTCATGGTCCTTAGAATGGGTATATAAACGATACAAGGACAAGGCTTCTATTTCGTTGAAATAAGCATATTCGGGATAGACGCTCTGGTACTGCATAGCGTAATACAGGGATTTATCGTAGCGCCCGTGGTTGAACCAACTTTCGACCGACTCTATGGTGCTCAGGTATTTAATAGCAGTATACCCGTTTTCAGGTGTGGCTATTTTCGAGATATCCGGCGAGGACGATTGCGCCAGGGCTTCTATCCAGTGCAAGCGGTTTTGCCAGTCGGGGTGGGTGCTGAGGGAGTCCCGGAGGGTCTTCTCCGCTGCGCTTTGCAGTATTTTAGTTTCTCCCCACACTGAACCCTGGCTTTTTTCCAACCAATGCTGTTGAAATGGATATTGTGTAGAGCCAAAATGGGTGTCCAGGCGCAAGGTGGAATCCCGGAGCGGCTCGTCCATGTATTCGAAGAGTTGTATCAGGCGTTGTGCCTGCGTCGGCGCATAGGGCGTCTTCAAAAACAGGCAATACGCCAGGGAATCGGCCTGTCGTTCCAGGTCACGGTGGTGGTAACGGGAATTGAAAAGCACATTTTTGTAGATGTTCTCCAATTGCTCGTTGCGATTGAATTCCACTTGATTCGCCGCTTTTACTTTGTCCTTGAATTCTTTGCTGTAGTAAGTATTTATTTCCTTGACCAGCCCTTTGGTGGAGTGTTCGAGCAGGAAATGCGCTATTTCATGGCAAAGCACAAAGGCCAGCTGATCTTCATTTTCCAAACCGGCCAGCAACCCTGTATATACGACGATGGTACCATCGCCCACCGAAAAGGCATTGGGTACGGGATTGGACGTCAGAATAATCTTCGTGGCGGCACATTCAGGATTAGCGGCTATAATAACTGCGTGCGTATGCTTTAGAAAAGGCCACAGCGCATCGTCTGGAATAGCCATTTGGTTGATCTCTTCTGCGACGTTTTCCGCAATATGTTCTCGCCTTTCGATGTAGGCCTTTTTGGCTTCTTTGTCCAGTTTTTCCGGTGCCTGAAATTTACTGCGGATCGAAGCAGCGGTTTCGTCTGCCAACTTTTGCCGGGCAGCAGTTTCATCGGTGCTGTAGTAGGGAACGCTGCGCAAGGCTTGACCGAAGAGCGCCGGTTGGCCAAAAAGTAAAAAGGCAAGGCAATAGAATGGAATGCGCCTGGCTTTGATTAAGGTGTTGATGAGCATAGTTTACGTACGAGGTTCTGGGGGAACAGAGCGTGGGAAGGTCCAAAGGTCGGTATTCGCAGGAATGTTTACAAACAGTGCGGACAGTTTTGGGATTCTATTAGGAAAACAGGCGTTCAGGACAAAATTCATAACGCTATAGCAGCGCAAGCAATTATGCCGAAGGCAAGGGTATTTTTGAGGTACAATAATTGTGGACCGGATTCGGGGAGGAAGGTGGCTTCCCCCAGACTACTGGACATTTTGACAATAGACGTTGGACTTGCACTCTAAAAAATTGAAAATCATGCACTTACAGAATCGTGTCTAGTGTCCAACGTCAAAATGTCCAGTAGTCTGGGCTTCCCCTTTCTACCGAGTATCCCCACCAGTTGTGCCGGCAAACCGCGAAACTGATCCTCCTTCATCGCGCCATCGCACGTTGAGCTTGATAATGAGTAGCTTCGCACTAGCGGGAAGGGAAACCCCAATTACAATGGCAAACCTATAACTTTGCAGAGCCACCGCGTAAATAACCCAGTTGACAGATTATGAAACACCTTACCCTATTTTTCCTGACCCTTGTATTTTTTCCACTCGCTGCCCAGACGTATCATTTCGAATGGGCAAAAAAAATTTCCGGCACCAAACGTTCCTTTCCACAAAAGGTGACCACCGATGTACAAGGTAATTTATACACCTCCGGGTATTTTGGAGGCACTTGCGATCTCGATCCAGGGCCAGGTACCTATCTACTGACGGCTGGAATCAATTCAACCTCCAGTTTCGTGCAAAAACTGGACCGCTTCGGCAATCTGGTCTGGGCAGGGAGCACGCAAGGTGCGGGAGGTATTTACGCTTTCGACATTGCATTGGATGCTGCGGGAAACAATATTTCCGTTGGCGGTTTTTACAAGGGAATCGATTTCGACCCGGGTGCAGGCGTTATGACTATGGACGGCGGTGATTCAGTCGATATTTTTATCCAAAAATGGAATGCCGGCGGTCAGATGTTGTGGGCAAGGAAGTTCGGTGGCATCGGCACAGATTATGGTCAATCGGTCGCCACAGACTTAGGCGGCAATGTTTACGCCACCGGCTACTTCAAATATGTGGGTGATTTCGATCCCGGTACCGGTACGACCAACCTGAACTCGGCTGGCGCCCAGGATGTATTCGTGGTAAAGCTCGATCCGGCGGGTAATCTCCTGTGGGCACATCGATTTGGCGCAGCAGCAAATGATTCCGGTGAAGCCATTACGGTCGATGCGCAGGGTAACGTGTATGTTACTGGATTTTTTAATAAGACGGTTGACTTCGACCCCTCAGCATCCATTTATGAACTGACGGCGGATTCTGCTGAAAACACTTTTTGCCTGAAACTTGATACGGATGGCAACTTCGTCTGGGGGCGGCAACTCAAAAGCAAAGATTACAATTCAGGAGGGGCCATCGCAGTCGATTCGGAAGATGGTTTATATGTCGGTGGCGGGTTCTGGAAAACCGCCGACTTCGATCCAGGTACGGGCACACAACTGATCCAGGCGACAGGGCTTTCGGATGGCTACATTCTTAAGCTCTCGTCCATAGATGGGACAGTTAAATGGGTCCATAATCTCGGTGGATACGCCCAGGACGGCGTTTCAGATCTGGCAATGGACGCTCAGGGGCACATTTATGTCGGCGGTGGCCACGGTGGCGGGACTGATTTCGACCCTGGACCTGGATTTGAAATACCGAATTTTGCAGGTTTCATAGACCTTTATGTGGTCAAGTACGACCAGGACGGCAACTACCTCTGGTCGGCCAGCGCCGGCGGAAGCAGCTATGATGGGATTACCGGGATTACAGTCAGCAACACCGGTTCCGTCTACGGAACGGGACCTTTCCGGGAAAGCGTTGATTTCGACCCCGGACCGGGTACCTTTTGGCAGACTTCTCAGCCGTTTCCGGACAATGATGGATTTTTGCTCAAACTGAATCAATCGGCGGACTTTCATGGCAAGGTGTTTCTCGATGGAAACGGCAATTTGCAACAAGACCCCGGCGAGCCCGGGTTATCGGGTTTGATCCTGCACGCGCACCGGAGCAACCTGTACGCCTCGACCGACAGCAGCGGTTTTTATCATATCTACGGCGAAATCCTCGAGGATACCTTGACGCTTACCTTACCCCATTCGTATTGGTCCGTCGAGCCTGCTTTCGCTGTGCCCGATTCTTTACAGACACCGATGGATTTCGCCTTGAGCGCGCCCTCAAGCGCACTGGATGTCGCCATTACGGCCATCGCAAACGGGCCTTTCCGGCCGGGTTTCGAGACGGAGGTGATCATCCGGGTCGACAATTACAGCCTGATTCCGCTGGATTCGATCCATATCCGGATCGACAGTTTCGACCTGGATGTGCCGCTGCAATATGTTTCGGCTTTGCCGCTGGACGGGGTAATTCTTGGGCATTCCATCTATTGGACGCTTCCCGCGCCCCCTTATTCCGGGCATTCCGACATCCGGTTACGCCTGCTGACGCCGCAAACCGTACAAACAGGCACGCCGCTGTCCTTCACGGCGAATGTGCCGTTGTCCGGCGACCTGGATCCCGCCAACAATGTTTTCGAACTCAATGCATCGGTTGTCGGCTCCTACGACCCGAACGACAAACAGGTATGGCCTGACAAGTTGTTGCCCACTCAATTAGACACCGCGGAGTTGCTCTATGTCATTCGTTTTCAGAACACTGGAAACTATCAGGCTGATCGCGTGGTGATCATTGACACCTTGCCGCCCGGGCTCGATCTTGCCACCTTGCAGGTCCTTTCAGCGAGTCATCCGCATTCCTGGAGACTGTATGGTAAACGCATGCTCGAAGTGCGGTTTGATCCGATCTCTCTACCGGATAGCTCAGCGAACGAACCCGCAAGCCACGGATTTGTAGCATTTTCAGTGCGACCTGAACCCTGGTTGATAGTCGGTGACAGGGTGTACAACCATGCGGCGATCTATTTCGATTTTAATGATCCGATCGTTACCGCTCCTGCGGTGCTTCGAATGGTGTCGGTTCTGGCTGTTAAAGAGGCGCAGACAGGTCTTCAGGGCCTGGAGATATGGCCCAATCCGGTGAAACGTTACCATGAATATGCGATCAGGTGGAAAGTTGGTACGCCGATAGATGAACTGGTGGTAACTGACATGCTCGGACGAGTATGTCAGCGTGTCATCCCTCCGGCAGGCGCTCAAACTGCCTGGCTTAGCGGATTGTCGCCAGGGGTATATGGGGTTCAGGTATCGGCCGGGGGGGAACTATATGGTCGGTTGATCGTGGTTGAATAATTCAGACACACTTTAGTCTGGTCTTTCCACTCCCATTAACCCCCAAATCCCAGGCCCAGTGCCTTAATTCAACCATCACTACTAAATTTCCCAATCATGCAAATCGCTGGAAATTTCCTATTGGTCTTGTCCCTGCTTGCTGCCGGGTATTTGTTCAAATTGACTTTTTTGCAAAAAATGCCGGGCGGCGACGCTGGTGTGGGCTACGCATGGGTGATGCTTTTATTAATCGCTGCCTTTTGGGTGTGTATGGCTTTGGTGACCTGCGTCATCGGTTTTGGCGGTGGCTTTGCCTGGCTTTCCCTGGGGCGTTTTGGCAGCGGCGGAATGCTGGTCTTGGGTTTTTGGGTCCTGGTCTTGGGTTCTACTTTGGGCATGGAGGCTAGTTTGGGGGGTATTCGCTGGCTGGCCCCTGCGAATGCGGTGGCTATGGCACTGGTACTGGTGGCCACGTTTGCCGTGTTGTTGAACGAAAACCTGAAAATGAGCGTCTCGCCCGCACTCCTAAAATGGGGGCTTTCCGTCGTGCTTGGCGTAAATGTTTTGATGATCGCAACGATGATCTTTGGTTCGCTTGCTTCCAGAGTGGGCGTCTTTTTGCCCTCGTCCGGGGGCGAATTGGATAACTTTCAGCTTGGAATTCTGGATCAGATCGACCGTTGCGACGCGAGCAAAGGCATCACTTCCCTTTTCATATTTAGTGCCAACAATCAGCCCCGGCAAATTCAGGAAAAGGCCGTGCTCAAAATCAAAAGCAAGCCCGACTGGCAGGAAGACCTCTACAAGACACTCGAAGGCGATGGTGCGGATGAAGCATTTTACTTCATTTTGTCCAATGAGGTGGACGACAAGCCCCGGTTTGCAAAAGGCGTTTATCAGGGCGTATTGAGCCAGGCAAGGGTAATACGAGCGCGTTTGCGCAGAAGTTCGCACCCATCTCATGTGTATGAGGGTCAGTTTGGCTTTGAAATAGAACGCTCCCTCAAAGCCGTGGAAAAATTCAAAGACCTGGGCGTGGATTTCAAACCGGCCGTACAGGAATTGCGGGCGGCCCTGGATGAGCCGATTGCTTATGACAATCCGAATTTAACCTGCAAAAAGGTGCTGGATAAGTGGCTGAAAAAGCACTTTCCGTCAGGGATATAAATACACACACACACAAATAACTATGAAATTTCTCACACTCACTTTTGCCAGCCTGCTCATGGCCGGCACCCTTTTTAGCCAGAAAGCCTCTGTTGAAATCGGCCCGGAATTCAAAACAAACGGCGATATGTACTTGTGGAATCACTTGTATTCTGACGCAAGCGGGCATTACGTACTCCTTGCGGAAGAAAATCGGGGCTTCTTTTTATATAAAAAATTTACCACCACGCTGCAAAAATATGATCGCTCGTTCAATCTCATTCTGGATAAGGAGATCAGGATATCGGACAGTGATATCGAATTTGACGACATGCTCTATGCGCAGCAAAAATTTGTTTTATGCACGCGCAATGAGGATAAAAAAGCCGGAAAAGTGACCGTTTCTACCACCTTGGTGGGCCTGGATGCGATGACTCAAGCCACGCAGCGGATTGCCAGTATTCCTTATGCCAGTAGAGACAATCTTCCAAATATGATCAAATGGAAGATGTCAGCAGATACCTCCAAAATACTTCTGGCGGCATGGGCAGACCATGATGCCGACAAAATCCAAACCGAGTTGCTGGTATCCGTTCAGGACAATAAGCTTTCCAATATCTGGAAGCATAATTTCACACTCCCGTATACCCAGGGGCAGCTAAAGATCCTTAAACTGGCCATCTCCAATACCGGGCAGGTTTTTGTATCGGCAAAAGTTTATTTCGATAAAAAGGAACAAAAAGCATTGAAGAAAAAAGATGCGCCAACGCCACTACCCTATAAAATGGTTGTCTTTTTAATGGATGCAAGCAGTGATAAAGTCAGAGAGATCAGTCCTGAGGTGCCGGGCAAATTCGTTGCAGATCTCAGTATCAACGCAGGGAAGCAGGGCGAGCTTTATTGCGCCGGAATATACACGAATGATCAACAAGGGGTGATTCAGGGCATTTTTTACAATAAAATCAATGGGCAAACTGGCGCTGTAGATTTTACGGTCAATAAAGAACTAAGCGACGCTGACATCAAAAATTTCAATACCAAAAAAGACAAGAGCGGCAATGAAGGGCTGGATCCAAATTTCGAGATGAAAGACCTGATCCTGCGGGAGGATAGAGGGGTGGTGCTCACGGCTGAAGAGGTGTTTTCCACCCACGAAATGTATACTTCAGGAGGGCAAACGAAAACCGTTACGAACTACAATACCAACGACGTGCTGGTATCCAGTATCTCGCCCAAAGGCAGTATCGATTGGGTAAAGATGATCCCTAAAAGTCAGCCGACCAGCGCAAAGGCAAAAGCGATCAGTAGTTTCAAGGATGCCGTGGCCGGTATGCTTACGATATCCGGTGCTGGCAAAATGGAACGGCAAAAAGTATTTGATATCAAAAAAGATACCGGGACGCTCCTGGTTTCCAAAAGAAGCAAACAAATCAGTTCAAACGAACTTTTTTTCGTCACAACTGGCGTGTTCAAGCTTACGGGCAAAAATATGTATCGCTTGGGCGTGGTGCGGATCCAATGACTTTTAGCTTTAGGGCGTATATCGCTTCAAAAAAGCGTTCATATACTTTGATTAGAGTGATTTCAATGATTTGAGTGACTGGACCAGTGTTTATTTCAAATACGACTGTGATCAAAAGCGTTGGCGATTTAGCAGGGTGGTAACCGGTGGAATATAAAATGGATATTGCTGCCTGCCAGCGGAATTGATACGTCTGTCTACGGGCGAATCACCAGCACTTTTCCTACCGTCAAGGTGCCTCCATCCGTCATTTCCAAAAAATAAATTCCAGGAGCAAATTCTGCCGTGCGCACGGTTTCAACATTGGAAACGCCTGTTTTTTCAAAAACAACTTTTCCTTGTACGTCAAGTAAGCGGAGACGAGCTTCCGGATGCGGGTTTTCGTCTTTTGTTTTCAGGAAAAACATGTCTTCGGCTGGGTTCGGGAAAACACTGAGCATTTCCGGGGAGGAAGGATCAAGGGTGCCGTTGCTGATCTCATTGTTGAATCTGGCCCAAAAAATCTGGTAGGTTGAATCAATCCAATAATCAGTGCAAACACCCAAAACCGTGATTTTTTGGTCGGGCAAAAACCATAAATGGCGAAAATCCGGGCTGCAACCCTCCATTTCTAATAGTACCATGCCCCCCGTACCAAAGGTGGAATCTGGCTTTCCATCCGGGTTGAAGCGCATTAAAAGCCCGTTTCCGATGCCAGTATTGTCGCCCCAGTAGCCAGAGGTCACGATCTTTCCATCGGACTGCACGTCAAGGTCCATAAATCCCCGCCCGTTGTCGTTAGGGGCGGATCTATAAATGCCATTTTCGGCAAACGAAGAGTCCACTTTCCCATCAGATTTGAATTGTCGCAGTGTTGCATAGGGTCCTGTAGTGAATACGGCTCCCTCGCCCCCGGCGACGAGAATGGCATGGTCATCTTTGAAAAACACGTCGGAACAATACGGAATGTTTGCTTTAGCAATAACGATTCCGCCGTTTCCGAAGGAATTATCCAAGGTGCCATCGGGCAAGTAGCGAATCAAAGCCAAGTCGCCAATGTTATTCTGTCCCAAACCGTTTCGCCCGGAAACGAAGATTTTTCCATCCGGTTGAACAAAAATCCGGGATCCCATATCCACGTCATAGCCGGAACTGGTCAAGTCGGTGACAACGATTCCGCCATTTCCAAACGACGGGTCGAGCGTACCGTCGGGCAGCAAACGCAAGATCATCAAGTCCGAATTGGTCGGCCACCAAGCCCAACTGATGCCCAGACAGCCCGTCAAAAGGATTTTCCCATCGTTTTGGACAGCCATTCCCAAAGCAAAGGCAGTTGTGTCAAGTTCAATAATCACATTTCCTGTATTGCCAAAAGAAGTATCGGGTTGGCCGTTTTCCAAAAATCTGGCGATAAAAACGTCTACCCGGTTTCCTCCCGAAATATGTTCAATGTATCCGGTCACGAGGATTTTATTGTCCTGCTGGCAAGCGCCAGCTAAAATCTCAAAAGGTTGGGGCATTAAAAAAACAGCATCGCCGTTTTGGCCAAAGGCAGGGTCGCGCGAACCGTTTTCTAAAAACCTGGATAAGGTCAGACTCGAATCGCCGTAATTTTTCTGAAATGCGATGACCCTGCGGTTTGGATCCACCATAGTTCCTACATCATAAGACGGAAATAACATTGATTTCTCAAAAAGTAAAACACCGTTGTTGGCAAAACTGGAATCCAAAGTGCCAGGCTGCGCCATCAAAAGATTGCCCCAGAAAAGTAGTGCCAGGACTGAAACAGGAATATGCTTCATCATTTTTTATTTTATTGATTGTTCATGTTTTACAGGAAGGGGTTGCCCTACTGAAATCACTTCATCACCCATATTTTATCAAACATCTTCAGCCCTTCATCCGTCATTTCCAAAAAATAAACACCCGGAGTGAAGCCAGCTGTGCGCACGGTTTCAAAATTGGAAATGCCTGTTTTTTCAAAAATGACTTTTCCCTGCAAGTCAAGCAAGCGGATACGAGCTTCCGGGCGCGGAGTTTCGTCTGTTAATTTCAGGAAAAACACCTCTGTGGCCGGGTTCGGGAAAATGGAGAAGGGGCTATCCGGCGAAATATTTTCAGTTTCTGAAAGGTTGAGTGCGGCCAGCACCGCTGCGTAAATATCCATTTTACCGTAGCCAAAAAGCCCGTTCGGAAGCGGGCCGGAAGCGTCGGTGAATGCGTCGGTCAGGGCGGTGGAGGTCAGCAGGTTGCGGATTTCAGCATAATTCAGGTCGGGTTTGGCTTCGAGCAACAAAGCGATACCGCCTGCTACCACCGGAGAAGACATGCTTGTGCCGGAAAAGCAAGCGTGGATGGTATCGTCAACGAACATCCACAGCGGGTCGCCGCCGCTGAAAATTGGCAAAGGCACCGCTAATTCATTGTAATAGGTCGGGTAAGCAGAAACAACGTGCTTGCCCGGGGCACAGATTTCGGGTTTTTGACGACCGTCGAAGGTAGGTCCGCGACTTGAAAAATCGGCCAATTCCCCCGTCTGCTGTTCCGTAAAAATATGGTGTGTCTTGCCACTCACATCCGTCCAGTCCGGTCGGTTAACATAGGCCCCCGCAGCAATGATGTTTTTGCCGTCGGCTGGTGACAGAATACCCAACTCGCTGTCAGATGGCACAAAATGCCCGGTAGGCAAGCCAAGGTCGGCGGGATTGGGTACTGCCCAAAACGGCCCGCCACCCATCCATCCGTGAAGATTGCCTTTTCCACGAAACATCACACGGAAAATGTCCATATCCTCCGGTATTTTGTACCAATCTTGAGGGTTAGCCATATCGGTGATGCGCACGAAAAACGGGTAGTACTGAAATCCGAAATTCGACTGATAAATCAGTTCTACGTAAGCGGCGGTGTCGCCACTGGGGCGTTTAATGAATTGTGCAAAATTAGTCAGGGTACTTACTTTCTTCCACGGTGTTGCGCCGAGGTATTTTGTGCCACCCGTGAACTGAAATTGCGAGATATCAAAATGTGCACTGTCTACGCCCACTGAAAAATAAAGGCTGTCGCCGTAAGTTTTCGGCACCCGAAACCAACCATAGGTTTGACCGCCAAAACCGATGAAGCACATGGCTGTATCGTTGTTCAAATTAAAACCGCCCCAGTGGCTGTTTTCAAATCCAGTGTTCCCGGCCGAAGCCACTACGCTGAACCGCTCTGTGCCGGCGATGAGGTTGTCAATCAGTTTCGACATGTTGGTATTGCCTTCGTGATTGGAAGCAAATGTGCCAAAACTGAGGTTCACAACGGCTGGTTGATCCGCATTAGTAGCAAAATCGCGGATAAATTTCACAGCATCAATGACACCATTGAATGAGGCATTGTCGCGCACCAGCACGATGTCGGCTCCGGGAGCCATGCCCTGATTGCCCGCCGCGATCCCTGTGACGTGCGTGCCGTGTCCCGGATTGCCAGGGTCGTCGTCTTTAGGATCCACTATGCCCGGTGGGTTTGGGCCGAATTCAGCCTCAATTTGCGGGCGTGTCCAAAAAGAACCGTAACTGAATCCCGCAGGAGGAGTTCCTACCGAAGAAAGTTGATCCCAGATCGCTAAAATTCGAGATTTTGAGGGGTCAACAGGGTCTCGGAAATCGGGGTGGCGGAAGTCAATGCCCGCATCAGAAACACCGACGATGATGCCTTCTCCGGTGAACCCATGTGGCAACGGACTCAAACCTTGCTGCACCAAATTGGCACGGGTATGCTGCCGTACAAGATCATTCTGCCGGAACACTTTGTTGTACTCCACCGAAATCACCCCTGGAAGAGCCGCCACGCTGGCGAGTGATTTTTTAGGCAATTGCACCGTCGCCAGATTACCCTCGCGGGTGTTCACATGCCCTCCCAGGTTTTCGATTTCTGAAAATATTTCCGGAGCGGTAACTTCGATGATTACCGGCAGATTCGGCGCCGCATTGGGTTTCAAATCTGCTGAACCAAAGTAAACCTCTGGTTCGTGAAACACCTCCATCGGCAGCAAACCCTGCAGTTTGGGGCGGATGTTTTCGGGGATTTGGGCTGTTGCCTGGGAAAAAACGAACAGGCTGGAGAGTACTGTGAAGATTGGTTTAAAATATTTCATGGCTTTGGTCTTATGCCCCCCGTCAGATGCTGCCCCACAGGTCATCAACGAACTTAAATGACTTGTGATGCAGCATCTGTGGAGGCAGTTCATTGCGTAAATTTTACTTTTTGTAGGTTGCTTCGCCGGAAGCCGAAATAGTATGCACGCCAGTCATCGGATTCGTGGTCATGGTGATGCTTTCCCAACCACTGATACCTTCAAATTTCCCGGTACCATCGGTATAGGTTACCCAGCCTATGCCCGTAAAGTCGGCATAACTCTGTGCGGTGCCTTCAAAATGAACCTGATTGCCCGAGGCATCGTACATTTCGATGTGGTAAATCAGATCGAAACCAAAAAATTTAGTGCTTGGCGTAACGGACTCCACCGTCAGGGTGCTTTTGGTTTCGTCAATTGTACCCACGATATTGTCTGAACCGCTGACTTTGTATTTCTTGGGTGACTGGAAAGTGGAGCCATCGGGCAGGGTGAGGGTAAAAAAGCCGCCTGTCGGATCAGGGGTGTTGACATAGTTGCCTGTGATCGAAACAATTTGCCATTCGTCCTCTTTTTTGCAACCAAAGAGGGAAATCAAGAGTACTGTTGAAATCAATAAGAGTGTGCGCATGGTTGAAATTATTTTGTGAAAAATTTGAATTTTTATGCTGCAAACTTGCTGCCTGCGGATCCTCCAGGCTCAGTATTATTGTTTCAAAACCTGTCTTTTTAATACTTTTTCAGGTGTTTTTATGTCTAAAAATGGGGTATTGTTTCAAATCTTGAGATACACCCTTAAATACCTGATGCCGCCACTCGCTTGGCGAGGCCTCGAAGGTTTTGGTGAATACTTTTGTAAAATAATTGGCATCACGGAAGCCTACCTCAAAAGCGATTTCACTCACTGTTTTTCGGGTGGATCGAAGCAATTCGGCGGCTTTTTCCAGGCGAAACCGACTGATGAAGTGCGAGGCGGAAAGTCCGCTCAGGGCTACAAGTTTGCGGTGGAGCTGTACACGACTTATGCCCATCTCCGCACAGAGCGATTCTATGCCGAAATCGTCGTTTGAGAAGTTTTTTTCCAAAATCCGGAGCAGATCTCTCATAAAAACCTCCTCCAGTCCGGTTCCGCCGGGCCCATGCTTTGGTTCGGAGAAATGGCCGTTGAGGCTGTACTTTATCCTGAGTTTTTCCCGCAATTCAATGAGTTTGCGCAGGCGGAGCAGGAGTTCTTTTGCCTGAAAAGGTTTTGGCATATAAGCGTCGGCGCCGCGTTCAAGTCCAAGCAGTTTTGATTCGGCATCGACCCGGGCTGTGAGTAGTACGATGGGAATATGACTGGTTCGAAAATCGTTTTTTAGGGTTTGGCAAAGTTCAAAACCATCTTTAACTGGCATCATTACATCGCTGACGACCACATCGGGTACTATTTCAAGGGCTTGTTCAATGCCTTCTTGTCCATTGCGGGCGAGCTGAATGTTGTATTGTCCGGCAAGCACACTTTGCAGGTAATGGCGCAGTTCTGCATTGTCTTCTACAAGGAGCAAAACGGGAAGTTCCAGATTTTTGCTTTCCATATCCGGGTGGTTCTCAAAGTTGAGTTCGCTTTCCTCCTTGGCCTCATACTTTTGGGCCATCAGACTACCCGGCAGAGAAAACTCACTGCTTTGCGCCTCGCGGGTAATGGGCAATAACAGCGTAAATTCAGCACCTTTGCCGGAGCTGCTCTGCACCGAAATTTCTCCGCCAAGCAGCCGAACGTATTCCTTTACCAGAGTCAGGCCAATGCCGCTGCCGTCCTCGATATGGGCATTTTCGGGGTCAATTTGAAAAAAACGATTGAAAATGAACCCCAACTTATCTGCCGGAATACCAATACCCGTATCCCGGACTTTGAGTAAAAAGCGATCCAATTCGCCGCTTTTTTCCAAAATCTCTGCTGAAAGATAAACATCACCGCCCGGCGGAGTAAATTTGATGGCGTTGGAAAGCAGGTTCGAGACGATGTCTTCGAGTTTATCGGGGTCGAAATCCATGTCGAGGTTGGGCAGGCTGGTCAGGAAGTGCAGACGTATGTTGCGCCGTTCGGCCATGCTCTGGAACGAATCGGTGAAATAGCGGAGCGAAGGCAGCACATCGCCCCGGATTTTGTGAACGGGCATCGCTCCGGATTCGAGTCGGGCGAGGTTGAGCATTTGGTTGACGAGCCGGAGCAGGCGGTTGGCATTTCGGCGGATGAGGTCTAACCGTCCGCCCCGGCCTTCCAGCGGAATGGGGTTGGTGGAAGTTAGTGGGCTGGGGTTGGCAGCACCCAAAATAATGGTCAGCGGCGTGCGAAATTCGTGGGTAATATTGGTATAAAGGCGGGTTTTCAAATCATCAAGTTCCTGGAGGCGCTGGTTTTTAGCGCGTTCTTCCTTTGCCCGCCGGTCAAAAACCTGAAAAATAATCAGCATAATGAACATTGAAATCCAGGTCGAGTTGAGCGCGGTAAAAATGAGGTTGACGTTCGGCTTCAACATTTCCGGGGCGGTTGTCAGCCATGGTTGTGCGAGCGTGAGCGCAACAATGCCCAAAATATACAGCACTGAAGTGACGATAGCCAAACGTGGGCGCGGATAAACGAAGGCAAAAACAGGAACCGCCAAAGCTGCGTACAAAATGCCGCCAGCCACCAAGATACCCCCCAGACGAGCAGCCGTGATCATCGTGATGAGCAGCATGCCGATTTGGTTGAGGTAGAAAAACGCCCCGACGTATTTTTTTAATCCAAAAAATAGCCCCAGCGACACGGAATAAAACCCGATAATAAGCCAGCCAAATTGCCACAAAAGGGGCATTTCCCAAAGGTAACACAAGGCGGTCATGCCTGCAACCGGCCCCAAAACGGCTAAAGTATACACCACGAGGGTGACTTTCAGGTCGAGGGTTTCGTCCGAGTCGCCGGGGAGGGCAAGCTTTTGGCGTAGATACGTGAATTTCATTTGCATGTGTTGGCATGCAAAATTCAGGATACTACGTTTTTAGGAGAATGATGCTTGGCATGGGGCGCGATGATTTTTCCCCGCCGGCGCGAGGTTAATCCTACCGCGAAGCATCCCTATGAAATCAACAACTGCTCGATTTGGAGGGTCTGAATTAGGCGGTATATTTCCGCCTCGCATGGTCTTCCCCCTTTGCTCACCTCAAAATCCCCTGCCCGGCGCCACGCTTGTATCTTGTGACCAAGTACCCACCTAATTAAACTTCAACCAAGCCCTCCAAAGTAGAAAAAATCCCAGCGAGTTCCCGGCCACGCTCCGAAAGCACATATTCAATGTGCAAGGGTTTTTCGCGTATCACCGTTTTCAACAGCAGTCCGCTTTCTTCCAAATCCTTCAGGGCTACTGCGACAGATTGCTTGTTTGAGCCGGGCAACTGGCGCAATAACGCATTGAAACGCACCGGGCCTTCCAATGCAAGGCGAAAGATCTGTGGTTTCCATTTGCCGGATAATTGCTTCAAAAGCCCCTCGGCAGGACAGTTTTCGGGGCTTGTCTGTTCGGTGTGGGTAGTCATGTTTTTCTGACTGATTGCGCGGGTTAAAAAAGCAACGGACCTTTGGACTATGATGAAGGTGATTTTACTGATTTGATTGAATACAAAAATTTGATTTTTCAAATGATTGTGTACTGTGATTAAAGTGATTTTGATGATTTTAGTGAATACAAAAATTTGATTTTCAAATGATTGAAAAGCGACCTTGTTCAAAACCACGCTGTGTTTACTTTAACTAATATAAGACCTAAAAAATGAAAAGGTTCAATTTACTCTTCATCCTCGTACTGCTGGTCATGTCCAGCTGCGACGGACAAAACAACAAAATACCCATGACCAATTTAAAATCATCCAATCCACTCCTTTGCGACGTTGAAACGGGGCTTTGCGAAATCCCGGGAAATTCGAAAAGTGAAGCCAGTCATCTGGTGACACCTGGCCCCAAACCCGTACACATCATCTATTTCACCGACCCGATCTGCTCCGCTTGTTGGGGCATTGAGCCGCAGCTTCGTCGGCTGAAACTGGAATACGGAGCCCAATTTGACATTGAATATCGAATGGGCGGGCTCTTGCCTTCCTGGGAGGTGTACAACAGCGGAAGCATCAGCAAACCCTCCGATGTGGCGCATCACTGGGATGAGGTGAGCCTGCATTACGAGATGCCCATTGATGGCGATGTTTGGCTGGAGGATCCATTGTCTTCCTCTTATCCGCCTTCCATCGCGTTCAAAGCGGCTCAGATGCAGGACGAAAACAAGGCCATCCAGTTCCTGCGCAGGATACGCGAAATGGTTTTTCTGGAAAAGAAAAATATCACGAAATGGGAACATCTGGAAACGGCAGCCAAACAAGTGGGCCTCGACCCCCTGAAAATGAAAGCTGATTTTGAAGGCAGCGCAAAGGATCTGTTTCAGCAAGACCTTGATCTGGCGCGAAGCCTCGGCGTGCGTAGCTTTCCAACCATGATTTTCAGCGATGCAGATCAGCAAAGGCTGGTATTAAAAGGGGTTAGACCTTACGAGCAGTTTGAGCAGACCTTGCTGGCCTTGTTTCCGGAAGCCATGAAAAATGGCTACAATACAACACCCAATGCGCTTTTTGCGCAATATCCGACCCTGACCACCAAGGAGTTTGCTGTGTTGGCAGGCGTGTCCGGAGCGCAAGCGGAATCCACCTTGAAGGGACTTCTTGAGCAAAAAAAACTGGAGCGGTTCAGCACTAAAAACGGGGTGATCTGGAAGCGCATGGAATGAGGGTCAGCGGGTAAAAACATGTATCGCTTAGCAGACTACTGGACATTTTGACGTTGGACACTAGACACGATTCTGTAAGTGTATGATTTTCAATTTTTCAGAGTGCAAGTCCAACGTCTATTGTCAAAATGTCCAGTAGTCTGATCGCTTAGGCGTGATACGGATCGATTGAATTGCTCCCCTGCTAGCATTATCCCACCATCTCCAAAAACAACTTATCCAAAGTCACCTGCGGATCCTCACAAAGCCCCGGATGCACCTTAGAGGTCTGCATCATCGTGCTCCGCGTAGCGGTGAGCCAGCGAAAGCGGGAGGCATTGTCCAGCTGCGCGATCGGGGAATCTGGATTTTTTCCGCAGCAGATCTCCTCAAAAGCCTGCAGGTGCAGATTGATCTCTTCCAGGCTCAGGTTCGGATCAAGCGCCCGCAGTTTCGCTTCGGGCAATACGGTCCGTATGCCCAGGAATTTCTTCCCCGGACAATACAACATGACCCCGGCATTGACGAATTCTTCGCGCTCCGGACGGGGTACAATGCGTATTACGGCGTATTCAAATAATCGGAGCTCTTGCATGAATGGCCTGATTTACAAAGGTTTCGCTGGATTCAAGTCGTAGTCGCAGGAATTCCGAGTAGGTATTTCTCACCGTTTCAACACTTTCCGGGAAAGTGGCGGTGATCCAGTCCTCCGGGATCAAAGCGACGATACTGTCGATCACCTGTTTGTTCAGCAGCTGTTTCATGGATCGGTCTACTTCCTCCAGCATCGAAGCCTGCCGCAACAACACATGGTCTTTGATCTGGATGAAAGGCTTGACGCTTTGCTCCTTCCAGTGCTCCCAGTTGTGATGAAAATACAAGGATGCGCCGTGATCGATCAGCCAGAGTTCCTTTTGCCAGAGCAGCATATTGGTGTTGCGGGCAGTACGATCCACATTCATCAGAAACGCATCCAGCCAAACGATCCTGGAAGCCAGGAGCGCCTCTGGTCGGACCACGGCCGGATCATAGGTGGCAGCGCCGGAGAGGTAAGACATGCCCAGATTCAATCCGGTGCTGAACTTCAGCAGGTCCTGGATCTCTTCATCCGCTTCTGCACGGCCATAGGCTTCGTTCAGCTCCGCGAAAACAAGTTCAGGCAGTTTCAGACCGGCAAGACGGGCGATCTCGCCACCGATCAATTCGGCGATCAGCGCTTTGATACCCTGTCCGGCGCCCCGAAATTTCAGGACATATAAAAAGCCATCGTCCGCTTCCACAATGGCCGGAAGCGAACCGCCTTCCCGCAGGGGAGTGACGTATCTGGTAACAATTACTGTTCTGATTTCGGGTTGCATGCTGCAAAGAAAGGAATTAATGTGGTCAATTGGGTTAATGTGGTCAATGGGGTTTGGGCTCGACCGGGGGGGCATCTGACGCGAGGCTTAAAACGCTTCTCCTGTGAAAATGTAAAAACTAACGCCCTCCTTGGTGAAACCTGCATCCAGCCGTACAAAAATATCTTTTTTGGGAAAGATCAGATAGCGTAAACCAGCACCACCCGCCAGCCTGATCTGTCGGGTGCTGAGCATATCCAGCGAGGGTGAAACAGCTCCGGCACTCAAAAAGGCGGCTCCGCCCACACGTTTACTAAAAGGAAAAGGCAACCAGCGATACTCGGCCTGCGCAGCGTAGTAGTGTCTATCCCGGAATCGCCCGGTGTAATAGCCGCGCATGAGCATCTCGTTGCCCATGAGGCTGAGCATATTGAAGGGTGCATTGCCCATCACGGCACTCCCACTCATTTGCCAGGCCAAAACCGAGCGTGCATTCAGTTGGTGGTATCGACGGAAATCAGCGTTGAAAGCCTCAAAAGCATAGTCGCTGCCCAAGGCACGACTGTAATGCAACCACGACAATTCCGCAAACCAACCCGCCCGGGTATTGAGCATATTGGGCCGTGAATCGTAGACGAAACTGGGGCCAATTCCGATATTCGTCGAGCCACCTGAGCCCTCCGGAAGGGGGCGCGAAGGCTGCTCCCCGCCAAAATCTACCCGTCCAAGGTGTTGCAGGTCTCCCTGTATCCCCGCAAACCAATTGCCTTTGACCTGTCGCAACACCCTCTGACGCACCAGATGATAATTGCCATCCACCTCCACCGGGTCTGCTTCCGGTGTATCCGGCCCAATGCCCCAATAAAACAAAGGGAAACGTTGGAAACGCATTTTTCCTAAGAGCAGCCAGCGGGCCTGGTGGGTGTACACTGCGTTGTCGAGCCAAAGCCCATATTGGGAACGCAGCGTAACAAATCCAAATGCCGTGATCTCGCTCAGGCGATTGTTTTTATAGTCGTTTTTGGCATGAAACAACAAGGAAGCTGCCACACCGATCTCCCAGCTGGTCTCCGGTGAAAACGCCAGGGTCGGGTAAGCTAAAAAACGAGGGCGTTCTGGCGGCCGGTCGTCATGGGTGAGCCGGTTTAAAACTCTATCGAACAAAGAACTGGACTCCGATTGTGCAGTCAGAGATAGTGCAAACAGAAGCAAAACGGAGACGGATGCTATTATTCGTTGATTAAAGGTCATGTTTTTATAATGTGGTCAATTAGTTGAATGTGGTCAATGTGGTCAATGTGAAAAATGTGGTCAATGTGTTTTGGGCTCGATCGGGGGGAATTGAGCGCATTTTTTGGATTTCGAAAAATTGACCACTTTTTTTGGCGTTTTTGCCATTCCACCATCTTTCGCGACTTGCACGACACTATGGTTTGTACACATCTTTTTTTGCCGACAACTAACATTTGGCTCAAGAAATTTGATATTATCCACTGATCGAGTGTCATCCCGACCATAGGGAGGGAACTGTTTTAGCAATGGATGAAAATACCCACTTCGAGCTTGAGCAGTTCCCTCCCTAAGGTCGGGATGACACTCGATCAGTGGATAATTGCTTCCTTTATCGCCACTCTAATTTGTGCAGACTGTATAATATGTAAAAAGGCACTCAACTCCCCCCGGTTGAGCCCAAAACACATTGACCACATTAAACACATTGACCACATTTATCTAATTGACCACAATTACAATTTCCCCACCATGCTAAAAAACCGCCTCAAAAACCAACTCGCCTGAATCACCAGTGCAATCAGATACCCTACCCAGATTCCCTGGGCATTCCATCCCTGGTGTGCCGCCAGCCAATAACCGATCGGCAGGCCAATGAGCCAGAAGGCTACAAAGGAAATGACCGATGGCCATAAAACGTCGTTTAATGAACGCAACATGGACATACTGGTGGCCTGCATGGCATCGGCGATCTGAAAGAACCCGGCAAAAAAGAGTAGGGTAGTGGCAATCTTAACCACTGAAGGATCCTGAATGTAAAGTGCAACGATGCTCCCTGGAAACAGCAGAAATGCTGCGGTGGGGAGCACCATAATCAGCAGTCCCAGTCCGATGGCCGATACGCCCGCCATCCATACCCGCACGCGGCTTTTGTACGCGAGCGCTTGTCCTACCCGGATCATACCCGCCGTTGAAACACCCATAATGGTGACATAAGTGACCGAGATCAGGTTCATTGCGATCTGATGGGCGGCCTGTTCTGTTTTGCTGATCTGCCCGATGATGACCGTCCCTGCAGCGAATGCGGCAAATTCTACCATGATCTGCAAGGCCGAAGGGATGCCATATTGGATGAAGGACTTGGTTTGGGTCCATACGGCGTCCAGACTTGTTCGGGCGTCCCTGAAATATTGCAGGTCTTTTTTTCGCCAGATCACGATCAACAGGATCATTGTCAACAAGAGGTGGGTGATCCCGGTATTCATCGCGATGGCATTGATACCCATTTTGGGCATGCCGAATTTTCCAAAAATGAATATCCAGTTGAGCAATACATCTAAAGCCAGTCCCGCAATAGACAACACCATGGTCAGGCGAACGTAAGAGAATGCATCTGCAAAATTGACCAGCACCGCAAAAAGGATCAGTGCCGGAAGGCTGTACAGCATGATCTTCAGGTATTCCACGGCCAATAGGGTCACTTCCGGGTCTTGTTTTAACAGATCAAAAGACTGGATACCCAGCCAAAGCAAGGGACTTGCGACCAGCACAAAAAATAGGCTAAGCCACATTCCCGCATGGATCAAAGTCCTGACCCTTACTCCGTCCCGCAACTCGTGGGCTTCGGCCACAGGCGTGGGGATCATCCGGACGCCGCCCCAGATCAGAAGCATTGACATGACAAACAAGACACTGGCGATGCCATAGGCGGCTAAAGCGGTCTCTCCAAGCTGTCCGATCATCACCGTGCCAGCCAATCCCATGAGGATACTGCTGAGCTCGCCCAGCATGAGCGGCAGTGCCAGGCGAAAGGTGCCGCTCAGTTCGGACGGGAAGCGTTTCCCGCGCCAGAAGCGGAGGAGTGGATTGATTTTATGGGTCGCGGGTAGATTTTTCACGGGACAAAGGACGGCATGTATTTACCACTCTGCCAAAGCTTTCTCCAGGTCTTCCTGATATATCCGGTCGTCGGGGTGGGTGTAAGGATCTGTTCGATGGCGGCCGGCCTGGTAGAGTTGTTGTGCCAGAACGAGGTTTTCACGCATTTGCGGGCGTTGTTGCAGGTGTTTGTAGGCGAGGGCAAGATAGTAATGGGTTTCAGCAAAGCTCGCGGACAAGGTCAGTTGTTTTTCCAGGATCGGAATAGCCTCCTGGGGTTTTCCCATTTCGATTTTTAAAACGGCAAGGTGCAGGTAATCGTAATAGCCCGGCGCGTAATCAGGGGTGGCCAATTGTTTTTCAAGGATCTGAATGGCCTTTTCTTTTTGTCCCAGGCCTTTGTAGCACAGCGCTTTGGCGATCAAAAGATGATAATCGCCATTGACGGAATAGCCGATATTTCCGGGCTTGATCTTTTCCAGTTGCTCCAGATCAGCCAGTGCGCCGGAGTAGTCGCGCAGAAACTGATACCGGCACCAGCCCCGGTAACCCAAGTGTTCTTTTGGGTTGAGCGCTACGGCTTTATCCATCCAGATGCGCCAGGTCACAAAGTCGCCGCGCTTCAGGTAAGGCACCGCTTTTTCCATGTAGGCCATGTCGAAGTTCGGGCAGATAGCAATGACGCTGTCGTACAAGATTTGTGACGCGCGACTTCCCTGGCTGGTGTGGTTGGCAAAATCATAGAGTTGACAAGCCCGGTAGCAGGAAGAATCGCCGGACCATTTGTAGAGATTGCAATTGATCTGCGCTTGGACCGGCAGTATTTGCAGGAAAAAAAACAGGAGCAGGGATGGGATTTTCATGGCATGATCCGTGTGATCTCACCCTTGCTGATGGTAAAAGTGAGGTATTGATAATAGTCGTAAGGGATGTTTTCGCTTTTGCCGGGAATCCAGCCATCCATTTTCTGGGTCAATTGTAGCAGTTGTGCCGGGAGCCCGGGAGGAAATTTTACGGGCTTATAATCAGGGCTCATTTCCTGGATCCGGAAACGTCCGGTCTGACCTTTACAGTTTACCACAAAACGAATGGTGATGTAGCCCTCCGCCTTGGCAAACGCCTTGTCTTTTCTGAAATTTTGCTCAAAATAGCGTTCGATGGCCGGTTTTTCGCCTTCAAAACTGCCCTTGATGGAATAGTATTGTGGGATATTGGATTCCCGGCAGGCATGAAAGGTGGTATCATCCAGCATGGGATCTGGTTGGATGTCGCCTACATGATCGGGGTAATTGGAGCCAGGAGGATCCAGTTTTTTTGAAGGTTTGCATGCTGCAAAGAGTGAAAGCAACAGCAGTATCGTCCAGGGTATTCGCATGGGCAGAGATATTTGAGGTTACAAGGACATGAAATTGCGGGGAATAGTGGCGTGGCGTGAAGCGGATTTGAATGGGATTAACTAAACAGGCAGTACTGTGAGTTACTGTGCAGATCCAAAAACCGTTACTTTTGGGGTAAAATTTCCCAACCTATGTCCCCTGCAGAATTATTGTATCACCAGATTGCGACAGAACTTCCGGATGCTAAGGAAAGCAAGATGTTTGGTGCAAAATGTCTCAAAGCACCCAACGGAAAAGCACTGGCCATGTATTGGAAAGATTGCATGGTATTTAAACTGACCGGCGATGCTGCGGATGAAGCCCTGAGTCTGGACGGTGCGCATCTGTTCAACCCCATGGACGACCGCCCGATGAATGGCTGGATACAGGTGCCCTTTGATTATGCGGATCGCTGGAAGGAGATGGCTGAGGAGGCATTGGCTTATGTCCGGGAAATTAAAAAGTAGCCATCAGCAGTAGGATGGCCTGGATTGGCTCAATATGGATCTTATTGGGGTAGAACACGGATGACACGGATTGGACACGGATTTTAGTGTAAAAAGAGGTAAAATTCGTGTCCAATCCGTGTCATCCGTGTTCCCCCTCCTACGAAATCGCGGTTATATTTAACCCTGCTCCCTCACCGGACGAAATTAGTCCACAAATCTCGCTTATGAATACTATTGAAATATGAAAAGGAGCATTTTTCTGATTTTTGCCACTTTTTTAAACTTTTATACCTGTTTAAATGCTCAAAATGTGGAGCGGATGTTGTGGCATACCTTTCAGGAGACCACAAAGCCGCCCACTCTGGTATCCACCCAGCAAAGCAATATTTACCGGTATAAACACCCGGAAAGTCCGGATTTTAAGGGTGGATGTGTGTTTTCCCTGGAGACCTCAAATGGCCAGTACCGGGTTTTTCACAATGGAATTGATTTAGGTCAGTTTCCGGGTGATGTTGAGGTCAGTCAGGTAGGAGATATTTTGCTCCTCGAATGGGTAGCGGGTCAAAAATATGTTCGGGTAAACGGACAGAAGCATGGACCATTTAAAGAGGTTCAATCTTATGAATCTATCAATGGACATGTGGTGGTAAAACATCGGGATCCTGCCACCCAAACTAATTATCTGTATATTGACAGTACCAACGTGGCGGAAAGCAAATCCTCTTTTTTCTATTGGGGCGCAACACCTCCCGCCTGGACGGAAAGGAATAGGATCATAACAGACATTCATACACTGGATTCCCTGATTTGTCAGGATTGCAGTATGCCCAATTTTAGTGCCGCCGGGAACCATTATTTCCTGATCTATTATACAAAGGATAAAAATGCAATGCATTGTATCGTAGATGGGAAAGATATTGGCATGATAGAAAGCTATTGGGCGCCTCAAATAGATTCTTATGGCAACTTATACATGCCCTGCGAAATCAAAGGCAATGCCTATGTCAAAACAGAAAAAACCTTATTCGGTCCTGTAAAAAGCATGCAAACGATGAAATACTCGAGCGGCCAGTTTGGATTGCTCTTTAAGTTTCAAAAAAAGGAAGACCCGTCCAATCGCGCCTATCTGTATGACAACGGAAACGTTTATGGTCCCTGGGATACTCTGGTGCTTTTCGGAGGCAGTAATTTGTATTATTACGAAAAAAGCGGATCAAAGTTTCTGGGTCGTGAAGGGAAGGTGGCTTATTCGTTTGAGCCTAAAAGCGGATTGAAAAATATCGCCTTTAATACTGCCGGACAGTATATGTTTGAATGCTGGGATGGAACGGTTTTTCTGAATGATAAAGAATTGGGTAATTTCCTGAATATCAGAGAAATGTGGCTCCATGAAACCGGGAACTATTTCCTGTTATATGGTCCTAAATCTGGGACCTTGACAGCCAATATCAACGGAAAAACAACTGATTTTGATGCAGCGGATCTTTCCACGTATTCCCGCAATAGGCCATACCCCTATACGCCGGGCCCTATTCTATTGGATGAAACCTATCGACACTTTTTGTTATCACAATATTCCAGTGATTTTTTCATCATTGATGGAAAACAGTATCCTTGTATCCCGGAGAAAACGAAATTTTTCTATGAAAAATCAATAAATTCATTTTGCTGGACAACCATTGAAGGAAATGAGATCTATTGGCATACCCTAAAACTGGATTAAAAACTGGATTTTAAGTGCTTTTTCGAGAAATTTTGAGGCGAATGCTTTTATTTATTTTCAGTTTTGAATTGGATGGGATTGGCCACGGATGACACGGATTGGACACAGATTTTAGTGTGAGTAGAGGTAAAATCCGTGTCCAATTCGTGTCATCCGTGTTCCCCCTCCTAAGAAATCGCGGTCATATTTTTAACGCTGCTTCATCACCGTCCGGGAATCAAATATCCACCTCCTTTATGACAACGGGAAACCTTTAGAGCACCGCACTGTACCCTTCTAAACACCTCCTGCAGTTCATACATCATACTTCATACATCATACATCATACATAAAAAGTGGTTTTTAACTCCCTCACCTTTCTGATTTTCATCACCCTCTTCTTCCCGCTGTACTTCGGTACCCGAGGCAGAGCACGAACCTGGGTGTGTCTCCTGGCGAGTTACCTTTTTTATGGCTGGTGGGATGTTCGTTTTCTCTCGCTGATCGTGTTTTCTACGGTGATGGACTGGTGGTTTGGCCTGTGGCTCAGTTATCTGGACCGGCCATCCGAGCTGCGCGAACGCTGGCAAAACGGGAGTCCCGTGCTTCAGTTTTTTGGCAAAATTACCGCCTGGGTTGCTTCCTGGGGCATGGAGCGAAATGTGGTGCTGGTATTTAGTATGGTGATGAACCTGGGCATTTTGGGGTTCTTCAAATACTTTGGTTTTTTTGCTGAAAACCTGTCCGCGCTGATCACCTCGATGGGCATGACGCCTTCCTGGACCACCCTGCATATCATTCTCCCGGTGGGTATTTCGTTTTATACCTTCCAGAGCATGTCATACACGATCGATGTGTACCGCCGGGAGATCGAATGGGAGCCCTCGTTGTTGAAATTTGCCACTTTTATTGCCCTTTTTCCGCAACTTGTAGCCGGCCCCATTGTGCGGGCGGCAGATTTTTTGTTCCAGATGAAGGAGGATAAAAAATTTGAGTGGCGGGCCTGGCATTCCGGAATGGGCCGGGTGTTTTGGGGCTTATTCAAAAAGATCGCGATCGCGGATTCTCTGGCACCTTTTGTGGATCAGTGTTTTCAGTCGCCCGAAACCTTTGGGTCCATGCATTTGCTGATCGGGGTGGTCTTTTATTCCTTCCAGATCTATTGCGACTTTTCGGGGTATTCAGACATTGCCATTGGTTTGGCGCGGATGATGGGTTATCATTTCCCGGAAAACTTCCGAACGCCGTATTTCTCCCGGAGTTTTAGTGAATTCTGGTCGCGTTGGCACATTTCGCTTTCTTCCTGGCTGCGGGATTATCTCTACATTCCATTGGGTGGAAACCGCGGCGGTACACTGGCTACGTATAAAAACAACATGCTGACCATGCTGCTCGGCGGACTCTGGCATGGCGCGAACTGGGCTTTTGTTTTCTGGGGCTTTTTGCATGGCATGTACCTCATTGTACAACGGACCATGGCACCTGCCTGGCATCGGATACAGCGCCTGTTGCGCTTGCCGGGCTTTGTTTCCGGAGGGGTAGAAATGGCCACGGTTTATGCGCTTACTCTGTTGGCCTGGGTTTACTTTCGCAGTGGGAGCATCGGACTGGCGGGCGGCGATAGTTTTGCGACGGCCAATGCGGTGCTGACCGGGATCTTTTCCGGGCAGGGCTTTTCGTTTAGTGCCGTGATCAACAAATTTCAGGTGCTAAAAGGCGTGTTGCTGATCGGTATCCTGCTGGGTATGGAGGTTTCAAATAACTGGTTCAAGTGGAACGAACGCCAGGTAGCGCAGCCGGTTTTACGCCTGATCTTGTTTGCTTCGGTGTGGTGGCTGATCGCTTTTTTGGGGAATTTTGAGGCGAATGCTTTTATTTATTTTCAGTTTTAAGTTTATTTCTCCCAAAGAATTTCCATAGGAAAGTCAAGATGTGAACCGTCACAAAAAACAATGCCAATGCACTCACAATCAGCGGTACAGACCAACTCACAATTCTCGTTTAGCACCTCCTCACCTCCATCGGCTACGGAATCCACAAACCAGTACAGAGTGCCATAGGGCCAGTTAATTTTTATGATGGATTGGGCCCAGGGTGTTTGTTTGAATGCTTCAATCTTGGCTGTGATGCATTCGGGTGGTGTTGGATCAGACGCTTCCGGGTGCTTACAGCAAGCAGACAGGAGGAGCGCAAAAGATGCAGCGAACAGGAGGATGAGATTTTTCATAAAAGGTTGTTTTCTGGAAGACGGGCTTGGGTGGTTTGATGGTTGGGTGGAAAAAATCAATCTTCCGACAACACCACCAATCTATCCAACGCGCTAAAGGTCAGCACATTGGATTTAACCGGCTTGATCACCACGCCGTAAGCCTTACTGCTATCCTGTGCCTGCGACGCTAGTTTGTACCCGATCGCAGTTTGTCCTTTGCGTTTTGCGCTTTCCAGTACGGTGTAAAAATCGACACTTTCGCCCGGTTTAATATAGTCAGACATTGGTTTTAAATAGATCTCGCTGCCTTCTACGTTGAGGATGTCTTCAAAGACGCGCATCAGATGTTTGTTTTCTGAAACCTGCGACATCAATAGGCTGATCAGTTTATCGCTCACAATAAAGTCGTCCGCCTTGGTAACTTCCGCCAGATCCCGGTTCCGCAGGTCCAGCATTTCGCTTACGATCTTCATGTCTTTTCCGGTTTCATCCATGACCCTGCGAATGTGCAACAGCGAGATCAGTGTCTGCGCATCGGCATCCTGCATTTCCATCTCTTCCTTATAGCAAAGTAATTGCACGCTGTTGTAAGCGCTGACATCCAGATCGTCGATGACCTGGCGGGAAGTGGTATCTGCGTGTAAAAAATCCAGTTTCAGGTTTTTAAGTATTGTGGCAAGTTCCCGGACACTTTCTTCTGCAGCATCGAAAGTAGAAACCACTTTCATGTAGGATCCCGGGGCCACGTATTTGTCCATTTCCCGAATGATGATCGGCGCCCGATGGTTCCAGCCCAGCAACAGGATCCTTTCCGCAACAATTTCTCCGGAATTTAAATTGACAATGGCGTTTTCTTTAGGTGGCGTTGCTTTGTCTGCCTTTACCACTAAAGTGTCATCGTCTTCCGTAATGGCAATGATCTTATCTCCGGCTTTGATCTCATACTGCATGGGCGGATTCACTTTTACACTTCCATCTGCGAATTGCAGACCGATCACAGAAGAATCCTCATAAGCGGAGATGGCATCGCCGTAGGTTTTGCCAAGCAGTGCTTTTTCTTCATTAAAATACAATTCTGAACCATGGAAGTCCATCAGTTCTGTATAAATGATACTCAGACCACTTTGTCTGGAGGTTTGTACCATGATCCGGCCAATGAAATAATCGGTCAAAACCAATTCCACCTCATTTTTCCCGACCATTTGCGCCACCTCCAGGTTTTTCTCGTCCCGGATCTCTGCAATAATATGATAGGGTTCCGGTCTTCTGTTCGGGTTATTGGTGAGTGCTAAGATGGTTTTGATGGTCAATGGGTCGGGATTGCCTTCTTCAGGCGCCAGCACAATGATGGATTTGGAGGTGTACGGATTGGCAATATTCAGATCAAGCAGGTCATTGGGACTTCCTTTCCGGCAAATGACTTTGGTGTTTTTAAAGTCAGTGATCTTGTTTCGGATCTCGTCTTCCATCTCCACTTTATCCATATCGGCCAATATCACGATCCGTGGGTTCTTTTTATTTTCGTTGGCGATCACCAATTCGGAGATGATCGCAAAAACCTTGGATGACCAGCCTAAGATCAGGGTATGGTCTTTTTCAATGACAAAACTTTTGCCTTTTCTCAACTCATCCAGCTTGGCTTCGATCCCGCTGCCTAGTACCCCGATCAGGGTAGACAGGATAAAAATACCGCCCAGGGTGACGAAAAATGCAACCAGTCGAAAAGTCCAGTCTGCGTCGCCGCCGATGGCTCCGGAGTCCAGTGCACGCATCAAACTCTGCCAGAAACCTTCCGTAAAATCCATGGGCGCTTCCCCTTCCGGCGAAATCTGAAAGAACCAGATCACGGTGCCGGTAATCAGCACCACCAACAGGGACAGAATAGCCAATAAAGAGATCATGGCTATAGGTCCTCCGCTCATCAGGTTGTCAAACTTGTAGCGTAGTCTTTGGGAGAATTTGATATTTTTCATGCTCTATTTCGTTTTGTAATGTACCTGTAACAGTCCTTTTTCGAAAGATTTGGCAGAAAGGAGTGTCAGTTCTTGTGTGGGTGTTCCTGCTTTAAAAAGCCTGATTCCGCCGCCTAATAAAATGGGGATAATGGAAATAATGTACTCATCGATCAATTGCTGGCTGGCCAGTTCGTGTACGATCTCAGCACCTCCGTCACAATAAATGTGCTTGCCAGGCTTGCTTTTCAGGCTTTCAACGAGCGTTTTTAAACTGCCGGTATAAAATTGAAAAGGCCCTGCCGGCGGCCGCTCTGTTCTGGTAATGATGTACACCTCCTTGTCGGTATGGGGATATTCAAAACCCATGGCAAGTACCTTCTCATAGGTTTTTCGGCCCAGGATAACGGCGTCTACGGTTTGTGTAAACGCGGCGTATCCATAGTCCTCCCCGGGCTGTTCTACAGTGGATAAAAATCCCAGATCTTCCTGTTGGTCTGCGATATAACCATCCAGGCTCATCGCGATATAGAGTATTAGTTTTCTTTCCTGGGGCATTGAAATTAAGTTTTAGAGAACCGTTTTTGACTCAGCGAGAAAATCCCCAAAATGTGCTAAGGCTAAAAGCGCAAACTTAAACACCTTTCAGGGAAAAGCACTTAAGGGAAGGGAAGCGTCAGTAATTACTAATTGCCTTTCAATTCAACCGTTAAGCGTTCCCCCGCTTCGATCAGCGTATCCACCAGCGTTTTTGCGCCATCCGTGATCGTTACTTTGAGTTTACTGCCCGCTCTCTCCACGGTAATATCCAGGTCCAGATTGAAAGCGCGTAAGTGCTGCAGCCGCATAGAGGGCCAGTCCGCCGGAAGGCGTGGGGTTAAATCGAAACGATGCAAACCCGTGGGCCGGATGTCAAACAGTCCTTCCGTAAATATCCTGCAATACAAGCCACTTTCG
>JBILHS010000236.1:0-3189 GCA_044350425.1 Saprospiraceae bacterium | reverse complement strand
TAAGTGCTGCAGCCGCATAGAGGGCCAGTCCGCCGGAAGGCGTGGGGTTAAATCGAAACGATGCAAACCCGTGGGCCGGATGTCAAACAGTCCTTCCGTAAATATCCTGCAATACAAGCCACTTTCGCCTGAAAGGCTGGCAAGCCCATCGGGTGTCCAAAGTTTGGGCGAAAACAAGGCGTCTATGGTGCCCGCTTTTCGTTCAAAAATACCCATCGTGAGCGGTATGCAGATCCAGGCACGCAAGGCCTCGTTTTCTTTGTAATATTTATAGGTTTCAAATCCTTCGATCTTTGCACCGAAGTATTTTTCAATGGATTTTTTCAGGTTTTCGGCCTGTTTGGTATAGGTTTTCAGCTGCTTTTTATCCTTGCCCAGGGAGGCTCCCAGGTAAGTAGCTGATACCAGTGCATCGTAATACAAGGAGGAAGTGCAAAGGTTGGCGCTGCCGGCCGGGAAACGACCTTCTAATTCGTCGGAATCTGAATTGACCACACCTTCGGCATTGAGTTTTCGGTGACAATATTCCAGACACCATTCGATCAGGGTGCCATTCAGACTGATAGAGGATGCTTTTTCTTTGTCTATCGGTTTGTAATTGACCGTCACCAGGTCAAAGGCATCCTGAGCAAATCGGCGGGTGAGACTGGCGTGTGTATTGTTAGGAATGGTCCGCAGCATAGGCCATACCAGACTGCGGGTGGCCTGAAAGGATCCGTCCGCAGCCACGCCATACCGGAGCACGCAGGAGATATTTTTCCCGCTCATTTCAATATGGTCGCTGTGCGGGATGTTGTTGTTGATCGTCCAGGAAATGGAGCCATCGGGGTTCATTTGCCAACGGCGGTATTCCTGGCTGTATGATTTTACTGACAAGAAGGCCAGGGCAACCATGAAGGCAAAAGGGTGCGCCTTTTTTAGAGCTAAAAGCATGGATGGTGATTTTATTTTACTTTGGCAATATAGCCGCAGAGCGGCCTAAGGTCGGTAGCGATCGGATTTATGCATTGGTTTGGAGGTGCAGCGCACCGGAACTCTTGGCAAGTGTTCCGGTGCGCTGCACCTTGTCAACTGTTCATTGTTAATATCTACCGACCTTAGGCCGCTCTGCGGCATTTCGTCTCTGCTAATTCAGCAACGCACCGTTTTCTTTTTCTTGCCCAATGCGCCCCTTTGAATGATCTTATCAATATATTCCGGGGAATAAGGTGTTTTGCAGGCCGTTCCGCCCATGTCCACTGTGACGGAGCCGATCTTTTTTCCGGTTTCTTTGGCCAGTTTCGTCAGTTCAGGCACGCTTCCACCCACGGCAATGACAAAACCATTCATGGTCTGTTTTACCCTGTTTTGGGCTTGATGGATCCCTTTTTCTATTTCAGCCAATAAGGATCGTATTTCTGCTTTATCTAATTTTTCATCCGGGGTCAGCGCCAGTAACCCGGCATAGGTACACCAACCTGCCGCGGCCATGTTTTCCTGCTCTGACCGCATCCATTCCAGGGCCAGTTCATGTCCGTGATCACTTTCAGCCGCCACCCAGGGCACCGTAAATTCACTGATCATATACCAGTAAGCGTTTTTCGCCCAATGGTTCAGATCGGCTTTGGTCATTTTCTTTTCATCGGCGATCAGACCGGCGAGATACATCGCGTCAGAATTGCCGGTATCAAATAATTCCAGGGCCAGGGCGTAGTCCTTTTTTACGCGTTTCTGGATCTTTTTCAGGTCCTCCACCTTGACCCCGTAAAAGGGTTCTTTGGCTCCGTGTTTGAGGAATATTTTTTTGATGGAATCGCTGCCGTAGGATTTTAGTTCTTCCAAAATTTCTGTGGTAGTCATATACTGTGATTAAAGTGATTTTAATGATTTGAGTGATGCAATTGCTTGATTTCAAAATGATTGAAAAGCATACTTGTTCAAAACCACTCTGTGTTGGCTATAGTTTAAGCGTTTGAAATGAATATCGGGTTTCAGGGCTTTAACTCCCGCTCGATAACAGGTATCAATTCTCTTTGCACGGCTTCCACAGCCGTTGAGTCCGTCTTTCCTCCTGCGATTGCAAAGATGATCTCTGCGTTTTTATTCAGCAAAAAAGTAGTTGGAAATCCCCAGCGAAGTTTAAAGTTTTTCTTTGAGATCTCAGCCCCATCCGGGATTTGTTCAAAACTCCAGGGGTTTTTGATCAGGAAGTCTTGAATATCCTGACTGTTGTCCCTTCCAATGGCGATGTAATTCAATTTATCCGTCCCGAATTTATAGACGATCGAATCAAGTCCTGGAATTTCGGCAACACAGGGCGCGCAGGTTGTGAACCAGAAATTGATAATGGTCAGTTTTCCTTTCAACGATTCGCGGTTAATCTTTTTACCGTCAATGGTGTATCCTTCAAATTCCGGAATCTGTGCTCCGATCAGACATTCAGGGCCCTCCATTGAAAATTCATTCGGGTTCCTTTTCTTTTTAACCTCCAGAATCTGATCGCAGTTTTTTAAACCCTCCTCATAGGTCAGGGTTTTTGCTTTATTGCAGCTATTTAGCAATAGAATTAAAAGGAAAACTGCCAGGTATTTCATATCAGCTTTTTTAGTAGAGAAATCTGTCCTAAATGGTAATAACTATGCTCGATCATGCCTTCAATACTTCTTCGGTAGGTTCCATACTTTTCATCCACAAAAACCTCGTCTAATTTTTCATCTGACATGCATTCGATATGATCTGCGAACCTTTCTGAATTGGTCCAAAGGGAATTCAACAGGGTTTCCCAATCGGCGTTTGATTTTAATTCCGGAAGGTCAAAGCTATATTTATCCCGGATTTCGAGTGCACCGCCTTCAAAAACATTTAATATTCCTGCGATGTAGTAATTGATATGATAGGTCAATGCAGCAATAGAATTCAACGAACCTGTTTGATTCGTTGCCTGCTCCCAACTTACGTTTGAAAGTTGATCTTTAAAGTTTGTATTGGCGATCCATTTACCATTTAAAAGGACTTCCCTGAAACGATTGGCAAGTTGATTTGAATTTCCCATTTATACCTGATTTAATTGACATTTTATAGTATAGCCAACACAGCGTGGTTTTGAACAAGCATGCTTTTCAATCATTTTGAAATCAAGCATTTGAATCACTCACATCATTTACATCACATTAATCTCAGTATACTATGGTCCGAAACGTAAGATTCACC
>JBILHS010000060.1:0-33270 GCA_044350425.1 Saprospiraceae bacterium | reverse complement strand
TCCGGGTATTCATTTCTGTTGTGAGTACGATACCACCTGAGCGCAGACAGGGCGGAGCTTCTTTCAATTTGAAACTCAGATTGAGTTCCTCATCGGTGTCCACCACCAAAAAACGATCCTTGGAGGTATAACCTTTGGCGTTGACCATCACCAGATAGTTGCGAAAACGCGTGAAATCTGTTTGGGCGCCACCTTCGGCATTCGAATACAGGTCAGGTTTGCCCATATCCTTGGCATCCTTGCGAATCAATTGAAAGGTAAAGACGTCCGGCTTGTCAGGAAGCGGGATGTAATCGAAGTCGTAAAAATCATTGGTTCCAGAGATAAACCCATCATCTGTAGGTTGGAAAATCCGAATTTCTGCACCTTGAAGCGGCAATCCGGTTTTTTCGTCGATCACCGTGATCCGGGCCCGGTTGACCTCTGGTTTGCCAGTGCCACCCAGGCCACTGGGTGCAAAAAACTGGAAGATGTCCGTTTTACCGTAGGTCTCTCCTTTGCGTTCACTGGCAAAAAAGCCGCTATGCCCTTCAGGGTCCGTAATAAAACTAAAGTCATTTTCAGGCGAGTTAAAGGGCTCGCCCAGGTTGATCACTTCTGTTTCATCGGTCACTTTCAATGGGCTATTTACGAAGTAAATGTCCATGTTTCCGAGGGAGTTCGTACGTCCGTTTGAAGCGAAAAACAGCGAGCCAAAAAAGCTCATAAAGGGAAACAATTCTTGTTTTTCAGTATTGATTCGGGGGCCCAGGTTGATGGGGTTGCCCCATTGATCTTTACCCAATCGTTCTACGGCATAAAGGTCGAATCCTCCGCTGCCTCCGGGCATGTCGGAAGCGAAGTACAACCATTTTTCGTCAGGGCTCAGACTTGGGTGCATACAGGAATAATCATCACTGTTGAAAGGCAGATCAATAGGAGGCGTCCAGTCAGGGAAGCCATAGCTCATTTGATAGATCTTCATGGAAGATTTTCCGTTTTTCCCACCCCGCAATACTCCGTTGTCGTTGTTGTTGCGGGTCACAAATGCAGTCTTATAATCTCGGGTAAAGCTTGCCGAGCCTTCGTGAAAATCAGATTTTTTGCTGGCATTAAATTCGAATTTTTCAGGGGCAACCAGTGCGCCTAACTGATCAAAGGTAGAAAGATAATGCGCTTCAAATGTTTCACCGGTGCGTTCGCTTTTAGGCCCTTTTCTCCCTCGGGCAGAAACAAACAGGATACCGTTATCGTAATAGATGGGTGCATAATCGGTGCCAGTGAGGTTAAGCACTTTGGTGTTTTCCAGGCGGACCGGGTAACGACGGTCGTCTTTTTCCCGGAATCGGTCCTTGGATTTGCTTTTGGAAGAACCTGAGCCCTGAGCCAACAATGCCAGGGTAAGTAATAAGAGCGGAAGGATAAGGATTACTTTGCGCAACATGCTAGAAACAATGGTGTGATTAATGGTGTGGAAACAGACGGTTAAAAGTGCTTTAATGGCTTGGTCAGTACTTAACGTCGACAAAGGTATATGGATTGTATTACACCATGGAGCAGCAAGGCTTGCTTAACAATTCCTTCTGTAAACTGACCATATACAGCTTATACGAGATCCCTACGACGCTCCTTAGCCAACTCAATACCAGTGGCCGCAAGTGAATCCCTAAGGGCCGCGTAAAAAAAAGTAATGGTATCGTCATAGTGCTGTCCCAGGGTCCAGACAGAGATTTCTGTTTTCATATCGTCGCGTGAAATACCGGCCACACGGATCTCTACATTTCTACCAGGGAGCGCAAATGGGCATTGGTTAGCTGCTATCTGGGCTACTTGTTGGAGCTTTTCAAATGAGGTATTGGCCTGAAGCAGTAAGATGATCTCTGCTTGTACCTCGCTGTTTTCGGCGATATTTTCAATGGGCCCTTCGGTCATTTTCCCATTGGGCATGATGATCTTTTTGCCCGTCGGGGTTTTTAGAATGGTGCTAAAAATTTGAATTTCTACCACTTTTCCGGTCTTATTGGCTACCGTAAGCAGATCTCCTACCTTAAATGGACGGAACAGCAAGATTAAAACACCACTGGCAAAATTTCCCAGACTGCCTTGTAGCGCCAAACCCACTGAAAAGGCAATGGCTGAAAAGATGGCAATGAAAGAGGTGGTTGCGATGCCAATGGTACTGGCCACCATTAAAATGAGCGCGATCTTCATCGCGGTATCCGCCAGAGAAGTGAAGAAAGGGCGCAGACCTTCATCTATACGGCGGGCGTGAAGAAAACGATCAAAACCGCGGGAGAGCCGCCGAATCAGCCACAACCCTCCAAATAGTAAAGCAATGGCCGCCAGGGTTTTAGGGCCGTAATTCCAGGCCGTTTCAATGGCTTTTTCTAATAGTAATTTCGTGTCCAATACTGTGATGTATGATGTATGAACTATGGTGTATGAAGTATGGTGTGTCAGGATATGGGGCTAATGCATGCCTTGGTAGATTATTGAGGCAGAATCGCTTCGCGAATTCGAACCAGGCCTTCCAAAATTCTTTCCAGTTCGCTAAGTGGCAGCATATTGGCGCCATCAGACTTCGCCTCTGAAGGACGAGGGTGCGTTTCAATGAACAAGCCATCTGCTCCGGTGGCAATTCCTGCCCGGGCAATGGTTTCTATGAGGGCTGGCCGACCGCCGGTGACTCCACTGCTCTGGTTGGGCTGCTGGAGCGAGTGGGTACAATCGAGCACTACAGGTACGCCGAAGGAGCGCATGACCGGGATTCCCCGAAAATCCACGATCAGGTCCTGATAGCCAAAAGTGGTCCCACGCTCTGTGAGTATTATATTGGAGTTGCCTTCTTCCCGCACCTTTTCGGCAGCGAATTGCATGGCTTCCGGGCTTACGAATTGACCTTTTTTTATATTCACGACTTTCCCGGTTTGAGCCGCTGCAACCAGCAACGAAGTTTGCCGACAAAGAAATGCAGGGATTTGTAACACATCTACGTATTGAGCCGCGAGTGCAGCTTCCTGTTCGGTATGGATATCCGTGGTGGTAGGTACCAGATAAGTGTCGCCTATTTTTTTTAGGATCTCAAGCGCTTTTTCATCTCCGATGCCGGTAAAAGAATCGCGTTTGCTCCGATTGGCTTTGCGATAGGATCCTTTGAAAATGTAGGGAATACGCAGGCGCTGGCATATTTCATTGACCTGACCTGCAATATCAAAGGCCATTTGTTCCCCTTCTATGGCACAGGGGCCGGCAATCAGAAAGAAATTATTGGAATCCGTATTTTGAAGACGAGAAAGACCGAGCATAAGTATCGAGTGCTGATAAGTTGTAAGAAATGAGTGTTAGAATAGATGGCCAAACCAGCCGAATCCACCCTCCCAGAATTACCAAGAAAGGTCAAAGGTCGAAAGACTAAAAAACATGAAGGCGAAAATCGAGCAAAACCTTTTCTTTGGTCTGCCTTTTGAACCAATCCACGCAGCACTCGCCTTTGGTGAACACATCTACGCTTCCAATCGTTATATCAATAATCCCCCTTAATCTCCAAACCCCCAAGACAACATCATAGTTCATACATCACACCTCATACCTAAAAATGAATGCCAAACTAGACATCTTTTTTCAAACCCTGGAACATCAGCAACTTATGCAGAATGTTCCCATTCCTCCACGGGCAGAAGCGTATCGGCTGGCTGACGCTTTATTTCTGTTTCTTTTCCCTTTGCTCAGCGAAGAGCCAAAACCTGCACGCGTTCAATATGCCTTGCTTCGACACGACCTCATGAGATTGCTCTACCCGATCATGCAGGAGGGCAAAGAGTCGGTGGGCATTATTGCAGACGGTTTTTTTGATCAATTGCCAGAAGTATATGAAATGTTGCTGGAGGACGCGCAGGCGTTTTTTGATTTTGATCCGGCGGCAACTTGTATCGAAGAAGTGATTGCAACTTATCCGGGATTCTACGCCATCGCGAACTATCGGATTTCCAATCTTTTACATCGATTGGGTGCGCCGCTTTTGCCCCGATTTTTTGCTGAACATATCCATGGTAAAACGGGTATAGATATCCATCCTGCAGCAACTATTGGGCGTTCATTCTTTATTGATCATGGTACCGGCGTGGTGATTGGTGCAACTGCGGTCATTGGCTCCAAAGTAAAAGTTTACCAGGGGGTTACCCTCGGGGCCTTGCAGGTAGACAAGTCCCTTTCGAATGTAAAACGCCACCCTACGATCGAAGACAATTGTGTGCTCTATGCAAATTGTACCATTCTGGGTGGCAAAACGGTCATTGGGCATGATTCGGTGGTGGGCGGCAACTCCTGGTTGACGGAAAGCGTGCCACCCTTTTCGGTGGTAATACACCAAAGCCAGGTAAAAGTGCGCACCAGACCATTTGATGAACCAGTAAATTTTGTGATATGACGAGGCATTAGCTCCTGGAACTCATAAGGGTTTGATGTACTTTCCAAACCTGAGGCAAAAGCATTTGCAAGCCATCATTGTTGATGATGAAATTGGCCAGGTTTAATTTTTCAGACTCAGGCAGTTGCCCATGCATGCGTGCACGCACCTGCGCCTCTGAAATCTGGTCGCGCTCCATGACCCGCTGTATGCGCAGGTCTTCCGGAGCGGTCACTGCAATAAGGAAGTCCAGGTGTTTTTGGCCGCCACTCTCTACAAGGAGTGCTGCTTCTTTGAGGGTATAAGGACAGCCCAGTTCGGCCTGATGCTTATGCCATTCCAGGCTTTCGGCCTCCACAGCCGGGTGCACCAATGCATTGAGCGCCAGGAGCTTTTTTGAATCCGAAAAAGCGATATTAGCCACGTAAGGCCGATTGTATTCACCGTCCGGGGTGTATGCCTCTTCTCCAAAAAGCTCGACGATTCCTTTTCTTAATTCCGGGTCAAAATTGAGCAGCTTTTTAGCCCAAATATCCGCGTAGAAGATCGGGATGCCCAGTCCCTGATGAAAAATGCGGCACACGGTGCTTTTTCCGCTGCCAATGCCGCCGGTGATTCCTACTCTGAGAACTTTTAAGGTTTGTGTCATTAGCACCAAATGTATTAGGATCTCCAGATAAATGGAATTTGCCGGATGGCTGTTTTGAAAAACGGCCACGTAGGTGGCGTGTTCAGGACCCTTAAGATATCGGTCAAAGAAGCATCTTCATCTAAAAAACGCAGGACAAGGGGCGCCGGAAGCTTTTTAAAAAGAAAACTGAAAAAATCTTTACCCGGAACAAGTTTTTCCCGAAGTACCCGCAGCATGATTGAATCAAATGCGCGGAACATCAGGGAAGATTGCAATACCAAAGGATTGGGAGTTCCGGTTTTTTCCCAGGCATCCACAAATTTTCGGATCTTTCTTTGGGTACGCAAGAAAGCATAGCCGCTGGAAGCTTTTACAAAACCACCTGCGGTTCCAATGTTAATCATTTTGCTACCTCCTATTGGAGATAATGGCAGGTCAGTCATTGGGATCACCCCAAATTCTTCTTCTGCCACTTGGAAGTCTTTGATTTTCAAGACTTCAGAAATATACCTGCGCAGTTCAGCGTCATACACTTCTGCCGGGCACAGACTGGGTGAAAAAACGGTAAACTCAATCAAAGCGCGGGTCTCAGAAAATGGCAGGACATAAACAAATCGTGTTTCACCATGCTGTTCCAAGCGATAATCCATGAAGGTCACTGCATTCGGGTCAAATGCTGGCGTGGAACTTTCGATGATCCAGCCTTTGAAATGCTGGAGGAGAAAGGTGTGTGCAGAGCTGTGTTCACCATTAGACGATGGTCCGCTCCATTGGGCGCCATCTACAGCGTATGTTTTGCCGGCAGCATTCAATCTTGCGGAATTAAAGACCCAATCCCCCTGAAAATCACCATGCGCTGTTTTTATAACGCCGTTTTCAGCATCTATATCCAGGATATTGGCCTGGATACTTTGAATGTTCGGGTATTTGCCCAATTCATTTTTTGCCCAAATGTAATAATCCAGTCCCCGGATCATGTGATAGCGGTACGGTGCGATGTCAAGTACTTTTTCCACTTCCTTGCCGTAAAAAAGACACTTTTCCCATATTTTATGTTCAACAGGGGGAAGTGGTTCGGAATCTTTTGCCCAAAAACACCAGGTTCTGTCGTTGCGTGATTTGTCATCACGATCGATCAGTAAGATTTTTTTATCCTGAAACGAAGGCCTCCCGGCGCATTCCAGTGCGAGAGTCAACCCAGAAAGACCAGATCCTGCTACGATAAGGTTGGTTTTTGTCATATTGTGGATGCAAAAGTATAGAAATCACTGTATTTTGCAGCCATCTTCCCTTCAATGACACAGGTCAAGACAGCTTTAATTTTATTCATTTTACTGGTCTTCAACTTTTTGGGCGCCCAAACGACGCTGTCCGAACCAGTTGATTTCCTTTGTCAGGACTGTCGCCCCGCCGATGCCCTCATAGCTTTGAGCCGGCAAACGGGTGTTAATATTGTTTTCAGCGACCGCTTTTTTGAACTTTGTCCGCCGCTTACCATACAGGTCAAAAATGCGACCCTAAAAGAGGTTGTGCAGACCATTACGGCATGCGCTCGGATATCCTATAAAGAGATAGATGGGCAGGTCGTTCTATTTAAACGATTGGGAAAGGTTACGCTCAGCGGATATGTACAGGATGCTGCATCTGGTGAAAGGCTCATCGGCGCAAGTATCCGAATAATTACCGAGGCGCCTGAAGGAGGAAACATCGGTGCGGTAAGCAATGAATTTGGCTTTTTTAGCTTGAAAGTGGATGAGGGGGATATCACCCTGGCAGCATCCTATGTGGGCTACCAGATGCTGCAAACACTGGTGAATGTTGCAGGGGATAAAATTATCCGGCTTAGAATGACTTCTTCCACCACCTTACCTGAGCTGGTGATTCCAAGCACCACAACAGCAGAATCGGAAGAAAAGAAAAGTGGCAGTCCAACCTACCTGGACCTAAAGGAAATGCGTGCACTTCCAATGCCAGGTGGTGAGGCCGATCTGCTTCGGCAAACCGCTTTACAACCCGGGATACAAACGGGTGCAGATGGACTGGGCGGCCTGCATGTACGCGGAGGAAATGCTGACCAAAACCTTTTTTTGCTGGATGACGTACCGGTTTATAGCCCTAGTCATGCACTTGGGCTTTTTTCTATTTTCAACCCAAGCACAGTAAGTAGTGTCCGACTCTGGAAGGGTGATTTCCCTGCCCGATATAGTGGAAGGGCCTCTTCAGTGCTGGATGTCCGTACCCGGGATGGTAATTCACAGGAATTTAAGGCAGAGGTATCCACCGGGCTTTTCGCCTCTTCCGCAGTAGTCGAGGGACCATTGAAGCGTGAAAAGGGTTCTTTTTTGATCGGTGGCCGGATGACCTATTTTGATCCCTGGGTCAGGGTTTTTAGTGATCGTGGCAATTTGCTCACCTTCTCCGGAGATGCTGTGAAATATAAGTTTTACGATGCGAACATAAAACTGAACTATGCGCTCAGCGATCGTGACCGGGTGTTTTTTTCCTATTACAACGGAGGAGATCTGTTTGCAAACAAATATACCCAATCATACGATGATCCTAAAGGGTATATTACCGATGCCTATGAACTCAAAACGGATTGGGGTAATAGCATCGCCGCACTGCGCTGGAATCATCTTTTGCGGGAAAATGTTTTTACAAATACCACCCTTCGTTACAGCCGGTTTTTTTATCAAAGTGGTCTGGGGCTTCGCTCAGATATCCTGTACCCTAATGGCAAAGAGTTTGTGCTGGCCGATTACGGTCAATTATATCAAACGCTGATACGGGACTGGTCGGGCAAAACAGACTTCACTTTTTACGTCTCAGACAGGACCACCCTGCGATGGGGTGCTTCTTACACGGCGCATGGCTTCCAACCTGGAGCGCTTTCAGCTAACTTCCTCCAACCTGGTCAGACCCAGGAAAATGTAGATTCGCTGGCCAATATTTTGCTCAACAACGAGCGCTTGAATGCCATAGAAGCAGAGGCTTATTTTGATGGAGCATTTGACCTTTGGAAAAACTGGCGACTTGAAGCGGGAGCAAACGGTTCGGTGTTTCAAACTAAAAACAACAACTACCGGCTGCTTCAACCGCGATTCAGGCTTCGCCGAACCGGTCCTATGGGTTGGAATCAATGGGCCGGATGGCACAGGATGGCACAAAATCTTCACCAGATCGGTTCTTTTAATATTAGTCTGCCCTTTGAGCTATGGGTGCCCAGTACCCGACGGGTACCGCCGGAGATTGTGTGGCAAACCTCCGCAGGCATTGGATGGCAAAACAATGACTGGGGTTTTCAGATGGAAGGCTATTACAAAAAATTAGAACGGGTGCTAACCTTCATAGCTTCCAATGATGCCCTTTTTGCGGGTGGCGCGGTGGACGCCAGTGGCTGGGAGGATCGTATCGCGATCGGTTCCGGTAAAAGCCGCGGCCTGGAAATACTGATGGAAAAAAACTCCGGTAAATTCCGGGGATCCATTGCTTACACGCTATCAGAAACCGAACGATTGTTTCCCGATCTCAACGCGGGTCGCCCCTTTCCGTTTCGATTTGACCGTCGCCACGACGTTAAAATCACCTTGCGCCACCAGATATTCAATTGGCTGGAAGCCGACGTAGTCTGGGCGGTAGCCTCCGGTAATCCCATCACACTGGCAGGGGTGAAATTCCGCCACGAATCCGTGGAAGGAGCAGTAGAACGCGATATTTATTTTTATACAGAAGTGAACGGCTATCGGCTGCCAACTTATCACCGGCTGGATGCAGCGCTCAATGCCAGTTGGGGTGGAATAAAAATGAAGCATAGCCTCCAAATGGGCGTTTACAATGCCTATAACCGGGCCAACCCGTTTTATCTTTTTGTGGATGCCGCCAGCAGTGTCAAAGGCAAGGCCATACAGTACACCTTACTTCCGGTTTTGCCGGTGTTTCGGTATGCTGTGAAGTTTTGAAGGATTTCGGAATTTAAGTCTAAATATCCAGACCAAAAGCGTCAGAATCAAACCAATTCCCAATAGCAATCCCGGGAGTCTCCACCCCCAAGGCTGCTCCACCACCCGGTCATCCCCCACCATCACCACTCCCGCCCAGAAATAAGGCGATTGCGCTGCAGCACCCACCTCGGCATCAGCCAGATAGGCTAATTTCGCTTCGCGTAAAGCCGCTGCGGTGCTTTGTCCTGCCTTGATCTGCTCATAAAAATAACCCAATAAACGCGAAGTGCTTTGGTCATTTACAGACCATAGACTGGACACGATACAGGCTGCACCCGCCTGCGCAAAGGCCCTTGAAAGGCTCACGACACCTTCTCCTTTTTCTTCTTGACCAAGGCCCGTTTCACAAGCACTTAATACCACCAGATCGGCTTGCAAAGGCAATGCATAGAGATCCGGCAGCAACAGCGAACTGTCCATCAATTCAATGCGTGGAGGGCCGCCTGCAAAAGCATGGGTGGAGAAATGCAGCACGCGAAAACTACCTGCAGCTTTCAAAAAATGCTGGAGTCCGGCATTGTGTCCGTTTAAATTTTGAATGTCCCAGCCGACAATGCCTTGCCAGTTGAAAGCAGTAGCTTGAAGCGGCGTCAGACCACGTTCATGATTTGCAAAGCCGGGCGCGATGGAGAGCAGATATTTGGGCGCTTTGGATTTTAAGCTTTTTTGCTGACGGAGCACCGCGAGTGACCAGGCATATCGAAGCGCTTGCCGGCGTATCAGGTAAGCCGCGGTTCTTAGATTTGGTTTTTCATCCAGGCTTGTCACGAATGCCTCAAAGGGCACAAAATTCAAAATTCCGTCAGGTAATATCGTGAGTATAGCAGCGTGGGCCGTTTCCGGTGGGAGCAATTTTTGCCAAAGTGCATAGGCTGTTTGCAAATAACCGTTGGGGTCATTTAATATAGCATAATCGTTCAAATAAAAGGCCAGATATCGTTGAATCAGGGCTTGCAATGCGTCGTCATTGGGTATGCGGTGCCAGGTAGCTTGCGAGCCAAAGCTTTTATTTCTCGCCATATCTGGCTGACCATGAAGGCTTTGGCGGGTAAATTTGTCGTTTTGAAACACAAAAATATCCACCCAGAGCGCACTGATAAAGTAACCGACCAAGGCTTCTTCAGTTGAAAGATCATCCTTCTCGGGGAACCAATGGACTGTCGGGGACGCTATTCCAGCTAGATTTGGATATGCTTTTCTTAGGGTTTGTTCCAGTAGAGCGATCTGAGCCCGAATGCCGTCGGAATCACTGCGCCATTGGGCGACTTTATCGCTACCGGGCTCCAGCAAAAGATTTTTGTCAAAATAAGAAAGGCTGTGACGAAGGGCGGTAAGTTCGGTAAAGCGCGTGTCGCTTGCGGAGCCCCACTGGCGTGCAAGATTGTCCTGCAAGGCTTCCAGCAGAATCGTGGCTTTGCTGCGTTCTGCGATAGCAAAAGCCTTTTCCAACCAGACCGCCTGCCCCGTCTTTTCATAAAGCAGTCGTGCCGCATGCATTGCGGCCTCCTCCCGGGTTCGGGCCTCTTTTTGCAGATTCAGTTTGGAGGAACTGTACTGATACACCCGACGAAGCATCGCCTCCGCTTGCCACGCAAGGTCATGACATTCCAGGGCTAGCTCGAGCCATTGGAAATTTCCGCTTGTTTCAAATAGGACTTGAGCAGCAACAGCTTTGGCCGAAAGCGCTTCGAAAATGGTGTTTTCTTCGTAAAGTTGGGATGGTTTTGGATTGGAGGATGAGGGTGTTTGTTTATCCGGGGTGTTCCAAGCTATCGCTGATAGTGGGTTCGGGCTGGCCTGAAATCCTGGGATCACCGCAGAAAGAGCCCGATTGGCAGCATCCATGGCGGGTAACAGACGACCCTGTTTGAGGTACATTTGGGAGCGCGCCACTTCAATTTTGCCTGCATCACGACTATGCTTCCCAAAGACGATCCAGGCATCAGCAAGCGCAGCGCTGAGCAGTTGTTCGGCTGATTTAAATTGCCCCAGCTGTGTATAAGCTACTCCGGCCGTTCGACGGGAATAGCAACGGTATTCAATAACGGGGTCTTCAGGGGATGCACTTTGGAGTAGGTTCAAGGACCGCCCGGCGATGGCTGCGGCTTCTGAATTTTGTCCTTTGTCCAGTTGCGTTTGAGCCAAAGCCCCCAGTAAAAGGGCTTTTTTGATCAGGGGTATGCCTGGCAATGTCAAGCCCTGCCGATAGTTTTCTTCAGCAGAAACATAGTCTCCTTTGTTCCAGTAAGCGAGCCCCAGATCACAATAAAGGCCTGAAAGGCTCTCGTTTTCGGCACGTAAAGCCAATGCTTTTTGAAAAACGGCAATGGCCTTGTCGTTATCACCCAAGCGGATATAATGCGTGCCCAGGGGCTTATAAACCGTTTCAAGTGCATCAAAATCAGGGTTTGGATAGCGCTCGTACCACTGTGCTGTAAATTCGTAAGCTTGTAGCGACTGCCAGATCTTGCCCAACTCATATAAACACCAACCTCTATTCCCGTGGATATAAAGAAAGGGCAGCCATTCCCGGGCATTTTGAGGGTCTCTCCAGCGCAGTTGCCAGATCTTGTCTAATTTTTCTAAGGCTTGCTTCGGATTGGTTTCAATGGCCTCATATGCATCAAAAAGTTCCCATGCCCATAGCTCCAGGCTGTCGGACTTTTGAGCGAGGGTACATTTTCGTTGTGAATAATATAGAAAGCTATCCTGCTGTCCGGATCTTAGAAATCGGGCAATGACTGCATCATATTGATGCGGCCCCAGTGGGTTTTGGGCAGGTAGCGTGAATATCGGAGCCAGAGCCCAGAAAACCAGAAAGCGCAGGCGTTGCATGGGGAAAAGCGGCATAAGGGTACTTTTTAGCAGCAAAGTAGCGTTTTCTGCTTACTTCAGCCTTCTGGAAAGCCTACTACAATTTGAGCTCTGCGGAAAGCTGAATGAAAGGCCTGGGACTTCCCCCCCTACCCATAAACGCCCCAGCCCGGATGCCCAGATTTGGTCCGGCTCGCACTGAACCCAGGGTCAAATCACCAAAAATGGAATAATCATACCGTGTGTTAGAGTAGGTCTCCACGCTTTCAGTGGATTTTCCGGGAATGATCTCCTGAACGAATCCGACAGAGCTATCGGTCCAGTGCACGGTGGTCTCTTTGGTTTTAATATTCGTTCGCCCATTTTCAATGGAAACTCTGGTCGAAAGCCCCAAGCCAAGTCCGAGGTGTTTACTCAGATTTTTGCGCAAAAGGATCGGGACTTCAAAGCTTACCAGGCCTCGTTGTCTCTGAAGGATCGTGTCCAAATAAATGGTATCCTTAAAAATGGCCCCCGGGAAACCTTTGATGAGCAAATTGGTCTTTTGTTCCGCGGGTAAATTTTCCTGCCCTTTGAGTCCCGCCAGCAGCTCAATCTGAGGGTGAATTCGCCAGGATTTATAAGGCGAAAGCGTAATGCCCATGAGAAAAAAGCCTTGTTTAGGTTTATCTGGCTCGAAGTTCCAACCGACTTTAATACCGGGCGAAAGCCCAACTTTGAATCGGGTGTGGGTGTAATTCGTGAAAATAGGCGGGTGGCGGTCGAAGACGATCTGGGCCCTGCTCCGGAATGAATATTTGGGCATATCCCGGTTAGCTTCAATGCGGTATTTGACAAATCCCAGGGTAGAATCATGTCGTTCCACCCCGTGTTGTCGGCTGCCGGGCAAGTAAATATTGCGAAAGGTAAACTGGTAGCCTTTTTCTGTAGTCAGGGTGTCTAAACAACTCAACCTGGTGGGCATTTTGGGACAAATAGGGCACTTAGGTTGCCAATCCAGCGGTTTGATTTTTTTCATATCCAGACCTTCCGGGATCTCAATCTGTAAAACCACGGTACTTGCAGGTCCTTCACCATTGTTCTGAAAAAGTACCTTATAGTCTATTTTCTGGTTGCTGATCGTTCTGTAATTGATGTGGTTGTCTGAGACAGCGATCACATTTGGATCGTGGGAGGCTACGATCTCCAATTCTAAAGTGTAAGGTTCAGCCGGTAGGGTAGGGTCGTCGGGTACGAAGACCGCCTCCACATGGATCATAGTATTGACATCTTTGATCAGGGTGGCTGCAGCTTCCAGACTGAAAAAATAGTTGCGCTTGGCATTGGCCTCCAGATTTTCGAATTTCCAGGCACGCTCTTCGCGATAGCGGCCTCTGGCATCCAGCAAAATGCTCGGCGGAAGGGAACTTCCGATCATGGCAGCCGCCTGTAACTGAGCAGCCGTGACCATGCCAACAAAACACCAGTCAGCCCAAGGCAGGCGCGCTTCTTCAGGGGGAACGGAAGCATAAATAGGTGTTTCTACTTCGCCGAAGCAAGGGCGACTTTCAAGAAATTTGAAGTGGGGAGTATGGCATTTTTTTTCATTAAAAAACAAATGAAAGGTGCCATTCAGCATCAGGGGGCCCTTGTTTCGATAGCTTAAAATAAAACTTAACTCTTCTCCTGCCCTAGGATTTGCAGGAGTGGCCATGGCGATGGCTTGTTGGGCTTTCGGGTCGAAAACGTCCTCAAGATCGATGGAGGTAAGGGCTTCCCTGTTTGCACTCGTTACTTTGCTTTTTTTTCGGGTTGGTTTTTTGCCGGTATCATAGTGGGCAATGACATCCAGCGTGGCGTTGTACTCACCCGGGGTAGTATAAATATGGGTGGGAGAAGCCTGGGTGCTTTTAGCGCCATCGCCAAACTCCCAGAGATAGGTCCAATAGGCATCCGGCGCCCCTGCGATCTGGCTGGTAGGCGGGAGTTTGGGGGTGAATTTAAACCCGCTCCCGGAAGGCATTATGTTGAAGTCTGCTACCCGTAAAGTGTCAGGGAAAGGCTTTTGAGCTGCTAATGGGGAGACAAAACATAACAACAAGACAACAACCCTAGGGATCTTCATAAGCTACGGATGTTTATTTTAACAGAATGACCTATGTGGGAGTCAACTTATGACGCATGCCTGCTTTACTCTACCACCTTAAATGTGGTTCGCCGATTGGTCTGATGTTCAACCTCCGTACAATTAGAACATGCACATAAGGCGGCGGGCTGACTTTCACCGTAACCTTTGGCCGAAAGTCTTGCGCCGTCGATCCCTTTGGAAATCAGATAGTTCACAGCACTCTGTGCCCTGCGTTGAGATAAACTCAGGTTGTAAGCATCTGTACCACGGCAGTCCGTGTGGCTACCCAGCTGGATCCGGATGTCTGGGTTCTGGCGCAATACTTCAGCGAGGCGGTTGAGTGTTGGCTCGGCATCGGGTCGAATATCCCATTTGTCATAGTCGTAGTAAATATTTTCAAGCACGATCTCTTTATTTCGAAAGATCTGGTCCAGGACAATTTCTATTTCGAACGTTTGTATGGGATTTCCGGGATCTTTTGCAATGCCTTTGGTGCTGAATTTTGCACTGTTGGTAAGGTATCCATTCAGGGTGGCATTGAAGTTATAATCGGTGTTCTCTGCCAGTTCCATTTTGAAAAAACCATCTTCCTTGACGGTAAAGGATTGCTTTTTACTGCCCCATTCTGCCTGAACAACTGCTCCCGACAAGGGCTTTCGTCCCAGGATCTTGCTGTTCGGATTTGAAGGCTCGGAGAAGATCTTTTCCAGCACATAGCCTTCCAGTATGAGCTTGTACGCCAAAGGCTTGGGAGGGACGGTATCGATCTTAGGTGGCTTCGGGGGGGCTACCCGTTGTTCAAAATGGTAAATGTCATCCCCGCCTTTGGCAGTTTCCAGTGGGCGATTGCTTGTGAAAAAACCAGCTTTGATCAAGTCTCCCGGTTTTGGGTCTTTCAGGTTGGTGACGGTTGCACGATCTACAATAAAAGCAAAATCGTCGGCGCCACTGTTGACCGGTGCCTTCAGGTTTTGGGGCGGTGCCCAGGCGTTTTTTTCAGATCGGTAGGTTCTGAAAATATCCAGTCCACCCATCCCGGTGTGGCCATCTGATGCGAAATAAAGTGTGTCGGCGTCGAAGGTAGGGAAGAGCTCATTGGAAAGGGTGTTCACACTGCGAGGCAGGAGTTTGGGCGCGTCCCAACCGGTCTCCGTTTTGGGGTTGCGCTGGGCCGTCCAAAGGTCAAAACCGCCCCAGCCTTCCGGATCATTGCAAGCGAAATAGAGGGTGTTTCCGTCTGCGCTGAGCGTAGGATGGAAATAATTGATCTTTTCCTTTTGGAATGGGAGTGGAACCGGGACGGACCAAAGTGCATCGGTACGCCCTTTTTCTGAAAAATAAATTTTGCAAAAAGCATCATCCCCCTTGTAAGCTCCTACGGCACGGACAAAAAAGGCTTCTGTAGCGGCTTTATTAAAACACGGGGTACCTTCGTTATCAGCTGTGTTCCACTGACTATCAAAGGTTTGTGGGCTGGCGCTTTTGGGTTCAGCAATAAAAATATCCATAAACTTATTGCCTGTCCAACGATAGCTTTCTTTGCCAGTGATCATATTACGATCACTGGTAAACACCAGTCTGCCGTCCGGGAAAAATACCGGGGCAAAATCATTTTGGGGACTGTTGAAGGCGACCGTTTCGATGTTCCAGCCATTGTTAGCACCTTCTTTCAACCAGCCTTCGGCGATGCTGCAGCCGGCAATCTCTTTTCGGTATTCATAGGGTGAGCCGATTTCAATGCCCAGGTTTTTTAAAACCTCCCGGGCCGCAGCATAGCGTTCAAGTTTTTTCAGGGTAAAAGCCTGAGCTTTTAGGGCTTCCGGGCCAAAGTTATTCGCATAAGCGGCTTCAAACCAGGGTAGCGCCTGTTCGTCCTGTCCGATTCTACGGTATGAGTCGCCAAGTAAGTAGGCAAGCTGGCCTCTTTCTTTACGGGTTTTTGCGCGTGGGTATTCTTTTTCAAGCATGGGTACAGCCGTTGCAAACTGCTTCCGTTCATAGGCCATGCTCCCGTCATTTATTTTTAAGGTGTAAGCGCAGGCATTGGCTACAAAAAGCAGTGCTAACCAAAACCAGACACCGAGGCTAACAAAAGGATTTTTTGTGTTCATAATCAAGTAGTTGAGCGCAAGACAAAAGGCGGCTGAATGGAGTTTTCTAAATAAAAACCGCTGAGCAGTTGACAAAGGTGTTGGTTTTTGAACACATTTTAGAAGTATGAGTTTTGCTAATAGTATTCCAAAAGGGCAGTTCGTGTAATTTTGCGCCTTGAAGGAACGGGAAGATCATGGAAAGGAGGCTTTTAGTAGCCCATTCGATGCCTCGTAACCCGAACGTTTCAGACCAGAAGTTGGTATGGAACTTTAAATGTTTACTGACACAATTATTTTCTTAAAAATGAATAAGCTGATTTTTTCGCTCCTCCTTGGTCTGCTATTTACAGCCTGCCAGAGTACACCTAATGCCGCAGAAAGCGCTAAGGCTCCTGCCCCGGCTCCAGAAGCTCCGGCCCTGGCTTCTCCAGAATCCATGCAACAAGCTTCTGAAGGTCTTAACTCAGGGATAAAGGTGATGGAATCGCTCCGCCAAAGGGTCGATGCATTGCCAGCAAAGGTCAAAAAGGAAAAAGCCGCTGAAATTGAAGGTTTCTACAATAATTTTGAGGGCATGATCGCAAAACAAACCAGCATGCTCAACGAATTAAAGGCTGCAACGAGTCCTCAGGCAGAAGGTGCCACCCAGGAATCTGCCGTTCCTGCAGCCATCCTGAACGCCGCACAGATCCAGGACTTTAATGAATCGGCTGCGCGCTATGCAAAAGAAGCACAGGCCATGCAGGAAGCTATCAGCAAACTGGAAGGGGGCAATTAAGTCGGAATTATATTCCCTGCAACACCTTTATCGCTTGCTCTACCATGGCTTTGGTGACATCCAGATGGGTTACAAAGCGAATGGTTTGTGGCCCGAATGCGGATGCTGTCACCCCTTCTTGCTTCAGGTAAAGCAGGAATTCTGCAGGTGTTTTCGGCAGGATCAGGTCGAAGATCAGAATGTTGGTTTGCACCGGACGAATGTTGGTTGCCCAAGTCAGTTCGTCCAGTGCAGCTGCCAGCTGCCGTGCATGCGCGTGGTCGTCTCGCAGCCGTTCTACGTGATGATCCAACGCATAAATGCCCGCGGCTGCGAGATAGCCGGCCTGCCGCATTCCACCGCCCAGTGCTTTGCGTACGCGACGTGCTTCAGCGATGAACGGTTTACTGCCGATCAAAACAGAACCAACCGGTGCACCCAGACCTTTTGAAAGACACACAGATAAGCTGTCAACGGATTGTCCAATGCTGGAGGGAGAATCACCGGTTTCCACCAATGCATTGAAGATCCGGGCTCCGTCCAAATGGAGCGCAAGTCCCCTTCTCTGGCACATACTGCGGATGTTCCGGATGTTTTCAATCGGATAAATACTTCCACCGCCTTTGTTGCAGGTGTTTTCTATGACCACGAGACTGCTTCGCGGCAACCAATCCTGCGTGGGTTTAATAGCAGCTTCGATCATTTCGGCGTTCAGAATGCCGTTTTCTCCTTTTAAAAGATTGACCCCAATGCCAGAATGATAGGCGTACCCACCCACTTCGTATTGGTAAATGTGGCTCATTTCATCACAGATCACCTCGTCCAGTGGGCGGGTGTGCACTTTTAGCGCGATCTGATTGGTCATCGTTCCGCTGGGACAAAATAGGGCGGCTTCATGTCCGAACAATTCGGCACATTTTGCTTCCAGCGCATTTACTGTGGGATCTTCTCGGAAGACGTCGTCGCCCACCTCAGCAGCCCACATGGCTTTTAACATGCCGGGTGTCGGCTTTGTAAAGGTGTCGGAAAGTAGATTGATCATGGTTGGATGCTGGACTTTTGGATGCTGGGGTTTCAGGATTAAACTATATTTTATTCACTTTCATTCGCAATAGGTGGTCCGCCAGCACCAGTGCTGTCATGGCTTCAACAATCACTACAGCGCGTGGAACCACACAAGGATCATGTCTTCCTTTGCCTTGAATGGTAACGGTTTCACCTTCCGTATTCAGGGTTTCCTGGTCACGCATGATGGTAGCAACAGGTTTGAAAGCGACCCGAAAATAGATGTCCATACCATTCGAAATACCGCCCTGAATGCCACCGGAATGGTTGGTGCGGGTGGACGGAGGATTTGAATTGGATGGATCCAATGTAAAAAGGTCGTTGTGTGCACTGCCACGCATGGTAACCCCGGCAAAGCCCGAGCCGTATTCAAATCCTTTGGCGGCATTGATGCTGAGTATGGCTTTTGCGAGATCAGCTTGCAGTTTGTCAAATACAGGTTCGCCGAGGCCTGGAGGACAACCGCTCACCACCGCACTCACCACTCCGCCGATGGTATCGCCTTCCTTCCGGATCTTTTTGATGAGCGTAATCATTTTTTCGGCCAGTGTAGGATCCGGGCAACGCACCTCGTTGGATTCTGTAAGGGAAAGATCCAAAGAAGTGTAGGGTAACTTTAGCTCCAGATGTCCTACCTGGCTCACATAGGCTTGAATTTCAATGCCTTGGGTACGTAGGAAAAGTTTGGCCAATGCACCTGCCGCCACACGAGTTGCCGTTTCACGGGCACTGCTACGTCCTCCGCCGCGAAAATCGCGGTGGCCAAATTTGGCATGCCAGGTATAGTCTGCATGGCTGGGGCGAAAAGCGGTCGCCAGGTGGTCATAATCACGGCTTTTCTGGTCCTCATTCGGAATTACAAATGCAATGGGTGTGCCTGTGGTACGACCTTCAAAAACACCACTCAGTACCTGTACTGTATCACTTTCTTTTCTTTGGGTAACAATACTACTTTGGCCGGGGCGACGGCGATCCAGCTCACTTTGAATAAAGCCAAGATCGAAATCAAGTCCGGAGGGGCAGCCGTCTATGATACAGCCAATGGCAGCGCCGTGAGATTCGCCAAAAGTAGTGACCCGGAATAGGTGGCCGAAAGTGTTGGACATAGCGCAAAGGAACAAAAAAGGGCCGAAAAAGATTTCCCCTAATTGGGTAGCGCTACCAATGGCGCGGACAAAAAAAAGCAGGAAGCCGAAGGAGGCCACCTGCTGTTGCGATGATGATGATTGATGATTAACGAATCGAGTTCTGACTAAACCAAAAGCATTAAGGGGGAAAATGGGAGAATCCTGCAGTTGGCTCTAGGCCAATTGTGGTGAGGAGACCAGCCCTACCCCCCAGATGGACTGGTCCCTCGCCCACGGACTTAAGACCACAATGGGTCTTAATTTCTTAATTTGATTTGGTCGTGGTTTTTCCGAAATCGGCTGTACTGGTGATATGCATCGGCAATAGCGTTCGTATGGATCGTAAGGCAACTACTGTGCCACAATTAACAAATGGGAAACATTTTTTTAGTGCCAACAAGTGAAAAAAAAATATAATTTCGGACATAATATATTGATATTCAATTAATTAAATTAAAATTGCAGGCAACAGACATTTTGGCAGCAATCCTCTGATGGCACAGCCTTTGAAAAGGAAGGTCGGGTTAACCCCATTGGGCACTTTGTCCACATTGACCACATTCACATTATTGACCACATTCACATTATTGACCACATTAATAAAATATGCAGACAGGTACTATTTCCGTTCAGACCGAGAATATTTTTCCCATCATTAAGAAGTTCCTTTATTCAGATCACGAAATATTTCTGCGTGAGCTCGTTTCAAACGCCGTGGATGCGACCACCAAACTTCAGGTATTGGCGCAACGTGGCGAAGTGAAGCAGGAAATTGGTGATACGACCATTGAGATCATTCAGGAACAGGAAAACAACCGATTGATCATTCGGGATAAAGGAATTGGGATGACAGAAGAGGAGGTACTCAAATACCTCAACCAGATCGCCTTCTCCAGCGCGACAGAATTTCTTGAAAAATATCAGGATAGCGGAATCATTGGCCATTTTGGCCTGGGGTTTTATTCAGCCTTTATGGTGGCCGACAAAGTAGAGGTGGTTACAAGATCCTGGAAAGAAGGGGCAGAAGGAGTACGCTGGACCTGTCTGGGCGATACCTCCTATACCATCGAAACAGTGCCTGAAAAAACGGAGCGCGGCACCGATATCATCCTCTATATCAATGAGGAGAACAAAGAATTTTTGGATAAAAACCGGCTGGATGTTCTGCTGGAAAAATACTGCCGTTACCTCCCGATTGCAATTCAGTTTGGTACCCGTACCGAATATATTGAAACAGGCGAAAGCGACGATAAAAAGGAGGAAAGCGTGGAGGTGGCGAATATCATCAACGATACCCGCCCGATCTGGAAACGTCAACCTACGGAATTACAAGACGAAGATTATCGTGCTTTTTATCGGCAATTGTTTCCGATGTCAGCAGAACCTATGTTCTGGATCCATCTGAATATTGATTTTCCATTCAACCTGACCGGGGTATTGTTTTTTCCAAAGATCGGCGGCAACGCCATGGAGCTGAACCGCAATAAGATACACCTTTACTCCAACCAGGTCTTTGTAACGGATGATGTGCGCGACATCGTACCGGAATGGCTGCAACTCCTGCACGGGGTGATCGACTCCCCGGACATTCCGCTCAATGTGTCACGCTCTTATCTGCAGGCGGATGGAAACGTGAAAAAGATCAGCGAACACATCACTAAAAAGGTGGCAGACAAACTGCATGATCTTTTCAAAGCGGACCGCCCTGCTTTCGAGCAGAAATGGCGTGACTTGGGCGTTTTTGTGAAATATGGGGTCATTTCTGACAAGAAATTTGAAGACCGGGCCAATAATTTTTCCCTGGTTGAAAACACGAAAGGTGCCTTTTCTCTATTAAGTGAATACAAGGAGAAGATCAAAGAAACCCAAACCGATATGCATGGAAAAACGGTGGTCATTTACACCAATGATGTAGAAGGGCACCATGGACAAATCCTTGCAGCAGAAGCCCGCGGTTATGATGTCTTACGCCTGGATACGGTACTTGACAATCACTGGATGCAACACATGGAATACCGTTCAGACCTGGGATTGGTGTTTGTTCGTGTAGATTCTGCAACAGCCGATCAATTGGTGCAAAAGGATGAAAAACGCGAATCCGTGCTTTCAGAGCAGGAGCAGGCCACGGTTAAATCGCTTTTTGAAAAATCGATACAAGGGCAGTTTGGTACCTCGATTGAGCTTTCAGCGCTTTCCCCCGATGATCAGCCGGTGCAGATCGTGAAGCCTGAGTTCATGCGTCGGATGAAAGAAATGCAATCGATGCATGGCATGGGTGGATTGGGTGATATGCCAGACTCCTACAACGCAGTGGTCAATTCAAACCACCCGCTCATCGTAAACAAATTGCTGAAAATCAGTGAAGAGGCTGAGCAGGTCAGCTTTTCAAAATATTTGCTTAACCTCGCGTTATTGCATCAGGGCATGCTGCGTGGAGAGGCCTTGACCGGGTTTGTAAATGAAACGATCGGCAAACTTTAAGCGCGTCGAAAAGAGCATGTTGGGGGTTTTCTGCCAACATGCTCTATTCGGAGGTGTCCAGTTTTTGAAATTTCCAGCCTGCTACCGTAAGTTGCTCCAGGACTCTTGGCAGTGCAAAACGCATCCTGGTTTCAGCTTTCAGACTGTCGTGAAAAAGCACGATGGAGCCGGGTTGAATATTGTCCAATACGTTTTGCAGGCATTGTTCTGGTGAAATACCAGGGTCAAAGTCGCCGCTTAAAACATCCCACATGACAATCTTGTATTGGGATTTAAGCTGCCGCATTTGAGACGGCTTTAACTTGCCATAAGGCGGACGAAATAAAGAACTGGACACCATTTCAGCACATAGTTCCACATTCTCCAGATAATCGGAATTGTTTGTGCCCCACCCTTTTAAGTGATTAAAGGTGTGATTGCCCACCGCATGGCCTTCCGTCAGAATTTGTTGAAAGATGTTCGGGTGCTTACGCACATTGTCGCCCACACAAAAGAAGGTAGCTTTGGCATGATAGGTCCGAAGCGTTTCTAAAACCCAGGGGGTAGCCTCTGGGATCGGCCCGTCGTCAAAGGTTAAAAAAATTACTTTTTCCGAGGTGGGGATGTGCCAGGTATAGCTGGGGAGAAGGCTCTGGACGATCCTGGGCGTTTTAGACAGGTACATATACGCTACTATTGAATGGGAATACAAGGCAAATAATCTCAAAAATCAGGATATACCTCCAGTTTTTCGAACACATTAACTCCACAGACAGCAAAAGCGGCTAAAAGGTTGGGGCCAGGCTAATGTTTTTCATGCCAATACAATTGGTTGTTCCATTACGCCAGAATCCGACAAGAGGCCAACTCGCCAGTTTTGATACTAGAAAACTACTAATTTTGCACCTTGTTCACGAAGTGTGACAAAGGGTCATTATGTTATTGGGTCATTATATCATTGACTCATTCTCCACTAATGACCCATCATGACGACATAAAAACATAATGACAAAACCAAGAGTAAGATTTGCGCCCTCTCCAACGGGCGCATTACACATAGGCGGCGTGCGTACGGCCTTGTACAACTACCTTTTTGCGCGCCAGCAAGGCGGCACTTTTATTCTCCGGATCGAAGACACCGACCAGGGGCGCTATGTCCCAGGCGCTGAGGATTATATCATTGAAGCCCTGCGTTGGGTTGGATTGCTGCCGGATGAAGGAGTAGGCTTTGGTGGCCCGGATGGCCCTTACCGGCAGAGTGATCGCAAGGAGATCTATTTAAGACATGCCCATGAACTTGTGGCGCTGGGCCATGCTTATTACGCTTTTGACACTCCGGAGGAATTGGATGTGCAGCGCCAGTTAGCAGAACATTTTACGTACAATCATTTGACTCGCCACCAATTGTCGAACAGCCTGACACTCGGGGATGCGGAGGCAAAACGCCGTATCTCAGCGGGTGATCCCTTCGTGGTCCGATTGAAAGTGACGCCTGGGCGAAGCATTCGTATTCAGGATCTGATCCGTGGCGAAGTCGTTTTTGAGAGCAGCGAATTAGACGACAAGGTGCTCTTGAAGGCGGATGGGATGCCTACTTATCACCTGGCCAATATTGTGGATGATCACCTGATGCGCATTACACATGTGATTCGTGGAGAGGAATGGCTGCCCAGTACAGCACACCACGTTTTGCTGTATGAAGGTTTTGGATGGGAGGCTACCATGCCTCGTTTTTCGCACCTTCCATTGATCATGAAGCCTGTGGGCAACGGAAAACTGAGCAAACGCGACGGCGCCAAGTTTGGCATCCCGGTCTTTCCACTGGGTTGGAAAGGAGAAACGGAGGAAGATAGTTTCGGAGGCTTCAGAGAGGCTGGATTTTTGCCTGAAGCGGTGGTCAATTTCCTCGCACTTCTGGGCTGGCACCCGGGGGGAGATCAGGACGTATTTTCCATGGAGGAACTCATCCAATTGTTTTCGATCGAACACATCGGTAAGAGTGGAGCGCGGTTTGACTATGAAAAAGCGAAGTCGTTCAATCAGAAATACATACACGCCATGCATGACGGCGCATTGGCTGCTATGATCCGGCCTTACGCAGATGCAAAGGGATATCAGGTTTCAGATGCCTATTTGTCAAAAGCCGTTTCCTTAATGAAAGAGCGGGTGACCTTTTTGACGGATTTTGTTGAAATTGGATATTACCTGTTCGAACCGGTGCGTGGATACGATGAAGAGACCCTGCAAAAGCGTTGGAATGGCGACATTACTTCAGTTTTTGCTGAATTAACAGAAAAAGTGGCTACTTTTGAGCTGTTTAAGGCCTTAGAATTAGAAGAAGCGGTAAAAGCATTTATTCAGGAGAAAGGGGTAAAACCCGGTGATATCCTGCCTTTGCTTCGTATCGCGCTGGTGGGTACCATGAAGGGCCCGGCTGTATTTGAAACCGCAGAAGTGCTTGGCAGGGAAGAAACGGTGATCCGGTTAAGGGCCTTGTTGAACAGACCAACGTAACCCACCTTTAATCCCATCAATTCAAATGAACCAAACAAGGCGCAAGGTGCCTACCCAACCCAACCCGTCCGTATGATAAACCGATTACCTACTGTTTTTCGGGCAATGCCTTCCTGTGTGATGCTTTGCCTTTTTTTGCTTCCTACTGCTCAGCTGAAGGCACAGCCTTCTTTCTTTAATTTTAGTTACAATGGTCCTACATCGCTTCCGGTGGGACCTGGCTGCCTCTCCAAGCTGCAAGGAAACGTGCCTGATCCGGTGGTTACCTCCACCATCGGCGCCACCATCACCATGTCCATGTTTGATCCGATCGCATCGGGGTATCAATACAATGCGCTGTTTACTGCCGGCGATAATCCCAAGATTTTTTGGTTTGTAAAAGACAACGCAGGTCACTCGCACACTTATGAATATTTTATTGGTTTTGTGGATCTTATGCCTCCCACGTTCGATCTGACTGGCGTATTCGATACCCTCGAGTTTAGTTCAATTGCGGCTGTCCCCCCCGCTCCGATGATTCCTGTAGTGGATAATTGTACACTGGTTCTAAATAAGACCTTCAACCAGACATCCGGGCCGGCTCTTTGCCAAAGTGGCACGTTTACCCGCACCTGGACAGCGACAGATGCCAATAACAATACGGCCATTTTCACCCAGACCATCATCATATACAAGGATTCCCTGCCGCCCCAGATCACAGGGTATCCCCTGGATGGTGCTGCCCCCTGTCAACTATTGTCTACGGCATATCCAGCCTGGCTGGCCACGCAGATCGCAGCTTTCTCGGCCACAGATGCCTCAGGTGTTGCGTCCCTTACCAATAATGCACCGGCTGTCTTTCCTGCTGGTTGTAAAGTGCCACTCACCGTAAGGTTTAAAGCACTAGACAACTGTGCTTTTCAGCAAAATGTGGATGTGATTTTTTCGACCTCTGACAACATCGGACCTGTAGTGGTCAAAGCTCCCAGAGATACGGTGGCTTATTGTTCTCAAAATGACAATGAACTGGTCAAGCTCAGAGAATGGATCAATAAGAAGGCGTATTCACAGGCCTTTGACTCTTGCTCATTTCCGTTGTCTTACACCATGAAAATTGGCGGGGACCTCAAAGACTCCGCGCAGGTGGTTTCTGCCTTTCTGGCGTCTTTTGCAGGAGGTTGCAAGACACAAACTATTGGTAGCCAAAATTTCAGTAAAGTACATGGGTTCGTCTCGGTAGACTTTTTTGTGCAGGATGCCTGTGGCAAAGAGACCTTTATGGGCAATGCTGATTTTGGTGCAATAGACACTTTGCCGCCGTTTATTACAGGCATAAATGCAACAGAACAATGCGGCGGCGCCAACGAACAAACCGCCCTTCAAGCTTGGATAAATGCCCGTGGAAATGCCACCGTGACAGAAGATTGCTCCGGTTTTACCTGGACCAATTTTTCCTTCGTCACTTCAACCGGACAGGTTGGGAATGGTAATTTTAATGCCGGGCCCTATCCCACGGTTCAGGCAAACGATTGTACCTGGTTTACAAACGTAACCTTCCGTGCTACGGATGATTGTGGCAACAGTAGTACCATTATGTTGCGCTGGAGTATTGTTGATACACAAGCCCCTACTTTCACGGGACTTCTGCCAAACATCACGGTGTATTGTCCCAATCCCTTGCCGACGGTACCTGCAGCGATTGTGGCCGACAACTGCGATGCAAATATAACGGTCACTTTTTCCCGGGTAAACAAAGATATCATTTGCGCTGGATCTTATACTGTATTAACGACTTGGGCTGCAGTAGACGATTGCGGTAATCTGGCCACCATCCCACAGAATATATTTGTTCAGGATACTACACGACCTGTTTTTACACTCATTCCAGCAGACCGGACCTTTCGTTGTGATAATTTTGTATTGCCTCCGGTACCGGTCATGGGCGTGGATATTATGGCCTCTGATGGCTGTAGCCCGGTGGTAAGTATCATCACAGCGGACAGTTCATTTCAAAATCCTGACCCGGCGGTTTGTAGTCATTTTACCTACAATATCGTACGGACCTTTACGGCAACAGATCAGTGTGGCAATACCCGGACTACTACGCAAACGATTTCTGTTATTGACAATCTTGGACCTGTTCCGGGCGGGATTTTAGACACGACAGCCCTCTGTAGCGCACTCCAGCCTTTCCCTGCACCCGTGCCAATGGCTACTGACGCCTGCAGCGGTCTGACAGCTGCGCCGATCCAGCAGGGGCAAACCATCACAACAGGTCCCTGTACGGATCAATATACCATCGTTGTCCAATGGGTTGCATCAGATGTATGTGGTAATTTGACCACCTTCGACCAACGGGTACACGTCATAGATACCGTGTCCCCAACACTGGTGAACATACCGCCGAATATTACGGTAGAATGCGACGCTATTCCGACACCTCCGAATACGCTCACTTTTAATGCGGCAGATAATTGTGATAACTCCGTGACGGTGAGCCTGCTTGAGTCTGAAATCAGAAACCCGGATACCACGAACTGTGCCCACTGGACCAATTATATTGTAAAACGGGAATGGACGGCAACTGACAATTGTGGGAACACCCGAACCTATACCCAACTCATTCAGATCGAGGACACTACGCCGCCGGCAATCGGCCCTCCCGCCAATATGATGTTCCCCAACAATTTGGGCGATTGTGGGGCTTTGATCGCTATTCCGGGCCCTCTGTCGGTAACGGATGTGTGTAGTGAAAAGTTGCATAAGGTAATCATTTCGGATATGAAGCCCTTAATTCCATCTGGCCCTGGTTCCATCTTTGTTGTGCCTGTTGCGAGCATGTCATTTCAGCTGATCTCGCCCAATACAGCTCCGTTCCAGCCTGCCGTGAATGGTCCGGTCACTGAGCTAAGGGTAAGGCTGGATAATGCAGATGCAAATGACTCTTTGGAATTCCTGTTAATCTATGACGAGAATAACATGCTGATCGATACCCTTCGCACCAGTTCACAATGTGGGGATAAGACGCATGTGTTTCCAGTAACTCCTCCCCAGCTAAATACATGGCTGAGTGATGGTATGGCCAAATTCACAGTAATTCCAAATGGGACTGGGCCAGGCGCCTGTAACCCGGTCTGCACCACTGGAATGGTGACGGTAATATTGGAATATTATTATGCCGACACGGATGTTCCCATCTTAACCACCTATTCCCTGGATGGTGGAGCTTCGCAAAGCTTTCCTCCATTGGGTACGCACTATCTTACGGTAGGGACGCATACGGTCATCTATACTGCCACGGACTGTGTGGGTAATTCCTCCACAGCATCGGTGCAGGTTGTGATTAATGATGCTCAGGCGCCCATATTGAATGCACCACCGAACATTACGGTGTTTACCGGACAGAATAACTGCGATGGTGTGATAACACTTCCATTTCCCGGTATCACAGAAAATTGCGCGATGTCGGCCAGTTTGAGCTTAGCCTCAGCAGTTTTACCACTCCAGTTTGAGGTTTACCCGGATGTAGGTCTGGTTGCGTCGGATATTCCTGCTATTGCACTGACAGGGGTCATTCCAAATGCGGTCGGAACTGGTATCTTAAAGATCAGACATAAGGGGGATAATGCACATCCCGGCGAATTTTTCAAGGTTTTTGATGAAGCCGGGACAGATCTGGACACCACCAAATTAGGAACTTTGGTGGGAGAATGTTCCACCTTTAACGAGACAATCCTCACCGTTAATGCAGCAGATATTAATTCCTGGGCTCAGGGCGGAGGGAATACATCTTTCTACCTGGAACCAAATCGTGACTTCTTAGCCTATTCGAATTTTATAGGGACCTGCGCACCGCTTTTACCCAATAATACGGATGGCATCAGTCAGATCCAGGTGGTATTGGAATACAGCTACGCTGTAGTGGATTATTCCATAAAAAATGCCGCAAATCAGGTGGTTTCTACCGGTACACTCACGGGTAACGCAACCAAAGACACGCTTTCGCCGGGTAAATACACGGTGATGTACACGACCACCGACAAGGCTGGATTGACCGGTATGACATCCTTTATGCTTACCGTTCGCGATACCATAAAGCCGAAGGCGATCTGCCAGCCAACCCTGACGATTTTTGCTAATCCTGCAGGTTTGCCGGCTTATGTTTTGACGCCAGCGCAGATCAATAATAACAGCACAGACAATTGCACACCCAAACCGAACCTGACCTATTCCGTATTCCCGGATACCTTCCGTTGCGGTCAGGCAGGAACCAATTCTATTGTAAAACTCACTGTAACAGATACCTCCGGGAATTCAGCTGCATGTATCACCATCGTTCGGGTTGAAAATGAACGGCCTTTGTTGAGCTACTCACCGGTCTGTGAAGGAGGATCGCTTCAACTGTTTTGCACGACCCCAGTTGCAGCCCCAAGCACCTTTACCTATCAATGGACCGGACCTGATGGTTTTTCAAGCACCCTACAAAACCCGATTGTTACCACCAATGCCATGAGCAAGCATAATGGCTCCTATTGCGTGACCATCACAGGTGCAACGGGCTGTACGTCTACGGCTTGCATTCCTGTGAATCTGGCAATACTGATCAATGCTCCGGTACTCATGGGCAGTGGAACTTCACTTTGTCAGGGTCAGAATGTTGGCTTGATTACCAACTCATACAATGGACAAAATGTAAGCTATCAATGGTTGGTGGATACACCCGGAGGCTTAATTGTTTTGGGTACGACCACCACTCAAACCACCTTTACTGTTGTCAATCCTGCGCCAGGCATCTATACCTACTATTTGAAAGTTTTTGCCAATGGCTGCAATACGGCACTTTCCAATTCTTTTACGGTAACCGTGCACCCTACACCTCCGGCAGCGGTTGATCCATCTGTGTTTAAGGTTTGCGAAGGTTTGGGTATTACTTTAAATTCAACTACCCCTTCTACCGGAGGACTGACTTACATGTGGTCTCATCCAAATGGCTGGACCAGTAATGCGCAAAGCCCAACAGTTACCAATAGCGCCAAAAAAGCCATTCATGAAGGCGTTTATACCCTGATTACCCAACAAAACGGATGTAATTCTGTCCCGGTTACAGTAACAGTGACAGTAGATTCAATGCCAGCCAGGCCAAGCATATCCACTGGCAAGCCCAATCTCTGTGAGGGGCAATCCCTGACATTGATCTGCAACAATCTGAATGCAGCCCAGTATGCCTGGACCCTGCCAAACGGGGCCACGGTGACCACCAACTTCAATTCGCTCTCTATTCCTTCAGTAACCTTGGGGGATGCGGGTGTTTATACCGTTTTGGTCTTTGCTAACGGCTGTTATTCAAATGAATCCGCGGAATTTACCATTGCAGTACATCCTTATCCGATGGTTACAGCAAGCTCTAACGAACCGATCTGTAAAGATTCGTTGTTGCAATTAACGGCCACGTTTTCCTCGGTGCAGCCACTTACCTGGTGCTGGACCTTCCCGGATGGTGCGCAGCAATTCCTTCAAAATCTAACCGTACCCAATGGGGCAAGTGGTATTTACCAGGTGGTGGGTAAAACCATTTTCGAATGTGCAGATACTGCCACGGTCATGGTCACTAATTCTACACCTCCAAGCATCACCTTCATTGGAAACAATGCGCCGGCTTGCTGTGATGGCACCTCGGACGCGGTCTTAACCGCAACTGTAGTCCCGGCGGCAAGCAGTTATCTGTGGACAGGACCAGCTGCTTTTAATACTTCAACCTTAGCCAGTCCGGTCATAGCAGACGTTTGCACGGCCTACAATGGTTCATACACGCTGGTCGTAAAAGATTCCATAGGCTGTCCTTCCTTACCGGCCACGACTGAAATAAATATTCAGGCACCTCCGGCAACGCCCACCTTGCTGGTTAATCCACCCCAACCGGTTTGTGCCGGAGTGGATGTGCTGTTGACGATTGCCATCCCGACACCCGGGGCAACTTATCTCTGGAACCGGCCCGGCAATCTAAGTGATACCATTACCAATACCGCCTGGCTGTCTATCCTCAATGCGCAGGTAGTGCATAGTGGTGCTTATACCGTGGTCGTGATCGCAGGCAATGGAACCTGTCAGTCTGGTCCGTCCAACACGATTACCCTGACAGTGCATCCGATCCCAACGACTCCGATTATCAGCAGTACCTCGCCAGCCTGTGAGGGCGGATCCCTGTCACTGATGTCCAATAGTCAGATGGGCGATTATCATTGGATCGGGCCTGGGTTTGACAACCACATGCAAAATCCAGTATTGTCGCCGGTGACGCTTTCCATGGCTGGAACCTACACCTTAAAAGTTACCAAGGATAATTGTACCTCACCGGAGGCCTCTTTGGTGGTAGAAGTAATTCCTACACCTGAAACACCGGCAATTATTTATCTTTCCGGGCCTATTTGTATAGACAGCCCGGTTTCATCGTTCATAAATGTCTCCAACCCTGAAAACGGGATGACTTATACCTGGGAGGATCAATCCTCCGGAAGCGTGCTTCAATCCTCCACATCGACCAGCTTAAGCCTGGCCCTCCCCAATGTATTGTCGCTGGGCGCTGGTCCACATACCTTTTGGGTACAGGCAAGTACACCTGCTCCGGAGCATTGTGAATCGGCTTATTCGAATATAGTTACGGTCGTTTTTGACACCATTCCGGCCAATATTATTGCTTATGCCGGTGTAGACCGTCCTGCGTGCACAGATTCAGCCATTATTTTATATGGTGGACCCAACCCCTTACAATTCTCTTTGAAAGGTTTGTGGACGCAAATTGGAGGAGCCTCGGTTCCGATCATTAACGCAACCAACCCCAGCGCCTGGTATATGGGTATCGCTGGCAATGTCGATACCTTCCAATGGACGATTTCTAACGGCGCTTGTAGTAATTTCAGCAGTGATGTAGTAATCATCACCGCGCAAAGCCCTGAGATTGCAGATGGTGGTCCGGATATTTATTCCTGTGATCTGACGGAAATCAAATTAAATGCTAAGCAAGGTACAAATGTACAAGGTAAGTGGACTCAGCTAGGATCACAAGCCAGCCTGGGTGTCGTGATCAATAATGAGAATGTTCCCAATACAACGATCAGTGGGCTTCCGGGCAAAGGACAAACCTATTCTTTTAAGTGGGAAATTGGCAACCCGGGCTGTGGAGTGAACACTGACCCTGTGGTGGTCTATGTATACAGTCCAAAACCCAGTGCTGGTCCGATCCAGTTTGTTTGTGATGCTGAAAATAAGGCCATCTTACAGGCCTCTGAACTGGCAAAGATCAACGGGGTGCCCTGGGAGTTCGGCCAGTGGAGTAGCAATTCAGGTTTGAACTTTTCCAATCCAAATCTTCCAAGCACTACTGTCTCTGGCCTGAAACCGGGCAAAAACGAAATTTTCTGGACCATCAACCATGATAGTTGCGGGACCAATTCCAGAGACACGGTGGAAATTTTCTATGAAATTTTCCCTCAGGCAGTGAACGATGTAGTTCAGGTGCCATTTGGAGGTACCGCTGAATTCAATGTGCTGCTGAATGATGTTTTACCCGGAGCCTTTACATTTTTGATCGCTACACCTCCACCGCTCGGTCGTCTCATAGATACACTGGCAGCGATTGGCGGATATGTTTATCGACCACAATCGGGTTTTACCGGGTCAGAATCAATGACGTACACGATCAGCAACAACAACTGCCCCGGCTCGGTAAGTATTGGTAATGTGACCTTTGTGGTGGGTGGAGCGCCTGCTTGTGACATACCCACCATTATAACACCCAATGGTGACGGTTATAATGATCTGTTTATTATCCCAGAAGTATGTACCCTTGGAAAGGGCAGGGCAAACCTGGATGTTACAGTCTATAACCAATGGGGAGACGTTGTTTTTCATGCTAAACCGTATCAAAACGATTGGGGCGGAACTTACAACACCGAGGAACTCCCAGCCGGTACTTATTTCTTTAGGGTAAGGCTGAATGATGAAGACAAACCTAGTACCGGCTTTTTGTTGATTCAACGATAGCATAAGTACAAAGTCTCAAGTTCAAAGTCACAAGTACAAAGTCTGCTGCCCAACGTCCAACAACATGAAAAAACTATACTTTTTTATACCGCTACTCTTCCTGACTTATTGCGCCTCCGCACAACAGGAGCAGATGTACACCCAGTTTATGTTCAATAAACTGGCGTATAATCCTGGCTACGCGGGTAGTTTCGTTTCCCCCACCTTCACAGCCATCTACCGCAACCAGTGGATGGGTATGGATGGAGCGCCCAAAGCGATGGTCATTTCATATACCCAGCCATTGCTTAATAATCGCGTGGGTATTGGTGGTAACATAGCGCGACAAACCATCGGCATCAATACAAATCTGACGTTTGATATTGCTTATGCTTACCGTATCCAATTGAAGCGAGGTACTTTGTCGGTAGGGCTTCAGGCCTGTATGCGTAACATTCGCCAAAACTGGGCTGATTCCCGGATCATTGCCATTGACCATAATGATCCGGGAATTCCTTTGGATCCAAAGAGCAAGTTTGTGCCAAATTTTGGAGCAGGTGTTTACTATAATGCCTATTCGGATCGCTGGTATGCAGGTATTGCGCTTCCCCGTATTGTGAATAACAGCATCGATTTCTCTGAATTTGGAGATGTGCTTTCTCGAGAAGTACAGCATATCAATGCCATGGGGGGCATTAAATTCGAAGCTACAGAAGATTTGGATGTCACGCCGCAACTCTTGCTAAGGTATGCAGTCGGCGCACCTTTTGATGCTGAAATGAATGTAAGTGCCTTGCTGAGTAATAAGTTTTATGGCGGGCTGACTTATCGTTTGGGTGGAGATACGAATTTTGCCGGCGAGAGCATGGATGTAGCCTTAGGCTTCCAGGCCACGAAAAAATTATTCTTCTGTTTTTCTTACGATATCGGACTTACCGAACTTAGAAAGCAACATAACGGCTCCATTGAAGCCACTTTGCGCTGGTATTTTAACCCGCCAGATGATGTGGGGCCCGTGAAACCGGCCCGACCATTTTAAGAACTGTGTTTTTGTTGAATAGTGGGTTGTGGGTAGTTCTGACAAGGGGGGGGACACGGATGATACGGATTGGACACGGATTTTCCTTTATGGATTATCTGTGTTGATGGCATAAAAAAATCCTGCTTTGAACTCAATTGGTTCAAAGCAGGATTTTTTGTAACTATCCAGCCGCCTTCGGCGGCGGAATAATATCGAGCGTGATATCGATCACTGCATTGATTGCGTAGAATACAGATTGGCCATTTTTTATTGCAGAATCAATAACGGAACGGAGAAC
>JBILHS010000059.1:0-33460 GCA_044350425.1 Saprospiraceae bacterium | reverse complement strand
AAATAACCCCAATTGCTATCGCTCAATTGGCTATTAAGAACAACTGCAAAGGAGTCCTTGTTTTCTTTTCCGAATTGTCAAAGAACTTCAACGAGGTTTTTACCTGAAAAATGTGTACCCTTTCTAAGTCAGTTCCATATTTGCATAGTCGTCATAGCCTGACCGCTAACGTTTTTGGGCTTGGCGAAGGTGGGATTAAAAAGTACTAAAGTTCAAATTTAGCACAAAAGCTAATAAAAATTACAAATGTTCAATTAAGCACAAAGGCCCCACTTTTGCCAAACCCATGTTAGCAGTAGGCTTTCCTTAATTCAAATCCCTAAATTCCTTGGGAGTTCTTCCGGTCTTTTTCTTAAAAAGGGTATTGAAATATTGAGGATATTCGAAACCTAAATTATATGCTATTTCATTTACGTTTTTTTCTGAATTTAAAAGTAAATTCTTTGCTTCTTCGATCAGGTAAAAGTGAATGTGTTCTTGTGCGTTCTTGCCTGTTTCCTTTTTTAATAGATCGCTCAAATAACTTGGCGATAAATGAACCTGTTCGGCTAAATATTTAACGGTGGGCAGGCCTTGTTCCTGTATGGTGTTCGCAGAAAAATAGTGAGTTAAAACGCTTTCTATCTGAGAAATAATGGATTTGTTGGTTTGGCTACGGGTAATCATTTGTCTGCCATAAAACCTTGAGCAATAATTTAAGAGTAGTTCTATAGTAGACACAATGATATATTGGCTATGCACATCAATATTTTCTTCTAATTCGGCTTGTATTTTTTGCACACATTCATATAAAACTCCTTTTTCTTTGTCAGAAAGATGCAAGGCTTCGGATACTTCGTAATTGAAAAAAGTGTAATCTTTTAATTTCTCATTTAAAGTGGTAGCTCTAATTAAATCGGGGTGAAAAAACAAACCCCAACCCATTTTACCTTCCCTTTCTTCTTCCTCATTGTCCATGTCAATGGTTTGGTTGGGAGCAATGCAAATGAGATTCCCGTCTTGAAAATCTATGGCTTTTCGGCCGTACTTCATTTTGTTCTTGCAGTAGTTTTTGAACATGATGGAATAAAAATCGGTAGTGACTTTTGAATATTCCTCCACGTTTTCGGTCACTTTGCTAAAATCCAAAACGGTAACCAATGGATGAAAACTATTTCCTAGGCTAAATAGCTTGTGTAAATCGGTAATACTGTGTAGGTGAATGAGATTGTTCATGTTTTTTCAATCAATTCTTGTAAATATAAAACATAAATATGTCCTCGTCTTTCTGCAAAAAAATCTAAACACAAAACGATACTGGCTTGCATAAACAATCCGAGACCTAAACCTCTCCAAAAAGTATCCTGCATACAGCTGTACATCAATACAATGCCAAATATAATTAAGGCTATTTCTACGTATCGATACTCCACAAAATTGCTCAATACTTTTTCCATTCGTGGAATTTCGATGGTTTTGATGCTTTTGGGTGCTTGTTGAAGATAAGTTTCCACACGAGCAATATCTTTTGGACTACGGGTAACAATGGTATAACCCACCACAAATTCAAGCAAAGCCACAATGATAAAAGGCACAGCGACTCCTTTCCAAAAGGAGGTTTTTAAAGCAAAAAAGAAATAAAGAGCCATTGCAAACGCAACGACTCCTATCATCATAAAAATATAGCTTTCGGCTTTTTCGCCATGAAAATATTTTATTATTGGATTCATATTTCTTGTTTTCTAAAGTCCAAATTGCGATTTAATACCGCCAATAAATGTAGCATCATCGTATTGTTGACGACTGGCAATTAGCATTTTTGAATCTTCGCCTGCGGTGTACCGCAATTGGTTTTTACCATCGGTAGCTGCTTCAAAAATTACATCTGCTACTACACTTGCTGGCGATGCATTGGCTGCCATGGTTGGCATTGCAGTCAGTAAAGCTCCTACAACTTTCTGGTATTCAGCCATGCTTTCGTCATTGCTAAAATCAAAAGATCGGCCACCAAAATCGGTTGCTATCATACCAGGTTCTACAATTTTTACTTGTCCCCCAAATTGCTCTACTTCAAAGTTCAGTGATTCGGAAATACCTTCTACGGCAAATTTTGTTCCGTGGTACAACGATCCTAAAGGGAACGTCATTTTGCCACCAATAGATGAAATATTAATGATTATTCCTTTTTTATGTTCACGAAAATGAGGAAGAATGGCTCTTGTAACATCTAAAAGTCCAATCACATTCGTGTTGAATTGACGAACAATATTGTCTCTACTAAATGCTTCTAATGGACCATAAGCACCATAACCTGCATTGTTAAGCAACACATCCACACTTCCAAATTTTTGAATGCCTTCTGCAAACGCTTTTTGTATAGAATCTAGATCTAAAACATCCAATTGGGCAACCAAAACATTTTCTAATTGGTTTAGCTCCGTTTCGTTATTTGGATTTCGCATGGTAGCGATAACATTCCATCCTTTTGATTGAAATAACTTTGCAGTTTCTTTTCCTATGCCGCTACTTGCACCAGTAATAAACATTGTCTTTTTCATTCTTGTTGATTTTTAAATTATTTCAATTCTTTTAATAAAGTTTCTGTTGCTAATTTCCCAAGTTCATTTGCTCCCAAGGGACTGGCTCCTGTAATCAATTTTCTATCTATGCAAACCGTATTATCTGCTTTGGTATTCACAATGTTTGCACCTAAACTTTTCAGTTTTTCACTTAATCCCCAAGGCATTTGTCCGGGAAGGTATCCAATTTTAGGGGTCATTTTATCTACTGAATCAGGAAAAACCGCCATTTTGTAGTTCTCATAAAGAAAAGGCTGATTATCCAGTGTAGTTGCTAATAAGGAACCAGGACCATGACAAAGTGTGATGGTGAAAAGATTATTTTCATGTGCCCACGACAATATATTCCCTACATTTTTGTCTTCAGGAATTCCAAGCATGGCACCATGTCCACCAGGTATGAATACCGCTGCAAACGATTCGGTCTCGGCTAAAGAATTATTTACAAAGTCTTGTAATTTTTTGGGTTGTTCAAAATCGCTTTTATATTCTTCGTAGAAGTTTTTGACATTTTCGTCTTTTTCTGGGAATGCCCACATTTCAAAAACAATGGGTTTTCCTGTTGGGGTAGCTATTTCAAAACTAAAACCTGCATTTTTTAAATGCATCATGGGTAAGAGTGCTTCAACAGGGTGATTGCCCGTAGAAAACATTTTGCCATTTTGCATTTTCATGTTTTTCTGTTCGGTAAAAATTAGAAGGATTTTTGTTTTTTTACCTTGGTATTTTTCATAAACAACAGGCTTATAGTCGGTTTTTTGTTTAGTTGCCAATTTCAAAGCAAGTTTTGAAGGGCTGTAAGAGCCATCTGATTCTAATTTAGGAGCTATACCTAATATATTTTTAAACATACGTTTTTGAATTTATATTGAAATGCAAAGGTGATGCATTTACCGAGTGCTTAGGTAATACAAATTCAGGTAGTTTGTATGCTTTTTACGGATTGGGGGGGGTAAGCTTACTGCTAACGTTTTGGGGGTTTAAGAAGTTGGGGACTTCGGGGCACAAAACTTTCTGCCCGCACTGAACTTGAATAGAAGCACAAATGTTTGGTAAACCACTGAACCCCCAATTTCTTTAAACCCACTGTTATGTGCTGTGCTTCTGTTGTCCATTGGTAAATCGTTTACGTAAATTGTTTTCTCGCTACTTTGTCTATCCACTCTTTCATATTGTCCCATTCAGTTAGGGTCATTTGATTTAGTCGCGGAGCAATGTTTTTTATGTCCTGAATTAAGTTTGGTAAGTTTTGCTCATACTGATTTTCTGTCCGACTGTTGAACGAAGCAGTTTCTTTTAATTTAAAATACTCAAACGCCCAATGCAAACTAAAACTATCGTTGTCATAAATGCTTTCGTCATATTTGTCTGCAACATTAATAGTAACTCCAAATCCGTGTCCAAGTCTGTCGTAAATTTTTAAGCAAAACTTGTCGTTATACAAATTATCGAGAGCACCCTTGTCCGTCTTGATTTTGACTTGTCTATATTTGAAATTGTTGTCGTGAAGCCAATTCAACAAGTCAGAATTAATATGGTCTTGAACAGTTTTCATTTGTCTAAGTTGGTTTGTCAGCATTGCACATAACTCGTGAATATGCGTACTCTCCAGCCGCATTGGCAAAGCTAGCGAAAATCTTCGATTTCTGTGAGGAAAAAATACTTGAAGTCATAATATGTTGAAAATCAATTTCTTACAATGTGATAGCTTGCGCTAATCAGAAAGCACAACACAAAATGCGCACTTGCTAGCTGCCAAATTTCTCCAAAAATACAATACAATATGCGTACCTTACCTAATGCTCCTTTTTATCCAGGATCAGGAAGAAACTCAAAACACGGGAACTCCTACCTTCCCCAATCGGTTTTAACCCCACCATCAAAATTCAAACCCCATTCGCCCAGAAAACCTGCCACGTTCACAGCATCCTTCTAATGAAGATCAAAACAACAAAAAAAGCACTCAAAGCCGCAACCCTGATCACCGGAAAAGACCTCCTGAACTTCGGATTCAGCGAAGGGAAAGTCCTCGGCGTAGCCCTGGAGCTTGCCACCACGGTCCTTGCCGCAGCCAAAAAGCCTCAAACCCTGAGTACCCTCAATCGGGTGCGCAAAGACCCCGAAGCTTATCTCGAAGATGCTGCGCTGGCACCCCTGGCCAAAGCCATCCTCGAAGCCGCTGCGGAAACAGCCGCCAAAGCCACCATCGAACTAAAAACAGAAGCACCGGCCTACACCATCTTCGGAAAAGAAGGCATCGAAGCCGGTGCCCTGGAGCAGATGAATATCGCCATGCGCCTGCCGGTCACGGTGGCCGGCGCGCTCATGCCCGATGCGCACCAGGGCTACGGACTGCCGATTGGTGGGGTACTGGCCACCCAAAACGCCGTCATCCCGTACGGGGTTGGGGTGGACATCGGTTGTCGCATGGCCTTGTCTGTATTTGATATCCCGGAGGAACATTTCTTCCAGAACCGATCCTTTTACAAACGCGAACTGATCGCATCCACCGCTTTTGGCGCCGGGGTGGGTTTCTCAGGCAAAGACCGCGCTTATCACAATGTGCTGGACCGCAAGGAATTCGAAATGACCAAGCTCCTGCAAAGCCTGCAGGACAAGGCTTTCACGCAACTGGGCTCCTCCGGCGGCGGCAACCACTTTGTGGAATGGGGCATTATTGATTTCGCCGAAAAAGATGAGGTTCTGGGCATTGAAAAAGGCCGCTATCTCGCTTTGCTGACGCACTCGGGCTCCCGCGGACTGGGTGCTACCCTGGCGGGACATTACACGAAAATTGCCAAGGAGCAATGCAAACTGCCCGCTTACGCCGCCAACCTGGCTTATCTGGATATGAACAGCGAGGCCGGACAAGAGTACTGGCTGGCCATGAACCTGGCCGGCGACTATGCCTCTGCCTGCCATGAGGTCATTCACCGCAAACTGACCAAAGCCATCGGCGCCACGGTACTGGCCAAAGTGGAAAACCACCACAATTTCGCCTGGAAGGAAATGCTGAACGGTGAGGAAGTGATCGTACACCGCAAGGGTGCCACGCCAGCAGGCAAAGGCGTGATGGGCATCATTCCGGGTTCGATGACGGCGCCGGGATTCCTGGTGCGTGGCAAAGGGGAGGTATCGGCCATTCACTCAGCCTCACACGGCGCTGGACGACAAATGAGCCGCACCCAGGCCATCAAAAATGTAAAGCAGCACGATCTGCGCAACCTGTTGCAGGACCTCGGGGTGTCGCTCATCGGTGGTGGTCTGGATGAGGCGCCCATGGCTTACAAGGACATTCACCAGGTGATGGCCGCTCAAACGGAATTGGTGGAGGTGGTGGCTAAATTTACGCCGAAAATGGTGCGAATGGCGGATGATGGGAGTCGTGAGGATTAGCTTATTGTACCGGCAGCTCTGTACCGGCTGCTTTAGCTGCTGGATCACACGCGGCATCCAGCAGCTAAAGCAGCCGGTACAGAGCTGCCGGTACAGAACATCAACGAACCACCGTCAAATCCCCTTTTTTCAATTCCTGCGCACCACCAACATATTCTACCATGGTCTGCCAGAAATAAACGCCCGGTGCAGCCAATTGCCCGCCCGCCAAACCATCCCAACCTTTGGAGGCATCGTTCGGCGCAAAACTTTGCTGGTCAAAAACCAGGGAGCCCCAACGGTCATAAATGCGCAGCCAGGCCAGGCGTTCTATGTATCCCGGAGTAGCGTACACCGTGAATCGCTCATTTCCGGAGTTGGAGCCTGGCGCAAAAATATTGGGCACAAAAACGCCTGGTTTGGATGCTTCAATATAAGGGGGGATCTCGAAAGGGATGCTTTGAACACAGCCTTCAAATTCCTGATACAACACATAGGGCCCCGCCAACAAACCGTCGAAAACACTTTGCGGACTAAAATTGATTCCATCCAGACTATACAAAACCGCATTCCCTCCCGGCACCTCGATCCGGCCGAAGGGGGCTTGTGCCTCTGGCTGGGTAATTTGAAGGTTAATGGCCGGAGGAACAATGCCTTGTACCGTGATGGTCCAAAGCGTATCGCAACCCGGGGCGCCTGAAACCAGCTTTTGGATCATACCAGCCTGGTTTACCCATTCGCCCAACACAAGGACCGAATCGCCGGGACAGAGCGCAACCAGATTGGAAAATTCATACTGGCCCACTGACTCCACCGCAATCGTATGGGTGGAATCACAACCGTTTGCATTGGCGTAATTTTGGGTAAACACCCCGGCGGTCTGTACAAAATTGCCAAAAACCAGGGTCGAATCGCCTGGGCAGATCTGGCGCAATTCACTGGTCGGCATAGGAACTGGCAGGAGTTTTACCACGATGGTATGGGTGGAATCACATCCGTTGATATTGCTGAATTCCTGTGCAAATACACCGGCAACTTTTATATAATTGCCAAAAACCAGCGTCGAATCGCCCGCACATATTTGCCGGGTTTCGTTCGTCGGGAAAGGTGCTGGCAATAGGCTGAGGGTGATGAAATGGGTGGAATCACAGCCATCAGCGTTGGTATAACTGCGCGAATAAACGCCGGGAAAAGATACCAGACTGCCAAATATCAAAGTAGAATCGCCGGGGCAAACGAATCGGGCCTCGTTGGTCAAGGTCGGTGCAGAAAATAAACTGACCACAATTTGATGCAGCGAATCGCATCCGGAAGCGTTGGGGAAGGTCTGGGAAAAGGTGCCTGCATTTTTGACATAATTGCCAAATACCAGGGTTGAATCCCCGGAACAAATCTGCCGCAATTCGCTCGTCGGCAAGAGCCCGGGAAGCAGACTCACGGTAATGGTGTGCGTTGAATCGCAGCCATTTACACTGCTAAAATTCTGAGCAAAAGTGCCTGCTGTCTGGATGAAATTCCCAAAAACGAGGGTGGAATCTCCTGGGCAGATCTGCCTGGTTTCGTTCGTTGGAACGGGTGCCGGGAATAGATTTACGGTGATGGTATGGGTCGAATCACAACCATTTGTATTGCTGAAATTTTGCGCAAATACACCCACCGTTTTTACAAAATTGCCAAAAACGAGGGTGGAATCTCCTGGACAAATTTGCCGGGTTTCGTTTGTTGGAACGGGTGCCGGGAATAGATTTACGGTGATGGTATGGGTCGAATCACAACCATTTGTATTGCTGAAATTTTGCGCAAATACACCCACCGTTTTTACAAAATTGCCAAAAACGAGGGTGGAATCTCCGGGACAAATTTGCCGGGTTTCGTTTGTTGGAACGGGCGCCGGGAAAAGGCTCACCGTAATGCTATGGAGCGAATCGCAACCGCTTGCATTGGAGAAATTCTGGGCAAAAACGCCGGCAGTTTTGACGAAATTACCAAAGACCAGGGTGGAATCGCCGGGGCAAAATTGCCTGAATTCTGCCGTGGTATCTTTGGGGAGTGCCTCTACCTTTACAAAAATAGTAGAGTCGCAGCCCACGACATTGGTGTACACAAAACTTTGGGTGTTCCCGGCTGGAATGTCTTGTCCTCCAAAACTAAAAAAATCGCCTTCGCAGATAGCTGTTTGAATGGTTTCAACATCTTCCCCTTCAGCAATGGTCATACTATCCCGCCGGATATTGAAGCACTGGTCCCTGGTTTCTACCCAATAAAGACCTGGCTGAGCCACCTGAATGGCAGATGCGGTGGCTCCGTTTTGCCAGAGATAAGAAGTGAAGCCCAGTGTGGCACTCAGGCTGACGGTGGTGCCGCCACAGATGATGCGGTCTGGCCCGATACTGACAGGAAGCCCATTGCTCAGGTCCATTTTAAAAATGGCAATGTTGTTTTGCAGATCGCATTCCGGGCGATAAAACGCTGCATCGCCCGCCGGAAGCGGGGTTGGAAACTTGCCCCAATCGTTTACTACAGCATAGATATTCCCAAAAGCATTCGGCAAAGTGACGGTGTATTGAAAACAGCTGTCTGGCTCGAGGGCCTGGGTACTCAGCGTAAAGGTTCCGATGGAGTTGGAGGCGGGCGCGGAGAACGGATCCCCCGCCCGATAAAACCGTATCTTGGTGGTATCGGCTGAGGGCGCGTCGCCGAGGTTGCAGATTTCGAGTTTGACCTGAAAGGTGGGCAATTGACAAATTACCTCCGTCACTTTTACCTGCAAATCTGCGGAAGGGAAATAGGGCGTGGCATCCGGGTGGAAGTAGGCTGGTATTTGGGCCAGAAAGGTATTGAGGGGTCTTTTGCCGCTTCCGGGGCCGGGTATTTCCAGGTAGCCTGCTTGTTGGACAGCGGGGACCGTGAGATCATCATTGATATTGACCACATGGTAGGCGTATTGGTTCCAGATGTTTCGGGCGGGCAGCCAGCGAGAGTAATCGGGGTTTTGGGGGTGAAATACGCGAAGTCTGGAACCATTGTTCCCAGTAAAATCAGGCACTAAAATTTCCGGGTTCCCATTGCCATCGATGTCTGCAACCACCGGAATCTCCCAACTAGTTGCCCCATTACATAGATAACCAGCGATCGTTCTATTGCTATTTACATTGGCCGGGAAAGGCGCAGCCCCGCCGTATAAAATGCGCAAACTGTCTTCATCCAGGACGATGAGTTCTGCAAATCCATTGTTGTCAAAATCATAATTACCAACTACTCCGTGTCCTGAATCATCGTCATTGAGCACGGTATTATTTGACCACCAAAAGCCGCTTGCCGGGTGCAGATTGAAGCAACGCATTTGTCTGCCATACCTCAGCATAATTTCAGGCCAATCGCTTGAAAAACCCTGCGTTCGGTCGTCAAAAATATTGCCTATTGAGCAAGCACCCGGCGAAATAACAAAGCCTTGCGTGGCGATATTCATGGGCAAAAAGCGCCAAAAACCCGTTTTGTTCCACACATAAATGCCTACTTGCTGGTTCCGGATGCCCGAAACCACTACGTCCTGAATGCCATCCAAATCCATATCTGCCACAGCCGTAAAACCGTCGGAAAATGCCTGTAAAGAAGTGGTATTGATGTTGCGCTGCAATTTTATTTGTATGCCATCTCCATCGTTCGGATCAAGGTCTACGGAGTAAATTCCATAACCGGCGGCAAGCTCAAGCCCATCACAATCCGGATCGCCATTACAATCGGCGGGCGACAATAAATCCACCGCAAGGGTGCTGCAAAAGTGCGAGGACGCTTCCCCTCTTGGGCCAACCCCTCTGCCTAGCCGACTTAAAACCGGGGCGGCCGGATTGCTTAAATCAAAGCCAAAAACGTCGCTTCCGGCATAAATTTCAGCAATTCCATCGCCATCAAAATCAGCACTATAGGCGTGACTAATTTCTAACAAGGCAGTATCGGTAGAGATTGCCCAAAGCTGCATCACTGGATTGGCGGCGGGATTGTAATTGGTATAAACCCGAATTCTTTTGTCACCACAAATCACAAATACTTCAGGCCGGCCATCCCGGTCCAAATCGGCCATGGCCGGCATTAATACGTGGTAGCCCCCGGTGATGCCTATATTAACAAAATCAGGATTATTTCGGTTGCTGCCATCCCCTTTCAGGATAAAAAAGCCATCAGGAACTCCTAAGTTGTTGGCATTAATGGGCATTATAACTTCGTGTATGCTATCAGCCCAGGGGTTCAGGTTGCCAACAATGGGTGTGCTGTTGTGGAAACCCGCGGCACTTTCCCAGAAAAGGTCCAGCGTCCGCGGCATTTTGGTCGTTTGGAGCGTGCAATCATGATCGGAGGCGCAGGGGCAATCGCCCCTATCGTAACAATCTATGAGACCATCACCGTCATCATCCAATCCGTTATCGCAGATTTCAGGAACAGCAGTCTGGGCAAATCCGGCACTCAGGCGGAAGAGCAGGATAATCGAAAAGATGAGGTAACGCATTGTCGAAATTGGGATGGTGTGGGTTATGACATTAGGTTTATTCACCGGGTGACTCGCAGTCGCCCGGTGAATAAACCTAATGTCATAACCCACGTTGAGCAGTAGTTTATGAATAAATACGCTTCCAAGCCACTTTCTACGGATTAAGGAACGGGTGAATAACAACCTGTTCCTAAAAAAACACCTGAATAAAGTACAGCAAAAATCTGTCCAATATTCCGTTTGGATCAAAGCCCGGTTACGACCAACTTGCCTGTGCTGATGCTTCGGGTTTCATGGTCTATTTTATAAAAATAGATGCCTGGGATAAGATTCAAGCCACTAATTTTATTTTCAGTCTGGTCTATATTTTGCGTGTACACCAATTTGGCTAAGGTATTAAAAAGCAAAAATTGTGATTGCAATGGAAAGTCTTTGTCCTCTTGAACCAGCAGAAAATCTCCGGTTGTTGGGTTAGGTGAAATGCTGACGGAGCTCAACCTGGGTTCCGTTGTATTGCTGCTTGTACCTGGCGGAGTACAGGAAAAGAAAAGCCCTTCGGTGTACAACAACATCACGTCTCTGGTGCCGAATTCTGTGGTGACACCGGCGGCTACCACCCGTCCGTCCATGGTGTGCGTAAGGTCAAGACCCAATTCTAAAGAAGGGCTATTGCCCCCAATGGTCGTCGAAGAAATTTCATTTCCCGCCATGTCGGTCACCAAAAAATAGAAGCCGTCGATCAGTGCCAGGTCATTCGGAGCGTCTTGACCGGTACAGACAATTTTGTCCTCTTCTTCGCACACGATCAGTTCTTCAATAATTTCGAACCCATCATCGCCATAGGTTTGTTGCCAAACAAACGCGCCATCAGCAGAATAATGGAGCAGAATGGCGTCAAATTGCTCAATCCCAGAAGTAAACAACTCCCATCCGCGAGGACTTCAATGCCGACTGGAATGTCTTTTTGACCATCATTAAAAGTGACTTTCCACACCACCGCTCCATCCGGATTCACTTTTAGGAGCAGACAATTGGCTGAATTCAGGCCACTGAAATTCCAGGTGGTACGTTGCTCCACCAGGAGCAGCAAATTGCCATCCGGTGCAAGTTTCATGTCGCGCAAAGCTTCTATAAAGGCAGGATGGTCATACTCCTTGTGCCAGATCACCGCTCCGTCAACGCCGGGCTCCTGAATTTTTTTTAGGAAAATGGCCTTGGCTTCCTGGTTGCTGCCCGTATAACCTCCTACAAACATTTCACCGCCGGGCGTATAGCAGATCTGACTGGAAAATTCATCTTCAGCGGCAGACTACTGGACATTTTGACAATAGACGTTGGACTTGCACTCTAAAAAATTGAAAATCATGCACTTACAGAATCGTGTCTAGTGTCCAACGTCAAAATGTCCAGTAGTCTGCTATAAATGACATCACTCCCAGCATGGCCAGGAGGAAAATGGAAGCTTGGATCCTTTGCATGATAGGTGATTTTTAGTCTCTGTGGATAGATATCAATCTTAGGTGCTTGGTTTATTTGTGGATTTTGTGATTTGAGGTGCCAAAGCCTGGTATCGGTCTGACTGACCAAGAAGATTCTAATACCAGGCTTTGGCACCTCAAATCACCAAATCCACAAATCACCAAATCCACAAATAAACACATCCCCAACTCAACGAACCAGCATCAACTTCAGTACCGACACTTCCCTGCCGGATTGCACCCGAAGGTAGTAACAACCAGAAATCCGATCCGAAAGGTCGAAATTTAGCAACGAAGAACTGGTTTTTTCTTCCCAGATCAATTGCCCGAGTGCAGGCGGAGCAGGTGGCGACTGGGAAAGAATACTTTTAAAGACTCCGCAATACACCATCCGACCATCCTCCTGCTCAAAAAGTTTGATAGACAGCCCTCTGAGGTCACAACGTTTTAGAAAATCCAGATCTTGTTTCGTGTAGATCTTGCCATGGTTGAAAAATCCGGGTTTGCCATTCAGGGTAGCAAACCAGATACGGCCAGCATGGTCTTCGCACAGGCTAAAAACCTGATTGTCGGGCATACCCTGCGCGGTATTGTAATGTACAAAAGACTGTCCGTCAAAGCGGCTCACACCAACATTCGGGCTGGTCCAGATATATCCCTGAGCGTCCTGAAAAACGGAATAGATATAATTCGAAGGCAACCCCTCGTTGGTCTGATAGTTTTTAGAGAAAGGTTGCTGGCCGCACAGGCCCTGCAGGGTCAGGAAAAGGGGGTTAAGAGCCAGGGTTTTACGCAGCATTTGGGTGGTGAAGGAGGGGTTTGCTCCAGGAATTCAGACACGTTTACTCAATGAAAACCTTCGGAAAATAAACAAAGCAAACCATCCGGAACACGCTCTTAAACTTTGGTCGCCCGCTCCAGGCGGTCGTTGATGCTCCGCCCAAGGCCGGTGTCCGGGAATCTTTCTGCAAGGATCACATCCAGCCCCATTTTGTCCAGCCTGTGTAGGGCGGCATACAAATGCGCAGCCGCTTCCGTCAGATCTCCGGAGGGCGACAAGACCTCCTGATGCAGGACCCGGGTATTGGAGATCGGATTTTGAAACAATAATAATCCGATCTTTTGTTCCGTCTGGGTTTCGAGCAAACGCTGGACATCCGGCGTGAGCAGGGTAGGGGTGCTGGGTGCATAGTGCCTGGAGAGCATGCCCGGGGCGTTCGGCGAGGTCTCGTTTGAAGTGATCCTTTGCAAAGGACCAACGACGGATTCGATCTCCTCCAAAGCCAGCGAACCCAGCCGGTATAAGGTCGGCTGATGATCAGGAAAGCCAATGATGGTCGATTCAATCCCGCGTTGACAAGGCCCGCCATCCAGCACGAGTTCCAGCTGATCTTTAAAATAATTAGCTACGTGTTCGGCACTCGTCGGACTAATGGCGCCAAAAGGATTGGCACTGGGGGCGGCCAGGGGAAAATCCAGGGCTTCGAGCAAGGCCAGGGCCAGCGGGTGATTGGGTACCCGAACTGCCACCGTGTTTTTTCCGGCGGTGATCAGATCGGGAATGTTGGCCTGACGGTTCAACACCAGCGTAAGGGGCCCGGGCCAAAAAGCCTCGGCCAACTGATAGGCCTCGTCGGGAATGTCAAGGGCTACTTTTGGTAAATCATCCAGCGAACTAATGTGTACGATCAGCGGATTAAAAAAGGGCCTTTGTTTCATTTCAAAGATCTTTCGGACCGCTTTTTCACTATAAATATTGCCCGCAAGGCCATACACCGTTTCGGTCGGGAGGCCGATCAGGGCTTCGCGATTCAGGCATTCGACGGCTTGTTCTATGCTGCTGGTGATTTTTACCATGGGGTAGGTTTGAGCTTTTCAGGCTGCAAATTTCGCTTGCCGCACAGAATTTCGGTGCAATAATCAAAAATATTCCGGTTTTTAAGTCGGGATCCGGCATTAGTGATGAAACTTTGCGGGAGGCATTGTTAAAATAGTAAAATTCACCCAATATGAAATTACCCAAGGCAGAAACGCTCATCCTACTTGCCTTTCTGGTTTGCATGGCTTTGTGGGCCATGTCCAAATGCTCCGCGCGTCGTGCAGATTCTGTTCGACAGGTGCGGGAGGTGGAAGGCAGCGACGATGAAGACCGACCGGTCAAGCGGGATACGGTTGTGATCCAGTCTGCGCCCACAATGCCTGTCAACGAAGTTGCAGAGAATCCCAACGTGCCGCCGGTCGCCCAGTCGACCCCAAAAGTGGCACCTCAGCCCGGCGTTGCTCCAAAACGTCCGGTGTTGACCAACGAGATCAACAAGCCCGCACCGCCCCCTTCCAGCGCTCCGGCCAGTACAAGCGGGTCTGTTTTGTTTGTGACCATCGACGGATTGAAAGTGCGTAAAGAGCCGGGACTCAAAGGGGAATCGGTAGCAGAACTCAAACTTTATGAGCCGGTTACCTTTCTCAACAAAAAGACGGAATGGACCCAGGAGATCAGTCTGGGCTATGAAAAAGTGACCGACCATTGGGTAAAAGTACGCACCCAATCCGGCGAGGAAGGCTGGGTGTTTGGCGCCGGCGTGCATTATTATAAAATGAAACGGCAAGGCGTCTTGGAGGACAAAAAGCCCGCCGAAACTGCACCCAAAAAGAAAAACTGATGCGTTGGAAACCATTTTTGCCTGCTTTGTTATCGTTGCTTGCGATCACATTTTTATCCCTGAGTTCCAATGTGCCCATGCCCAAGGTCAATTTTTTTTCTCCGGACAAAGTAGCGCATGCCGGAGCCTATGCAGTGCTTACCGGGCTGCTGGCCCTGGGACTCCGAAAGTCACAAGGCTCCTTGTCAAATCGTAAATTACTCCTGATCTTTTGTTTTGCAGCGGGTTACGGTGCATTGATGGAATGGGTACAAGGCAGCTTTTTCCCCAATCGTTTTTTTGAATACTATGATATGCTGGCGAATGCCTCAGGCGCACTATTCGCTATTTTAATACTGAATTTGGGCTTATTTAAACGCAAAAACTGATAAGTGCGTGTTCAGAAATCTGCCTTTAACCTGGTGATAGGGTGCGTGGCCAGGCGCTATACTGTGATTAGCGTGATTTTAATGATTTGAGTGACACCGTTTTCTGAACACTCTCACACGCTCAATGAATGAAAAGCATCCATGTTCAAAACTACTCTGCGTTGGCTATAAAACAGGTTTTTGAACCCGACGTCCCACTCACTCGCTCACTCATTCACTCATTCATTCACTCACTCACTCATTCACTCACTCATTCACTCACTCATTCACTCATTCACTCATTCACTCACTCCATGGCTCTAATCGTTCCCTGCAGAGATTTTACCCCAAAATTCGGCGAAAACTGTTTCCTGGCTGAAAATGCAACCATCATCGGCGATGTCACGATGGGCGACGAATGTTCGGTCTGGTTTCAGGCCGTTGTACGTGGGGATGTGAATTTTATCCGGGTCGGCAATAAAGTTAATATCCAGGACGGAGCGATCCTGCATGGAACCTATCAGAAATGTGGAACCACCATCGGCAACAATGTCAGCATTGGCCACCGGGCGCTGGTACACGGTTGTACCCTGCACGACAATGTGCTGGTGGGGATGGGTGCGATCATCATGGATCAGGTGGTGGTAGAAGAAAACTGTCTGATCGCTGCAGGTGCTGTGGTTCTGGAAAATACGGTATGCCACGCCGGCGGGGTTTATGCGGGTGTTCCGGCCAGACGGGTGAAAGAATTGACGCCGGAATTGTTCAAAGGGCAGATCGAGCGGATTGCGAACAATTATCTTTTTTATTCGTCCTGGTTTAAGTAGTCGGATAAAATGTCCAATAACCAACCCATCTATCTAAACCGGGCCACAAAATCAAGCATCTCCCTTCTCCGTAACCAAACCGTACCCGCACAGCAAACAAATACCACCAAAGTCAGGTAAACCATCAATCCACCAATCACCATCATGACCAACTGGGGAATCATAGGACTAGGAAAAATAGCCCGGCAATTTGCTGATGACCTTCGTTTGCTGCCCAATGCCCGGCTGCACGCAGTGGCTTCCACCTCAAAGGAGCGGGCGGATGCATTTGCCACCGAATTTGGTGCAGCCCATGCATTTGGCCGGTATGAAGACATGGTACACTGCCCCGATCTGGATGTCGTGTATGTGGCCACCCCACATCCCTTTCATTGTGAAAACACCTTGCTTTGTCTTGAAAATGGTCTGCCGGTCTTGTGTGAAAAGCCATTTGCCATGAACATGGCGGAGGCCCGTCGGATGGTAGCTGCCGCACGTCGCAACCGGGTTTTTCTCATGGAAGCCCTTTGGACGAGATTTATACCGGCCATGGAAACCGCCATAAAATTGGTGGAACAGGGCGAAATTGGAGAACTCCATACGATCAGGTCTGATTTTGGCTTTAAAATGCCTTTTGACCCAAATTCCAGGTTGTATAAAAAAAGTCTGGGTGGAGGCTCCCTTTTAGATTTAGGCATTTATCCGGCCTTGCTTGCGCTAACTTTTTTCGGGAAGCCGGAAGCTGAAAATATCAGTGCGGCAGCCACCTTTACGCCCACCGATGTCGATGAATCCTGTGCGTTTATTTTTCAATATGCAGCCGGTCGCCTGGCCCTGGGGCACTCTACGGTCGCGGCAAATACCTCCCTCGGTGCGCACTTGTATGGAACCGAAGGCACGATTTTTCTTCATCCCCGTTGGCATCACACGCAAAAGCTGGGCATCTCCCGCTACGACGGCAGGCAGGAAACCACGCGCGAGCTGGAAATTCCTTACGTCGGTCGGGGTTATTCTTACGAGGCTGCGCATGTCATGGAATGTCTTGAAAAGGGCATGTTTGAAAGCGAGATACTGCCCCTCGAGTTTACTTTGGATCTGGTGGAGACCCTGGATACCATTCGGGAAAAGGTGGGACTTGTGTATTAATGACTATACCATATTCCCTTTCAGTACGTTTTTGGCGGGAAAGGCTGAAAAACGCAAGGCGGGCTCAAAAAAGCCGCTTACTTTTGCGGCTGAAAAGCATCCTTTTCAAACCAATACTCGTCCAAGAACCAAATCCAAAAATTTCGATTTAAATGAACAAACATCTGAGATTCTGTGCGCTGCTGATTGGTAGCGTCTTGTTGACAAGCCAAGCCTCCTTTGCGCAAATGCGGGGTTGGGAAGTAGGCGGCTGGATCGGGGGGGCCAACTACTTCGGTGACCTGAATACCAATTTTCGCCTCAACCGGATGCATCTTGCTGGTGGAATGGGTGGACGTTACAACATCAACGACCGGCTTGCCATGCGTTTTGGCGTAGGTGCAGGAAAGATCAGCGCTTACGATTCTGATTCCAAAAACATTTATGAGCAACGGCGTAACCTCCATTTCTGGAGCAGCATTGCCGAGGCCAACGCAGTGTTTGAATTTAACTTTTTCCCTTACGTGCACGGCCACCGCGAATACTTTTTCACACCCTACATGTTTGCCGGCCCCAGTTTTTTCTGGTACAATCCGAAAGCTGATTTAGAGGGCACCACCTACGATCTGCGTGAAATGGGTACAGAAGGTCAGTTCAGAGGAGAAGAATACAACACCTCCCAGGGCGCTTTTGTCTACGGTATCGGATTTAAAATAGACCTTTCCTATCGTTGGAGTCTGGATGTTACACTCAGCGGGCGCAAACTTTTCACAGACTATCTGGATGACGTACACGGCACCTATGCGGACATACGCGACATACTCGCCCAGCGTGGCGACATAGCTGCTGCATTGGCTGACCGTTCTGGTGAGCCGCCCATAGGACTTGCAGGCCGGCAGCGTGGCAATGGGAAAAACAATGATTCCTTTGCCACCATTGGTATCGGTTTAAATTATTACTTTGGCAGCATTCGTTGCCCAGGACTCACAAAATAAATGTGGTCAATATTTTAATGTGGTCAATGTGGTCAATGGGGTGCCTGAGCCGGGGAAATAAATGTGGTCAATGTTATTAATGTGGACAATGTGGTCAATGGGGTGCCTGAGCCAATTATTTGTTGTATCAAAGCGCAAACTCAAGACTATCGAGTGCAAACAACATTGACCACATTAAAATATTGACCACATTGCCCCGATTAATCCCATTTATTTCCAACCAATCATCAGCTCAGGCGCTTCATTGACCACATTGACCACATTAAACAATTGACCACATTAAACAATTGACCACATTAATCAAATTGACCACATTCATTGAGACACTTTCTGCCACATTTCATTCAGGAAAATTATCGGAACGGCATCCTGCAGGGTAGCCTGCAAGCTTGTACGATGTTCGTTGATTTGAGCGGATTTACCCGGCTGACAGAATCGCTCATGGCTAAAGGGCCCGAAGGTGCAGAGGAACTTTCGGATGTGCTCAACCATATTTTCCAGCCCACAGTTGCTTTGGTTTATGAGCAGGGGGGCTTTATCCCTTATTTCGCCGGTGATAGTTTTACAGCCATCTTTCCGATTACGGCCGGTGGTGTAGCCGGGACTGGCCTTCTGGGGGCAATGACCTCTGCCCAGATCATTCTTTCCAGGTTTTCCAGGGAGCAGAAAAGCTCGGATTCCATCCTTTCTGAACACCATATCGGGATCAAAGTGGGTCTCTCCGAAGGGGTTGTAGAGTGGGGCATCGTGGGCCAGCACCGCAAAGGGTATTACTTCCGGGGCGAACCGATTGATTCCAGTGGAATGGCACAAAACCGCGCCAGCAGCCTGGAGGCGGTAGTAGATGCTGCCTTCCTGCGATTGCTGGACCCTGCAGTTTTTGATGCAGAAGATCTGGGTGAAGGCTTTCATAAACTAAAAATTAACCTTGAAAAATCGGGCATCAGTAGCAACGAAAAAGCGGTAAAACTTCCGGAACCGGATCTTAATATCGCCGGTGAATTTTTACCCAGGGAGGTCTTTGAAAACCAACAATCCGGCGAATTCCGCAACGTGGTGAGTGTGTTTATCTCCTTCGAAGGAGTTCGCTCTCACGAAGCCCTTGACCACTTTGCCTCTATTGTACTCACCCAAAGCGAAAATTTTGGGGGCTATTTCAAAGAAATTGACTTTGGCGACAAAGGCGGAGTGATGTTTTGCCTTTTTGGCGCGCCGATCGCTTTTGAAAACAATACCGAACGGGCGCTTGAATTTGTGGCGGCTGTGCGCGACGACCTTTCCCAGCTAACCGAACTTACCGGCGCACAATACCGGGTTGGGATGGCCTCCGGACAAGCATTTACCGGCGTGATCGGCAGTGGAGAAAGATGCCAATACGCAGCCGTAGGCGCCCGGGTAAATCTCGGCGCCCGACTCATGATGCAAGCCGTTTGGGGAGAGGTCCTGAGCGATGAAAATGTATCCCGAAACCGCAACTTTAAGTTTAGTTACCGGGGAGACGGTTATTTCAAAGGCTTTGAAAACAAACTTCCGACCTATGTCCTTACCGGCAGAAACCTGGCAGGCAAGGCCAGTTTTTCCGGCGATTGGTTTGGACGGGCCGGAGACCTGGAGCAGTTGGTTGCGTTCGTGCAGCCTTTGCACGAGAACCGCTTTGCAGGAATGGCCTATATTTTCGGCGAGGCAGGCATTGGCAAAAGCCGATTGAGTTATGAGCTGCGCCGCCGCATGCGCGACACGATGGCAGTGTCCTGGTTCGGCTGCGCGAGCGATCAGATCCTGCGCAAGCCATTCAACCCATTCATCTATTTCCTCAAAAACTACTTTGACCAAAGTCCTGAAAATACGCCGGAACGGAACAAGGAACTTTTCGAGCAGAACTTTCTGGAACTTCAGTTTGAATTAACGGAAAGTCAACATCCCGAAGCCGATGCAGTCCGCCGGGAAATCGCCCGGACACAAAGTGTACTGGCTGCCATGGTGGGCATCATTTTTCCCGGAGCACTTTGGGAACAACTGGATGCACGGGGCCGATACCAGAACGCACTGGCCGCCATGGCCAATCTTTTTGTAGCCGAATCACTGCTGCAACCGGTGGTGGTCGAACTGGAAGACGGTCACTGGTACGATGATATGAGTCGGGAGTTTTTGGCGCAATTCGCTCGTCGGGCCCAGGCTTATCCGTTGTTCTTTCTTATCACGAGTCGCTATGAAGATGACGGGACCAAAAATTATCTTTTTAAGCGCAGTTTGCTGGATGAGATCAGGGCTCCTTTTTGTGAGGTGGACCTGAATTTTCTACAAAATGAGGATCTGAAGGCGTTTGCCGAGGCCCGTTTGGGCAATGCGCTGCACCCGGATCTTTATGAATTGCTCCAACGGATGACCCAGGGGAATCCTTTTTATGTGGAGCAAATGGCGGAGTATTTCAGGGAGGCAAATCTGCTGAAACTGACCGACGAAGGGGTGCTGCAACTTAAAAATGAAGACCTGCAGATCGCTGATTCTGTCAAGGAGATCATGATGGCGCGGATTGATCGTTTGAGCGGACTGGTGAAGGAAACGGTGAAAGCAGCAGCGGTCATCGGGCGGGAATTTGAATTGCCTGTCCTTTCGGCGGTCATGGCGCGTCAGGAAGATTTTATCCGGCGCAATGGCGACCTCGAAGTGGTCCTGCGGGAGCAGATCCAATCTGCTGAAAAATGGCAGGTCTGGTATGCCATGAACGAATTGCGCTACATTTTCCGGCACTCCCTGCTTCGGGAAGCTGCCTACGACATGCAGTTGCGCACCCGACTGCGCGAACTCCACCAACTCATCGCAGAGGCCATTGAGCAACTATATCCGAATTCAGAAGAACGCTTTGTAGACCTGGCTTTCCATTTCAACGAAGCAGAAGACGAGAAAAAAACCAATAAATACCTCGAAAAAGCGGCCCGTTACGCCCAGCGAAATTACCAGAACCGGCAGGCTTTACAGTTTTACGACAAGCTGATCGCAAACCACCTGAACAAGGAACGGGACAATAAAAAGGTCATTCGACTGATGCTTCGCAAAGGCGCGGTACATGAATTGGTCGGTCAGTGGGAAGAAGCCGAAAAAGATTATCGTATTGCACTCAAACGTGCCCAGGGATTGAGCGACTGGTTGCTGATTGGTCGGTCTAACCGTCGCTTGGGACAATTGCGGATGTTGCGCGGTGATTATGTGGAAGCCAAAAAGCATCTGGATGTAGCTTCTACCTTCTTCGATTTTGCCAAAGACCCGGTCGGTACAGCCAAAACCTATGGTAATCTGGGAACCCTGTTTTTCCGGCAGGGCAGTTATGAATCGGCCAAAAGCTGGTTTGCCAAAGCCATTGAGATCAACCGTGCCAACGGCCGCGAAGCCGAAAATGCCGCGATCGTAGCCAATCTTGGACTCATTTTTATGAACCAGGGGCATTACGATGAAGGGATCCGTTGGCTCGAAGAGCAACTGGATATTGCCCAACGTGCCGGTGATAAGCAGGGACTCACCACGCTTTACACCAACCTGGGCATCATCAACCTTGAAAAAGGTTCGCTCGACTCTGCCCTGCTTTGCCTTGAACGCGGCCTGGCGCTTTCAGAAGAATTGGGCAATAAACTCTTTATGACCATCTGCATTGGCTCTATTGGTTCTGTATGGGAGAAAAAAGGAGATTATACCAAGGCAATGCAGAATTTTGAACGCGATCTTCAGCTGGTACGCGAACTTGGTGACAAACAGGGGCTTTCTATTGCCTGCGGACTCATTGGAGATCTGCTTTCAGTGATCGGCGACTTTGACAAAGCGGTGGAGTATCTGGAGCAAAACCTTGCACTCAGCCGCGAGCTCAACTATAAAAAAGGCATCGCGAAAGCGCTCAATACCCTGGGAGATACCTGGTATTATAAAGGCGATTTCTCGCTGAGTATCAGGTATTACAACGAGGCCATCGATCATGCCCGTGAAATGGGAAACAGGCTTGTGCTCGGGTATTCCCTCATAGAAAAAGGGCTGGTCCATATTCAGGCAGGAGAGGTGGCGGCAGCCCGACAATATGTAGAAGAAGGCCGGGATATTGCATTGGCGCTGGGCAATGCCGAATTGACCTTCGGTGCTAATATTCTGCGTGCTCAGGTTATCATAGCAGAAAACAACCGGCCGGAAGCGATCCGTCAGTTACAACAAATGCTCGCACTGGTTCGTACCGAACGCGAGGAGGCTGCGGTCCATTTTGAACTTCGCCGCGTGGCAGACAATCCAACCCCCCACCACCTGCGGGCATTGGCACTTTACCGTGCCATGTATGCCCGTACTCCGCAGCATATCTATAAAGTTCGGCTGGAGGAGTTGGAGCGGGAACATTAGCCTAAAATAAAACGTTTAACTTGCGGGGGTTCCGTTGAAAAAACGGAAATTTGTGCCTCAGCTTTGAAATAGTAGTCAAATACCAACAATTTTTGCTTTCAATGGAAGAAGAAAAAAAGCGCCGTCCGCGCCTCTCCAAGTCGGACCTGGATTCGTCGCTGGAAGAGCGATCAAAATCCGAATCAGAAGACCCATTTACCGAAAAACCAAGCAAACCCCTGGATCGTCCTGACAGAGGTCGGGAGGGTGGTGTTTTTGAACGCAAACCCTGGCAGGACCGCAGTCAAGGCGGCAGTGGCCAACAAGGCGGCGGCGGTTACGAGCGCAAACCCTGGCAGGATCGTAGCCAAGGCGGTGGCGGCCAACAAGGCGGCGGCGGCGGTTACGAACGCAAACCCTGGCAGGATCGTAGTCAAGGTGGCGGCGGCCAACAAGGCGGCGGCGGCGGTTACGAACGCAAACCCTGGCAGGATCGCAGCCAAGGTGGCGGCGGCCAACAAGGCGGTGGCGGCAGTTACGAACGCAAACCCTGGCAGGATCGTAGCCAAGGCGGCGGTGGCCAACAAGGCGGCGGCGGCAGTTACGAACGCAAGCCTTGGCAGGACCGTAGCCAAGGCGGCGGCGGCCAACAAGGCGGCGGCGGCGGTTACGAACGCAAGCCATGGCAGGACCGTAGCCAAGGTGGCGGCGGCCAGCAAGGCGGCGGCGAAGGCCAAGGTGGAAACTACGAGCGCAGACCCTGGCAGGATCGAAATCAGGGTGGCGGCGGACAAGGCCGACCTTTCCAACAACGTGGCGGCGGCGGCGGCAACTTTGGCAGAAAGCCATTCCGCAAAAAAGATGACATCATTATTGATCGCAAACCCAAGCCAAATCTTCCGAGCGGAGAGGGCATGCCCTTGAATAAATACCTGGCGCATTGTGGTCTTTCATCCCGCAGGAAAGCGGTGGAATATGTAGAATCCGGTAAGGTCACCGTCAATGGCGTCCTTAAAAAGGAGCCATTTTACCGCATTCAACCCGGTGATATCGTCATTTGCGATAGCATGTTGATGCGCGTACAGGAACGCATGGTCTATGTGTTGCTGAATAAACCCAAAAATGTGATTACCACCATGGAGGACGATCGCGGTCGGCCAACCGTGGTAGATATTGTAGATTCGAGTTTCCCGGAGCGCATCTTTCCTGTAGGACGTCTGGACCGTGATACCACGGGTCTGGTGCTGCTTACCAACGACGGCGATCTGGCGCAAAAACTGACACACCCAAGTTTTGCTGTGCAGAAACAGTACCGGGTCGGGCTGCGTCGTGGCTTATCTCCAGAGGATCTCGCCCATATTGAACGCGGTGTTGAACTGGAAGACGGTCTCATGGAAGTCAACTGGATCCGTTTTTCTGAAGACCATCCGGAACGCGATATTGTGGAGCTGGAGATCAGTTCGGGCAGAAACCGTGTGGTACGTCGGATCTTCGAAACCCTGGGCTACGAAATTTTCAAACTGGACCGCTTTTACTTTGCGGGTTTGACCAAAAAAGACCTGGAGCGCGGCAAATTCCGCGAACTTACCCAGCGGGAGGTCATCATGCTCAAACACTTCACAGGACACCCTTCTAACGGTAAAAAGAAAAAAGGGGAAGAAGGAGAAGCTCAGGAAGAAACAGACGAGCAGAAAGAATCATAAATTGAAAAAGGCTGACAGCGGGGTTCCGTTTTCAGCCTTTTTCTTTGTTGGATACCTGACGGATACCATCCAAGTAATTTTCAATGTTGACTTTTAAACTTACCTGGATAAATCTTTCATCGGTTCTGAGAATAAAAGCTCCTGTTGATAATACGCCATCTTTTTTTGCACGCTTTCACATGTTCCAAGTATTCCAGCCTACTTTTGCATGGTATCTTCCCCTACACGGTTAGGCTCACTTTAAATGTGCCTATCGTATAGTTAAACCAGATCCATTCGCTTATGAGAACGATCCAGATCTTTTTGCCAATCTTCGTACTGATTTTTTTCGGCCATTCTTCGCTCCATGCCCAGATGTCGGATGGCAAAGCACGTATTGGCTTCAAAGCCGGCGTAAATGGTTCCAGCCTGTATGACGATGCAACGGCTACGGACAAAGAAACCCGATTGGGTATCACCGGCGGATTGTTTGCTCAAATCCCGTTTGCAAAAGGCAGGATGACCCTGCGTCCGGAGTTGTTGTTCACCACGAAGGGTGGCGCCTATGATCTGGCCAATGGGAATCGCCCCGAATTTAAGATCAACTACATCGAATTGCCACTTTCGCTGGAGTATCATTTGTTGGGATTTATCCATCTGCATGCCGGAGGTTATGCCAGTTTGCTGGCCAGTGGCGAAGGAACCGTGGAGGGTATACCCGTTACCTTAGCAAAGGCAAATTTTGAAGAATATGATTTTGGCTGGCATGCAGGTGCCGGACTTGATTTTGGCAATCTGGGACTGCATTTCAGACTTTCACAAGGATTAAAAAAAGTAGGCTCACCCGCAGTAGCCGCATTATTTGGGGATTTGAAAAATTCAGCATGGGCAGTAACGCTGTCTTATGGATTGTAAAATATTAGACGTGTAGTTTGAGGGTATTCTTTCTTAACTGATAGTCTCACTCCAAGTGAGACTATCAGTTAAGAAAGAATACCCTCAAACTACACATACATTACAAACGCAAACTATGAAGATCTTTTGCATCGGAAGAAACTACGTAGATCACGCCAAAGAACTCAACAACCCGGTGCCTTCTGAGCCCCTGGTGTTTATGAAACCCAACACGGCGTTGTTGCTGGCCAATCGCCCGTTTTATTATCCTGATTTTACGCAGGACCTTCATTATGAAGGAGAAATTGTGTTGCGCATCTGCAAAAACGGTCGCTCGGTGCAGCCCGAATTTGCCGATCGATACATAGACGCCGTGGCCTTCGGGATCGACTTTACGGCCCGCGATCTACAGGACAAGCTGAAGGCAAAAGGCCAGCCCTGGGAAATTGCCAAAGGTTTTGACCGCTCCGCGCCGCTGAGTCAGTTCATACCGGTTGAAAATTTAAAAAATCCACAAGACATCCATTTTCAACTCCAAAAGAACGGGGAAGTTGTACAGGATGGACATACCCGAGACCTGATTTTCCCTTTTGGAACGCTGATTGTACACCTTTCCAAATATTTCACCCTTCAGAAAGGAGATTACATCTTCACGGGCACCCCTGCCGGCGTAGGTCCTGTACAGATCGGCGATGTGCTGGAAGGCTTTATTGAAGGAGAAAAAATGCTGCATTGCCACATAAAATGAGCAACTTTTAACTGTTAAGTAGCTGGAATGATAAACTAAGATTACTTTTGTGCAGCCTTTAACCTGCCCAAATTATCAGCTGTGGTGAGCTCCAATTCACCCAATCAACCAATCACCAAGACAGCCAAATCATCCTCTCACCAACTCAACAACAAACATGAGCGCAATCCGTGAAGTATTAGCCAGGGAGATCCTCGACAGCCGGGGTAATCCCACCATAGAAGCAGAAGTGTGGACAGAAGCAGGGTTTATTGGCCGGGCAGCCGTGCCAAGCGGCGCGAGTACGGGTGTACACGAAGCCGTAGAACTCCGCGACGACGAAGATCGCTACCTCGGTAAAGGCGTACGCCGTGCCGTGAAAAATGTGGAAGTCATTCTCCGTCCCGAACTTTTAGGGCAGGAAGTATGCGATCAGATCCGCATAGACCGACTGATGATCGACCGGGACGGTACCCGTTCTAAAAGCCAGGTCGGCGCCAATGCCATCCTCGCCGTGAGTCTGGCCGTGGCCCGCGCCGCAGCCGAAGAACTCGGTCAGCCGCTGTACCGCTATCTCGGCGGTGTAAATGCCCACGTGCTTCCCGTGCCGATGATGAACATCCTCAATGGTGGTTCACATGCCGACAACGGAATTGATTTTCAGGAATTTATGATCATGCCTGTAGGCGCCAATTCCTTCAGTGAAGGTTTGCGCATGGGCGTGGAAGTGTTTCACCACCTGAAAAAAGTACTTAAGAATAAAGGATATTCCACCAACGTAGGAGACGAAGGCGGATTTGCCCCAGGCATCAAAGACAACGAAGAAGCCATCCAGATGGTGATGACGGCCATCGAGGCATCGGGCTACAAACCTTTGGACGACATTGTTATCGCGCTGGATCCAGCCGCTTCTGAATTTTACGATGCAGAAAAGGGCGAATATGTGTTCAAAAAATCCAGCGGCGAACGCTATTCTTCCAAAGACATGGTTGGATACTGGAAAGACTGGTGCAATCGCTACCCAATCTACTCCATCGAAGACGGCCTGGCAGAAGACGACTGGGCCGGCTGGAAACTGATGACCGAAACCCTCGGACACCGCATTCAATTGGTTGGTGACGATTTGTTCGTGACCAATGTAGAGCGCCTTCAACGCGGCATTGACGAGAAGATCGCCAACTCGATCCTCATCAAAGTGAACCAGATCGGTTCGCTGACCGAGACCATCAACGCGGTGAACCTGGCTACCCGCCACGCGTACACCTCCGTGATCAGTCACCGCTCCGGCGAAACAGAAGATACGTTCATTGCCGACCTGGCAGTGGCACTGAATACCGGCCAGATCAAAACCGGCTCTGCTTCCCGCTCCGACCGGATCGCTAAATACAACCAGTTGCTTCGCATTGAGGAGGAATTGGGAGAGGCGGCCACTTATCTGGGCCGGGCGATCTTTGGAGTTTAGTCTGTTGTCAAAGGTTTGAAATTGGAAACCCCCACTTGCGGATTGCAGGTGGGGGTTTGTGTTTTTTTGAAATAATTACCAAACAAATTGTTTTTTTAATACTGGCATATTACCTTTGAAATGATTAATTTGAAAACCTGATAAAACTTAAGCATGGAAGAACAAGACAAAATCATCGTATTTCAGGAAAAGCAGATTCGCCGGATATGGCATAAGGAGGAGTGGTGGTTTGCTGTGGTTGATGTCATTGAGGTACTTGCTGAAAGCACCAAACCAAGGGATTATTGGTATCGCTTGAAAGAACGCGAAGAAAAATCGAGCAGAATTCAACTGTCGACAAATTGTCGACAGTTGAAAATGATTGCTCAGGATGGAAAAATGCGTGAGACGGAGTGTGCTAATACAGAAACTATGTTTCGTATCATCCAATCTATACCCTCTCCGAAAGCCGAACCTTTTAAACTTTGGCTGGCTAAGGTTGGTTACGAGCGTGTTCAGGAAATAGAAAACCCCGAACTCGCGGCAGAACGGGCGCGGCAGTATTATCGCGATCTTGGTTATGATGAAAAATGGATTGAAACACGCCTCCAAACCATTGCCATTCGCGGCCAGCTTACAGATAAATGGAAGGTAAGGGGCGTACAAGAGGGCATGGAGTATTCCATCCTGACCGCAGAAATCAGCCGGGCAACCTTCGGACTTGTACCATCCGAGTACAAAGAACTTAAAGGATTAAAGCGAGAAAATCTGCGTGATCACATGACCAATCTTGAACTAATTTTTACCATGTTGGGTGAAGAGGGTACACGGCAAGGCGCTATCAAAAAAGATGCTCAAGGGCTTGAAGAAAATCGGGGTGCGGCTATTGAAGGCGGCACTGCTGCAGGGAAGGCGCTGGATGCTTATGAAGAAAGCACTGGGGACAAAGTAGTGTCGGCCCAAAATTATTTAAATTAAAAGGCCGAAGGGAGGAGTGTAAATAAAAACTCTTTTGAAAAATAAGTGTTAAAAAATTTTGTAATTTCCCCCCCTAGTATTTTTGTTTTGTAATTACAGCAGACTAATCGATTAGTTAATAATTCATATTTAAAAACATAATTTTAAAATGCAACAAAACATCTCTGCTTCGTCAAGGGGTAAAACCTTTTTATTTAAAGCTTTCTGGTCAAGGCGCTTTAATATTTTGCTTATTTTTTTTGCTGCAGTTGCGTTATTTCAACCTCATTGTAAATGTAAACTTGAGGATCAAATTAATAATACCAACTCAGAGCCTGAATTTTTGGAGATAGCCATTGAACCTTGTAATTTTTGTTCCAGTGATCTCATGCCTTGTTGGGAAACTCCAGGCATAATTAGTGCTAATGTTATGATTGAGGTTAGAACTGCCAGCAAGGATGCTTTAGGAAATGTCATCCCGGATGCTGCCCCCTACTCTGAGATAGACTTAGATAAAGACAACATGAGCCGCTCCGCAACCTCTCCAAACAATAAATTTACAGTGTCAGTTCCTAAAAAAGGGGCATATTTCATACGAATTGATATTAAATCCCTGACATGCTCATATTGTTGCTACGGCACAGTGATTCCAGATATTCAATGTGGTGCGCCAAACCCTACTCCGGTGCCAGGCACAAATAAAAGTGAATATGATGCCGGTAAGCCTAAATGGAATGTTGAAGAGATTTTTATTGAAGGCCAGAACAAACCAATTGCGATAGGCGGTAATACCGCAAAATGGACACCCACGATAAGCGATTATCAAAGTCGAAAATGCAGCTGTGGCTGCAAAGTAATAAGATAACAAAACACCCATTCACTTTTCAATAATTTTGATATGAAAATCTTGAGCTCATCCTTTTTGGCATTGATGTTAATTTTACTAACACAATGCAGCAAAAAAACTGACGAACCGTTGCCCAATTCATCGGCTGACATGTCAATTCTAAGCCAAATCAGATCTGGCAATCAACAAGATGCCGATGGTTTCGTCGTAATTCGTAATGAAGAGTCCTTTAATGATAGTAGAGATGTATATGGAGGTACCTACAGTGGAGTATTCTACACTGGAAGTGGTGCTTCAAGGACAAGCACTTCAGCTGGCACATTATCAATTTCAAGTGTTTATGTGCCTTGGTTATCCGCAAATGATCCGAGTAAATCGCAGTATCAAGAGTATATGGGAACAAACCAGCTGGAGATGAATACTGTGAAAAACAGTTATGGGGTCAATGTCCCAGTTATTCTAAGCGGCAATTCATCATTTCCAGGATTTACTGCAAATGTTTACATGCCTAAAAAGATGTCTACTACCTGTAGCAATATATCGGATGGCCAGTTGAGTAAATCCAACAATTTAACACTAAATTGGGTTCCCGACAATACTGATCCAAATTCTAAGGTGTTTATTCTTTTAGCAACGGATAGCCCAGGTAATGGCCAAAATCCTACTGCAATAGTAATTGAAACAGAAGATGATGGTCTCTATGTTTTCAACAGTTCTGTTTTCCAGTCTTTTCAGGTAGGCGGAACTGCGATACTACATTGCGGCCGGGGCAGGAGCATAATTACCACTCAAGGACAAAAACAAATCGAAATACTTTCTGTCGTTGAGTCAAAGGCAGGTACTTTGGCGGTAGTCCAATAGTCGCTTATCACACAATGGCACTCAACGCCGGCCAGATCAAAACCGGCTCCGCCTCCCGCTCTGACCGGATCGCTAAATACAACCAGTTGCTTCGCATTGAGGAGGAATTGGGAGAGGCGGCCACTTATCTGGGCCGGGCGATCTTTGGAGTGTAGTTGGTTGCCAGAGGCTTGAAATTGAAAACCCCCACTTGCGGATTGCAGGTGGGGGTTTTTGTTTTTTTTCGTTGTTGGCGTCCTCGCCAGGGGTGTACGGAATGTTTGAAAAAGCCGCATTGCGGCGAAACGTCTGTAGAAATCAAAGCGAGAATTAGGTCTGAAGGTGCGTAGCACCGGAGCTTTTGGCGGTGTTTCGGTGCTACGCACCTTACGAACCTACTCAAAATTTTATTTCTACAGACGTTTCGCCGCGATGCGGCTTCCAATATCAAACATTCCGTACACTCCTAGCGTCCTCGCCAACAACCGCAACGAAGCGGTATCTAAAGAGAAACGAAGGATGGCATTTTGGCTTGTCCTGTCATCCATGATTTGGACGCCAGCAACCTCCCCTCATCGCAACAAAGTAACATCCCCCCTCCGACTCAAAACACTGCCGCAGATCTTCACATCAACCGTGTAGATATAAACATCGCTGGGCGCATCCAGATCGTTCAACCGGCCATCCCAGGGGGAGTTGCCTTTGTAAACTTTTTGTCCCCAACGGTTGTAAACACTCAGATCAAAAGATTCAATCGCATCGCCAATGGGCTTAAACTGGTCATTGGCAGCATCTCCGTTAGGCGTAAAGGCATTGGGGAAATCCGGAGTACAGTCGGGTGGAGTGACCGTAACGGTTACACTGGCGCTCGCAGAGCAGCCTGCTGCGTTGGTCACGACCATGGTATAAACGGTAGTTTCCGTAGGTGTAGCGACCGGATCCAGGCAGTCGGTACAACTCAGACCATCTGTTGGCGTCCAGGTGATCGTTCCGGTTCCTGTTCCGATCAGTTGGACGGAAGATCCGGCAAGAATGGTACTGTCCGTCGGAACAACACTGAGTACAGGGACGGGCAAAACGCTTATTTCAAAAGAATCCTGCGCAGAGCATCCATCCAGACTTGCGGTCAAAACCAGTACGGTACTGCTATCGCCAATAAAGAACGGCGTGGCAATACCCGGGTTGGATACCGCAGCTGCCGGCGACCAGGACAAGGTGCCATTGCCACTTCCTTCCAGGAGTACGGTGCTGCCTGCACAAAGGCTTTGATCGCTCCCGGCCTCCAGGTTGAGCACTACTTGTTTGATTACCACAGAATCCACTCCAATGCCACAGCCCGGCGCTGTTACTGTGACGGTATAGGTACCCGCTGAAAGGGCTGTTAAAGTCTGAAAAGTGGAACCATTAGACCAATTGTAACTTGCATTGTTGACCCCCGCATTCAATACAACGCTTTGGTTTTCACAGAGTGTCTGGTCGGCCCCCAGATCGACTGGAAGGGGAGGGTCGATATCGCGGCGAAAAATGGCATTGTCGAAATTGGGCAATCCGAAAAAGGAGTTTCCACCCGGCATCGTGTATGCAAACTTTTTTAACTCAATAAACGGGGCAGTATTCGGGCATACAATGGTGGACAGAAACACAGTATTCTCTATGAAAGAGATTTGAATGAAATAGATTTTACCGTCCGGCGCCAATTGCATCTGACCATTGATAATTCCAATATTAGACAGGGTGCCCAGCGTGGTCTGGCTGGCATTGATATCCGGACTGGTCAAATCAAAATAAATTACCGACGCATTGGACGTGATAGCGAAAAGACGTTTGCTGTTCGGCGAAAATTCGGCATTGTTCAGCTCGGCATTCAGTTGTAAAGGGTTGCTTATCAATCCACTGGATGGCTCAAATTGGAACAGGACTTGGGTAGCACCGTTACTGCAGGTCAACCACTTACCGTCAGGGGAAGCTTTGATCATACCCCCGGTTCCATTGGGTGTATTGTAAAGCAAGGGCGTTCCTACCCCAAGTGTATTGACCGGAAATACGGCCAATCCAAACGTGTCATTGTGCGCGAGGATCCAATAATCGCTGCCATTGGTATGGCGGATGGCGCACAAACCTTCGTAGGAGGGGACTAAGGCCAGTCCGGTATAAGATGCTACGCCTCCCAGACCGCCGTTGAGCGACATATCCACGTCAAAATAGGATAGGCCGCGTCCTTGAGGCTGTCCGGGAACGCTACCACCCACGTCAAATTCAACCTCTTCCATCGTAAACAGGAAATAGTGATTGGCAACACCGGGTCGTGGCACAATGACGGATGATTGGGCCGAACTGAAACCGCCGCCTTCTGTGTTGCCCATATCATACATGACCTCATGGTTGCGGTTCCAGATTTTGCCGCTGCTTTGCCCACTCAGGATCGGGTCGCGGCCGCCGCCGTTGGAATAAAACAGCAAATTGCCATTGGCATCTGCAATACTGGCACTGCCTTCAAAGCTCCACATGGAACTGGGTGTGGTGATCGTGGCCGTTCCTGAATTGAAATCCAGGGCTGCACCTTGCCCAAAATGCCAGATGTTTCCTTCTTTTTGAGCTTTTGCTGTCAGCAGAAACATACAGCCGATAATGGTCGCGAGTAATTTTATGTTTTTCATTGTCAAAACTGATTAACGAATTAAGGTAAGGTCTCCATGTTTTCTGACCAGGCCATCGCAGGTGACCATTTCCAATTGGTACAAATAAATCCCTGCCTGGGCCGCCTTGTTTTGAATGGTTCCGTCCCAGGAAACGTTTGGGTCTTTGGATTCAAAAACCAATTCACCCCAGCGGGAAAATATCCGTAAAAGAAAATTTTCAAAAGCTATTTCCTGTCCCAATACTCCAAAAAGACCATTTCCTAAACTGCGGGGATCCTCCGGGTAAATTACATTCGGGATATAAAACGGACAGGGTTGCCGGACATTTACCGTGATGCTTGCCGTGTCGGAGCATCCATCCGCATCCAGTCCCGTAACGGTATAAGTGGTGGTAAATGCAGGGCTTGCAATCGGATCTGGGCAGTCTGTACAACTTAGTCCGGTATCTGGTGACCAGCTATAGGCGAAGGCCCCGGATGCAGAGAGTACTACTTTTTCACCTGCTTTTATAAAAGCATCTGGTCCGGCAGAAACCATTGGCCCGGGCAGCACACTGACCTGTACCGAGGCGGTGTCCAGGCATTGTCCGTCATTTACGATCACCTGATAAATGGTTGATTCTTGGAGGCTTACGCTCGGATTTTGGTCTGTGAACAAGACCGTGCCGTCTGCATCCAGCCAACTATAATTGGTGCCCCCGGATGCGAAAAGGCCAATGCTTTCGCCCGGGCAGGCCGTAAGGTCAGGGATCACGGCTGCTACGACGCGCTTGCCCAGGGCTACTACTTCAATGGTATCATTTGCCACGCCACATTCTCCACTAAGATTCACGGTGTAAATGCCGGGTGCATCCACCAGAATTTCAGTGCCGTTTGCTCCGGTACTCCACTGTATATCAGCAGGAATGTTGGTGATCAATCCAATGCGAATGGTATCGCCGATGCACAAGCTGGTGTCTGCCGGTAAAAGTGCGGTTCCGTCTGGATTTTGACAGGAAACCACGCTACTGAGCGGGAAATCGGCCAAACTCACCGTGTGATTCTGTTTGCCAGGTACCGGACTGATCGCAAACGGCAGCACACTAACGATGGGTAAAGGTGGCGGTGGAAGGCTTACAATGGCCACATTTTTTTCGCAGCAGGAGGTGTTAAAGCCAGATCTGCTGATGGTGCCCCGACGGGCAGATCCATCCAAACTGGTATCCGTCATGCCGCAAAGGACTACCTGCCGATCCAGAAAAAACGCATCTG
>JBILHS010000237.1:0-3090 GCA_044350425.1 Saprospiraceae bacterium | reverse complement strand
CTCCTTAAATTATTTTGGGTGGGTTCGGGTTTGTACTGGCTGGTATGCTGATAGCAATAGCCATGATGGTCTCGCAGGTGGATTGTATATTTTACAGGGTTGAAGGTTGTAATTTGCCAGGTCATCACCATTGACTATAGCCAACGCAGAGTGGTTTTGAACAAGGATGCCTTTCATTCATTTTGAAATCAAGCATTTGCATCACTCAAATCATTAAAATCACTCTAATCACAGTATAACCCCCTATCGAATCAATGTCACCGAACCAATCTTCTTCCCGCCCCATACCGTCCCATCATCAAAAATCGCCGTCTTTACCTGCCAGGTATAAACGTCTTGTGGCATTGGAGTCCCTTTAAAATGGCCATCCCATCCCAACCCAGGCTGTCCATCTATCAACGCTTCTGTCCCGGAAGACCACAGCAGCTGACCAAAACTGGAATAGACTGCAATTTCAAATTCACGTAGCCCCACTCCTTTGGGTTGAAATAATGCAGCTTCTCCATTATCCAATCCAGGTGTAAACGCATTGGGTATAAACAGACCGTGCATGGGCAAGGGGGTAACTCCCTGAATGGTATCATCCGGACATTCATTTTCTCCCCAGACGGTAAGCTTTATAAGTTTCTGCCCATTGGAATAAAAGCGGTGTGAAGGGTTTTGAAGGGTAGAGGAGTCGCCATCTCCAAAATCCCATACCCAGCGGACGGCGCCAATAGACAGGTCCGTAAACTCAAACATCCCTGAAGGTGGGTCCGTAACGATCTCTTCAAAGCTGAAATTGGCCGTCGGGCTGGGGAAGACCTCTATGATATCAGACAGCGCCAGCGTGTCAAAACAGACTTCCCGGTGACTGACAATCAGCGTCGCGCCTTGTTTGCCCCAATCATAAAAGGTATGCCTTGTTTTTTCCAGGGTGTCGGACACTCCACCATCTGAAAATGTCCATATTGCGGAAGTTGAGAAAGTGGACAAGTTTTCAAATAGCACGGTCAAGGGATCACAGCCTTCTTCCGGATCCCATGAAAAGTCAGCGATCGGCTGGGCATAAGCACTGAATATTTGTGCTGCGGTATCACGGCACATAAAGGCATTTTCAGCGATCAATTGTACCAGGTAATCTCCTGCCATTGTATAGCTGTGTTGTGGATTATTCACGACGCTCGTACCGGTCATGTCGCCGAAGTCCCAGGTGTATCCGACCGCATCAGGTGTATTGTTTGTAAAATCTACCACCACCGGAAGACCGCAAAGCCGATCGCGTTGCATCGTAAATGCAGGCGAAGGAATCGGGTGTACGGTGATGTATCGCAAGAGGGTATCATTCCGGCAGCCATTCAGATCAATGCCTTCCAGGTAGATCTCATATTGTCCGGGCGCATTGAAGGTGTGGCTGGGCATGGCTCCCAGTGCGGTATTCCCGTCTCCGAAGTCCCATTCAAAGTAGGTAGCACCTTGTGCCTGGATCTGAAACCCAACGCTTAGGGGCACACATCCATCGGGTTTGTCCGTGGCGATATTCACATTGGGCAGTTCAAGTACATTGACCGGCAGTGCAAAGGTTCCCGGACAGCCATTTACAGCCGAGATTCCGGTTAATACCACAGTGCTTATTCCAGCAAGATCAAAACTATGGCTCGGATTATTCAGCAAGGACGAATCTCCGTCCCCGAAATTCCAGTGCACACCGGATAGCGGACTCAAGGAAGTATTGGTGAAAGCCAGGTCAGCTTCTTTGCAAATTTGGGGCAGACACACAAAAGACACCTCCGGGGCAGGAAGTACGGTGATGTAGGCGATGGTGCTGTCGAATCCGCAGCCGGCGCTCACTTTTTGGATCACTTTATAAATACCCGGATCTTGAAAGGTGTGTTGTGGATTGACCGAAGAGGAAGTATTCCCGTCGCCAAACTGCCAGAATACAGTGGCCCCAGGCGTTGCAAAATTGGAGAACTGGACCGTGTAAGGTTCACACCCAATTAGGTTGGGTACGTTAAAAAACGCCCTTACATCGACCGGTTTCACCGTTATATCGCGTTCCAGGGTGTCTGATCCACAAAAATTAGTTGCAATCAGCCGAATGGTGTAGGTTCGAAAAACCGAGTCCGTAAAATACAACATCGGGTTTGGAAGGGAGTCTGTTGAGGTTAGACCATTCCCGAAGTCCCAGATAAATGACTCCGGTTGTCCCAGGCTCGTATTGGCAAATAGAATCTGCTCTCCACTACAAATGGTATCGGTGGTAGTGCCAAACTCGACAATGGGCAAAGGATGAACGAGTATAGAATCCTTCCAGGTCCGAACGGCACAGAGGTTTGTAGCAGTTAAAGTGATTATATAAAAAGTGTCTTTGGTGCCTCCTGGTAGTAGCACCAGGCCTGGGGTATAAAGCGAATCAGTCTGGATATTGCCGAAAGCCCAGTTATAAGTTGTTTGCCAACCATAACTGTCATTTTTAAATAGGACAGGCAACACAGCACAACCGGAGTCCGGCAGTGGCGTGAAAAATGCAAAAGGAGGCTCGGTAACAAAGATGGTGCGTGTCCGCATATCGGAACAACCAAACTCCGTAGTAGTGGTCAACTGAATAGTGTAAGTTCCTGTGTCCGTGTAAGTGTGGGTAGGCTGAGCCAGGATGGAGGTTTGACCGTCTCCAAAATCCCATAGCACATCAAAGGTGCTGATAGAAAGGTTTTGAAATTGAATTACTTCATCAATACAAGTAGCCGTAAGCGGAGCAAAATCAGATTCAGGCATTGGATGCACTATTATGGTCATCGAATCGCGAAACGTACAACCAAGCACGGGGTCGACAAAAGCATAATTCAGTACATGACTACCCACGCCCGCAGTCCCAGGGTCAAAATTACCCGCCGCATTGGTGATGCCAACTCCTGACCACGAGCCACCAGTAGCCGGATTGAAATTGTTAAGTGCAAACGGAGCATCTGCGGCGCAAACGGCCCGATCGGGCCCGGCTTCTATATTGACTGCAATAACCAGCACCGTTGAAGTGTCCAACTGATTGCAGTTTCCAACTCCAAAAGAATATATCAGCGGGTGAAGCCCGCCTCCGGTTACAAGTGGGTC
>JBILHS010000163.1:0-9512 GCA_044350425.1 Saprospiraceae bacterium | reverse complement strand
TCTGGATCCCAATGTGTTTTTTTCTCCAATTCATGTACTCAATGCCTTTGAAGAAAAAAGTAAATCCCTGGCAAGAAAAAGTCTGAAAGAAGGCTTGATGGAAAACTTTTCTACCCTGAAATATTTATCTCCTGAATCCAAAGCAGCGCTAAACAACCTGCTGATTTCGAACAATTACCCTCCTTTAGACCAGCTGGCTATAAAAATCAGCAGGCTTCCGCAAAAGGTTATTAAACGTGGTAAAATCAACAATCTAGTGGAGTATCATGCTATCAAGGAAGTTCTGGTGGATACAGATACAGACATTTCTCCAGCGGGCCGAGCAACCCTGGAACAAATATTCCAGGCTTTTGAAATGGAATACAAAGGTACTGAATGATCTTCCCAGACGACTTCTAGTTTGCCGACCTTTCTTTTTTACCACCCGCTACTGCGAAGCTACCCATTACCAAGCTCAAGGTGTGATGGCGCGATGGCGGAAAATCAGTTTCGCGGTTTGCCGGCACCGCCGGCGGGAATACTGGGCATGAAGCTGAAGCTTTCGCGCCAGCATGCGTTGGGCTTGGGAGTGGGGTGCTGCGCGGTTGGGTAACTTCGCGCTAGCAGATAGATTGAAGAACTTATTGAGATCTAGCTAAACGGAAGCCATTAAAAATAAACCGGCTTTCAGGCGTAATTCCAGTACGTAATGATATTCTGCCTTCAAAATCGGAATATGCAGCACCTCGCATTATACGGGCATCTCCGTCTATTGGGCCTAGAGGATTAATTTGTGGTTCTGGCTGATAGGCGCCTGACCAATCGTAGCACCATTCCCACACGTTTCCACTCATATCGTAAAGTCCAAGTTCATTGGGATCTTTTTTCCCTACGGGATGAGTTTTTTGGTTGGATATAAATGCATGCCAAGCCACATCGTCCAAATTATCGCTACCTGAATAAATAAACCCGTTTGATTCCATTCCCCCTCGAGCTGCATACTCCCATTCTGCTTCTGTAGGAAGGCGAACGGATAGACCAGTTTTTTTATGATACTTAGGGATAAAATCATTTTGAATCATAATCCAGGAAACGTTTTCAACGGGGCATTCTGAGCCACAATCAAAAAAATAACTTGGATAAAATCCTGTAACCGCATACCATTGTCCTTGAGTAACTTCTGTCTTGCCGATATCGAATGAGTTAATAGAAACTTGGTGTGTTGGGTATTCATTAGGCCAACACTCCATTCCCTGCTCCGGAGTACAGCCCATCGTAAATGTATCGCCTTCGACTGGAACCCAATAATCAGTAAAGGGATTTATCACTATTTTGAAAATGGTATCTTTTGAGACCGCACAACCCGAATTAATCGCCGTCAACCTAACCTGCATTTGGCCCAGTTGGTTAAAGACATGGACAGGAGATGATTCTGTAGAAGTTACCCCATCCCCAAAATCCCAGGAAAAGGAATTTGCATTGGAGGAGGCATTAGAAAAAGTTACAATTGCTCCCTGAAACACTTCTGCATCGGTATTAAAGGTAAATCCAGCGCTTATATCCTCTCCAGGGCGCGTTTTGATAATCTGAACCGGACCATACCCTGCGCCATATGATGTTTTGGCATACCCGCGGACGGAATATTCCGTATCCGGACTAAGCATTGTCAGTTCAACCTCGAATTTTTCGTTATTCACCACTGATCCGGAAATTTTTCCCTGTTTGTTTTCAACCGTGGGAATACCCTTACCCTCCAGATATAAAATGCCGTATTCCTCTATAACTACCGGGCTTTGTAAGCCACACCCAACACGAAGCAAACAGGATGAATCTGCCAGTAAAAAAACATCGCTCAGTTTAGGAATGCCCATGTAAACCGTTTGAGCCGGACCAAAGGTTTTACCAGCAACACCCGTGGAGACAAAAGGGCGTATCAGATAGGTTTTACCAATACTCAATCTGGGAATACGAGTGGCAAAGGAATCCAGTTTGAGGCCTATAAACGTTATCGAATCATTATAAAATGGAACAGAAGCCTGTTCTGCCCATTCCCATCCGTAACTGAGTATGTTCAGGTTTCCCAAATCGGACAGTTTGGTTTCGGCAAGAGCCGTATCTGAAGTAATAGCTTTAATTTGAACAGATTGGAAAACAGGATTTTCCAGATTGCTTGCTCCAGAAGGAATCAATGGCTCTTTTTCCAGCGTACAGGTAAAGGAAAAAAGAACAGTAACCAGTAACAAAACGGCTTTGTAAAAACGAAGTACCATATTTACTTTGGTTTAGAAATACCAGAAAACACATAGCCTATTCCGGCTGTGATCTGAAAAGTTTGTTTATTTTTAGTTGCTGATTGGATTCCATAAAAAGCCAAACCCGCTTCCATCAAGACTCTTCCCGCTCTTGCGGTAATACCTAATTCCCCTACAAGGCCATTGCTGTTAATTTGATCATTGAGTGCCCACTCCTCAGCCTCAGAAATCAGATCCCCATCCAGATTAAAAGCCCTGTAACGCCAAAAGAGTTGCTCGCGGCCATAACCCAGACCAACATTCGCATAAATGTTTTTATGGACCTGGAAGATATAACCTCCCGTAACGGCAAGACTGGACAAACGTTTTTCAGAGCCAATTCTATAAACACCAGACTCTGGATAGTCTATTATACCAGAATTGAAAACTTTGTACCGATAATTCGGTGGCAAATGTCCCAAACGAAAACCCAAATAATACCCCTTATTGTTGCTACTTAGTGAAACCGCCTTAGCGCCTAATGGAGAACTATTGCTCCCATGGAGCATCAGGCCAAAATATCGGGTTGGAGCGGCATCTCTGATATTCACTTGCAATGTAATCTGGTTTCCTGCAAAACTATACAGGCCATCTTTTGCAAAATCCCAAACGATACGTTTGTTCTTTCCGTTACTTGTTTGTACACCAATCGCACCAGATGCGCTTCTAAGGGGTATTCGGTCACCTTGAGCGGTAACCAAATAGGGGGTAACGATCAGCTCTTTTCGAAAATGAAAATCCAAGCCAGTTATACTGTAATCAATAAATACCAATTGACGGGTTTGATCAAATGTGGTACGAACATTTTCAACTTTTTGAGCAAGCGCCGAAAGGCTAAACAACAGCATCATGATTATGACAGTATGTCGTTTTAAATTGCTAACGCAACCGAGTAAATGTATATTCATTTTAATATCCTGACCTAATAAATTTATGTTTTTTGTGAGATGCGCTAACGGAGCCACTCCTTAATAAATCAATCCCCGTTTCTGGCAAGCCGAAAACCAATGGAGGAGTTTTTGGTTAAAGGATTACTATGAAAACGTGAATCTACCAAACAATCATCCGGCAAGCTTCCCCAAGACCCGCCGTGCAGCACTTTTTCAATGTGCTTAGGCATAGCATTTTGGTCATCTAACTTTTTAGGATCCCCGCAAAGATTTGTTTTGTATTCATCCCAACACCATTCCCACACATTACCTGTCATGTCATACAATCCAAAGGAATTGGGCTGAAATTTGCCGACCGGAGCAGTATAAGGATATCCATCCGAATAACCCGAAAAAACGCTCCATTCCGGGAAATGAATCATAATACTTTCATCAGCAACATTGCCAACCGCCTTTTCAACAGGGGTTTCATTTCCCCAACTATATCGCGTTTGTTTTTCCCCGTTTCCAGCTGCAAAAGCCCATTCTGTTTCAAGCGGCAACCGATAACCATTGGCCTGACGGTTGAATACCACCTTTTTGGCGCTTGTATCCAATAAATAAGCCGGTTCAAGCCCCTCCTGCATACTACGCCAGTTACAGTATTCCAGAGCATCAAACCAGGTTACATTGGTAACTGGTCTTTCATAGCGTCCCCAGCCATTATCTGTGAGCCGGCTACGCTGGGTTGCCTTGCAAAAGAGATCATATTCGAAATAAGTAATTTCAAACGATGAAAGTAAAAAAGATCTAAAGGGTATCGAGCATGATTTGGGTGACCTAGAGTCTTTCTCCCAAAGTGATAATTGTCCCGCTGGAATCCTGATTAGCACATCAGAAAAGTACCGTCGTTGCAATTTAATGTACAAAGCAGAGTCTAACTGCTCAATTATTTGTAATAATTGCAGTCTTGCCAGATTACCACTTGAATTATTCCTTGTATTAATCTCTTCTATAACTTTTAGATTGTTATATAATTGTGCAGCAGTATCAAGAAGCCCTAAGGAACGCCTCCATTGCAGTGAGTCACTCGCTAAACAATAAGCTGACTCTAAATAAATAGCAGTAAAACGCTCTGAGGCAACTCCAAGTTCAAATAATAGGTGTGCTTTGTCTACTGCTTTAAAATATTCTGTAAGCAGAACCTCAGTTTCCGCCTTTTCAATAAGAGCGTTGACAAGTTCATTTTGCCCCATTTTTACTGAATCAGGGAATACTTCTAGTTTTTTTGCCAAAGAAATATTTTTGGTAGCGTTCTTATAAACCTGCATTTGCATTTTCACCCTGAAATCGGATAACAGTGCGAGGCACAGTTCCCGTTTAGCCCAAAGTACGGAATCCGGCAAGGAACGTAATAAGCCCGCGGTTTGGACTTTATCCACTGCTGCATCGAAGTTGCGTTCCTGCTGATAGCGCTTTGCTTCTGCTAGGATAAGACGTACCTTGTCTTCATTGGCCTTATCAAGATTGGCTAAAACTCTCCTCAGACTATCATTGGTTATTTTGGCAATCCCAATCGCTTTCAATTCTGATTTCAAGGAACGATCTAATTTATCTGCAAGCAAATTTGCTTCTTGCGCCTTCTTGTTAGCATCAGTTCTTGCGGCATCTGCATCTTTTCTTAGTTTATCAATCTGATCATATATGTTCAATATTTCTTTTTCAATTTCTTCTCGTCTCTCCTCACCACATGAACTGGCTGCAGCTGTTAATTGTCCAAGGGCTTTGCGGTAGTCCCCGTTCTTGGAAGAAAGTTTAGCAGCCTGGATTTTCCCTGAACAATCCTGTGAGAAGCCGAAAATCGGGAGAAAACAGATGAGTAGAATAGTCCAAGTCTTCATAGGCAGTTTTATTTTTCAATTTTGGAAAGGTGCGATTCGATTTCGGTTAGGATGAGGCTTGGCTCAACACCGGCTTTTTCAAGGCTGTCAATTTTCAAAAGGAAAAACTGATTCATTTGAACTGCAGCAAAAAAACCACCTATTTTATCTTTGGGAATTTGATTAGTGATTTTTTCCCTCCGTGCCCGGATTATTTGCCTCAAAGCCCCGTTGGCTCTCTTGTTCTGATTTTCTGCCTCAATCCTTGCTTCTTCAGCCACTTTTGTAGCCTTTTTTGCAATCAGATACTGCCAGCCGGCTACTCCCAATCCAATCATTGCTGCAGTAGCAAGAAGGTTAGCCCATTGTCGTCTGCGACGTTCTCTTGCGGCCTCCTTCGCTGCCTCTGTTTCCCGTTTTTTAGCATTTTCCAACTCCTCTCTGGAGCGGCGCTCCATTTTCATTTTCAGGATTGGCACGACCAACGTATCATGAGAAATCTCCATGCTTTCTCCGCCCACAGAATTAGGTTCCTTGCGTATCATGTAGGTATTCTCGAGTGCACGTAGTAGGGCATCGGTAACTCCGAACTGGCTTTTCAACATCTGACTATCCACGCTCATTCGTCTGCCCTCTCCGCTCTTCGGATCCTCAGTAAGCAATCCCTCCTCCAACAACATCTGGGCTGAGCGCTGCAGGGACTCCTCCAAGCGATCCAGCTGCCTTCTATAGTAAGATTCGTATAGATTGTCAAGATCTGGCAGATCGCTGGTATCCACATCAGGCAATCCATTCTCATCACGATCCGGAATTTGCCCTGCCTCGACCTGGCCTTCAATGTATTGACATAGAATTTGTAGTTGAAATGCTTCTACACCTTTCTTGTATCCAGAAGATAACCGGGATAGTACTTCCTCAAGGGCTCTATCGGTAAACTCAAATGGAGTAGTTGAAAAAATCAAACCTTTTTGATCCATTTGAGCAGGCTGAATAATGGCCTGACGTGCCTGCTCCGTTTTTAAGGGCCTTAATTCGTACCGTTTGTGTAGAATGGCAGGAAGAACGTCGGTCATAGAATCCAGCATACTCAAGCGGTCAGAGCGAATAGCAAACACCGCCTTGACATTCATAGGTTCGGCAAGCTTTCGTTTTTCAGCCGATTCCAGTTGGGGAATGTGTTTGCGCAGATATTGTGGGATGTCCGAGTATAATAATTCTGCCAATTCACGTTTGAACTGTTCCTGCTCGGAGAAAGGGTAGGAAAAAAACTCCTCAAACTGATCAAAAACCAGCACAAAGCGGCCTCCGGGAACAAAATGTTGGCAGCGCTTGAAATGATACCACAACGACCTGGTCAATAATCCAGCATTCAAGACCTCCAGATAATGTTCTTCTACTGCTAAAAGGTTTTCGGAGATTTTTTCTTCGAGTTTGGCCAATACACTTTGCAACGGAGGTCTGGTTTGGCCTTTAATATAAGCGCCTAACCTCACTTCTATCACCATTGCCTGTCGATCGGCTTCCTCGTTCGCCTGAAAAAGAGGAAGTACTCCGGCATTGAGTAATGAACTCTTACCGTAGCCTGATTTCCCGAACAACACAACCAGATTTTCGGACAGGATAAGATTGTACAGTCCTTCAATATCTTCATCCCGACCAAAGAATATAGCTCGGTCTGCAGACTCAAAAGGTTTGACCCCCTTATAACGGTAATGTTTTTCCGACATAATCAATGCAGCCTATTTGAAAGTTCGAGAATCCCCATGCGTACCCTAGCTATTTTTACATCCAGATGCTCTTGCGTGGCTGTTCCGTCCAAACGTTCCTTTAACCAGGCGTGATAAGTTGCCTTATACATAATAGCTTCATTGTGAATATCATTATTAAAATTTCTACTAAATTCGAGTAATTGTTCTAAAGCAGCTTCCAAATTGTTGAATTGAACCAGCCGACGAATCATGGCGGCATTATCAGATATTGGGCTATCAAGGATGCGCAGATTTTTGGAATTAGTATACTCTTTTCTCAACTCGGAAAGAAACTGCAGATCCGCGCCATAAACGTTGAGGTTAAATTGTTTCTGGAAAAAATTTCTGGTATTTTCCTCTGAAATAACAGTTTTAATTGCGAAGTTCTTTTTAGTATTGGAAAACCGGTCACGATTTTTATTTACATACCGCAGAAGCAATTGGGTATACCATTTTTCAAACTGAAAGCCTATAAATATATAGGTGGTAGCATGAGTCATAATATCATTTACTACCTTAGGTATACCAAAATCACCCAACAGTTTTTTTAGCAAATCAAACATATCATCAAAATCCAGAACGAGAGATTGGTAATCTTCTACTGTTCCCAGAAGATTAAAGATAAGTGGAGAGTCTGCTGTTGGTTTTGAAATACTGGAAGGAGTGGCTTTGTCGCGGATAGAGAAGTAATCAAACTGGAAATTCAACCGGTGTTTAGCAAAAAACTGTGGCAATGAGAAATCTGGGTTTACTGAAATGATTAACGGGAAAGGTAATTCGGCGATAGCGCCTAATACTGATTCATCTGTCGGTAATCCTTTGTAAAACTCCTCTGCACCGGTTTGAGCATCCATTTTTGCCAGTGCTGAATCAAATAGAAACATCCCATCTCTGAAGAAAAATGTAATTTCATCGTCGCTGTAATTACTAATCAGAAAATCATGAAAATCTGCGAGCACAGACTCACCTCTGTATGGAAGAAAATCCGGTCCGAGAAGCAAAATTGCACGCTCCTTTTCGATATCGTTAATGATTGATTTCCAGTTCAGCAGTGGTAGGCTTTGATGCATAGTTTTTTATTAGGGGGTAAAAATAAGAATTTTGCCCTTTCTACACTGTCTATTCTTTTTTTCGCAACTTACAGTAGCCTCCTGCTGGCCACGCAATTTATACCGATCGATTACTTCATGGGCTGTTTGGTTTTTCAAAATTAAGCGCAAACAAGCCATGATGTAAGGGTGGAGGCGCTAAAATCTGTTTTGCGGGTGCCGGTAAACCTGCGGGGATACTCGCCACGAAGCTGAAGCTTTCGCGGTGGCGTGCGTTGGGCTTGGGATTGGGGGACTGTTGGGTTAAGTTCTCGCAAGCTAAGGTAACTTCGCGCTAGCAGGCAAACCTCGCGCCAGCATGGGTTGGATAACTTCGCGCTAGCAGGGGGTATAGCGTACATCGGGCATGGTAGCCCCGCGCAAGTAGTGTGCTTTAACCAATTTGGGATTCCTTTTTAGATCGCATTTCTACCAGTTCAGGTAGATTCAGTACTTCCCAAATCGCGCTTGTAGGATGGACTATTGACATAGCACTAGGCTCAGATTTATCCTCATAGAACTGTCCACGATGAATACCTAGTAGTTTTAAAAGGTGGCCTCCCGTAATCAAACTATCAGGTTTGGCAAAAATAGACCCATGCGTTCTATAAACAAATACAGGACTTCCTGAATACCCAGTCCTACTTCTCATGTCTAAGACAATAGTTCTGCCGGTATAGCCCAAAGGGCTTGGAATATTAGCTGACATAATGCTGATATTTCCAAAGCGTAATGAAGGTTGATTTGTGGTAATTCCATCACAATCGACAAATCTACCTATCATAAAAACATCATCTCCTGCATTTATTCTAAAATTAGAGATATCACTATCGCTTAAGTTAAAACTAAACGGGTCTTTGGATGAAATGTTAATTGGTTCAACTTTATGAATGGAAGGATTAAGAAAATCGATTGGCAAAATAGCAATATCATATTCTCCTGGCATTGAAAACCAGTCAGATTGACTGGTTTCAAACATATCAGTTCCTCCTTGCTTTTTATTAAATCTAATTACCCCAGATCGTTTATTACCAAGTGCAACATGTGCATTGGTTACTCCATAAATATGATGAAATATATCAGGATGATTTTTATATGGAATTGCAATGAGAAAGCCCGTACCACCAAATTTTGAACCGACCAAGGCGCTTTGTTTATCAGGATAAAGAAAAAACGGTAGATCAAGCAGAAATTCATACTCTCCTAATTTCGGCATATTTCATTATTTTTCTTTATAAAAGAAGCCTAAAAGCAAAAAAATCCCCCTTCAACACTAAACGATCACTACCACCAGCCCGCCTCAACAAACTAAGTATAGGAAAAGCGTTTCCAGAAAGGGAACCGTCTTCACCAATCCTGCAAGCCTTTGCAAGGAGGAAGGTTTCAACTCCAACCCGCCTACGCCAAGGCTTCGGCGGGTAAAAAAACGGTCACCAGCAGCAACACAGTCAGAAGAAACTAAGTGTGGGAAAGGCGTTTCAAGTAGAGGGACCCCGTTTTCCACCCAAACTACCAAGCCTTTGCTGGCAGAAAGGTTTCGACGGGTTAATTGAATCCTGGCTGTTTTATTTGCTACCCCTGGCAACCGTTATATCTTATTTCCGATATCCGATTACATGATTTCCGATTTCCGAATAGATTTTTGATGGTTGATTTT
>JBILHS010000222.1:0-3888 GCA_044350425.1 Saprospiraceae bacterium | reverse complement strand
GCCTGAAACAATCGGCCAAACTTGTCTTCCAACGAAAGCACGTAGTTTCCAACAGGCTGATTTGCAATAGAATAGCTGTTTTCAGCATTGGACTCAAAACGGGCAACTTCCCGACCATCCATGGTATAGAGGCGCATCAGGGCTACATCCGCTGCATTTTCCAGGGTAAACCGATCTGTTGTAGGATTGGGGAAAAGCCTAACGGTAGCTGCAGACAATTCGTTGGTGCCGGTAATGGTGCTGAAACTATACAGCACCGTCAGTGTGTCAGCCGGATTGTCCAGATTGGTAATTTTGAGCCGTACAATGCCGGAACCAGCCTGTCCGGGAGCGGGGTCATAAAATTGGTTGTAAAAATGGACGGTCATTTGTCCGGATGAATCTTTGCCCAGGATAAAAACCTTGGATGAAACGATCGTGTCCCAACAAGTAACCGGGTCACAAACCGCAGAGCTAATCCCCGGAGAAAGATAAACCTGAGTACGCTGCCATCTGAGCCGTACGGTATCACCCGAAACATTGCTGATCTTTCCCTTGGCCACCGAATCAAAAGTATCCGGCGTGGTCATGGTATCAATCGGATTCGGATGTACTTCGAACGCTGAACCGTTCTGGGCGCTGGCAAACTGAGCCAAAGCCAGCAATAAAATAGTAAATATTTTTTTCATGTATGATGGTTAAAAAAGCAACTGTCTCACCCGGTTTAAGATAGATAAAAACCTGGTGAGACAGCCGCATTGGTAAAAAATCAGGTAGAAACTACCCTATTGCTTATGGATCTCCAAAGCCTGAAACAACTGCCCGTTCTTGTCCTCAAAAGAGACTACATAGTTCCCAACTGGCAGGTTTGCAATGGAATACGTATTGTCAGCTGCGTGCTCAAAACGTGCAACCACTCGCCCATCAATGGTAAAGACCCGAATAGAAGCCACCTCTTCCCCGTTGCTTAGCGTGAAAAAATCGGTAGTTGGGTTCGGGAAAAGTTTGACGTTGGCAACAGGCAGTTCGTTGGTGCCAGTAAGTGTGCTATAAGTATAAACACACGTGAGGGTATCTGCAGCATTGTTCACGTTGGTCAGTTTGAGGTGCACAATACCAGAACCTGCCTGGCCTGGGGCCGGATCAGATGCTGCATTATAAAAGTGTACCGTGAGCTGCCCAATAGAATCTTTATTCAACTGGAAGGTCTTTGAGCTCACCCCAGGGAACCAGCAACTAACAGGATCGCACACAGCCGTGGTAATACCTGCGGTGGTATCTATTATATGGCGCTCCCACTTGATTGAAATGGTGCCATTGGATACATTTTTGATTTCACCATGTGCCGGAGAATCGTAGGTATCCATGGTGGTTACAGTATCCGATGGATTCGGATGTACGTGGTACGCAGATTGTGCCTGAGCCGTTGAAAAAAGGCCAAGGATAAAAAGGAAGGTAAAAAGTAGATTTTTCATGACGGAAATGTCTCGCATTAGCAGGTTCGTGAAATAATTCAAAGATTTAAACAAAGGTACACCCAATGGGTCTTTGCCCCTACCTAAATTTGTTGCTCGCTACAGTTTTGTAGTGAATCGGACAATATTAGCAAAATGAGTTGGAGAAAATGGCTGTTTCCCTGTCTGTTACTTGCCTTCGCAGTGCGCCTTTCGGCGCAATTGCCGGACGGCTCTGTGGCGCCTGATTTCACCGGACAGGATATCTTTGGACAGACGCATCATCTCTACGACATTCTGGACTCAGGCAAGATCGTGCTGATCGAGATCAGTGCAACCTGGTGTCCGCCTTGCTGGGTGTATCATACCAGCCATGCTTTGCAGGACCTTTATGCTGCTCATGGTCCTGCTGGTGATGACAAAATGCGCATCTTTTTCATTGAAGGAGATCCGAGCACCAACCTCAATTGTCTGTACGGACAAGCGGGCTGTAATGGTGGTTCTGCCGGCAACTACGTGGATGGAACCCCTTACCCGATCCTGGACAATTCGTCGATCGCCAACGCCTACCAGATCGGCTACTACCCTACCTTGTTTGTGATCTGTCCCAACAAAAAGACCTATCGGGTAGATCCGCTGAATGCTACAAGCCTCTGGGAAAAAGCCAGTCAATGTCCGGTAGCCCTAGGCGTCCATAACGCCGGGATCTTCCAGTACAATCCGGGCACTGAATTGCGTGAATTGTGTGGCATTCAGGAGCTCGCTCCCACTTTTGCCCTCACCAACCTCGGAAATACGGCTCTGACTGCGGCGACCATTGAGTTAAAGTGGAACAACAATATGGTACAAACGCTTCAGTGGTCAGGCTACCTGAATACTTATGGAGAAGCCCCCATTACATTTGCCAATGAAAGCATAAGCAATGAGGGAATCCTGAAAACCACCATTACCAGCATCAACAATGGTACGGGCGACGAAGACTTTTCGAACAACGTACGGAACGATCAATTTACGCTAGCGCCGCAGTTCAATACCACGCAGGTACTCTTAAAGATCAGAACAGACAATTACGGTGAAGAAACCTATTGGGAGGTGCGCGATGACCTGGGTTTAGTGCTAGAAAATGGCGGAAACCATGATATTGGCCCCACTGGCGGAGGAGCCTTTCCATTGGGGACACCCATCGGACCGGGCAGTTACCCAAGCCTGTCCATCATCCGCGACACCCTGGAATTGCCCGCCAATGGCTGTTATTCCATCCATTTTTCAGATGCTTATGGTGACGGGATCTGCTGCGATTTTGGCACAGGTTATTACAAACTTTACGATCTGGACAATCCCGGAGTTCCACTGATCACGGGCGGTGAATTTGAAGATTATTCCCGTCGTGCTTTTGGGGCCGGCGTTTTGTCGGCCACCTCAGATCCTATACAAGACCTGAACCTTGAAATATACCCGAACCCTGCTTTTGAATTTTTGAATGTCGAAATTGAAGCGGCATCCGGTTCTGATATAGCCGCACAGGTATTCAACACACTGGGCCAACTGCAATATGCTTTTCCATTCGAAAAGGCCATATCAGGAGGCAATCACTGGCAAATACCGCTTGTAGGCTGGCCCGCGGGCGTATATTTTTTGCAGCTTCGTCTGAACGGAAAACTTACGACTAAAACCTTCCTGGTGGCGCAAAAATAAGGCCTTTCGCGGACTACTGGACGTTAGACACAATCCAGCAAAGGCCTGATTTTCAAGTTTTTAGTGTGCAAGTCCAACATCCAATGTCAAAATGTCCAGTAGTCTGGGCCTATCGGATCTTGTAAGCCTCCATCTGCCGCGCAATATATTTTCCGAGAATATCAAACTCAATATTTACCGGATCACCGGCAGCCAGCGACTTAAAATTCGTGTGTTCCCAGGTGTACGGAATAATGGCCACGGAGAACTGATCCTCGCCCGGAGACACCACCGTAAGGCTTACGCCATTCAGGCAAACCGAACCTTTGTCTACCAGCAAACCGCCCTGCTCTGGCCGGAAGCGGAACGTATATTTCCAGGAACCACCGGTCTCCAGTACGGAGACACATTCCACCAGTTCGTCCACATGTCCCTGCACCATATGACCATCCAGACGGCCGCCGATGGGCAGGCAGCGCTCCAGGTTTACCAAAGTACCCGGTTGCCAATGGCCCAGGTTGGTACGGCTTAAAGTTTCCGCTACGGCAGTGACCCGATGCCAGTATTCCCCCACTTCCACCACGGTCAGGCAAACACCATTATGGCTTACGCTCTGATCGATCTTAAGTTCCCTGGAGATGGGGCTTTCGATGTTAAAATGGACATTAGAACGATCCTTTTCAATCGCTTTGACTTTGCCTAGAGATTCTATGATGCCGGTGAACATGAGTTGGTGGGCTGGTTTATTGGTGATTGGTTTATTGGTGATTGGTTTATTGGT
>JBILHS010000066.1:0-30192 GCA_044350425.1 Saprospiraceae bacterium | reverse complement strand
TGGTTTATTGGTGATTGGTTTATTGGTGATTGGTTTATTGGTAATTAGCAGTCTTAAATTTTACCTAACAATCAAAACGTAGTGCCGTAGTGGCGTAGTGTGAAAACAATTCTCCAACCAATCACCCATAAAGTTCATAATGTACCTGGCTGCGATCATAGCCCAATTTAACAATCAGATTGGCCACGGCTTCATCGATCATATTGCTCCACCCGCAGAGATAAAACGCTACATCCGGATTTGCTGTGGCGTATTGCTCCAGATAGATCGGGTGCACATGTCCTGTTTTGCCGGCCCATTTTTCAGGCCTGGAAAGGGTCACATCATATTGAAATCCGGGTATTTCTCTGGTTAAAGCCTCCATTTCATCGCGATAAAGCAGGCCGCTTTCTTCCCGGGTACCAAAGATCAGATGAAGCTTTCGATGGGTTTTACCTGTGTTTTTTAGATCCTGTATCATACTCCGAAAGGGCGCAATACCAGTTCCGGTACAAACAAAAACCAGGTCTTTTTCAATTTTTTCAGGTAATACAAATCCACCGTCAGGCCCTTTGAACTTTAAGATTGCTCCTTCCTGAATATCTTCAAACAAATAGGTCGTACCCAATCCTTCCGGGGCATTTACAATACAGAGTTCGAATTGATTGGTGCCATTGGGCGCATTGGCGATGGAATAACTGCGCCAGCGTTGCTGCCTTTTTTCGCCAATGGGCAAATCCAGGGTCACAAATTGTCCGGCTTTAAAATCGAAGGATGAAAGCTCCGGGGCTTCTATGATGAAGCTGCGAACATTGGGAGCGATGGATGTTATTTTTCGGACGATGCCGTCGTACCAGGTGGTAGGCATTATGCTTGTAGAATTGGGAATTGGTTAGTTCTCAGATCAATACTTTATGACCTTTCAAACAAAAAACCTCTGAATGGATCCTGTATAAACAACAAATCAAGAAAAGAGTTGAATTAAAACCCGATCCAGCCGTCTTTAATGCTTATCCAGCGGTTTGTTTTTAAAGAAAAACCGCAGTGCCAGATTGCCAAAAATCCCCCGGATGGAGCACATTTGTTCATTCAGTGGAATGAACCCGTATAAGTACCCTGCGGAAAGATCCACTGCATATTTTCGTCTGCCTCCCCAAACCCTGATTCCGGCTTCCGCCTTACCGTCCAGTAAAAAAGTATTCGTTCTGGCTTTAAAATAGGCTCTGGTCGCTTCTACTAATATTGGGTTTTCCTCCACAGCGAAAGGGAAGAAAATAAAAGACGTAGTATTCCAGAAAACGGGGTTTACCTTTTGTTGATAAGCAAAAGTGGGGGCCAGGCGCATTGAAAAAAACGCATTGATCCAACTGTCAGGTTTATTCCCCAAAAGATATTTCACCCCAACAGGCAGGGTAATCAGCTTACTAGAGTAGGAAACTCGTCTAAGAATATCTGAGGTGTCTGGTTGAGCCTCCAGGCCAAGCAGGGCCTTTACGTCTTCCGTCTGTGCGCCAAATTTTTGTTTCCAGATATAATTTTCATGCCCGACCCCTAAAGAAAACTCCCAGCGTTTGACCTTATAGGCCCCGACCAGATTTAAATTAGCCGAAAAAACAAACCGCGTAAAAGCCCGACTGGAATCCAGGTTCAAAACGTCTTTGTGCTGCGTTGACCTGGAAAGCCCCATTCCAATCAGGTCCCCTCCCAGAGAAAATTGCGCCCGGGCCTCCAGAAAAGTCAAAAAAAACAAGATGCAAAGGCCAATTCCCTTCATGACTGAATCGATTTATAGTCAACACAGAGTGGTTTTGAACGGCGAGGTTTTACAATCATTTGGAAATCAAATTTTTATAATCAATAAATCATCAAAATCACTTTAATCACAGTATAATTACGGGTAAATAATCCGGGTAACCTTGTTGCTACCTTTCAGGCACAAAGATGAAAGACAATGTCTTTTAAAAAAAGGGACAGCTTTGGGGCAAAATAACACGGTCACACCTTCACCCACTTGGCTTTACTTTTCCCGCTCTGGATCACTTTTTCGATAAACCGCATGCCTCGGACGCCGTCGTGGATGGTTGGAAAATCCGCGTGCATGGGCTCGGGTTGCCTGCCCGCCGCATGGGCCCGAACGCAGTGCGCGAAGTTGCGATAGATGTTGGCGAAAGCTTCCAGATAACCTTCCGGATGCCCGGCCGGGATACGGCCCGCTGCCTGCGCTTCCGGATACAAATGGGGAGTACCCGCACGAAAAACCTGGATCGGCTGGTCCAGCCAGCGCAGCACGAGTGAATTTGGCTCCATTTGCCGCCATTCAAGTCCCCCTTTTTCGCCATACACCCGAATGTTCAGATTGTTTTCTTCGCCCGCCGAGATCTGACTGGCATGCAAAATACCCTTTGCCCCGCCTTCAAAACGGAGCAGGACGTTGCCGTCGTCATCCAGCAAGCGGCCGGGCACAAAAGTGCTAATGTCTGCGCAGAGCTCCGTGATCTGCAGCCCTGTGATGTATTCAGCGAGGTTTTCTGCGTGCGTGCCTATGTCGCCCATAGCCCCTGCGATCCCGCTTTTGCCCGGGTCCGTGCGCCAGGCAGCTTGTTTGTTGCCAGTGGCTTCGACGTGGGTGCTCAGCCAGCCCTGAGGATATTCCACCACCACTTTCCGGATCTGTCCCAATTCGCCATGCCGGATCATCTGCCGGGCTTGTTTGACCATGGGATAACCCGTGTAGTTGTGCGTGAGTGCAAAGACAGCTTCCGATTTGGCCACGATCTTTTCCAAAGCCAGGGCTTCTTTGAGACTAAAGGCTACGGGTTTGTCGCAGATGACGTGGAAGCCGTTTTCCAGCGCCATTTTAGCAGGTGCGAAGTGTACATGGTTGGGGGTGACGATGCTGACGAACTGCATTCTCCGATCCGGACGGAGGCGTTTTTCACGCTGGATCATTTCCCGGAAAGTGCCGTAGCAACGATCTGGCGCCAGGCCAAAATCTGCTCCGGAGGCTTTTGATCTTTCCGGATTGCTGCTAAATGCGCCACAGACCAGTTCGATCTCGCCGTCCAGGGCGGCCGCCATGCGGTGTACTGCGCCGATAAATGCGCCCTGGCCACCGCCCACCATTCCCATGCGAAGTTTTTGTTTCATGTTGACAAAGATTGTAGCGGCAAACATAATAAAGGCCTGAACCAAATTTTACGATTTTAGCGAACACTTGGAACATTTATCACCTCATTTCCATAGAAAGATTCAGACCTTTGTTCAGAACATTCCTCCCCCAACCCACACGCATGGACGATTCGAAACTCATCCCCTCCATTCACAACTACTGCGACCGCTGGTGTGAGCGCTGTGCGTTCGTGCAACGCTGCGCTGTGGGCGTGGAAGAACTCGAACGTTGGACCAACGATACGCCCCTGACAGATGAAGAGCTATGGAGTACGGTAAGCGACAATTTCAAAGAGTCCCTGCGTATGCTCGACGAGATGCTTCGGGAAGCCGGGATCGACCCGGCAGCAATGGACGCAGCGCCGGTATCCAACCCGGATCCCGATATGGAAAAACTGGAAGAAGAGATCTTTGAACGGGGCCTGGCTTATTTCAAACTGACCGATGCGTTTTTTAAAGCTAACCAGGATTTTTTAACAGCACAGGAAGTTGAAGCCCAGCAAATGGCGGATATGGATCTGCCCATTGACCTGGAAAATCTCGAACAGGTCCGTGAAGCCATCGAAATCATCCATCAATATGCTGCCTTCATTGGGATCAAGGCCCGGCGAGCCGTTTCGGGCATTTCAGATATGCACAATACGGAGATCTGGGGCGATCCACCCAATCAAAGCGACGCAAACGGCAGTGCAAAAGCCTGTATTCTCTGTATCGAACGAAGCCTGGGCGCCTGGGAAATACTTCGCAAAAGCTGGCCGGAAAAAACAGACGAGATCATTGATATGCTGCTGGCACTCAGCCGTTTTCGGAAAGAAATGGAGCGGCTCTTTCAGGACTGGCAGCATTTTGTGCGACCGGGATTTGATACAGAAGAAGCTGAGCCTTTACCGCAAAATCTTTGACCTAAAAGGCCTCTCAAATAACAATTTCCAATTCTAAAAGATATGTCCATCCTTAAAGATTCTACCCTGCTGCACCGCGAATCCTTCATTCAAAACGAATGGATTGCCGCCGATTCGGGCAAAACCTTCCCTGTCACGAACCCGGCCACAGGCGAGGTTCTGGCCCTCGTGGCCGATTGCGGGGCCGACGAAACCCTTCGCGCCATTGCTGCTGCCGAAGCCGCCTTGCCGGAATGGCGTGCCAAAACAGCGACGGCCCGCGCTGCCATTTTGCGCAAGTGGTATGATCTGATTCTGGAAAACGTGGAAGACCTCGGCCTGCTCCTGACCCTCGAACAAGGCAAACCCGTGCCCGAAGCAAAAGGGGAGATCATATACGGCGCCTCCTTCATCGAGTGGTTTGCGGAAGAAGGCAAACGTGCCTACGGCGATGTCATCCCGCCACACATGCCGGGCGTGCGCCTGCTGGTGGTCAAACAACCCATTGGCGTCATCGCTGCCATCACCCCCTGGAACTTCCCCAATGCCATGATCACCCGCAAGGTCGCACCGGCCCTCGCAGCGGGATGTACCGTGGTGCTCAAGCCCTCGGAGGAAACCCCTTTGTCGGCACTGGCACTGGCAGAACTCGCCCTGCGTGCCGGATTTCCGCCAGGCGTACTCAATCTGGTAACAGGGATGGACGCCCCCACCATTGGCAAGGTGCTGACGGATAGTCCGGTAGTGCGCAAGATTTCTTTTACAGGCAGCACAGAAGTGGGCAAACTGCTCATGCGCCAGAGCGCCGACACGGTGAAAAAGGTCTCACTTGAACTTGGCGGCAATGCCCCTTTTATTGTATTCGACGATGCCGATCTGGACGCTGCAGTTGGTGGAGCCATCATTGCCAAATACCGGAATGCCGGACAAACCTGCGTTTGTGCCAACCGGATCTTTGTTCAGGAGGGTATTTATGAGGCTTTTCTGGAAAAATTCACCGCTGCTGTATTGAAGCAAAAGATCGGTCCCGGCACTGAACAAGGCGTGAATATCGGCCCGCTCATCAATGCCGAAGCCCTGGAAAAAGTTCAGCGACTCGTCGGCAATGCTACCCAAAAGGGAGCGCGGATCCTGACCGGCGGACATGCTTTACAAGGCACTTTTTATGAGGCCACCGTACTCGCCGATGTGACCACCCACATGGATATTATGCACGAAGAAATCTTTGGACCTGTCGCTCCGATCGTCCGGTTTTCGGAAGAAAAAGAGGTGATCAAAATGGCCAACGATACGCCTTATGGACTGGCTGCCTACTTCTATGGACGCGATATCGGCCGGGTTTTCCGCGTAGCCGAAGCCCTCGAATATGGCATGGTAGGTGTCAACACCGGTTTGGTGGCAACCACCGTAGCGCCTTTTGGCGGGGTGAAAGAGAGCGGCATCGGACGGGAGGGTGCGAAGTATGGTCTGGAGGATTTTATGGAAGTGAAATATATTTGTTTGGGGGGGATTTGAGGATGGGTTGATGCGATGATTTGGGGATTTGTTTTGCCCGGGCCTGGTATTCGAACTTGCTTTCATCCTACCTCCAGCTCATAGTGAGTTATCTTCCTGACCGGGAAGAAAATCAGCCTTGTTTTTCGTTTTGGATTTGGTTATATTTGTATCCTCAACAATCCAAAATGGAACTACAAATTATTCAATCCAAAATCTACACCCTGCGCGGTGAGCGCGTAATGCTTGATTTCGACCAGGCGGCACTTTATGAAGTAACGACCAGGCGACTCAAAGAGGCCGTTCGCCGTAACATCGAACGCTTCCCAGACGAATTCATGTTTGAAATGACCCTTTCGGAGTTCAGAAACTTGAGGTCGCAAATTGCGACCTCAAGTTGGAGCGGCACTCGTTACCCGCCATTTGCATTCACCGAACATGGGGTTGCCATGCTTTCAAGCATATTGAATAGCCCCAAAGCCATTCAAACAAACATTGCAATTGCCAAGACATTCATAGCCATGCGCCGACATGCGCTTACCTGCACCGAGTTAGCTCAAACCATTAAGGAACTGGAAACCAAATTTGACAAGCAGTTTGCAGACATCAACGAAGTGCTACACTGGTTGGGGGAAGAGAACCAGGCCCGCTATGATGAGCATAAAGCCATACAAAGCGGGGAGGCAACACCCGACGAATGGGCAGAAAGGGCAAGGATTGGGTTCCGAAAAGACCGTAATTAATCAAATCACAACAGTTTATTGCTGCTAATTCGGGTAATCAAGCTTTGGCTGAGTGGGCAACCTGACAGGGAACTGCCTCACCGCACCAACAAAGCTTTTTTTAACTCTGAACGAAGATCCCCTTCCACCCTGCCAGCCACCCGATAGATCATTCCCCAATAGGTCGGCGCGGAAGGAGCGCTCGTTTCGGAGGTTTCGTCAAAAAGGTACGCACCCTGAATGGAGCGGGTGACCAGCACCGTTCCGGTATGTTCATCGATCAATTCAAACAGTACCGTTCCGTTGGCGCTGCGGTCCGCATGGTAAGTGGTGATCGTGGTCGTTTCGGTCTTGTATTTCACGGTACGCGAAAGGGCATGGCCTGCGGAATCCAACTTTTCGTCGTACCCATCTTCGACCTGTTTCGTCTCCGTCCGTTCGGCACTGGAAGTGCTTTCTCTGCCTACATAAAGCGATACCAGGCGGCATTTGGCCCGAAAATCAAATTGGGTTCTGGCGGCAGGATCCGCATAAAAAACCAGCCATTCGTTTTTAATGAAACCGGGTCCCAGGCTGGAGCACTCCCAAAAAATGCTTCCATCCACCACCCCGTTTTCTACACTTTTTTCGAAAAGAATATGTGCTTTGCCTGCCTGATATGCACTGTCTAGAAGTGTGTTCGTCTGATCCCAGTAATGAAAATAATTTGCTTTCAGATCCCGGAGTGCGGCGTAGGCTTCGCGAGCGGGTGGGCGTTGCCCTGTTGAATCTGTGCAGGCCAGAAGTTTTTGGGCTTTGTCATATAGGTAAGCTGCTGCCTTTTGGCGACTCTCGATCTGGCGTGCAGCAATGTCCTCTATCTTTGAAAACTTGGGCACATAACCTTTCCGGCTTCGGAGCGGCTGAAGTGCATCCACTTTCTGTTGCCGGGTTTGGATCTGGCGATGAAGGGCGTTGATGCGGGGCCAGTTTTCAGGACTCCCGGCAGTTTCAAGCCCCGCCAATTCGGTCGAATCCCGTCTTTGTGCCAATGTAAAGGCCGATTCCAGACCGATCAGATCTTCCTTGCTTTTTTTGTGCGGTTTTTGGCGCCGGAGATTGGAACCGTATTCCTCAATGGCTTTGTCGTAGTTTCCTTTTTGAACAAAATATTGAGGCGTATGGCAGGCAGACAAAAAAGTCAACGTTAGGAAAATGATGCAAGTTTCTTTCATAGTTTTTAGTCTCAGGTAAAAGTTTAAAGGGGCAAGTTTCTGGTAGCAAAGTATCCATTTGAAGGCCTGTTCAGATTTATCCCACTTGAAACCTGCCCTTGAAACTTTTAACCTGAAACTAAAAAAAACCATGCTCAAAGGTTCTTTCAATCCAATCGAACATACAATAGAAGGGTCGTTAATTGAGTCACGGAATTGCGTTAAATATTTCAAAAGCAGGTTTTTTTTCTTAACACTTCGTCTTTTTTGCCACGGTTTGCCAAACCCTTATAATCTTTAGGATTCCAAAGCCAGAGCTGATTACTTTCGCCACTCATTTTTAATCTAATTTTGAACCATTCCCAGATCGAGGCTATTTTCTGCTTTACTGTATTTAAATCCAAACTTTCCTTCTTTCCATGTTAAAGAACCTTTTTACCCTATTCTGTGCGCTGATGTTTGTTGGTGCCTCTAATGCCCAATCTATCTGGACGGATGTTCCGGAAAGTGGCATCCCTGCGGCGGGCGAACGTCGCATCCAACCTTCAAAATATCGGGCCATCCGAATGGATGTTTCAGCCTTGCAGACCGTATTGTCCGTTGCTCCGGAACGTTTCAGTGCAGACGCAGAAAGCGGGAACCTGCCCATACTTTCGCTGCCCTTGCCGGGTGGTGGTGTAGGTCGTTTTCAATTGGAAGAAACCCCGGTTTTCCATCCTGATTTGCAAGCCAAATACCCCCAGATACGCAGTTACACCGGCCGTGGGTTAGACGATCGTACCGCAGTTTTGAAATGTGATCTGACTCCCCTGGGCTTCCACGGGATGATCCGTTCCGCATTGGCAAACACGGTATTTATTGACCCGGCGGTGTACGGAAACACGGAATACTATGTTGTTTACAACAAGAAAGATTACCTCCGCAGCAAAGAAGATGCCCTTTGGACCTGTGGGACACCCGATCCAGTGGACGCGCAGGAGTTAAAACTGGACAAACCAGTCACCCCGGCGCAACAGAGTGAATTTCAGGGCGACACCAAACTGCGTCGCTATCGCCTTGCCCTGGCTTGCACCGGAGAATATGCTGCCTTTTTCGGCGGCACAAAACCTCTGGTGCTCGCAGCCATGAATACTTCGATGAACCGTGTCAATGGCGTGTATGAAACCGATTTTGCGGTTACCATGCAGATCATTCCAAACAATGATCTCATCATTTACCTCAACGCTGCTACTGATCCTTACACCAACAATGACGGCGGCACCATGCTGGGTCAAAACCAGACCACCTGCAACAACGTGATCGGCGTAGCCAACTACGACATCGGCCACGTATTCAGTACAGGTGGCGGTGGTATCGCGGGCCTCGGCGTCGTCTGTGGCACCAGCAAAGCGAACGGCGTAACCGGAGGAGGCGCCCCGGTAGGCGATCCTTTCGATATTGATTATGTGGCACACGAGATGGGGCACCAGTTTAATGGAAACCACACCTTCAATCACTGTGGGTCTTATAACAGCCAAGCTTCCGGTGTGGAACCTGGTAGTGGCACCACGATCATGGCTTATGCCGGCATTTGTGGTGCAGACGATGTAGCCCCCAATAGCCAGGATATCTTTCATGGGTATAGTATCAAAGAAATGGGCGCCTTTATCTACACTGGTGGCGGAAACACCTGCCCGGTCAAGATCATCACGAGCAACCGCAACCCGGATGTAGATGGTGGCCCTAATCGCATCATTCCAAAATCTACGCCCTTTGAGCTTACAGCGCTTGGGACCGATATTGATGGAGATACACTTACTTATACCTGGGAACAAATTGATCCGGGTAATGCCGTTTCTCCGCCCACGCCTACCTCTGCCGCTGGCCCCCTCTTCCGATCTTACAAAGGAGGCGCCTCTCCTACGCGTGTTTTCCCACGCTTACAGGATCTGGTCAACAATATCAACCCGACATGGGAAGAACTCCCCGGCGTAGCACGCACCATGAATTTCCGGGTAGTAGCCCGCGACAACGACTGGCAGGCAGGCTGCACCGATGAGGATGATGTACAGATCACGGTCTCTGCCGCCTCCGGGCCTTTCCTCGTCACTGTACCGAATACGAATGTCATCTGGCAGGTTGGAAGTCCTCAGACAATAACCTGGGATGTAGCCAATACAACAGCGGCACCCGTGCTTTGTGCCAATGTCCGTATCGTGCTCTCTATAGATGGAGGTTTCACGTATCCGGTAGTTTTGGAAGCAAGCGTACCGAACAACGGCTCGGCTATGGTTACTGTTCCAAACAATGTATCCAACACCTGCCGGGTGCGTGTAGAATCTGTTGGTAATATCTTCTTTGATATTTCAAACGTAAATTTCAGGATCCAGCTTCCGACTGTTCCAACCTATCTGGTCAACACCTCAGTGGGTAGCCTGAATCTTTGCGCTGGAACTAGCGGCTCATTCAACACCACACTGACCTCGATTGCAGGTTTCAACTCGGTCGTGACAATGAGTGTAACCGGCGCGCCAGCGGGTTCGACCGTAGATATTTCCCCCAACCCGGTCACACCAACCGGCAATGCGGTGGTCACCCTCTCTGGTCTGACAGCTGCCATGGCAGGGAATTATACCCTCACCGTAACTGGTACAGGTGGCGCAATCACCCAAACCGCCACGGTGGCGCTTCTGGTATTACCTGGTACTCCTGGTCTGGCTAGCATTTCCAGTCCGGCTGAGGGCGAAACTGGTCTGCCTACTACGCTCTCCCTGAATTGGGCTCCAACTGCCTTTGCAACCAGCTACCTCGTAGATGTAGCCACCAATCCATCGTTTTCGGCGGGTTCTATCGTCTCCACCCAAACGCTGAGCGGTACAAGTGCTTCTTTAAGCGGACTTTTGGTCGAGACCGTTTATTACTGGCGCATTCGGGCCAGCAACGATTGTGGCGAGGGTGTGTACACGGCAACGTCGGCATTTCAGACCGGCAAAAACCTCTGTGCCCAGAATTTCAGCAGCACAGATGTACCCAAAACCATCAGTACAAGTGCCATCGCAACCATTACATCCAACCTGATCGTTGCAACCAGCAAACCGATCAATGATGTAAACGTGAGCCTGACGGCTACCCATACTTATACCGGCGACCTGCTTGCATATCTGATATCACCTGTGGGCGATACCAGTCTGCTTTTTGATCAGCCAGGTGTGCCTGCCGATCCTTATGGCTGCACCGGCGACAACGCCGCCCTGACCTTTGACAGCCAGGGCGGACAAGACGCATCTATATTGGAGGCGCAATGCAACGGTGTAGCGCCTTCCCTGAGTGGTACGTTCCAGTCCATTGAGTCGCTCAATACCTACAATGGCCAAAACGCGGCCGGAACCTGGAAACTCCTGATCTCGGACAACTACCCGGATGACGGTGGCGCACTGACTGCCTGGAGTCTTTCCTTCTGCTTCCCGGAAGTGATTGCAGCCGGCAATCTTTTGGCCAATAACCCACTCGATGTTTTCACGGGACAAAGTGCTGCCCTATTGCAAAGCAATTTGGATCTGGCGATCACTGGCACATCCGCACAAGGCGTGTTCATATTGCTGAGCCTTCCACAACATGGAACACTTGCCTTGAATGGTACTCCTCTGGCTGTTGGCGACACCTTTACCCAGGCGGATATCAACAGCGGTGTGCTGATATATACCAATAATGGCGATGGTGCAGCCACCGATGATTTTGATTTTGATGCCCTCGACCAGAACAACGACGCCTGGGTACACGGTGCAACATTTAACATCAATGTGAACGCCAATAACCTTGCGGCATCCGCAGCAGAAACAGGAAGCCTGCTTTGTAATAACGGGGCAAACGGCCAGATCACGGTCAATGCAACCGGCCTGGATGGAACCTATACGTACAGTCTGAATGGTGGAGCAAGCCAAAGCAGTAATGTGTTTGATGGACTCTCTTCAGGAACCTATACAATAGTGGTAACCGGACAGTTTGGTTTCACGGTTTCTACCAACCCGGTCACACTCAGTGCACCTGCTGCAATCGCAGTAAGTACTTCTGTTGCAAGCGATGACATCACGGTAACGGCCTCAGGCGGTACCGGCGCGCTGGAATACAGCATCAACGGAATGAGTTTCCAGCAAAGCAACGAGTTCCTGGACCTTTCAAACGGTATTTATACCGTTACCGTTCAGGATGAAAATGGCTGCACAGCTACTTCCGAAGCTATTATTGCAGTAAATTCTTTGTTGCTGACCACGAGCATTCAGCAGCAGGTAAGTTGCGCCGGAGGAGACAATGGCGAGATCGTTGTGATGGTCGGAGGCGGACAACTGCCTCTTTCTTACAGCCTGAACGGTGGTGCTGGACAAGCCTCTAATGTTTTCAGTGGCCTGACTGCGGGTACTTATACCGTAGTCGTAACAGATGATCTGGGTTCTAGTGCCACCTCCACTGCATTGGTGCTGAATGACCCTGCTGCATTGCTTATTTCGGCAAGTTCCATGCTTAATGTGGTAAGTGTGACCGCATCGGGTGGTACCGGAGTTTTAAAATACAGCATTGATGGCGTAAATTTCCAGGGAAGCAACCAGTTCGTCAATCAACCGAATGGCACCTATACGGTGACCGTTCAAGACGCTAATGGATGTACCCAAACCACAGAGGTCACTGTTTTTGTAACGCCTTTATCGGCCGAAGTTAAAACCACGCCAATTCTTTGTTTTGGAGGAATCTTTACCCTGACAATAAATGCATTCGATGGCATTGCACCGTATGAGTACAACCTGAATAACGGAGCATTCCAAAGCGGCAATACCTTCAGCGGATTAAACGCTGGCCTGTATACTGTAACCATTCGGGATGCGAGTGGCGCAACAGTTGTTTTAGGCCCGCTCAACGTGAATGAACCTACCCAATTGAATGTAGGTGTAACTGTATCAGGAAATGACGGATCGCCTGTTTTCTCAGGCGGCACTCCTCCATATAATTTTATTACGAATGCGCCCAATCCAAATCTGCAAAATCTGCCCAATGGCACTTATTCGCTGGCAGCTACGGATGCCAACGGTTGCGCAGCAGCTACCAGCTTCACCATTAATGTTGCTCCTTTAAACTTCACCTTTGTAACCAGCAATCTGCAGTGCAATGGGGACGACAATGGTTCCATCACGGTAAATGGAGTGGGCGGTATTCCACCATATATGTACAGTCTGAATGGGGGTGCATTCCAGAGTAACAATGTGTTCCCAGGCCTTTCTGGCGGCGATTATACCCTGACCATCCGGGATTCGGAAGGCAATCTGTTCACTTCGCAAGTGTCCATCCAGGAGCCTCCTGCGCTGGTGGTTACGGCAACGCTGAACACCAATGACATTGTAGCGGTGGCAACAGGCGGTAATCCAAACTATCAGTATAGCCTGAATGGAGCTGCGCCGCAAAACAGTGGCCAGTTCAACAACCTTTTACCCGGAACTTATACCGTAGTGGCTACCGATGCAAACGGTTGTACTGCTGCCTCCGTGAGCATCATCCTCATGAGTGGCACCGTAGAACCAACAGAAGCCTGGGGTCTGGCCGTATCGCCCAACCCAAGCACTGGTTTGTTCGTCCTGAGTCTTCAAAATGCTCCGGATGCCCTGCGTGCCGAGGTATTTGACGCAACGGGGCGCTTGTTGCGTTCGCTCGACCTGCAGCCGGTTGGAGGACAATTGACCACCACGCTTGATCTGCAGGATCTGCCGCAGGGCACTTACCTGCTCCGACTGAGTGATGGTCAGAATTGGGGCGGAATGCGCCTGAGCAAAATGGGCGGACGATAGATCGTTTCACCGCGCTGAGTTTCAAGAAAAAATGCCCGGGCAGCCCATTGCTGCACCGGGCATTTTTTCTTTGCATATTTCTTGCTTTTAGGAAGCTGTCAAGCGGTACTTTTGTCCTTCAAGGATTTGTAGCCTTGGCATCTTCATCTTACAAACAGTTGATTTTCAAATTACTAACACAAATGGCTAAAGAAAATACCGGACAGCAACCTGCGATCAATATCGAAATCTCGGAAGAGATCGCTGAAGGCATCTATTCAAACCTTGCGATCATTTCGCATTCTAATGCAGAATTTGTGGTGGATTTTATTCGCCTCATGCCAAATCTGCCCAAAGCAAAAGTGAAGTCACGTATCGTACTCACTCCACAGCATGCCAAACGGCTGCTCTACGCCCTGCGCGACAATGTGCAGAAATTTGAAATGCAGTTTGGAAAAATAGAAGAGCCTGACCAGCCGCTGCCGCCGATGAATTTTGGTGCTCCGGTGGCGCAAGCCTGAGTGGGATTGGGGATTTGGTTATGTGGGGATTTGGGGATTTGATGTTCCCAAGCTTGGTGTGGGTGCCTTCTTAAAGGCAGGTCCGAAAACCAGGCTTGAGCAGCCCAATCACCAAATCCCCAATTAACCAGTTAACCAATCCATCCTATTCTTCCCGAAAAAACCGCCCTGCATGCTCCGGATTCACCGCAGCCGGCCGTGCATCGGATGAGGTGCCCGGCTCGGCATCCAAACGAAAGACCGAGTCACTGCTCCATTCAATGATGCCAAAAAGGGTCTTGCCTGCCAAAGGACCTGACTTCAAATCAGTCAGGTCGAGCGTGGCCGTTTTCTGTTTGCAATCATACACACAACTGACCGGAAAAGAGTCGAATTGACTCCCGAATTTGACCAGCCACAGGGCTTTTCCGTTGGGCTCAAAAAAGAAAACCTGGCCTTCACGATTGGTCCAGCGTCCTGTCAGTTCACGACAATTATTTTCTGTCTTGCAAAAAATCAGCAGTAGGGAGATCCCTGAAAAAAGCGCCCAAAGTGTAAAGTGTTGGTTCATATGATGTATGATGTATGATGTATGATGTATGATGTATGATGTATGATGTATGATGTATGATGTATGATGTATGATGTATGATGTAAAAAAGACACTAAATCTTTGGATTGGTGACATTTTGGGTAGAATTTTCTTTGGAATTTGAGGAGTATTTCCATCCAAGGGCATACCCTGGCATAAACAATACATCCCTGAGCGCGCTATATCATACATCAAATAAACCCTTCATCGGCAAAACTATAATATCCCCTTTCTGAGACAATGAGATGATCGAGCAGGGGAAGGTCGAGAATTTTACCAGCTTCTTTCATTTTTCTGGTCAGGTCCATGTCGGCATCGCTCGGCTTCAAATTCCCGGAAGGATGGTTGTGTACGGCGATCATAGCCGACGCACGCGCATCCAGGGCCTGTTTAAAAGCAATTTTCACATCCGCTACCGTACCGGCAGTGCCTCCGGTACTGAGCTTTTCGCGGGCAAGTACCTCGCAGGCCTTGTTCAGAAAAAGCAGCCAAAACTCTTCATGATGAAGATCGCTTAGAAAAGGTGCAATGACCTGATAGGCATCCCGGCTGCTGCTGATGCGGGGCCGGTCGCGCAGGTCAGTGATTTGTCGACGACGACCTAATTCCAAAGCTGCAGCGATGCTGACGGCCTTGGCCTCCCCCACTCCTTTGAAGCGTTGAAGATCGTGGATGGAGCGTTTGCCCAGTTCGTGCAGGTTGTTTTCTACAGATCCAAGGATGCGTTGTGCCAGTCCCACGGCACTTTCTCCGATACTCCCTGAGCCCAATAAAATGGCGATCAGTTCTGCATCAGAGAGTGAATGTCTGCCTTTCAACAACATTTTTTCGCGGGGGCGGTCTCCTTCGGCCCAATCCTGAATGGGCCGGTAATTTGTTTCATTTGACATATCCGGGTATTTGATTTTTGACTCTGGGATTACAAAGTTAATACATTGAAGTATAAAAATCTGGTCGGATTAAACCTATTTTTGTTTGGTGCATCAAAACTTCTGCCTTTTTCTTTCCCAAAATAAGCATCTCATGCCTGGAGTCCGGGTATGAGATGCTTATTTTGGGAGTTTTTTTCTTGCATGATTGTATCGGAGCAGGCGTTTTTCCCAAAACGGAAAAAAATTACTTAAAAAGCGATGATTTTTTCGATGGTCGTAGAATTTAAGATTTCCCAAACCAATCCTTACTATATTTGCCATGAAGGACGCTTTAATAAGCCTCCTGATAGGAAAAAAATCATGGCGAGAGACCCCGTAATTCGGATATTTGTAGTGGAAGATGACCCCGTTTACCAACGGTTGGTTAAATATGTGGTGGAGATGGATTCTGACCATGAAGTGCATGTTTTTGCTACCGGGAAAGAATGCCTTTCCAATCTAAGCCTGAAGCCTGATATCGTATCGCTGGATTATTCTCTGCCAGATATGACTGGTGAAGCGATATTGAAGAAAATCAAGGCATTCGATCCGGAAATTGGTGTCATCATATTATCAGGCCAGCAAGACATTGGCACTGCCGTGAAATTACTTCGTGAGGGCGCATTTGATTACCTGATCAAAGATTCGGAAACCAAAGAACGGCTACAAAACGCGCTTTCCAACATCAAAAAACAGATCAGTTTAAGAAGGGAGGTAGATAACCTGAAGGCCGAGCTGGTAGAAAAATATGATTTCAGTAAGCATCTGATCGGACAAAGCCCTCCCATGCTTCAGGTGTATCAACTCCTAGAAAGAGCAGCCAAATCAAACATCAATGTGTCTATTCAGGGGGAATCCGGCACTGGCAAGGAAGTCGTAGCCAAAAGCATTCACCACCATTCTGCCCGCCAGAAAGGGCCATTCATAGCCCTGAATATGAGTGCTATCCCTAAAGAGCTCCTTGAAAGTGAATTGTTTGGATACGAAAAAGGTGCCTTCACAGGAGCCATTGCCAGCAAAAAAGGGCAATTTGAATTGGCCAATGGCGGCACCCTGTTCCTCGATGAAATCGCTGACCTGGATATCAGCATGCAGGCAAAATTACTTCGCGCCCTGCAAGAGCGGGAATTCATCCGGGTAGGTGGTGAACGTCCTATCCCGTTTGATGCCCGGTTGATCGTTGCCAGCCATAAAAATCTGGCTGAAGCAGTGCAGAAAGGACACCTTCGGGAAGACCTTTATTACCGCCTGCTGGGCCTGAGCATCACGCTTCCTCCTTTGCGCGAACGCGGCAACGATATACTCTTACTTGCTAAAACTTTTCTGGCCAAGTTTGCCAAACAACAGGGCACCTCCCCCCAGGAATTATCAAAAGAAGCCAAAACCAAGCTGTTAGAATACCCCTTTCTCGGAAATGTCCGGGAACTTATGGCGGTCATTGAATTGGCCTCCGTGATGGCTGAAGGAAAATTTGTAGCTGCCGAGGACCTTCAATTCAACAGCATTTCAAAAAAACCCGAATTTTTACAACAGGAACTCACCCTGGAAGAATACAAAGACCAGATCATCCATTTTTACCTCCGCAAATACGATGATAATGTTCAGCTGGTAGCTGATAAGTTGAATATTGGAAAATCTACCATTTACAGACTTCTACAAATTCAAAAGTAATATGCTGCTGAAGCCATGCGCTGTCCCGATACTGGTTGAACAGATAGAATCACTCCAAACGGAAGCCGGGGAAGTAGTCATGTTACTTTTTGCGGCGCAGGAGGTGCCGGATATACCTGTGCTGGTTGCCGCCTTGAACGCGAAAAATATTCCATTTTTTGGTGGAATATTCCCTGGGCTGATCTATGGAAATCAACGCATAGAAGCCGGCTGTATCCTGAAAAAATTCAAGTGTTTATTACCTCCCTTTACAGTCACGGGCATTGCCTCCGCCAAATTTTCCGGACTCCCTGCTTTAGTCTCCACGCAACAGCTTAAGCAGGGTACAGGCATCGTGTTACTGGATGGACTAACCAATAATCTTTACCATTTTCTGGAAAATTTGAATATTTTATTGGGAGAAAACTTCAGTTTTATCGGAGGAGGAGCCGGATCTATTGGCCTCCGGCAGGCTCCCTGTATTTTTTCCAAAGCAGGATTTTTACAGGACGCCGCGGTAGTTTGCCTGATCGATCATAAGGTTCGATTGGGCGTTAGACATGGCTGGGAGCATTTGGCAGGCCCGCTGGTCGCAACCAAAACCAACGGAAATACCATTCTGCAATTAAATTGGCTAAATGCCATCAAAGTGTACAATGAGATCGTGGAAAAAGACTGCGGGATCGAATTGGAGCAGCAGAATTTCGCAGAGATCGCGCAAGGTTACCCATTCGGCATCCTTCGCGAAAAGGAAGACGACATTGTTCGCGACCCCTTAATGATTGGACCCGATGGATCCATCATTTGTATCGCAGAAGTACCGCCCAACACCGTACTCCATGTATTGAAAGGCCGGCCGGAAGCATTGCTTCAGGCCACCAAAAAAGCAATCACCGAATGTTCCGACGAGTCCGGAATACCCAAAGGAACCTTTATCGTCGATTGCATCACGCGCACCTTATTTCTGAACGAACGATTTTCGGAAGAACTGAACATCATCCGGAATGAAATGGTCATAAAATCCGAGGAGCAGGAACCCTATGGTATTTTAAGCCTGGGTGAGATCGCCTCCTACGGGGAGGGTTTGCTTGAGTTTTTCAATAAAACCATTGTAATCGGCTCATTTCATTGAATTTTAGTCACTTATGACGAGTCAGGTCAAAATAATCCAGGACATTTCACTGCTTTACGAACTCTCCCTTTCTGTGGGCACTTCGCTCGATCCGCAGGAAAATTGTCATCAATTTCTGCGCACCTTGATCCGGCGAAAAAGCCTGAGTTTTGGCGCTGTTTGGCTGTATGATCATACCCTGGAGGAAAAAAACAAGTATTCGGTCTTTTATACCTATCCTAATTTCCTACGAACTCAAAAAAAAGAGATCTGGGCCTCGTTGATACAGGACGAGTTGGCCTCCAAACCTTATTTCAGTCTCAACAATCTGTCACCCCATTTTAAATTCATATTTCAGGAGAAAAAGATCAAAAACGGGTCCTTTGCTATTTTCCGGCTTGGCAAACTGGGTTTTTTAAAGCTATTCGCTGCAAACCGTCCGGAAGGATTTTCTGTCCTGGAGATGGAGCAACTGAAACAGGTAGTGGACAAACTCCAGGTCTCCCTGGAAGGCTGTTTTGCACACATTCAATTAAAAGGGGAAACCGAAAACCGTTTATCTGCTCAGAAAGCGCTGGAAGAAAGTGAAAACAAATTGCGGCGCATCATTGATTCCTCGTTGGATGCAGTCGTTTCTGCAGATGAATCCGGCATGGCCATCGAGTGGAATGCTCAGGCAGAGAAAATGTTTGGATATACCCGTCAGGAGGTATTGGGCAATCGGCTGCGCGATATGTTTATTCCTGAAAGGCACTGGGAATTGTTTCAGAACTCCTTTGAAGCACATATCCGAACCACCGATGAAAACTTGATCAACCGGCGCTACGAGATCAAATGTATCCGAAAAAACGGAACCGAATTCCTGGCAGAACTGAGTATCACGGCAGACATCAACGAAAAAAACATTTTATATGTCGGCTTTGTACGCGATATCACCGCGCAAAGAAAAGCCAAGAAGGAACTCGAGCAGGCCCATATTCGGATGAAAACCCTGATCTTTAACCTACAGGCTGGTATTTTACTCGAAGACAAAGACAACAAGGTGGTGCTGGTCAATCAGGCCTTTTGCAACCTTTTTTCTATTCCTGCACCACCAGATGCATTGATCGGTATGGATTGTAGCACGGCGGTTGAACTAGCTAAAAATCTGTTTGTCGACCCTGAAGCTTTTGCATCCGGTATCGGGCAGGCTGAAAAGAACAAGGTACTGATCACCAACGATATGCTGGCCATGACCAATGGCAAAGTTTTAGAACGCGATTATATCCCCTTAGTTTCCGAAGATGAACAATTGGGGCATCTTTGGCAATACCGCGATATCACAGAACGCAAAAACACCGAGCAGGCCATTCGGGAAAGTGAAGAAAAATATCGGGGTGTTTTAGAAAACATGGATTTAGGGCTGTTGGAAGTGGATCTGAATGATCATATCCTCCGCGCCAACAACGCCTTCTGCCAAATGCTCGGCTATACGCCCGAGGAGCTCATCGGAAAAAATGCAGGAGAAACCTTTTTGCCTGAACACTCCAGAAAGATCATCAAAAAGCGGTTGGAAGAGCGCAAAGAAGGCCAGTCCAGCGTGTATGAGTTACAAATGCTACGCAAAGACGGAATACTGAGCTGGGGACTGATCAGTGGAGCGCCAATCAGAAATGCGGAGGGAAAGGTGATCGGTTCCATCGGCATTCAATTTGACCTGACTGATCGAAAAAAACTGGAAACTGAACTGGCCGAAGCCAAACAAGCAGCGGATCGGGCAAGATTGGCAGAACGCCAGTTTCTCACCCACATGAGTCATGAGATCAGAACACCCATCAATGCAGTGATCGGAATGACCCATTTGCTGGAGACTACGCATCCGGATGTGACCCAAAAAGATTACCTCAACAGTCTGCGCTTTTCGGCAGATAGTCTCCTGGGAATCATTGACAATATCCTCGACCTCTCCAAGATCGATGCAGGCGAAATTGAATTTGAAAAAAGGCCTTTTGACCTGAATTACCTGCTGCGATCACTATTGCAAACCATTCATTATAAAACAGATCAAAAAGACCTTCTGATCGTCGAAAACCTCGACCCAAAGGTTAAAAACCTGGTGATCGGAGACCCCACCCGGATCAATCAGATCCTGACCAACCTTTTGGGAAACGCCCTCAAATTCACCAATGCCGGTGAGATCAGCCTGACAACTACCCTAATTCACCAATCAACGCATGAATATCGGATCGAATTCAGGGTGCATGATACCGGGATAGGCATTGCGGAAGACAAACACGAAACGATCTTTGAATATTTCAAACAGGCCAATGTGCAGATCAACCGAAAATTTGGAGGCACCGGCCTGGGCCTCACCATCGTGAAACAGCTGGTGGAAATGATGGGCGGCAGCATCCGGGTAGAGAGTCAACTCGGGAAGGGCTCGGACTTTATTTTCAGCTTAAGCTTCGGCAATTCCGGAATTCCGGTAACAGATATGGGCGTCCTCCCTGATGTGGATGCACAAAAAAGCCTGCACCAAATCAAAGGCCTGCACTTCCTGATCGTAGAAGACAATCTGCTGAATCAAAAACTGATCTGCAAAACCATTGAAACCTGGGAATGCAGCTACGAATTGGCCCAAAACGGACTGGAAGCGCTGGAAAAAACTGCCGGATCCCGGTTTGACGTGATCCTGATGGACATCCACATGCCAGAACTGGATGGCTGCGATGTCACCCTGGCGATCCGAAACGATTCACAGAACCCCAATAGAAATGTGCCCATCATAGCGCTTACTGCGGCAGCCATGTCGGACGATCGGAAAAGGGCCTTTGAAGCGGGCATGAATAGCTTCCTGACCAAACCCACTGCTCCAAAGGTCCTCCAGGAACATGTCTTACGCTCCTTGCTGGAACTTAATTCAACGCAAAGCATGGAGCCCACAGACTCAAAACGAAGCACTCCCCAAATAGGGCTGGAGTTAGATCTGAGTTATTTGTTGAACCTTAGCAATGGTGACACCGGTTTTGTGGCGGAAATCATTGCTACATTTATTGGAGAAACTCCCGGCGCTTTACAGATGCTACAAACCTGCGCACAAAAACAGGATTGGGAAACCTGCTATAAAATCTCACACCAGTTGAAGCCTAATTTTGCCATGCTGGGCATGAAAATACTGGAAGAGAAAGTGGTCCTGATCGAAGCGAATATTAAAAATGGCGCCATTCTGCCAGATCTGCTATTCAATCTGATCTCTCAATTGATCACACAAGCTGACGAGGCCTTACACTGGCTTGCTCAGGAGAAAAACACATTAACCATGTAGAGGTCGAACTGGCTATATTGGGTTCCAAAAACTAACTCCGTGCAAGTTTCGAACGTGCTTATATTTCCAATAATGGGAAAAACATTCCCATTATTGGAAATATTTATTTTTTTTACAGATGTTTTATTCTGAAAAACAAGAATTTAAAAATTGGCATATTTTTTACCCTAATAGGATTAAGGTGCCTAATAAAATACCAGATTTTTTTCTTTAATCCTTAGGAGAATCAAACAACAAATCGCATTATCTTAAACTTTGAACACTGCCCGAAAAGTTAACCTTTGAGCATTTGTTACTTTCAATCTTTTAATCCTGTAAAAAGGCGACAATCTTCCTACCGTAATAGCGGATTCCACCTGATTCTTTGTCCTCAAAATCCTGTAAAAGGCAACAATCTTCCTACCGTAATAGCTGTCTTCGTTGCTTTTTAATACGCCTTGTTGACTGGAGGGCTACCTGATGTAGGTAGCCCTTCGCTTTTTTAGATAAAAGCTGAATGGGCAGAGCGGGCGAGGATTGGGTTTCAAAAAGACCCTTGAAGCCTTAAGCTTATAAAATCAAAAGCCCGTTTATCTCACCCCAATATTCAGGAGGGTGTCTTGTTGATTTTTAATACTTGCCATAAGGAAGATCTCTGCAAAAACAAAAATTGCTACCCAGGAACCTGTGTAGATGGGATATGTAATGTCCGGTTGGTTATGAACCAGATGTAAATGGACGTTGTATAGAATCCGTTTGTGTCGGTATTGATTGTATGCATGGCAAGTGTGTGAATGCAGACTACTGGATATTTTGACAATAGACGTTGGACTTGCACTCTGAAAAATTGAAAATCATGCACTTACAGAATCGTGTCTAGTGTCCAACGTCAAAATGTCCAGTAGTCTGGTGTGAATGGCCAATGTAATTGTGACCCAGGGTACGAACGCGATGCAAACGGACATTGTACAGTCATTTCCCGAGAAAAATTTATTGGTACATATGCAGTAACCAAAGACTGTCCGGAAACAGGTTATTTGTCCTTCAATACCAGTATTGTCGCTGGGGAACATATCAGCCAAATAAAGATAAAAAAATTCAGCGGGTATAGCGATGTAATTGGAACTATCTAGTGCCGCGCCCTCACACCTTAATGGCCGGACGCGGCACTAGTGCCGCGACTCCTTGTCCATATCTGATCCTCCCAGGATCAGTGGCACAGGAGTTTATTCCAAAAATGCCACCGGAGTGGTTTACATTACTTTTACTTATCGGCAATTTTTTTTTGACTCGTCTTGGCTTCCAGTCATCGTTGAATCTTGCGAATCGGTTTTTATCCAACAGTAGGTGAAAAGTACCTTTGAGGCATGTATCGTTTAGACCGCAACGAATTCACCATCCAATCCGCTGGATCAGCTTTTCACATTGCTGTCAAGATGCCGGAGGACTTTTTCAAATTGCCGGTCGATGGGCAGCCGTTTGGGTAGTTTTTGGGGGCTTAAAAGCCGCTTTTGAAGCCCTATTGTATCCAAAACGTGTGCAAATAAAGAACGACCTACACGGAAAAACCGCGTAAGTCGTTGATATTCAAGGTGGGCCTGGCAGGAATTGAACCCGCGACCGTCTGATTATGAGTCAGCTGCTCTAACCAACTGAGCTACAAGCCCGTGCTCGTTGCCGAACGCGGCAAAGGTAAATTTAATTCCTGTCTGCTCGCAAAAATGCCCTTCCTCTTTTTTTGTTGTTGAAATAATTTCTGGAAAGCCGCCTGGAAACCACTGACCTTAAATCCTTGCTGTGTCAAACGGACGACTGAAGAAGCTAACCTGATTTTATTTTTTATCGAGTGCCAGACCCTCCAGGTTTATAAAACCTGGAGGGTCTCCGCCAAAATTAACCGTTACGATTGCATTAATTGCACAAATATTTGTCATTACGCATTTCGTTTCACACTTTTGCCACTTCTAAATTCCTGCCACTTGGTACGGAGGCAAACCAGACAATATATGGGATTCCAAAAAGTTAACACGTTAGAGAACAAGAACGAAATGCAACATTTCGTCCGCAACCTGCTGGGCGATGTACAGGCATTTGAGTACATGCTCCAGAATGACTGGTTTGAGAGCGATATCGTGCGTATCGGAGCAGAACAGGAAATGTGTCTGGTGGACAACAAGACGCTTAAACCCGCCTGTATCAACATGGAGGTGCTCGCTAAAATGGGCGATGACAAACCATGGTGTGTGACCGAACTGGCCAAGTTCAATCTGGAAAACAACCTCAGTCCCCGCGAATTCACGGGCACCTGCCTGAGCGATATGGAGGCTGAAAACCTACATTATCTCTCCATTATTCAAAAGGTGCTGGACGAATTCGATGCAAGCATCATCTTGTGTGGCATCCTTCCCACCTTGCGCAAGCATGACCTGGAAATGCACAACCTCACGCCCAAGGATCGCTATTTTGCACTTATGGCGGCCATTCAGAAACACTTGTTGGGCACTTCTTTTGAACTTCGGGTAGAAGGCATCGATGAACTGCTGGTGAAACACGACTCGCCCCTCTTAGAGGCTTGTAACACCAGTTTTCAGGTGCATTTGCAGGTAGCGCCCAAAGATTTTGTGAAGATGTACAACATCGCACAGGTCCTGGCGGCTCCCGTAATTGCCATCTCGGCCAATTCGCCCCTGGTTTTTGGCCGCCGATTGTGGCATGAAACACGCATCGCCCTGTTTCAGCAAAGTCTCGACACACGCACCACACACGACCACATGCGTGAACGTCTTCCACGGGTCAACTTCGGCTCCGACTGGTTGCGCGGCGACATCACCGAAATATACAAAGAGGACATCAGCCGTTTCCGGGTGCTGCTCGCCGGCGCCATTGAAGAGGATTCGATGGACATGATCCGCCAGGGCAAAACACCCAAGCTGCGTGCTTTGCAGATCCATAATTCGACCGTTTACCGCTGGAATCGCCCTTGTTACGGGATTTCCCCCAATGGCAAACCCCACATGCGGATCGAAAACCGCGTCATGCCAGCCGGTCCATCTACCGTGGATGAGGTGGCCAATGCCGCGTTCTGGCTGGGTTGTATGATCAGCATGGGACAACAATATCCGGACATCACCCGGCAAATAGATTTTGCAGATGGCCGTGACAACTTTTTGAAATCGGCTAAATTTGGCATCGACTCCACCTTTACCTGGATGAATGACAAAAAGATACCTGTCAAAGATCTGATCCTCCATGAGTTGTTGCCGCTTGCTAAAGAAGGCCTGAAAATGCGGAAGGTCAAATCATCCGACATTTCTAAATACATGGACATCATTGAAGCCCGTGCCAAAGAGCATAAAACCGGTGCGCGCTGGGCCTTGCGCACTTTTACTGCTTTGAAAAAAGATGTCACCAACGACGAAGCCGTAACTGCTGTGACTGCCGCCACCATTAGAAATCAAAAATTGAACAAACCTGTGCACACCTGGAAAGAAGCCACTACCGGCGACCTCGAGAACTGGCAGCCTTCCCACATCAAAGTGGAAGAATTTATGTCAACTGACCTTTTTACCGTTCAAAAAGACGACCTGATCGAACTGGTGGCAGAGATCATGGACTGGCGGCGCATCCGTTACATGCCGGTAGAAGACAGCAAAGGCGAACTCATTGGGCTCATTTCAAGCCGGATGTTGTTGCGTCACTTTGCGCGCAATGCCAAGGAAATGGAACAAAAGGAAGTTTCCGTGAAAGACATCATGCTCGAAAAGCCTGTGGTTGTAGGCCCGGAAACCCGGATCATGGACGCCATGCACATCATGCAGAAAAACCAAATCGGTTGTCTTCCGGTGGTAAAAGGCAAGGAATTGGTGGGGATTATCACGGAAATGGACTTTTTACGGATCACTTCCCGGTTGTTGGAGCGGTTGGAGAAGTGAGTGGGTGGGATTTAAGCTGCAACATAACGGCGTATCTGTGCCATTTTATATGCCACAGCTACGCCGTTATGTTGGGCAATTAATCAAATGTCCTCACCTTCCAACAGGATATCCACTTTGATTTTAAAAGGTGCAGCTTCACTGTAAAGCAGATAGCCCTCCCGGCTAATCCGACCCGCCACGACAGCCGGATGTGTTTCGACCAAGTCAGCAAACCGAAGAATCGCTGTCTTAGAGAAATCACCCTGCGCAACAAAATTTTTATAGTCTCTGCTCGGGACCAGATAATTTGCTGCAAATTCATTGGCTTCCTGCTCTTTTTCCGGGTCCATGGAAAGCCCTTCCACCCCCTCAATAAAAAAGTCTTTTTTCCCGTGTTTTAAAATATGCCCGGCCTCGTGAAAAAATGTGAACCAGAAATGATCGTTCGATTTGTAGCGACCTGAAAGCTGGATAAGTGGTGTTTGACCAATCCATCGCGCCACGCCACTCACATTCGTTTTAGGCAGGCACTGGGTAAAGACGACTGCAACGCCAGCTTCCGCACAGATTCGCTGCAACTGTTCTTTAAAGTCGATCGGGTGTTGGCGTACCAGATTTCGGATAGTAAGCAGGTTTCCTGAGAATTTTTTCTGGTCAAAAGGTTTTACATTTAACTCTTTAGCCTGTAATTCCCCTTTTCGCAGCCAGGCAGAGAGGGCGCCGTGTTGTGTAAGATGCGCCAATGAAATGCGATAGTAAGAGGTATTCAGTTGTTCACCGATATAAACGGAGGTCCATTCGTCAGGGGTCGCCACTCCGAAAAAGGAGAGTAATGCGGCAACCATCTTGGCAGGGCTTTCTACTTTAGGAATCCAGTTTAATTTTTGGAGTGCTTTAATGGGAAACTGAATAGGCCAGGTTTGTGCCCAGGTATCCAGCTTTTGCTCGTGTTCAATAGCCGTAAGCGCTTGCACATACAGCCGCTCGCGCTCAAGCCAAAAATTCGCCGGGATGCCCAATACCCGCTCCAACTGAACAGCGGTCAAAGGTGTAATAGCTTCTTTGCCTTTAATGATTTCGTTTACCGTTTTTGTAGGCCTGCCCATCCGCTCAGCCAATTCATTTTGGCTCATTCCAAGGGTATCAATGGTTTCCTGGATGGTATCGCCCGGTGGGGAAAGCATTTCTCGGGCCAGTTCTAGGTTTCGTTTATTGTTAGGAGACATGGGTGGAAAAGGAGTAAGGAGTGACAAGGAGTCAGTGATAATCAACAATATCCAGGATTAAAATTTCGGTCACGGCGGACCAATCCAGACCACCATCTTCTTTTAAGGGCGGCGGATCATCGGCTGGTTGAATGATTAAACGGTAATTAGCAGAGATGTCAACCGATAACTGGCCTGCATTTTGTCCCTTCAATTCATGGCAATTGGCAGCAGGGAAAAAGCGCAGGACTTCCAGATTTTCAGCGGCTTCAAACTCTCGTAAGCGTTGGCTAATCCGTTTTGCAATGGGCATTCCAAAGGCTTTGACGGTTTCTGTTGGGTCAAGAAGCCGTTTGGATAGTTTTCGATTTGGTATTGTAAATTTTAAATCATTGATTTTTATTTACGAAATAGGTTAATTTTTTTGCAAAGGTATATTTTTACACTTGAAACAAAATTAATTTTTTTGAAGTAAAAATGCAAACCTTCGCAAGCGATTCTAAGAAAGGAAATTCTTTGCTTTTTCAGGCTTTTGCTAAATAAATCCCCCAGTCGCCAGTAGCGGACGAAAACCATCGACATACTTTCAACGTTGATATCCTGAAAACCCCTACTTTTGAAATCTAAATATCGCTCCCATGCTGCGCCTGATCATATCCTTGCTACTCCTGACCGCCTTCGCCCTCGAAGGCCATGCTCAGATTGCCCCCAAAGAAGAGGTCGGCTTCCTGTACAACAGCGAAACCACCTTTAATCTTCGGCTGGCCACCAACCGAAGTTTTGGCGTCGGGATGGAATGGGGACGCTTGCGTACTTACAATAAGACGAAGACCCTGAGTCTGGGCCTTAGCGAGATGAAAAGTCCCAAGGAGCAGAGACAAAACTCGGCTCCAAGTGTGCGCCGTTCTTCCAGACCCTTTGTTTATGGGAAAAAGAACAGCCTTTTTGTGCTGCGGTCCGGCTGGGGCGTCAAACGCTATTTCTCCGAAAAAGCCAAGCAAAAAGGGGTGGCTGTCGGCATGAGTTATTCCATCGGACCTTCCCTTGGATTGTTGAAACCCTACTATCTGGCCCTGAATTATCCCGAAACCGGATCGCTTTCCGGTCGCTTGCTGCTTCAAAAATATTCGGAAAGCAACGAGGCGGTCTTTCTGGATAATTCCAAAATCCTGGGTGCTGCTCCTTTTACCAAAGGACTGAGCGAAATTTCTGTGCTGCCTGGTGGAACGGCCTCTATCGCGTATCACATGGACTGGGGTGCTTTTGATGAAGTTGTTAAAGCCTTGGAAATCGGGCTTACCGTCGATGTTTTTGCCCAAAAAGCGCCTATTTTCGTAAGCGCTGAACAGAATCAGCAGGTGTTCTTCAACTTCTTCATAAATTTGCAGTTTGGTAAGCGGAAATAAAACACATGCTCGAACTTCCAATCATAGAATCCCCCAATACTGCAACCGATTCCAGGCCCAAACGCCCGGATTGGCTCAAGGTTCGTCTGCCCATGGGCGAGAACTACCGCAATGTGCGCAGCATTGTAGACGAATATAAGCTCCATACCATTTGCCAGAGCGGCTCCTGCCCGAACATGGGCGAATGCTGGGGCGCAGGCACCGCCACTTTTATGATCCTGGGCAATGTCTGCACCCGCTCCTGTTCTTTTTGTGCGGTCAAAACCGGCCGTCCCAACGAATACGATACCGATGAACCCCGTCGTGTGGCCGAAGCCATCTGGCTGATGAAGGTCAAACACGCGGTCATCACTTCCGTCAACCGCGATGAACTGCAGGACCGCGGCGCCGAGATCTGGTACCAAACCGTTCGCCTGGTGAAAGAACGCAGCCCCGAAACGACCATCGAAACCCTCATTCCGGATACCAAAGCCAACTGGGAAGCCCTGGAGCGTATGATCTCCGCCGGACAGGAAGTCGTGAGCCACAACATGGAAACGGTACCCCGACTATACCGTAAAGTGCGCCCCCAGGCAAAATGGGAACGCAGCCTCGAACAGATCCGCCGGATCAAGGAATATGGCAAACGCACCAAAACCGGCATCATGGTCGGACTGGGCGAAACCAAAGAAGAGATCTTCCAGTCCATGGACGAACTCGTGGCCAATGGCTGCGATATCCTGACCCTGGGCCAATACCTCCAACCCACCAAAATGCACCTGGAGGTGGCAGAATTTGTACATCCAGACACTTTTGCTGAATACAAAGAGGTTGGTTTGGCAAAAGGCCTGAAATATGTGGAAAGCGGGCCGCTGGTTCGTTCCAGTTACCACGCTGAACGACACGTTTTTTAGCGTTTTCTATTTCGACCATGCCTACACTCAAATCACTGGTAAGCGACCTGGTCTCTCAAACGCGTTTGGATAAGGCGCTTGCCCTCGCCAAACAGCATGCACTTACTGGTTGGATCGAATTTGATACACCCATTACCATGGTCACGGCCGAATGGGATCATGTCAAAAAGACGGCCCTGAGGGGCATGTTGTCTTTCCGTGAAGAATCCACCGCACGTCAGGGTTTGACCTTCCACTTGCTTAGCATGGTGGAGGACATGGATAAAACACCCGGAACAAATGCTCCGGACGGCCGTAGAGTGCGTTTTTCTGAATACCTGCGATTCGGGCCCAAGTGCGCTGGCCATTGGGAAAGAAGTGAAATACGCCATTGGCATGAATGCAAGGGTTTTTGATGAGGTCGCCATTGAATTTGCAGTAGCATTTTGCGAGGCCATCGCCAGTGGAAACACTGTACCTTTTGCCTTTGATTTTGCCAAAATGCGGGTCCAGTTTGGTCGCGCGCCAGAGCAGGCTTCCCTACCCGTTTTAATCGCTGACGGACAATGTAAAGACCCCGTTTACGTGCCCGGAGACAGCCACATCAGCAAACCCAATCCGCGCATCATGCGTTGATTTTTATTTAATTCAGACATGAGAGCCCCCTTCTTTCTTTCGCTTTTGATCTTTTCCAGTCCGCTGTTTGCACAGCAAGTGGCCGATCAAACCTTCAAACTGGAGGGTGCCAGTGAGCACTTCTATGCCTTTGCCGAAGGCGATACCATTCAGCTCCGGATCGAGGAACTCACGGGCAAAAAGATCAAGTCCGTCGAGTTTTCGCCTTATCCGGAATCCAACTTTATTTTGCGGGCCTACGAACTGGATTCGGTCCTGACCAAAACCATCCTGATCCCCAAAACAGGCGTCTATCTCCTTCGTTTTCATGAAACCGGCCTGAATAAAAAGATCTGTCGATTTACCTTACACCGCAAGGCCGGCAACACCGAAACCACCCGATTCGACACCCAGGTCAATTGGGATGTGCAGGCAAGCCCAACCTTTCGTATCGGGAAAAAGAGCACACAAACGGGTAAAAAGACTGAAATACTCTCCCTGGGTGGTCAGGCAACGGTCAGTTCCAGCAAATTTTATCTGAAAAAACCGGTGAACGCCTATCAGTTCACCCTCCCGCCCAATACCCGCCAATGGGCGTATCGGATCGCCGTCGGACAAGCCGTGCAGGAAGCCCGCCAGCAAGACGCTCAAAAGCTCAAGCAGGCCATTCAGGGCGGAGCAGCCAAGATGATGGGGGTACAACCCCAGACTGCTCTGGCCGCTTTTGCCTTGGGCATGGCCATTGACCTCAGCACTTCCAAAGCCGGCGAAGATGTGGATTATGCCATTGTGGACTGGGACAACTGGCAACACTTCTCTAAAGGAGAAGATTACAACGCATTTATTAGCCAAGCAGGGATCAGCGTGGATGCGCAACGCCGGTATGCGCCGCTGGAAGGCACCTTTT
>JBILHS010000057.1:0-34235 GCA_044350425.1 Saprospiraceae bacterium | reverse complement strand
TTGCCCCGGAATCAGCAGGGCAAATCACTTTGATGGATATTTCAGGAAAAATTTGGATAGGGCAGACCAAGGCTTTTGGCACGGAGCTGGTAACCCTCCAAACAGAAACGATCCCTGTCGGTATTTATATCCTTACTTTTCAGGCAAGCACCGGAGTACGACAGACCCAGAAAATAGTCGTTCAGCGTTAGTGCCCCATCCATACAATCTGAGCCCTAACGTTCAATCCTGAATATCCTTCAGCCCCAACTTCCTAAAATCCATAATCGCAGTCCAAATAGATAACGCACCCCTATCCGATCGGGTCCAGATCGGCCGCACCACCCCGTCGTGCGCAGAAATATGGTTATAATCTCCGAAAAAGCTCAGGGAGCTGGGGTCAAAAGGAGAGGAACTGACTTTTAGATTCCGGAACGATTTAGCACCATCCTGACTCACCGCCACATAGACATCGGTTTGCTCGTCGGTATAGTTGCGTCGATCATAAAAAACCGTGTACAGATGGCCGGTCACCTGATCGATCGCCAACCAGGGGAAAAACTGCTGCCGCTTTTTTTTGTCGTCGTTGACTTGAATGGGCTTACTCCAGCTTAATCCGCCATCCGAACTTTTGGCCATAAAAATATCCGTGTCGTTTGCTCCGTTCCGTTGATCGCCCCAGCAGAGGTACAGGGTGCCGCGATTTGGACCAGCGGAAAGGTCGCACACCAGAATGGGCATCACATTGGAACGACCAATGCCCTCGATTTCGATGTCCCAGCCTCCGGGTTGATCTGCTGCAACAATGTCTTTATCCAGCCAGGTTTTGCCACCGTCGGTAGAACGGTCAAACCAGATCTTTTCGCCATAGGACCAGGCAGCGTAGATCTCTCCATTTGGGCCGTATGCCGGCACAGCGCCTTCCGTGGTATTGTCACTATCAATGCAATCCCCTTCGAACTGGCTGATTGCCAGAGCTTCAGACCAGGATTTTCCGCCATCCGTGCTTTGTGAAAAGAGGATGCGGCTGTGGTCTTTTTCCAGGTTTTTGGAAGCGTATTTGTCAAATTCGGTCCAGGTACAGGCAATATTTCCAGTCGTAGGATCTGCGCACAACCAGGGTTTGTCCTGATCTTTTGGATGACGGAGACCACACCAGGAACCATCATCGTACGTTTTGCCGCCATCGGTGCTTTTTTGGATCACGATCCGGTCCAGCAACTTTTCACTGGACCAGCCTCTGCCATCCGGATCACTCAGATGGGCATAGAAAAAATTGCCCTTCCAATCGCCCAACAAGACCGGATCGCCAAATACTCCTGAGGTTTTGGACTTGATTTTGCCCTTTTCCCAGCTGCGTCCGCCGTCATTGCTCCAGTAATGTCTGTCAAGTATGGCACCTGCGGCTATGTTTTTTGGATTTTTAGGACTGACCGCGATGCTTGGCTCACAGGGGCCCATCAGATCGCCTTTTTCGGCTTTGGCGATCAGGATGTTTTCAAAGGTTTTTGGGAAATTCTCCGTGGAGGCCCCTTTTTTCTGAGAAATGGCACAGCCCAAAAACAGGAAGGCGAAACCTGCGGTCACAAGGATCTTTTGGGCTAATAGTGAATGGTACATGGTATGAATCTGAGATTTTCAAGATTTGGGTGCGCTTTCTTAAGCATTGGTTTGGAGGTGCAGCGCACCGGACCATTTCGCTTCATCTATTCTTTCCCTTTACCTAAATAAAAATAAGTGAATGGAATATCCACCGTCAGGAATGCGCCAAAACGGGCGCCACTTTTGTCGATTTCATTGCCATTGACGCTTACTTTGCGCAGGCCGGGTCCGGCTTGTCCACCCAGGCCCAATGCAATGGGCCATTTTCCGGGAAAGTCATATACCAGGTACATGCCGGGAGAAAGGATGTTTCCCCAGGTCAATTCCGGCAGATTTTGGGATGAATTGTCATTGAAACGGAAAGCGGTGACCGCACCCACATCGATCAAAGGCACAAAAAAGCCCAGACTACCCAGACTTTTAAGTGTGCTTTCTCCGGTCACGGCATTGGTTTTGGTACGTCCCAGGCCCCAGGACATGCTTAGGCCCACCGGAGCGGTGATCGCGCCAAAGGTTCGGGGGGCTTTTTCTCCATCCAGGAACTCATTGCCACCGGCGAGTCCGGTATAGGCGTTGAGGGCCACAGAGAACCGACCAGGTTGTTTTTTCATTCGACTGCTGCCAGGAGGTAGTGCGAAGATCTCAATGGCATTTTCAATTTCTTCCGGTGAATTGGCCTCCGCAATGGAGGCTGCAAAATTGGCATATTTCAAGAGGGTTCCAACCGCTTTTTTGTCTTCGCCCAGGAGGTTAAGACAGTAGATCACATTGCTGAGGGCTCCGGTGAAATTCCTTTGGCGTACATTGAAATACAAGGAATTACATTGTTTCATTAAGAAAATGTAGTTCTGAGGAATGAGATCACTTGGCCGGTTTAATACCAGACGCCCTGTTTCATTGACCGCATCCAACATATCCAGCATGGATTGGGAATAACGGAAAAAGTCATCCGAAACAGCGTTTGGGGCAGATGCACTGGCCCGTATAGAGCGTTGAAGCCGGTGCGTGACTTCTCCAAAAGAAGCGATGGTATTGCGCCACTTGTCCAGTTCAGTGGCCGTATAAGACGCGGTGGTGAGTATTCCCTGTAATTTGACCTCTGTTTTATTCGGCCCAATGAAAGAAATGCTTCCCGCTTTTTGCCACATCAGGCCGAGGAAGATACGGAACAATTTAGGGTCCTGGAACATTTCACGCACTTCACGGCCGGTATACCAGGGCATCAGACTATCTGTTGAACTGGTATTCCGCATAGACTCCGATATGAGGTGAAGAAATCTAAGTCCTCCAGCCATATCATACAATACGGGCTCAGTGGATTTATCGGCGGTCTGAATGGCAGAACCGGATCTGGCCAGGTAATCGATCATGTCAATGGGCGCTTCCCCGTCTACCAATTGCTGGGCAAGGTGGAGCATGTCGATCAAAACCTTGCCATTGGCCTTTTGGGAACAATCTGAGCACAGGCTTTCATCTCTTAAAAAGGTTTCAGTGCTTTTAGGCAGGACCGTCATGTCTGAAATGAACGACTCCCGAAGCCCCTGCAGGTAGTCCTTAAACTGATACACATCCTGATCCACCAGCAAAAGGTGCTGTTTGGTACTCGCGCAAAAATGGCCCACGAGTGGTTCTTTTTTTACAGCGGTTTTGAAGTCTTCGAAAAATGCCTGAGAAAGCTCTTGTTTGGTGCGTTTTACCAGAAAACGCGAAAGTCCATCGGCCAGTCCGGCGACTGAAAAACCGGAAGCGGCGCCCGTGTTACTTTGTGACCCTAAGATTCCTTCCAGTTTTGACATGCCCAATTCATTTTGATCCGTATTTTCTACCCGCAAAAAAGGGTTGCCCTGAAACGAGGTCTCGAGCAGATCCATGAGCTCATCATCCGTCAGAATACTGACATCTATACTATCTGGATAGTAATTTTTAAAGGTGTAAAGTTGGCTTCGCGAGATTGTAATTCCGCGTCTTAGATGGACTGTTTTTGAAGTTTCAGAGGCATCCGTGCTATAATTAAAGAGCGCGCTCAGGGTTTTTGCATCATCCAGAATGGTCTGGGCTTCCAGGTTCAGCGACCACCCTAAACAGAGGAGCAGGAATAGAAAGTGTTTCATTTTGAATAAGGTTTAAGCGTTTTTTAAAAGAGCAGGTGGGTCGAAGGAGCCCATTGCATCATCAATAGGTCGGCATGAATTTTTCAGCAGCGTTATGAATGCTTCCCGGGTGGGCGATGCTCCGGCATTTTGAGCCTTTGAAAAACTCAGGGCCAGCGCAGCAATTCCACCCAGGATGGTGACAGCGCCGGAATTGGAGAACTCCAGCTCCATGGCATCCCCGGTTTTGGAGAGCACCTGACCAGTAAATCCGGAAAGGAAAAATGGGACATTGGTTTTTTTAACCACCGCTGGATTACTGGCAAAAAAATCGGGCAGTTTTGCTACATTAATCACGTCCGGAAGGAAATTGGGGAAGTTGTTTATCACAATTCCATTCCAGCCCAGTGCAGTTCGCTTATTCTTTAATGGAGCAAAAACAAACATTTTCTTGACCGCCGGCGTGTTGAACAAGGCAATGATGTCACTTTCATTCAACCTTTCCCGGTCTATCTCTGAACGGGAAATAGACTGCCCGGTGATAAAAATTTCTACCCCCAGGTTTACAGACAACTTCAGCGCATCCAGTAGATATTTAATGGTGGTAAGCTCTCCAGAATTATCCGTGGCTTTGATGATGAAAATCTCGGCTCCGTTGGCGATGCCAGATACCAGGTCTTTATCGTCGGGGGCTGGTACGGGTGATTTTCCGGCTAAAAGTGCGGTGTAAAGGGTGCCGTGACCAGAACCGGCTACGCCGAAGGCTTCCCCTACGTTGTCCTGGCCGGTGAGTTTAGTGACGGAAAAACCGGGGGCACTGGTAAAAAATTTATGCCCGGCGGTATCCAGGTGTTTGAGGGAACTCAGTCCCAGGTTTGCACCCGTGTCAACAATGGCTATTTTAACCCCTTTTCCTTTCGTGGCAAGCCATTCGGGAGGAATAGGGTTGGAGGGTAGGGCGGAGATTGTTTGTAACCAGTCAAAAGCGATTGGCATGATTCGTTTTGGTTTGATTGTTAATGTTTTTGGCTTAGTAGCGATGAACTTGTTCTTTTATCGTTACTCAAATCAATTTGTTCCAGCGCATCAATCCAAGCAGCGCCAGGACCGCAAAGGGTATTCTTATGATCCTTTCCCAGGGGAATCCTGATAATATTTCAATGCCAAAAGCGCCCGTAAATCCCAGTACCATGGCCCAAAAGCCCCAGCGCCGGCCTTGTAAAAGTGCTACAGCGCCTAAAGCGGTTAATGCTGCGGCGCCCACATACTGCCCGTAAAGTGGCTCTATATCAGGGTTTTGTGTAAGGAAATCATTTCTCATCAGCAGGAAATACAGTACACCAACTGTCATGCCAAACAGGGTGAGCATGAGATAGACATGGTACGTAATGCGGGACGCTTTTGACATTAGAAATGTTTCTTAGGTCAAACATCGGAAAAAGCCCGATTTTGCGCCCATATTTTTTCTAATGACTACACCTATAAAAGTTACGCTTCGTCCTGGCAAGGAAATTCCCATTCTCCGTTTTCACCCTTGGGTGTTCTCTGGCGCTATCTCACATACAGAAGGCAGACCTGAAGACGGCGACATCGCCGAGGTTTTTGATAAGCGGGGCAACCTGCTTGGCGTAGGCCATTTTCATCATGGAAGCATAGCGGTCCGGCTGCTGAGTTTCGGGCCGGCCAACCTGGAAAGCACTGCGTTCTGGATCGACAAACTCCAGAATGCCCTGACGGTGCGAAAATTGAAGGATTTCTCCAGCGCTTTCCGGCTCGTACACGGGGAAGGCGATGGATTATCCGGGCTCATCGTGGATGTGTATGAGCATACGGCCGTGATGCAGTGCCACAGCATTGGAATGCATCGGCAGCGCGAAGTGATCGCAGCGGCACTGCAAAAGGTACTGGGCAAAAAACTAACGGCGGTGTACGACAAAAGCGCCGAAAGTCTGCCCCCCAAATATGCGGAAGCGCAGCAAAACAGCTACCTCTGGTCTGCCGGCAAAGACCCTGAGCAATCGGCCATCATCGAGGAGAACGGGGCAAAATTCCGGGTGGATTGGGTGACGGGTCAAAAGACCGGTTTCTTTCTCGACCAACGTGATAACCGCCGCTTGTTGTCTGAATTTGCAGCGGGTAAAACCGTTTTGAATGCATTTTGCTATACCGGAGGATTTTCCTGTCTCGCATTAAAGGCGGGCGCAAGCCTGGTCCATTCGGTGGATGTTTCGCCGAAGGCAATTGCACTTTGCAACGAAAATGTAGCGTTAAATGCTCCATTTAAGGGCGAACATGAGGGGTATGCAGAAGACGTTCTGAAATTTCTGAAAAACACAGAACGCGACTACGACGTCATGGTCATTGACCCACCGGCTTATGCCAAAAGCATCGACAAACGACACAACGCGGTGCAGGGATACAAACGACTCAACGCGGAGGCCATGCGCCGGGTGTCGCCGGGTGGCATTCTGTTTACTTTCTCCTGCTCACAGGTCGTGGATCGGGAGTTGTTTTACCACACGGTGGCAGCAGCAGCCATGGAAGTGGGCCGACCGGTACGGGTGCTGCACCATCTTTCACAGAGTGCGGACCATCCGGTGAGCATGTTTCACCCGGAGGGGGCGTATTTGAAGGGATTGGTGCTGGCGCTTTGAAATGTCGAATATCCAACAAGGAATGTCCAAGGAAATGTCGAATGTCCAACAAGGAATGTCCAATGTCCAAATGGGACCTGAACTTGAGGTTTGTTAAATTTCAATGGCCAGACTTCAACGTGAGTGACTAAGCTCAACGCCTGCATGGACATTGGAAATTCCTTGTTGGACATTGGATATTTTACGCCGCTTTCAGTCGCCCGATGCGGGATCCTTCCAGCTTCTCCATCGCATATTCCCGGCTGATCACCAATTGCTTCTTCTCGACCCGGCCTCCAACGGTGGGCAGGTCGAACATGGCATCGGTGAAGATTGCTTCACAAAGAGAGCGCAGTCCACGGGCACCCAGTTTGTACTCCAGAGCCATTTCAGCTACAAAATCAAGGGCAGCAGGCTCAATAATGAGCTCAACCCCTTCCATGGCGAAGAGTTTCTGGTACTGACGGGTGATGGCGTTGCGTGGTTCTGTGAGGATACGACGCAGGGCATCCAGATCCAGCGGATCGAGATAGGTGCAGATCGGCAAACGGCCTAAAAGCTCAGGGATAAGTCCGTATGTTTTGACGTCGGCGTGCGTGACGTATTGCAGCAGATTCTCGCGGTCGATGCGGCTGGTTGATTTTTTATTGAAACCGATGACCTGGGTATTGACCCGGCGGGCAATGATTTTTTCAATGCCGTCGAATGCACCACCGCAAATGAACAGGATGTTTTCGGTGTTCACTTTCACCATTTTTTGCTCCGGGTGTTTGCGGCCGCCTTGCGGAGGCACCATGACTTCGGAGCCTTCCAGCATTTTAAGCATGCCTTGTTGTACACCTTCACCGGATACGTCGCGGGTAATGCTTGGATTGTCCTGTTTGCGGGCAATTTTGTCGATTTCGTCAATGTAAACGATGCCACGCTCGGTGGCTTCAACGTCCTGATCGCACATTTGAAGCAGGCGCGCGAGGATACTTTCCACGTCTTCGCCCACATAACCGGCCTCGGTGAAGACAGTTGCGTCCACGATGGCAAAAGGCACATTGAGTATTTTTGCGATGGTTTTGGCAAGCAGGGTTTTGCCTGTGCCGGTTTGACCTACGAGCAGAATATTGGATTTTTCAATCTCCACATCGTCGTCTTTCCGCTTTTTGCCTTTGTTTTTTTCAAGCTCCTGAAGACGTTTATAGTGGTTGTAGACCGCAACAGAAAGCACCTTTTTGGCGTCGTCCTGGCCAATAATGTATTGATCCAGAAAGGTTTTGATCTCCCGGGGCGGAATCAGGTGAAGCGGGCCGCCATAGCGTTCGCTTTTGCCTGCACCAGGCTGGGGCTCTGGTTTTTGTTTTTTGTCCTCACGCTTCACGCCAGCGTTTTCGAGTTCCAGATCAATAATGTCTTGCGCTTTTTCGGTACATGCTTCGCAGATCTGCGCTTCCATGCCAGACACTAATATCATCACCTCCTCTTCTGTGCGACCACAGAAGGAGCAATAGCTCTGAGGATTTTTTCCACGTTTTGACATATCTTTAAGTAAGGGTATGAACTGCAAAGATACGGCGATAACTCCAGAGTATTGAGTAAGGATATTGGATAATAAAACGGGGGGTGGGGCTTGAACAGGAGACGAGACCTCCGAGGTTTAAAAAACCTCGGAGGTCTCCGGCCCAAGCCCCAACGACCGTTTTGCTAAGATATGATAATCAGCGTATTACGGCAAAATTAATTGCTTTAGACCATTCGGGGAATACCAGATAATAGCTTCCCGCTGGCCAGCTTTCTACTGAAATACTACTCGTTGGCCCCTGGATCATGCTCGTTTCAATCATTTGTCCCATGGAGTTGAAAATCTGGACCTGTACATTTTCTGTTGCTGGAATCTTGACCGTTAAAACCTGGTGGACCGGGTTCGGAAACGCCCTTAGATCTGTGCCCAGGAGTTCTTGGGCGTCAGAAGTTAGCAGCAGTGTCACAGGAGATAAAACTGCTGTGCACCTGTTTTCGTCGGTAACCGTTAGGCTGTAGATACTTGCAGGCAATCTATGAGATCTTCGGAGTTAGAAACAGGGATGTTGGCCGTGTTGCCTCCATTCGACCAGGAGAAGGTATAGGCAAAGCCTGCAGGTGTTACGATTGCGGTAAGACTGCCGTTGTTGCCCCCGTAAAACGCGGCCGTCGGCAGCTGGTGCAAAAAGGTCCGCAGCATGCGGGGCAAAACTAAATCGTAAAGCCTGTTCGTTGCTTTGTTCGTTGAGCAGGCCGATCCCGGTGGCGCCTCCTGCGGCATATTTCGGTTGGCCATATAAGGCCTGAGCGGCGGTTCCGATCGCGACGTTGGTGGTATCTGTGCGAGTTTTCCAATCAGCCAGGGTATAAGGTTTGAAAGGGGGGCCTGATACCTTTTGGAAACTAAGTTTACGCCAGTCGTCGGGGGCATTTTCGGGTAATTCAGCTCGTTCAAGCATATAGCCTGTTTTGTTGGCTAATCGCCAAACCGAATAGGAACGCGGGGCCCAGCGAAGCACTACTGAATTTTCTTTCACTAATGCTGTGATGCCGAAGTGAATGGAGGTGTCGACGGATACGCGTTGCGCCCGGGCCGCAGAAACAATCAGCAGAAGCGCAAGGAAGGAGAACCGTATTTTTTTCATGTGAATGGTTGTTTTTCTTTCTGGTACAAAAGTCCGGCGGATGCACCGGGGCGCATTTCAAGCAATTGTCAAGAAGTGTAAAAAAGGGTAAAGTTGGGGGGGGGGAGTTTCGAGTTTTGTGTTACAAGTTTCAAGAGGACAAGTTCTGAGATGGTGTTTTTAGGGTTGGATGCTCTAACTTGAAAAATGGACTTTCTCCGCCAGGGAAACGCTTCGATTGTCTCCAGGCTAGTACCATTACACCCTGGAATGCAAGTCGGATGGAGAATTGTTGTTTGTGGGTAAGTTCTCGGTGGATAAAAAGGTGTCGGGAGGAAAATAATAAGATTTTGATGGTTTTTACGCAATATAAAACAGAATAATGGGAGTCCTCAGGTTTATCCCAAAAAAGCTTTGACCGTTAAAACAACACTCCCGCCAATCAAAAATACGATCAAAAAAATCATACCCGCCAGGTAACCCATCCCGGTGCCACTGTTTGGGAGTTGGTTCAAGCTGATTGTTTTTTCAAGCACAAAATGACCGCCCAAAATACCCGCTACCCATACCCTAAGCCCGCTCACCAAGGAATACCTGGAGGCCAAAGGCTTTGCGGTAACCCTTCGCCACAGTGGCGATGAAGGACTGTCGGCATTCAAGTCCGGCAGCTTCGATGTCTGTATCCTGGATGTGCGTACGCCACTTAAGGATGGGTTTCCGCTGGCTGAGGACATTCGTCAACTGAACCCGGATATTCCCATTCTTTTCCTCACCGGAGCGGTGCAAAAGGAAGAACGCATTCGTGGCCTTGCCCTCGGCGCGGACGACTATATCACCAAGCTGTTCAGTATGGAGGAGCTTTATCTCCGGGTACGCAATACACTGAAACGCAGTACTTCCCAACAAAAGCAGACCGAAAAAGCCGTCCATGAAATTGGCCTTTATCGCTTCGACGTGGCCACCCGCGAACTGCACGGCGGCCCGGAAATGGTCAAACTCATTGCGATTGAAGCCAAACTGCTTCAGCTTTTCTGCGAAAGCGATCATTCGCCGCGACATTACGCTCCAGCGCATCTGGGGCGATGAGGATATGTTGAAGGGGCGCAGCCTGAATGTGTATGTAAGTAAGTTATGCACGCTCCTCGGGGCAGAACCGAGAATTGAAATGCTGAACGTACACGGTGAAGGATATCAGTTGGTGGTCCGGTAGGATGTATGAACTATGATGTATGAACTAGGAAAGTTCTAGTCGGGTGTTGATGGTGATTAGTTCCTCTTTTTTCGTTTCCGACGGGTCGTTTTCTATTTTCTGAAGTAAATCCGCGGCATCCTCCAAACCAAGATACTTGCATTGACTTTTCAGACCATGTACTGTATTACTGACGGTTTCCCAATCCTGGTCGGCCAAGGCCTGGCGCAGGGCCTACAGTTGTCCAGGCAACTGCTGCCGGAACAGGGTGGCAAACCTTTGGGCCGCTTCTTCGCTGCCGAGTAATTTGCGGAGTAATTCGGTGTTTATGTTCATATTTTATAAATCCTTCTAACCCATCAGCCCATCACTTTGAGCATGGTTGCGAAGCGTTCTTCGGTGTCAATAGGTTTGGTAGCATAGGCATCTATGCCCGCGGCACGGCATTTGTCCAATTCTTCCTGAACGGCATTGGCTGTGAGCGCAATAATGGGTAATTTCTTCCATTTAGACTGGGCGCGTATCCTTCTGGTGGCTTCCAGGCCATCCATCACGGGCATTTTTACATCCATAAGCACCAGATCAAACAGCGCATCGGTTTCAAGCTTTTCCAACGCTACCTGACCATTTTCAGCTACTTTTATGGTGACTCCGGGAATCCGGCTTTTCAGTAATTCAATGGCGAGCATCTGATTGAAAAAAGTGTCTTCGACCAGCAGGATAGGCAGGTTCTCAAAGGCGATCTTGGGTGGCGTAATCGTTTGGTCTTCCACGTTTAAATACTCATCCAATACAAAGGGTATGATCGCAGCGATACAGGTGCCTTTCCCTTCCGTACGCTCTAAAACAATTTTTCCGCCCTGCTGCTCCACCAGATCCTTGGTAATACTCAAGCCCAGTCCCGTGCCACCATAATTGGCAGAGATATCATCGTCAGCTTGTTGAAAGCTTTCGAATACCCGGGATAACTGCTCCGGAGCAATTCCAATGCAGGTATCCACGACGCTGAAACAAATGGCGGTTTTGTGAAATATTCCACTGCGATCTTCCAGACCCTGCTGTTTTTGATCCAAGGTCCATGGTCCGGGTGCTAAGTTCCAAAGTATGTGTGCATAGGTCCAGAGCCCGATTCCCAAAGTTACGCCCCCTTTATCCGTAAATTTGATCGCATTGCCCAAAAGGTTGGTCAGGATCTGATTAAGCTGCACGGCATCACCGATCAAGCGTCAGTTCCAGATCAAAGGGTTTGTGTTGAAATTTGAACAGCCCGGATTCGATCTTCATCTGGTCGAGTACATCGTTAACGATGACCAGAAGGTTTTCAGAACTTTGACGGATGGCATCGGCATACTCGCCTTGTTTGGGGGGCAGCTCGCTTTCGGTCAGCAATCAACTCAGGCCAAGAATGGCATTCATGGGTGTACGGATTTCGTGGCTCATATTGGCCAGAAATCTGGATTTATAATGGGCGTTTTGTTCGGCCAGTTCTTTCTGCTGCAAAAGTTCACGATGATCTTCGCGGTTTCTCCAAAATAGATAAGCGGCAGTGGCGAATAGTGCCAGCAAAAGCATCTTGAATGATTCTGTCTGATACCAGGCCGGAGCCAGCACGATCTCCAAAGTCAATTCAGGTGTTTCAGTTCCGGTGATCCGCACTCGAAAAACATAGGCGCCAGGTTGCCATAAACTACCTGTCTTTCCGCACTTTTTTGTTCCCAGATTCCTTTTTTGCCTTTTTGCTCTAGGGTGCATTCGTACCGTAGTTCGTCGGGGTGGGCCGTCTGGATTCCAGCCCATTCAATGGTAATGTTGTTGGCTGAATTAGAAAGTGAAACATGCTTAAGGAATTCTAGTCCGGTCACTTGTTTTGTAGCATCCCCGGTAATATCAAAGCGGGTCAGTAAAATGGCGGAAACTTTGGTGCCGTCCGTTAGTTTGGACGGATCCAGTAATGCCGGGCCATTTAGGGTGTCATGGTTGAAAAGCATGGTTTTAAAGGTGTTTTTGTTAAATTTCTCTAAAAATTGGGGAGATCTAGCCAAAGTGCACCGCGTCCATCATCCACCAGCCGCTGCACGAACTGATCGAAGGGGGGAGGGGAGAATTGTGTATAGGAACGCAATTCGCCTGCATGGCGGTCGAAGCGGGAAATGCCATTTTGGGTGCCCAAACACAACAACTGTGGGTCGTTGTGATCAACAATCACATTGAGCAGGTTTCCGGGGAGGGGCGGAGTTTTAAGGTTTAAAAACTTTCGCTTCGATGCATCCCAGCTCCAAAGTCCGCCATTTATGACGCTCCACACCGTACTGTCAGGCCCTGTAAAAAAGTCGACGGCTACGGCTTTTTGGCCTTCTAAAAGGATCGGATGGGGTGTGCCGCCCAAACTTTCATAATACCAAAGTGCGGTGGTTGAGCTTAAAATGACTCCTCCACGAGCATCCTCAGCCATACGGTAGGTAGAATTTGTTCTTGAATTGGGTTCTTCCGTTTGGATCGGCCAAAGTGTAAAAGCCTGTTGTAACAAATCAAGCCGTGCAACTTCGCTTCCCATGCCAATCCACAGATTTCCAAATACACCTGCGTTCGGTCAGCGGAGAATATGAAAACACCATGCTCAGCGAGTTAGGATCATCACTGTTGGATTTGTACCGGAAATAATTGTATCCATCGTAACAAAACGCTCCCCGTTTCATAGTGCTAAACCATAATCTTCCATACTCATCCGTAGCCAGGGTATTTACATTGTACTTGTGTCGGATCCCTTTAAGTCGCTCAAATAAATGCCGCTGTCCCTGCGCGCCCAGGTCCGCAACGGAACAAAGCGAGAGCAAAAAGATGATCCAGGATAGTGAGCGCAAATGCTTCATTTACAATATGCTGCAAGTTGGGAATATGTTATGGAATAAAAAAGCCCGACACGCTGAATGCGTGCCGGGCTTAATGTTTTTTGTGGCTTTTTTACACTTCGAGGCATTTAATTCTGCCCCTTGATCAGTCGTTTGGTGCTGACCTCCTGCTCGGTGGTCAGGCGTACGATCAGGACACCATCAGACATTGCCTCCAAATTAATATGCAGCTGGCGAGTGCCGGCAGCTACATTTTGATGATACAAACTGCGGCCTGCAAGATCTAACACTTCCAGCCACAGGTCCTCTTTCGATGGATCACTGAATACCAATTGCGTGTGTGTGCTGGCGGGATTGGGTTGTAAAGTCCAACTAGCTACACTTAAAGGTTCCCTGGTGGACACTACTTGTACCAAAATACAAGTAGAAGTAGCCGTGCAGCCATTTTGTGTCACGACGACAGCGAAGTTTCCAGAAATGCCAGGAGTGTAAGAATTGTTTGTGGCTCCTGAAATCGGCTGATTCGAGGCGCAATTGATCCATTGGAAAGTGGCATTCACCGCTTCTGCCGTGAGGACAACGCCCTGAAGAAATACGTTGGTGTTGACGGTGTTTACGGTCAAGTTTAAAGTCACCGTTGAATCACACCCGGCGGCGGATTGAAGGACTTCGAGATAGGTGCCTCCGACGGTCAGATTTTGTCCGTTGAAAGCGTATGTCTCCCCGGCACAAATGCTTGCACTGAGGTTTGTAAACGCGACGGGCGCAACAGAAAGGTGCAATTCAATGATTGAGTCACATCCGACAACGGAGGACAGGCTTTCTGTGTAAGTGCCTGCTCCGGTAAGGAATTCACCAAAGAAATTGTAGCCTTCGCCGACGCAGATGGATGCTGAAATGATGGTGTTTGGAATCGTTGGGTAAATTGTCAGGGAGAGTGTTTCAATTGAATCACAGCCGTTCAGGCCAGCACCCGGGTACACAAATACGTATTCCCCGCTTTGCGACAGTATTGCTCCCTGGTATTCAAAGGATTCTCCGTTGCAAAGGGTAGCAGCAAATGAGCTTTGCGCTAAAGGCAAAACGCTTAATTCAAGGGTTATGATAGAATCACAACCATTGGCACCCTGAAAAGTGGTTGAATAGACGCCTTCCTGGCTTAAACTTTGTCCGTAGAAATCGAAAGGTTGATTGGCACAGATCGTTGCAGAAATGCTGTTTATTTGAATGGGAAGTACATTCAGGGTGAGTACTACCGTTGAATCACAACCATTGGATCCGGTAAGCAATGCAGTGTAGGTACCTGCATCACTTAAAATCTGGCCGTTAAATGAATAGGGCTCGTTGGCGCAAATGGTTGCTTCTGCCGCCGAACTCAGGGTAGGCAAAATGGTCAGGTTCAGGATTGCGGTAGAATCGCAACCATTGGAGCCGGTAAGAACGGCAGAATAAGTGCCGGTTTCAATCAGATTCAAACCATTGAAGGAATAAATTTCTCCGGCGCAAATAGCGACATCTGTATTACTTTGACTCAGCGGTAACACATTCAGGGTCAGTTGAACCAATGAATCACAGCCGCCTGCAGCAAACAGTAATTGGGTATAGTTGCCTGCTCCAGTCAGCGTATCATTTCCAAAAACATAAGCCTCACCGGCGCAAATAGATACCATCAAATTCGTCTCAAAGGCATTCAAAAAATCCAACACCAGGGTAGCCGTGGAGTCGCATCCGTTTGATCCTGTGAAAGTATAGGGGTAGATACCTGCAACCGAGAGGGTATCACCATTATATACATAGCTTGTACCACTACAAAGTGTAACGGGAGCAGTGGAGGAAAGCAATGGAAGAACCGTCAGGTTGATGGTTACAATCGAATCACAACCATTTGCGGCATCCAGAGCAAAGGAATAATCGCCGGTTTCGGTAAGCAGTTCGCCATTAAAATCATAGGCTTCACCTGCACAAATGCTTGCAGCGATATTCATGGTTGATATTGGAAGTACTGTGATAGAGATCGTTACGGTGCTATCACAACCATTCTCTCCACCATAAATGAAATCATAATCCCCAGCCACAGTAAGCGATTGGCCATTGTACAGATAAGCAGTACCTTCACAAATGGTAGCAGAAATAGCGGAGCTTTGGGTAGGCAAAACGTTCAAGGTTAAAACTACGATCGAATCGCAACCATTCGCCCCGGTCAGAACGGCGGTATAAATACCCGCATTACTGAGTACTTCACCATGGAACGGATAGTTTTCGTTGCTGCATATCGTTGCTTCGAGGGCAGTGTTTTGAACCGGTAAAATTTCCAGTACAAGTGTGACAATACTATCACAGCCATTTTCGCTGGTAAAGATGGCGGTATAGGTTCCGGCATCGGAAATCAGGTTGCCGTCAAATTCATAGGTTTCACCTGCGCAGCGTTTAACATCCAGGCTTGTATGCGCTACCGGAAGTACCTGAAGCACCAGCGTGACAGTACTGTCACAACCATTCACGCCTGAAAACGCAAAATTATAAGTGCCGGCATCTGTGATCGATTCGCCGTTGTAATTGAATGATTCACCTGCACAAATAGACTCGGACAAGGAGGTTTGCTGCACAGGAAGTACGTTCAAAGTGAGGGTTATCACACTGTCACAACCGTTTATGGCGCTAAGGGTATCCATATAGGTGCCGGCATCGCTTAATTTGTCTGATCCGAAGGTGTAAGTATCTCCGGAGCAAATGGTCGCTTCAATCGAGGTCTCGATGGCCGGGAGTACATTGAGCGTAAAGGTCACGGTGGAATCACAGCCGTTTGCGGCTTGAAGTACATACAGATATTCCCCCTGATCCGTCAATATATCTCCATAATATTCGAAGGATCCATTCGCGCAAATGGTTGCCTGCTCCGTTCCAATGGATGTGGGCAATACGCTGAGTATAAGCGTTACCGTAGAATCACAGCCACCTTGTGCGATATATTCATGCACATAAGTGCCTTCGGCGTCCAACAATTCGGTATCAAAAACATATAAACCGCCAGTACAGATGGTACCTTCAAGCAAGGTCTCATAAAAATCCACAAAACTCAGATCAAGTGTTACAATAGAATCGCAACCATTGGCAGCGGTGAGCAGCGCTTCATATTGACCGGCCTCCGTCAGGCTATCCCCTTGAAAGTTATAGAATGTTCCGGTACAAAGTGCCAGATTGAATGAAGTTGAAATCTTTGGGAGCACGGTCAAAGTCAGGGTCAACATAGAATCACAGCCTCCAGCAGTAGGGAAAGCACGTACATACACGCCGGATTGGCTATAACTGGTATCACCGAAGTGATAGGAATCCCCTGCACAGATGGTGGCGCTTAAGGGCACATCAAAGAAATTCACGAATTTAAGGGTCAGTGTTACAATGGAGTCACACCCCAAACTGGAATTTAGAACGGTACTATAAACACCTGTTTCAGTCAGCGTATCACCCTGAAATACGTAGTAAGCACCAGCACAAATTTCCGCACTCAACGCCGTTTTTACAGGCTGTATCACACTTAACTTCAGTGTTATAATAGAATCACAGCCATTTTCAGCCGGGAGTGTAGCGGTGTAAGTTCCAGATTGGGTAAGGAATTGCCCATTGAAAGAAAAGCCAGTGCCCTCACAGGTATTGGCTTCCAGATTTGTAATTGACAATGGAAGTACATCCAATTGGAGCGTAACCACGGAGTCGGAGCCATCGGGCAATGGGTAGATGGCAACATATTCACCAGCGGTATTCAGGAGTTCGCCATCAAAAAAGTAAGTCTCCCCTTCGCAGATACGGGCCTGAATGGTGGAGTCTGCAAGCAGATTATCTCCAATATTCCGGGGAGTTAATTCAGAGGTGCTTGGTTTTGCCTGTAAATGAATGGTCCAGCTGATGGCTAAAAGGAGCACGAGAAAGTACTTAGTCAGGGCATTTAGGCTGTGGGTTTTGATCTGTGGCGGTGATAAAAATACAGGTGTAGTTTGTTGAAACATAACAGATTAAATCGTTGACTGAAAAATTATGGGTGAAAAAGATTGCTTTTTGAACGGCATTGGGGCGTAAGCTATAAAAGGCTTAGGTCTTACAAATCTAGCTTCCTGTGGAGGAGGCGTGATTAAACTGACATTAAAAGAAAATTAAAATGCTTTTGGGTTAGGAAATAGGCAGTTTTATCATAAAATCACACCCTTTGCCTGATTCGGAATGAAGTGTAATACTGCCATTATGCAGTTGAATGATCCGCAGGCACATTGCTAGTCCCAAACCATGGCCAGGTACCGTAGAAGCGGTGTATTTGCCTCTGAAAAACGGAGTGTAAATCAGGGCCTGCTCTTCGGCGGGGATACCTTCGCCCTGATTAACAAAATGGATCGTGATGGAGCTGCTACTTGCCCCAATTCGAATGTAAACAGTATGGTCTGCAGAGAATTTGCAGGCATTGTCCATGAAGTTAAGAAAGGCCGTTTTCAGCAGGTGCTCATTCCCTCTGACGGAGAGCAAGGATTCGTCGTCCGGAAGCGAATCATACTCAAACATAAAATGATAATCAGGTTGGGCCTTCCGCAGTTCATTTTGCGCCGTGAAAAGCAATTCATCTACCCGAACTACCGAGAAAAGCAGACGCTGTTTGTCCAGGTCAGATTGTGCCAACATGAGCAAACCATTGGTCAGTGAAACAAGGGTCTGTGTATCATCCAGCAAAGAATGCAGTGATTCCTCGTAGATCTCGGGTGCTCGTCTTTTTTCGAGCAACATTTGTAATTGCCCGGTGATGGATGCCAGTGGGTTGCGAAGTTCGTGGGAAGCACTACTCACAAACTGTTGTTGTACGCCAAAGGCAGTTTCCAGCCTTTTTAGCATTTTATTGAAGTTTTTCCCCAGTTGGGAGATCTCGTCTTTCCCATTTCCCTCGCTGACCCGGTGGCTGAGATTACCCTCTCCGATGTCAGAGATTTCTTCATTGATTCGAGTAAGGGGCTGAAGGGCTTGTCGGGAAAAAAGATAACCAGCCAACAGGATGATTAAAACGCCCAATAAAAAACCCGACAACAACACGTCCCGAAGGTTTTTGAGCTTACTCCTACCATAGCGGTCAAAAGCCGAAGAAATAACCAAATACGCACCATCAGGACTTTGATAGGTCATGCCAACATGTTCGATCTCCTCTTTTTCATATTCCAGAATGCCCAGGGATCGGATGCGTCGCAGCAATTCTGGTGAATAGTTGGTCTCCAGATCATCCAGACTGGTATAGATCAAACTATCCTGATGATCAAAAACCAAAACTTTTTCATGATACAAGGCATGAATGGAGTTTTTGTCTATGATCCGTAACAGGGTTTTATCTACTTCTTTCACATTAACCAGCAAGCGGGCCGTGGTGATGCCACGGCTTTGTAGTCGTGAAAAAAATTCTTCCCGGCGATAATTTTCAGAAAGAGAATATACTCCGATGCAGAACAAGGTCAGAATGGTGGCTACTATGGCTGTAAAGCGGAGTGTTAACCGGATTCGGATATTCATATGCTGTGTTGCACGTAAATGAAATAACCGAGGCCTTGCTTGGTGTGAATAAGCTTTGGTTCGAAGTTTCGGTCAATTTTTTTGCGGAGAAAATTGATGTAAACCTCCACTACATTGGTGCCGGTATCAAAATTTACATCCCATACCGCTTCTACGATCTCATGCCTGGAAGCCACTCTTCCGTTGAGACGCACGAGGTATTCAAGCAAAGTATATTCTTTGGCGGTTAGGTTGATGGGTTGCCCTGCCCTGTAAACTGTTTTAAAAGCTGTGTTTATTTCTAAATCAGATACTTGAAGTATTTCGGCAGGAATATACCCTTGCTGGATAGCCGGCTTTTTTTTGAGCAGATTATGCATTCTCGCGAGCAATTCCCGAAAGTCAAAAGGTTTGACCAGATAGTCGTCAGCACCCGCATCAAATCCGGTCAGTTTTTGTTCAACACTCCCCAACGCAGTCACCAGAATAACTGGCATATCTGGATGTACCCCTCGGATCATTTTGCAGACTTCGTAACCGCTTACAAAAGGCAGGTTAAGATCCAACAGGACGATGTCATAAGGGTTGTGTTGCACTAAATACTGGCCCACCGCTCCGTCTGGTGCGATATCTACGCCAAAACCATTTTCTTCCAACCAGGTTTTCACCGAAGTCGCTACCTTGGGCTCGTCTTCAATTACCAATACCCTGGTCTTATTCATAATCAATTCAGGCGAAAGGTAGAGGCGCCCAGCAAACCAACGTTGCAATAAATTGCAGCCACATAATTCCCGCTTTTCAGCCGCTCGTCCAGTTTATAATTGAAGGACAAGCGTTGCTTTTCAGCGAGAGAAACGGCCTTCACCTGCTGCGCTTCTATCTGAAGACTTCCAGTGGGTGCTTCTATGGTGGTTTTGATAGGCTTTGTAGCATAAATTGGCTTGCCCTTTTCATCTGTGATCACCAGATACAGATGCTGATCTCCCTGATACTTTTCTGGTACATCGATCAGGTCAAAACTCACATTGATCTCGCGGGCTTTTTTGGCTCGGATCGTTTGTTTGTCATTCTTACGGCCAATTTCCACTTTGAAAGACGTGGCTTTGAATTTGGCACTTTGTGTTTTGCGGATCTGATCTTCCAGTTTTTGGGCGAGATCGCCGACTTGACCGCTCAAACTGCTGTTCTCCGTTTGTAGTTGCTGGTTTTCTCCCAACAGGCGTTGGTTTTCAGCTTTTAACTGCTCGTTTTCAACCTGTACCGCAGTGATCAGGGTTTCATATTCGATCTTTAGCTGGCGAAGTTCTTCCAGTTGGGTACGGAGCGCTGCGAGTTCGCGACTGTTTTGAGATTTGATTTTTTTGATGCTGGCATCTTTCTGCGCGATCAATTCGGCAGTGCTGGCTTCTTTGCCGCGGAGCCCTTCATTTTCTATACGCACCTCACCATAAGCGGCACTGAGGCTGTCCAAAGCATGTTCGATGCGTGCTTTTTCAGCTTCCAAAGTCTGGATACTTTCGGTTAGACTGGTAATGGATGCCCCGGCATTCCTGGATTTATTCCAGAAATAGATGCTGGATCCGATGCTAAAAATCAGGAGCAGAATAAGGATTGTAAGAAGCGTTCTAGGGTTTTGATTGTTGTTGTCGTTCATATAAATCGATAATGAATGAAGTTAAACAAATTGCGAGGTCAAATAAACGACGGTATTGTGACTATTCGGATCAAAATTTTCCAGAAGCAAAGGTGCTATTTCAATAAATGCTTTAAATTAAATCGCAATTAAAAGAAAATTAAAAAAAGGGCATCTTGAGACCAACTCCACAGCGCTCAACGCAATTGCCAGGAATATCCAAGTTGACCCCGCCACTCCGAATATTTTCCACGGAAGCTGGAAGTGCTCTGGATCCAATGCACGCCAAAATTCAAAGTGTGCTTTTTGTGCACGAGGTAACTGCCTGTGATACCGGCGTTTAAGATGTGACCATCTGCTTCTCCATTGAGCCGGGCCAGATTGAAAGGAGTATTTGCATTCAGATTCAGCCGATCTTTGGCAAAAGGTTTTCCGATCCCCAAATTGGGGCCGTAATTGCCGGTTTTCGTGTCGCCTAATTGTACATCGTTGTAATTAATACCCGTGTTGATGGACAGTTTACTTTCGATAAAGGATGCCGCCCAAGTCGCGACGCCGACCCGGGCACACACGTCTCCAAATTTTTCGCTGAGTGGATTTTGGTCGTCCAGAAATTGATACACTCCGTTGACAATGAATGTGTGAATGGCTGTTTTGCCAAAAACGGAATATCTCGGCGTGACGCTATACTGAGTAGTGGCCTGAGACAGTTTCAGGGAGTCGCTGAGTTCAAAAGCTGTAGAGGTCTGATTCATGCGGTAGTTGGAATAACTCAGATCCAGGCCAAATTTCGCACTCGGGTTGAGGCTCAGGTTTGCTGAGCCAATGTTGCGCCAGGAGGTCTCTGAGCGATTGCCCAACAGGTTGTTGCGTTGCAAACCGTAGGACCCAAACAACCGGGCCTTCCCTTTTGCAAAGGCAAACATGGGGGCTGACTGTGTAGTTTTCAATGTCATTGTTGAAAAAGTAGGCGCCCATGGTGGCATACTCCGGATCAATGTGTTCATAAATGAAATTGAGTCCGAATTTTTGGCTGTTGTAGCCAGCAGTGGCTTTTCCTGCAAAATTTAGCCGGGTAGAAAAACTTGGCGTGATCGCTGCATCTGCACCGTAGTATTCGCCCATTTGGAGAGAACCGAGCACGATCGCTTCAGACCGCCCGTCCAGCGGAAAGGCTGCTCTTTTTTGATCTGCGTAAGATCCTGGGCAAGTAATTGAGTGCAAAAAAGCAATGCGATAAGCCCGGCGTTCCATTTTTTCATGTCGGAAGAGTGATTAGTTCACGACACAAAAGTCCGTAAGGGGGGAGGCCCGGTAGGTCAGAGGGATTTTAAAAAGGGTAAAAAAAGGTAAAGTGGATCCAGAAACAGGGGTCATTCCAAAATTTGGAATGACTCCTGTCTTGAGTTGCTACTGGTTAAATACCAATAATCTGCCGGCCGATTAAATACGGATCAATTTGCCAAGGGCAGTAGTGTTTCCGGTCTGTACCCGCCAGACATATACTCCCGTTTGTGGTAAAGCCTGCGGAGCAACCTCTAGCATATGGCTTCCGGCGCCTAGTTCCAGACTGCGCTGCCAGATCAACTTTCCGGAAAGGTCTGTGATCTCCAGCCGGACTTGTCCGGCCTTGGTGAGTTGAACCGGGATCCGTGCCTCAGCGCTGGTAGGGTTTGGAACAGGAGGTAAAATGCTCGCTGAGGGTGTAGATAGGTCGGTAACGGCATCCAGGAATATCAAGCCCGGACAGGTTTCAAATGGGTCTTCCAGGTTCAGCGTGGTTGCACAATAGACCGCGTTCCCATCCAGGTCCTTGCCCCAAAGTTCAACCGGGACAAGGCCTAATTCATCACAATCAAAGGTGAGGCTAATGATTGGAATGCCATTAGAATCAACCGGAAACCCGGAACCTGTACCAGACCTGCGAAGACTGAATTGAAGTTGGTTCGTAGGCGTGTTGTCATCCGTTGCATATTGAAGAAAATCAGAGGCCCAAACCATAATATTGCCGGTCGGCATGATGTTGGCCGATAAGCCGTTGAGGCATACCACCGTGGGTACATTACTTCCGTTGCCCGGACAATGGTTAAAATTGTCCAGAATATTTACCTGTACCTGGCAGAAAGCAGTATGGTCATCCTCGTCTTTGACCCAAAGTTCTACACACTGATTTCCGAGATCATCACAGTCCATGATGATGTTGAGGTTAGGATGTCCATCGGCATCCAGCGGGAAGCTATTTCCGGCGGCACAAGCCTGAACACCAAATTCAAGCAGGTTGAACGGAGTGTTATCATCTGTAGCATAATGAAGCAGGTCTGATGTCCACAATTGGAACTCCCCTGTTTGTTGTAGGTTGACAGACAAGCCGTTCAGGCAAACAAGGACTGGGGTACTGCTGTTATTGCCTCCGCCATTACAGGTGTTGAAGGCATCCTGAACCACCGCGTAGGTTTCACAATAGTCAGCGTTGCCGGATGCATCTCTGACCCACAACTCTACAAACTGAGTTCCTAATTCTGCACAAGTGAAAGTGACAGACGAAATGGGAGACCCATCCGGATGAATAGGGAAGTCATTGCCGGTGCCGGATTTGCGAATAGAATATTCCAGCAAATTGGTAGAAGTAGCATTGTCCTCTCCGTATTGTAAAAAATCGGAGGCCCAAAGCGTAACTTCTGCAGTTGGCATGATATTGACGCTGAGGCCGTTCAGACAAACCACCGTCGGCTTTTTACAATCCTTTGCGACAATCGGATATTCACAAAACTGATTGTTGCCCAGGGCGTCTTCAGCAATCCACCTGATCTTATGCGTGGCATAAGGCAGTTCCGGAACTACAAAAGTATTCGGTGTAGCAGGGGTGTTCCAACGGACATTCGCCTGGGTGACATTTCCGCTGGTGATGGTTTCAATTCCAAATTGATATTTTCCATCAGCAGGCACGGGCCGTTCATCAAAATTACGCAGTTCACCGCCGTCAAAATTTGGGTTGCCGGCATTGTTGAAGTTTACTGTTCCGGGGGCAGGCGGATCCCAGCTTTTCACGATGGTTTCCCAGGTTTCGTTTTTATCCAGATCGAGAAAAAGCAGATAACGTAGGGTAACACTGGCACAGGTGTCCGTAACCATTAACGTCAGATCGACAGGTACGTCGGCCATGTCTTGGGTCTGATGCAGGGCATCCAGCCAATAAGACTCATTCCAAAGGTTGAAGTTATTGGCCGTAAAATCGCAGGAATTATAAGTGCCCAGACAATTTTGAAGTTGAATGCATTGGGCAGAGAGCTGTCCAAGGAGCAGCATGGTCAAGCAAAGTGATAGAACACTTTTCATGTGTCAAATTTTTAGGATGGATGTTATGGAATTAGATTATTGAATGATTAAAGGTTCAGATCTTGATCAGTTTCCCGCTGGCCGTCCTGGCACCTGCCTTTACCCGCCAGATATATACCCCTGCCTGAGGCATGGATTCCGGTTTGATTTCAAGCAGGTGACTTCCGGCGCTTGATTCCAGTTCATTGGACCAAAGGATTTTGCCGGAAAGATCGAGCACTTCGACCCGAACCCGCTCGCTCTGGGCAAGCCGGACAGGAATGGTCGCGCCTGCAAGGGTGGGGTTGGGTTGTGGAATTAAAATGGTGGTTTCTTCGAGTGATACAGGGATATCATTGGTACGGTAATCCAGTGTAAGTGTCTGCGGTTCAAATCCCAGACTGCCCAGGTTTTCAAAATCTTTAGCGGTGCTGAACACTTCCCGGACCTTTAGGGAGGTACGTGCGCGGATCCTGATGGTCAACAGGGTTTGTCCCGAATTCATATGCCGGGCCTGCTCATCCGCCCAGACAAAGTTGAGTTTTCCAGGGCCGGGAAGGTAAAAAGCATCTCCGTCGAGGCCAGGCAGGTCGCCGGTGAACACCTCGAGAATCTCCACTTGGGCTGGGTCGTATTGAAGTCCCATTTGCAAACCTGCCCAGTCGCCAGGCTCTGACATCTGAAGGGTGATCTCTGAGGTTTCGCCGGCCAATAAAGTCGCCTCAGGCAGCGTCAGACTTTTGCTTGGCAGGTCACGATCCTTCACAGGAGCCTGAAGTCCGGGCCAGGCATCGCAGTCCAGATCTCCGATCTTAATAGCTTTAAAGCCGATCTGAAAGGATGTATTCGCTGCGGCATTCAGGATATTGACAAACTCAGGGAAAACCGTTTGGAAAGGATTTAATGGGTTCGGAAATACAAAGCTCGCATCTACAAAACGCCAGGAATTGAAGTTAGGCAGATGGTCTGTAGTGCCAAGGATCAGTTTGCGCAATTCGATCAGATCGAATCCTGTGATGGTTTGACTCAGGTTGGCATCTGCTGCGATCATCTCATAGGGACTAAGATCTGTATCCAGGCCCAGGATAAATCTTTTGATCCGGATGAGGTCAAAGACGGTTACGCCGTTGAGCGGAAAAAGGCTGTTTCTGGGTTTAATATTGACGCTTCCTACCGCGATAGAAGTAGTTGGGAAAAGGGCGCATCCCGTTGGATCCAGGGGCCCGATTGCGCCTATGAAGGATTGGTTGGCCGTGAGCCAGGCACCGTGTACGGGCGAAGCATTGCAATGATTGGTAATGCAGGTGGTTATTTCCGCAGAAAACGGTGCGCAACTGTTCGCATTATCCTGGATGACCACGTAGGTTTCAACATAATCAGCATTCCCATCCTGATCCCGAGCCCACACTTCTACACATTGCGTTCCAAGTTCAGAACAGTCAAAAATAATCTGGTTGATAGGATCGCCATTGCCATCTAGCGGGAAGCCAGCCCCTGCGCCACATTTTCGGAGACTGAATTCCAACAGGTTAGCTGGAGTGATATCATCCTGGGCATATTGCAGGAAATCCTGATAATGAAGATCGATATTTCCGGTAGGCAGCAGGTTGACAGACAGGCCATTGAGGCAGACAAGAGAAGGCGTTCCGGTGGGTCCACCACCAAATCCACAATGGCCGGCATTGTCTTGTGGGATCACGTATGTTTCACAAAAGTCTACATTCCCATCGGTATCTCTGGCCCATAATTGAACACAGTTGGTACCCAGCGAAGTGCAGGAGAATTTAATAGATTGAACAGGATCTCCGTTGACATCCGTTGGAAATTCATTGGGACCGAACGAGCATTCCCGAATGCTAAACTCCAACAAATTGACAGGGGTAAGGTCATCTTCTGCATATTGAAGGAAGTCTGCTGCAAACAACTCAGCCTGATTTGATGGATCGATATTTGCGACCAATCCATTGGTGCACACAAGCTTGGGCGCATTGGGATTTCCACCAGCTCCACCACAATTGTTTGCGTTGTCCTGTACGATCACATAGGTTTCGCAATAGTCCGCGTTTCCTGCAGCATCCCGGGCCCAGAGTTCTACACCTTGGGTGCCTATTTCAGAACATTGAAACGTCAGGCTTGGGTTTGGACTGCCGTCCGGTTGTGTTGGGAAGCCGATGCCGGAGCCACTTTTGCGTATGCCTATCTGAATGATATTGCCGGGTGAGGTGTTGTCCTCGGTATACTGCAAAAAATCTGCAGCCCACATGTCTACCTGTTCAGTTGGCATAATGTTCACGGCCAGACCGTTGAGGCAAACTACCGTTGGCTTTTGACAGTCCTTAATCACCATGGAATATTCGCAGGTACTGCTGTCTCCCAGATTATCTTCTACCAGCCATTTGATTTTGTGGGTGGCGTATGGAAGTTCTGTGTTGATATAGGTGTTGGGTTGGTTGGGGGTATTCCAGCTCAAGGTAGCCTTGATCGCATCTCCGATGAGGATCGTTTTTATTGCAAACTGATACTTATCTCCGGCCACCACCGGGCGTTCATCAAATAGGCGCACTTCCCCGCCATCAAAGTTGGGTTCATTCCAGTTGTTGAAATTCACAGTACCGGGTGCAGGGGGCTCCCAGCTTTTGATTACTGTTTCCCAGCTCCCGTTTTTATCCAGGTCCAGGAAAAGCAGATAACGGATGCTTGCCGTTGCACCCGGACAGGTGTCTCTGACTGTAATACTGGCGGTAACCGGGGCGTCGGCCAGGTCTTGCCTGCTGTTGGCCTGATCGAACCAATAGGTCTCATTCCAAAAATCAGCATTATTGGTTGTAAAATCGCAAACCTGAACAGTTGCAGGGCAGGTATCCAGCACGATGCACTGTGCTGCCAAGGGTGCTGAGCACACGTAAAACAGGAAGAGGATGAGTATATTTTTCATAGGAGTATTCTTTTTATGGATGTTTGTCAGACAAAATGAAGTGCTGAGTGAAGATTTGAAAATTAAGAAGCCAATTTATTCAATGACTACACGGCCTCTGGAAATTGTTCTCCCGCGCTCTGTGATCTGCCAGAAATACAATCCGACAGGTAGATTTTTCCTTTTGAATGCAAATTCGTTTCCTGCAAAATCTTCCTCCCGAAGCGTTTTTCCAAGTGGATCAAAGAGGGAGAAATGAAGGTTTGAATGGAAGAACTTTCCAGGCAAACGGAACACCGTTTCCGCAGACATTGGGTTTGGGAATGGGAGGATTTCAAGCATTTGGCCGCCATCCATGGGATCCTGGGTGGCCACCACGGAAGGCCGGCCAATGGTATGGAACCAGGTATTGGTAAAGATCGGATCATTGAAATCAAAATAAATGCCAGCAGTGTTTTCGATGAGCGTCCCGTCTGGCAGATTTGGCTTTTGGCTGATTCGGAAAGAGACAAATCCATGGGATTCCGGCTCGTTCCGGGTGCTGTCAGGCAGCAGGATATTGGCGAATGTGAAGTTCAAAATGCCGTTCGCGGTCACATCCCAGGTGTATGGATGGCTGGCAGCGATCGGTCGGATGGTCGCAGGATCGAGGGTGGCAGGCAGGGTATCCAGGAGTGTAACCAGGAATGCCGTGTCATTTCCGGTATTTTGAAAACGGATCCGGTACTCAATGTCCTGGCCGCGTTCCAGATAATGCGCCTCGGTAATTCCTCTGGGGAATCCGGTTTTGTCATTCGGATCAAACGCGCCGATTACTTCGTCACAATGGATCGCTACGGCTGGGTCATTTTCGTTGTTGGGTAGGTCGAGCAACAGGCTTAGGTTGCCATTCGCCGTGCAGTTTGCCACCACTGCTACCGGGCGACTCAGCAAAGAGGTCTGATTCGGGAATACCTGGAGTGCGAAACAGGAATCTTCCGGCATTGGGATCCGGACGGTAGTGATCTCCTGGCCTGCATTTAATTGAATGGGCGTCTGCATATAAATGATCTGATCTTCAATGATCACATATTCCGCCAGCTGGGTCATGTCACCTAAGCCGGTATTCTTGATCACAAATTCAATTTCAGAACCATTGCAGTTACCGCTTACTTCAATTTTGGATCCGTCCCAATTCAAATCCGGTGGAGCACAGGAATCATCCGGTGTCATTAAGGCTTCCACGCACAATACATCTCCCAGATTGGCTGCACAATCCACCTCTAAATAAATATTCAATGACTCGCAACCGCCTGCTGTCACCAGCCCGATATCATAAAACAGGGTATCGCCGGATTGAGTAGTTAGTGGCAAGGAGCTGCCAAAATAATTTAATAGCGGACTTTTGATTACTTTCAGGACCGTGTTTTGGGCAGGAATATTGCCGGTATTGCACCAGTTAATATTATAAATTGCTGGTGCGCAGCGACGCAATAACCCGCCACTGATCTCTACGGTGAGCAGCGGACAAGACCCTAAAATATGAATGCCAATATCCTGCACACTCATGGTTTGGCTGGTGCCGGTGATGGTAACGGTAGGGGTGTCACATGGGGAATAGAACGTAGCAGGTGCCAGTGCTGAACTGGCAAAGATTTTAAATTCACCCGCTGAGACCAGTATCTCATAGGAGCCATCCACCCGGGTTGTTTTGTAAAAAACCTCGCCCAACGTGTTTTGAGCTTTTATGATATAGCCGGACATGCCGGGTTCTCCGGAGCTTAGCTGGCAGTCTACATCATCGTCTCGGAAAACGAGGCCTATGAGCTTATTGCTTGAAAAATTGCCTTCCAGGTCTGTTTTCAAAAACCATGCATTGGTCGGCACCCCATTGTTGTCGCCTACCATGGCCAGGTACTTATCGTTGGTCAGGATTATATCTGAAGCATTGGCGGGCATTCCAAGGGAGTGCTTCCAAAGCGCTACCCCGCCGGGGGATAATTTTAGCAGCTCCAGATTCGCGTCCAATGGGTTGTCAATATACCCCCAGAGTGGAATATAGAAGTTGCCGGCATCATCTTGTGTGAAGGAATTCAATACAGGTAAAGCATCGCTTCCGGCCGGAAACGGGTAGTGAGCCTTAAACCAGATCTGATTGCCATTCAGGTCAGCTTTCAGGATACACAGGTCCAACCTGCCGGTGATTTCGTTGGGTTCAGTGCCCAGCAAAGCGATTTGGTCATCTTTGGTATAGAGCAAATCGTAGTTGATCCTGTTGGGCGTTCCAGCGTAGTCTTTTTCCCAGATCAGGTCACCATTGGAGTTCAATCGGGCCATGTAGAGCAAAGAGAGATGGCCACTCACTACGATATCACCCGATGGAAGTTCGATGATCTCTTTGATCACCCGTCCGTTTGCTCCGAAAATCTTATCCCATACCATACTTCCATCCGGAGCAATTTTGACCAGCCAGTTGCGGGTGTTGAAATTCGCATCCCGGGTGGTACCTGCGATCAGGATATTCCCGTCACTGTGCACGGTCAGGTCGCTCAGGCCATTGGCAATACTCACATTTGGAATTACAGTGGTCCAGAGTAGCGTGCCGGAGGCATCCAGCTTGATGACTGCATTCCGGTTTTCAAAATTATCGAGGTAGTTTTCCAGCAAAACCACGAATCCGCCGTCTGGTGCAGCGAAGGCCGAAATGGCACGGGATTGATTCAGGGCTAAATGATTTTCCCAGAGGATCTGTCCGGAAGAGTCGGTGCGGGCCAGAAACAAAGTCTTGGTATTGGTAACCTGCCCGGCCATGAAATAGCCGCCGTCCGCCGTTTGCAGGACTTCCTGGGCTTTCGAAAATTTAGGGGTGTACGTTCGAAGGAATCCTTGCGCGAAAGTAGTTCCTGCTAGGAGCAGGCAGATTAAAGTCAGAATTCGTGAAATGTTCATGTGCGATATTTTTTTCTGTGAACGAACCATGGATTACTAGTGCCGCATCCGGCGAATGACTTATGAATTAGCGGCCATATTTTCTGCTCACCTGCGTTCTTCGTCGGTTAAAATGTCCCGCATTTCGCCCTCCTCCAGCCTTGATGATCAAAAAATCTGTCGCGCCAATTCATAAGTCATTCGCCGGATGCGGCACTAGGCAAAAGTTTAACGGGCAGCTGCTGAATAAACTATCACGGTACAAAAGTGCGGCTTCACTTAGGGCTAGACAAGGACAATTTTAATCCATTCTCAGTGTAATATTTTTAAAAAATAAATTTAAATAATTGATTATCAATGTTTATTGAAAAAATTATGTAAACATTATCAGATCTTATTTTCTTTTGCCTTGAAAAATATTCAACAAAACAGGTTCCATGCTGAATGCTCCCCTGATTTCCATGCTCCGTGCGTTGCCCAAAGACCGTATGAAAGCTTTGGAAAAATTTGTCCGGTCTCCCTATCACGTCACCCACCCCGGGGTGGGTCAGCTTTTGGAGCTTCTGAAAGATAATCTTGAAAATGAGGCCCTTGACAAAGCCTATCTGGTAATACAACTATTTAAGGAAAGAGAAACTGATCCCAGGCGTTTGTACCATCTCACCAATTACCTACTGGCTGCAGTAGAAAAATTTCTGGCTCAGGAAGTATGGGAAAGACAGCAGCATATACAGCATGCAGACACCATAGAAGGACTCCGGGGCCTGAATCTCAACGAGCCGGCGGAAGCCATGTACCGGTATGCCCGTAAACAACTGGGAATTGAAAAGGTGAAAGGCAGTGAATTCCACCGGGCAGCATACCGGCTTCACTGGGAGGAATATCAGCTTTCGCTTCAGCAGGGCCGCGCCAAATCATCCAATGCTCAGGCCCTTTCGGATACTCAGGATGTTGCTTTTATTTGTGAAAAACTCCGGACCGGGTGTCTGCTGCTGAGTCATCAGTTGGTCACCAAACAAACCTATGACAAAGGTTTGCTGGATCCGATCCTTACCTTTTTAAGCGGCCATAAATATCTTGAAATTCCTCTGGTGGCAGCCTATTACCATGGTTACTTTGCACAATTGGGGGAAGCTGGGGGCGACCAGCATTTTTTGCAATTGAAAGCGCTGTTAAAGGAGCATGCTCAGTTTTTTTCGCTTTCGGAGGTACACGACCTTTTTCTGATGGCCATCAACTTTTGTATCCGGAGGATCAATCAGCAGGAGGAACTTTATTTCCGCGAAATCTTTGATCTCTACCAGTTCGGCCTGCAACATGGCGCCTTACTGGAAAACGGCCTGCTCTCCCGATGGACCTACAATAACATCACCCTCACCGGATTGCGTTTGAAGGAATACGCCTGGGTGAAGGACTTTCTGCTGCAATACGCCCCCTTGTTGGGAGAGAGCCACCGCGAAGGCGCGGTAAACTTCAACCTGGCCCGCTACCATTATGAAATGGGCGCACTCAAAGAAGCAATGCCCTACCTGCTTCGTATTGAATACGATGATGTGTTGCACAATATGGGCGCCAAGATGCTGCTCTGTAAGATCTACTTTGCGCTGGGAGAAACTGACACGCTGGAAAACCAGCTGGACAGTATTCAGATCTATTTACGCCGTAAAAAGGTATTGGGTTATCACCGGGATATTTATCTGGCCTTTGTCCGTTTTATCCGCAAACTGCTGACATTAAAGCCCAACCATGCAGCTGATCGGAAAAAGCTGCGCGAGGAGATCGAGGCAACACCCGGGCTGCCAGAAAAAGCATGGTTGCTGGGTGAATTGAAAGATTAAATGCTAAGTTTGCCCCATCATGGAAAAAAAACAAGGCCAACTCGTTCGTAGCATCACCCTCGCAGGTGCGACCATTCTTGTCATTAGTTCTGTCATTGGTTCCGGAGTGTATAAAAAAGTCGCGCCGATGTCGTCTGAGCTACTCTCCCCCGATCTGGTGCTCTGGGCCTGGGTGCTGGCAGGGATCATCAGCCTTTGCGGGGCGCTCAGCAACGCAGAGATCGCGGGCATGATGGCCGACTCAGGTGGTGAGTACGTCTACTTTAAGAAAATTTATGGGCGGTTTATGGCCTTTTTGTGGGGCTGGAGCACTTTTGCAGTGATTAAAACGGCAGCAGTGGCGGGCATTGCTTATGTGTTTTCCCAGTCGTTCAATGCGATTTTTCCGCTGCCACACTTGCCCGAGGCAATCGAAAATTTTGAATTCCTGATCTTCAAACCTTTTGAAAATGCAGGGGTTAAGGGCCTGACCATCACCTTGATCTTATCGCTAACCTTCCTGAATTCCCGTGGACTCCAGGGCGCTGCCACACTCAGTACTTGGGCTACGCGGCTGGTCATTGTCGGATTGGTGGGCATTGTGATTTCAGGATTGCTGTTTGGCGGCGGAAGTATGGCCAATTTTCAAACACCTGCTACTACTTATATGCCTAGCTCATGGACGGACTTTTCGTTCATCAAAGCCATGTTCACCGCTTTGCTGGCCGCTTTCTGGGCATATGAAGGCTGGAATACCGTCGGCTTCATCGGCGGGGAGATCAAAAACCCGAATCGCAACCTCCCCCTGGCCTTGTTTGCAGGCATGATGATCATTATGGGCGCGTATGCGATCGTCAACTTCACCTATCTCTATGTGCTGCCGATTGATCAGATCATCGGTGTCTATAAATCACAAAATGAGATCGCAGCAGTGGCAGTGGTCCGGCATTTTGCAGGAGGATTTGGCGCCAACCTGATCGCCATCGTGATCCTCATCACCACCCTCGGCTGTACCAATGCCACCATCCTGATGCCACCCCGGGTGTATTATGCCATGGCGAAAGACGGCCTGTTTTTCCCACGTGCTGCAGAAATTCACCCCAAATATCACACCCCCAACCCGGCCCTTTGGATTCAGGGCATTTGGGCCTGTTTGCTAGTGCTTTCGGGCAGTTTTGATCAACTAACAGACATGCTGATCTTTGCAGCATTCTTTTTCTACGGTGCCACAGCCTTTGGGGTATTCATTCTGCGCAAGCGTGAACCGGATGCCGAACGACCTTACCGGGTTTGGGGCTACCCGATCGTACCTGCCTTATTTGTTCTTTTCTGCGCAACACTCATTGTAGTCACCTGCTTCACCCACCCCCGCGAAGCCGGCTTGGGTGTGGTACTGATGCTCACTGGAGTCCCCTTCTACCTTTATTGGAACAGGGAAAAAGTATGATGTATGATGTATGAAAGGCATTATACGCATATTTCATTTCATGAAACACTCGGAATCTTTGGTTAATAACAAATACATCATAGTTCATACATCATACATCATACATCATACATCATACATAAAAAACATGCATGCCGATCACCACTACATAGAAGCCTTCCGGAGCAACGATGAACGGGGCATTCGCGAGCTATACAAACAGCATTCCAGCCAGATTATTCGCTGGGTGGTGTCTCGTGGTGGTGCAGTGGCCGATGCCCAGGATATTTTTCAGGAGGCTTTGGTAGCCATCTTTGAAAAGGCGCAAAACGCTGATTTTGTGCTCACTTGTCCCATTGGAGCCTTGATCCATGTCATTTGTTCGCGCAAGTGGGTGGACCTGATCCGGCAAAAAAGTCGCGATGCGGGGGTAAGAAAAGGGGAGGAACTGCGATATGAGTCAGAAGTCGAGGAAGACGTGCTGATCGAAGCGGAAGAAGTGCTGGCTGAACAGGCCAGACAGGCGCGTATGCGTCAGGCTTTTCAGCAGATCAGCGAACTCTGTCAGCGGCTACTGACCCTGCTATCCAATGGGATGAAGGCGCCTGAAGCGGCCGTTCAGCTCCAAATGAATAGTGTGGACACCCTATACCGGCGCAAAAACGCCTGCACGGAGCGCTGGCGCGAAGTGTATCGGAGCTAGGACTACTGGATATTTTGACATTGGACCTTAGACTTGATTTATTAAGTGCTTGATTTCCAATTTTCTACAGCACAGGTTTAATAGTCTAACGTCCAACGTCCAAATTCCAACTAAACCTTTTCATCATTAGAATGCCATGAATGAGCGCGATAATACATTACTAGACAACTACTTCAACGGCCTGCTGGGGCCGGAGGATGCCCTTGCGGTGGAAGCCCGGGCAGTTTCGGAGTCCGAATTCGGGGCTGAATTTTCGCTGCGAAAAGAGATGGAAGCTTTCCCGAGAAAAGAGGCCAAACGCGAAGCCTTCCTTGCGACGCTCAGGAATATGGAAGGGGACTACTTCCAGGGAAAAGGGGCGGAATTACCACAACTCAAGGTCGTTCGGAACAATATGCGTCGCTGGATTGCGCTTGCTGCGTCGGTGACGTTGATTGCGGCGGCGGTCTGGTTCTTTAATCAGGGTGGGACACCGGATTATGAACAATACGCCCAACACACCCCGCTCTCTTTAACCGTGATGGGCAATACAGCACAGGCCAAAACGGACGCAGAAACGGCCTTTGGGCAAAAGGATTATGCCCGGTCGCTGGCAGCCCTGGATCAGGTGCTGATAGCTGAACCGGATAATATCAAGGCTACCTTCTATCGGGGTATTTGCATCCTTGAGATCGGGCGAGGTTCGGAAGCCAGAGCTGTTTTTGAATCCATTGCTGCGGGTAATTCGGCATTGCGGGAGGATGCGGTCTGGTATATTGGCCTGAGTTATTTGAAGGAGAAAGATCTGGAAGCTTGCAAGGCGGTATTGGGTAAAATTTCGGTTGGAGAGGCGCATTATGGGGAGGCGCAGAAAATTTTGAAGGGCTTGTAATTTTAAACTTTCTTTGATTCTAAATAAACTTTTTTTGAATTAGCAGGATCAAAATAGCTGCAGAGCGGCGCAATATCGGTAGACAATGGCCATCAAGCGAAATTAGGCGAGCAGAGCCGGGCGATCATTTCGCGGCTCTGCTCGCCTGAGGCATGGGTGT
>JBILHS010000029.1:0-49250 GCA_044350425.1 Saprospiraceae bacterium | reverse complement strand
TAACGAAGTGGCTTTTGTGGGAAGAGTATCGTCGGGAACAACCCAATGGGTACTCCTACACACAGTTCAGTTTGTATTTGCGCCGCTTTTTACAGCAGCAAAATGCCGTGATGCACCTTCGGCACTCGCCCGGCGAAGTGATGATGGTGGATTTTGCTGGCGATCGCTTGCGCTGGATTGATCCCAAAACAGGCGAAGAGCACCTTTGTGAAGTGCTGGTTTGCACCTTGCCGTTCAGTTCGCTGACATACGCCGAAGCGTTGCCTTCCCAAAAACAGAAGGCTAGCCGCTACGAACCCGTTTTTACCGAAGCGTTTGAACTGCGCAACGAAGAATTCCATGCTCTATCGGCCCTAAACGCTGCGATCCTCAAGCATCTGGATCGGCACAACACGCTGCCATTCAAGGGGCGCAGTTACTCGCGGCGCGATATTTTTGAACAGGAAGAGCGCGCCATTTTGCGCCTATTGCCGCCACGCCCCTATCAGATTCAGCACGTTGTATGGGCCAAAGTACAGCGCAACTACCACGTCATCCTGGGCGAAGACCGCCACCAATACAGCGTTCCATTTGCCCTGATAGGCAAAACGCTCAAAATGATGTACACCGCCGACACGGTCGAGGTCTATCATAACCTGTTGCGCGTAGCGGTACACCGGCGCGATGCGCGTCAACACACCTACACTACACTGGCTGAACACATGCCCGCTAATCACCGCCATTGGCAGGAGCGCCAGGGCTGGACGCCCGATTATTTTTTGAACAAAGCCCGTCAGGTCGGACCGGCTACTCTGGCGGCTTTGGAGCGAATCCTGACAGCCAAGGCCTTTTTGGAACAGACTTACAATACCTGCCTGGGCATCCTCAAGTTGGCCAACCGCTACGGCAATGACCGCCTGGAAGCAGCCTGCCGCTACGCTGGCCGACGCTATCCTTGACCGACTATTGGCTAACAATCATCGATTCGAATTAAAAGGGGAATCTCTGCGACGTAAACGATCCCAAAATCCAACCTAATTTTACACCCTCAAATCCGCTCACCAAAGGGTGGGGCAGTTTGCTCCGTTAAACCCGGGTCAACTTAGACCGTTGCAAGAGCTATTGGCTGCCAAATCTTAAAGTCGCTCATTAACCGAGTAATTTAAATAATTAAAAGACAAATTACTCGGTTAATCCCTACCTTAGCGTCATGATTACCCGCGCCATCACTGACACCATTCTCAAAAACCTGAGCGTTTTCCCGGCAGCTAATATCATCGGGCCGCGGCAGGTCGGCAAGACCACACTGGCTAAGCATCTGCAAACCCGCCTGGGGAAACCCTCCATTTATCTGGATTTACAGGACGAGCAAGACCTGGATAAACTCGCGTCTCCCGGCCTCTTTCTCCGGGAACATACCGAAAAATGCGTCGTAATCGACGAGATTCAGCGACTGCCGATGCTTTACGGGCAATTGCGTTCCTTGATAGACGAGCGTCGTGATCCCGCACGGTTTATCCTGTTAGGTTCTGCTTCCCCTTCCATCATAAAGGGAGTTTCAGAATCTCTGGCAGGGCGTGTATTTTTTACGGAACTCATGCCCTTTTCTTTGCTCGAAGCGGAAGGTGTTGCCAGCTGGCAGGTTCATTGGGTGCGCGGCGGTTTCCCCAATGTATTGGCCATGCCAGATGAGGATCTGGTCGCGGAATGGTTTGATAGTTTTACCCGCACCTTTGTGGAGCGCGACCTGCCTGAATTGGGATATCGGCTTACGTCCATGCTTTTTTCCCGCTTGCTGCGGATGCTTGCGCATTTGAATGGGCAATTGCTTAATATTACTTCCCTTGCCAATTCATTAGATAGCCGGAGTCCGACCATTACCCAGTACATTGACTTGTTGGAAGGTGGTTTTTTGGTCAACCGGCTCTTACCCTGGTACGCCAATTCGGGCAAACGCCTGGTCAAAACGCCTAAAATCTATATCCGGGATTCCGGGATGTTGCATCACCTCTTGCGTATTCGCAGTTATGATGCACTCCTGGGCAATCCTGCGCTGGGCGCCTCCTGGGAAGGGTATGTCATTGAGCAAATCATGCGGGTTACCCAACGAAAATGGGAATATTACTTTTATCGAACCCAGCACGGGGCAGAATCAGATTTGGTGCTGGTCAGCCCGGCCGGCGAGTTATATTGTATGGAGATCAAGTTTTCATCTGCCCCGGTAATTAGGAAGGGCTTTTATCAAAGTATTGCAGATTTAAACCCAACCCACAAATTTGTAGTCGTTCCAGCAGGGGATTCCTATCCAAAGGAAGGCGGGATCAGGGTGATCAATTTGAATGATTTTTTGAAAACGTTATAGACCTATGTCCAAACACCGCATTTCTACCTTCGCCGTTGACACCAAAGATTGGATGGAATACCGCCCGTATGAGCATTTTTCGACCCAATACGATGGGTATTACCTCAAACTGGCCAATCGGGTCTTTGATTCCTTAAACTCCCCGCAGATCTTTTTGCGCGAGTTCTTACATCGCGAAGAACTGGTCGAGCTTTCGGTCATCCTGAGCTCCTGGTTTGAAGACTACGCCAATGAGATTGGGCTTTGGGCCACTTTCACGCGCAAAAACAAGGATTTACATGGCTTTTTTCTGCCATTTTATGCGCTTCAGGATTATGATCCGGAAGCCATCAATGTAGAGGACATCCTGTCCAGATGACATTTATTACTTTAAACTGAAAGCCAAATTGCATTGGCTGGCTTTTCAGAACTACCTCACCGCGCCGGAATTTAAAGACGCTTTGGAGGATCAAATTGAAAAAATCCGGACAGAAAAAACTGGTTTGATGGATCAATTTCCTGACCTCAGTAAGCTGGTCTATGCCATTCAGGATGATTCCGGGGCTTGTTTCAGCGGATTCTGGGCGAATTTGTTTTTGAAAAGAAAACCGATGAAGCGTATCATTTTCGCCATGCGTACACCAAACGATTGTTTCTGGTAAAACCTGAGTCGGTGACTGTGAAAGGAATTGCGACGGGAGCAACTGTTTACACTTCCCTGATCGACTGGAAAGGATCCTGGTGGGTAACAGGCACTCTGGCGAGCCTGGGAGATGCCACTTCAGCAACCAGAAAAAATAAAGACACCCTCAATCCTGGCCTGATTTCCTTCTATGCTTATTCAGCGAAGCAACAACAAATCCTTCGGGAAACTGCGGCAGACCTGGAAGCCGCTTTTTTAGAGTTTTTTGGCAGCCGCCTGGTCTTTTTTAAAAACCAGAAAGACTTACAGGCAGCTATGCAGGCAGAATCTGATTATTACAACGAAACTAAAACCAAAGATCGAAAGCGGGAAAACCCGAACCCGAAGGTGCTCGATAAATTTGCGAGACAGCTGGATCTGGCTTTAAAGGATGTTCCGCTCAACAAGGGCCTGGGTATCTTTTTCGAGCCCGGAGTTGGAACGCTGATCTCTCCGATGTTGTCGTCCATGGTTTATTGGCTTGAAAAATCTCAGGTTCCCTGTTAAAACGCATTTTGAAATTTTGGAGCATCTGGACTTTTTGTCGCGTTATTATAACCCTGGCGCTTATCGGGAAGGTGTAAAGCCAGTTTTTCGTACTGGAGGATATGTTCCCGTCGAATGTCAAGCACTAGAAAATTATTTTCAATTATCTCATCCCAAAAATCAGATAAAGGCATTCCTTTAATATCTAATTTTCCAAGTCCCATCTTGATGGAACCCTCCCAAAATGTAGCCATACTTACAAAGCATTCATTGTCGGGTGACTCTATGGTGTTTCTGGCAGTTTGGCTTAACTGCGGACTGTTTTCTGCAAACCAGATGATGGATTGTGTGTCTACCAAAACGTTCATTACATATACGCTTTGAAATCATCTAATGGAGCATTAAAGTCCGCTGCCATCACAAAACGAGCCTTACTAAACCCCGCACGGCGTGGTTTTCGTTTTTTTAGGGGCTGTAAAACCACCACAATGTCATAGTTTCCTTCCGGAATGCCGGGCAGAGACAAAACAGGGTTGTCACCTTGAATAAAGGCCTCTTTGGATACTGTAATCATAAGACTAAGATCGAATTTAGCACAAAAATAATGGATTATTTCGGTTGTTGGCCACCTGGCCTGTAATTTGATGTAAAACAGAACTAAAACCAGTTCTGACGATAGAGCACGATATCCCGGTGCTGCTGTTGGATGCACAGACACACTTTCCCCTGGGACAGATCAGCAGCGGCCGACCCGGCAATATCGCCACCGTGTGGAAAAACCAACCTGATTTCTGCCGCTCATTCGAAGTTTTTTTGTACTTTTGTTACGAATTGTTTCGCAAATGGCAAAAAAGTTAGTTCGGTTCGACTGGGCAATGAAGCGGCTGCTCTGTAATAAAGCCAACTTCGACATCTTTCCAAAGTCAAAAAAGTGTACTCCGTGAACATCGTTTACTTTGACCTTGGTCAGGGAGATGACTATGTATATCATGGGACAACCACCTTCGTCGGAATACACAGCAACCACGAACTGGAACTGTCCGAAAAGCAGAGCAAAGGAAGCCATAAAAAAAGGATTTGCCGTTGATACTGTGGCTGATATAACTGAATTGCCGATTGAAGAAGTCCAATTGATAGCCGATGGCCTGTCCAACAAAAGCAGCTAAAAAAATCCAGATTTAACCGGCCCACCCACTCAGCGCAGAAAAAACACCCTACCCCCACCCTTTTCCAGAACCCCCGTATCTTTTCCCCCAAGATCCCACCCTTCCAACGGGATCTCCCTACATGCAGCTTCAAGACCTCCAACAACGCAACGAAGCCTTTCTGGCTTTTTTAGACACCCTGAACCCCGCCCAGCGCGAGGCCGTAGATCAGGTAGAAGGTCCCGTTCTGGTCGTTGCTGGCCCGGGCACCGGCAAAACGCACCTGCTGACGGCCCGGATCGGCAACATCCTGCTCACGACCGATGCCCGACCGCAGAATGTCCTGTGCCTCACTTTTACGGATGCCGGGGCCTCGGCCATGCGGCAACGGCTGCTCCAGCGCATCGGTCCGGAAGCGCAGCGGGTACCCATTTTTACCTTCCACGCGTTTTGCAACCGGATCATTCAGGAAAACTCGGAGTATTTTGGCAAAGGCAATCCCGAGCCGGTCACGGATCTGGAACGGATCGAGATCGTGCGGGGGCTCCTGGCCAAACTGCCGCCCGAGCATGCCCTGCGTTCCGGCAAAAAAGAGGTGTATCAGTTTGAGGAGCATCTGAGGGACCTGTTCTCCACCATGAAAAAAGAGGGCTGGACGCCTGGCATGGTGCTGAAAGCATCGGATGCTTTTTTGAAAGGCATTCCTTCCAATCCGGCCTATATTTATCAGCGCAACAGCAAAACCTTTAAAAAAGGGGATCCTAAAACGGCGCAGATCGCAGAAATCACGGAAAAGATCGAGCGACTTAAATCGGCCGCAGACCTGTTTCCCAAATATCTGCATGCCATGGAACGCGCTGCCCGCTATGAGTATGAGGATATGCTGCTCTGGGTCACCAAGGCTTTTGAACAGCATGAGGCTTTGCTCCGGAACTATCAGGAGCGCTATCAGTATATTCTGGTAGACGAGTTTCAGGACACCAACGGCGCACAGTTTCACCTGCTCAATCTGCTGCTCGATTTCTGGGAAACTCCCAATATTTTCATCGTCGGGGACGACGACCAGAGTATTTATGAATTCCAGGGTGCGCGCCTGCAAAACCTCCGGGAGTTTCAGGAACGGTACCATATTGGCCTGAAGTCATTGGTATTGGAAGAAAATTACCGCAGCGTCCAGCCGGTGTTAGACGCTGCCAGCCGGGTCATAGAAAACAATGCGCTGCGGGTGGTCCATTTGTTTGGGGAAGGGCTGAGCAAACAACTCCGGTCCAGGCTGGATCCCGCGCTGGATGTTTTTTTGACCGAATCCACAGAATCAATCGAAGAAAAACATCCTGTTGATCCTGTAAATCCTGTCAAAACCAAAAACGTAGTCCTGCAATCCTTCCCAAACCGACTGCAGGAAACCACCGAGATCGTCCGGCAAATCGAAACCCTGCTGGGACATGGCATCCCCCCCTCAGAGATCGCCGTGCTGTATGCCCGGCACCGACAGGCCGAGCGACTCCTGTCCATGCTGGAGAAAAAAGGCATCCCGTTTCAGACCAAGCGGCCGGTCAATATTCTGGATCTGCCGGTGGTGCAGCATTTTCGCGCCCTGCTCTGTTATTTACAGGAAGAGAGCGTCCGCCCTTTTTCGGGCGAATTTCGGCTGTTCAAGCTTTTTCATGCTTCCTTCTGGGGACTCTCCGAATTAGATCTGGCCAAACTCGCACTCGCCAGTCGCTCCAAACCCGACCAGCCGGAAAAAGTGCCGGAGGAATCTGAGGCAATAGAGCCTGCCCCAGCCCGCAGTAAAAAGCCATGGCGGGAATTGCTCTGCGATACGCCCCAGCTGGAAAGCCTTCAACTCTCTGATATCCAGGCTTTTCAAAAGCTGGGCGCCCAATTGAACTGCTGGATCTCAGATGTCCATAATCTGCCCCTGCCCCAACTCATCGAACGGCTGTACGGCCAGACGGGATTGCTCCAATGGGCATTGACCCAGGCGGACAAGGCCTGGTATCTGCAGGTATTACACACCTTCATGGCCTTTGTGCGCCAGGAAACGATGCGCAATCCGCGATGCACCCTGGCCCGGATCCTGGAATTGCTGGACAGTATGGACGACAATAAACTGGCCCTTTCCCTGAATCAATCGGCCCAACCCATCCAGGGGGTTCAATTGCTTACAGCCCATGCTGCGAAGGGATTAGAGTTCGGGTATGTATTCATGCTCGATTGCACGGAAGATACCTGGGATAAAAATGCTGCAGGCAACCGGGGGCGGTTTTACCTGCCCGAGACACTGACCCGTTCCGGGGAGGAAGATGCCCTGGAAGCACGCCGGCGTTTGTTTTACGTGGCCATGACCCGGGCTAAATATCAGCTGCACATCTCACATGCCCGCAGCGACGATGCGGGTAAGTCCCTGATACAGAGCCAGTTTATCGCCGAGACAGGTCTGCCGGTCGCGGAGCAGGAGCTCCCCTACCCTGCCCTGCTGGAAGCACAAACCCTGCTGCTGTTAGATGCGCCACAACCCGTCATCCGAATGCCCGAAACGGCCCTTTTGGACGCGATTCTGGAAAATTTCACCCTCAGCATCACCGCCCTGAACCGCTACCTGCGTTGTCCGCTGGCCTTCTATTATGAAGATGTATTAAAAGTGCCCGGTGCGCCCAGCGAAGCGGCTGCTTTTGGGCAGGCCATGCACGCCACCTTCCAGCAATTTTTGCAAAAAATGAAAAGTCACCCCAAATACGAGTGGCCTACTCTGGAAGTACTTAGCAAGCTGTTTGAGCAGGAACTGGAGCGGCAGGGCGGTTATTTTTCAACCGAATCCTTTGCGCAAAGACTGGCTCTGGGCAAAGATTACCTGCGCCGCATCTTGCTGGAGCAGGTGCCCTACTGGCGCAAACGGGCCATTGCAGAGCGGAACATTGACCATGTGGAAATCAACGGCGTGCCCATGTCCGGCGTGCTGGACAAGATAGAATGGCTGGACGGCGCAAAGCTGCGCATTGTGGATTACAAAACAGGGGCGCCCGATCCTAAAAAAACAGAGCCCCCATCCGAGCATCAACCTTATGGCGGGGAATACTGGCGGCAACTCGCATTTTATCAGTTGCTGCTGGAGCATGCCCGCTTATATCCGGAAACCGTGGGCAAAACCGCCATATCCTGGCTTGCGCCGGACAAACGGGGGGCATTTCCTATGACCGAACTCAGTTTCTCCCAAGAAAACTTACATTTTGTGGAAGAATTAATTCAGAAGGTTTATAAAAAAATTATGGCCCGTCAATTCGATACAGGTTGTGGCAAAAAGGACTGTTCCTGGTGTCAAATGCATCAGGAACGTGCTGTTTTGGAGGTTTTGAACCGGAATGTAGAGGAGGATCTGGATGATATGGGATAGGGATTCGGGCCTTTTTAAAAAAGATAATTCAAACAACGCAACTATTTTTCATCCTTCGCTTCTCCTGAATCAAACTTTGCCTACTTTTGCGGGCATTTTTTGAACAGCGACTTAAAATTTTAGAGACAAAATGGCAAAACGCAAATCGGATCAGATTGACCTAGTAGAAGTGGAACAAGTGTCCGCAAACCATTCTTCTGCACCTTTCTGGGAAAAACATCCCAAATTCATAATCTATGCCCTCGGTGCCATTGCGCTGGTGGTGGTAGGCTGGTGGATGTATAAAGAAATGATCGTCAAACCCAAGCAAGTGGAAGCAATTGCCGCCATGTGGCAGGCGGAGCGCCAGTTTGAGCGCGACTCTTTTCAACTCGCCCTCACCGAACCAGGTGGTGGCTATGATGGCTTTCTTACCCTGGCTGATAAATTCAGCGGCACCCCTGCCGGCAACATGGCCCACTACTACGCGGGCATTTGCTACCTTCAATCCGGCGATTTCGACAATGCCATTGCCCAATTAGATGATTTCAGTCCGGAAGGCGATATGCTTTCTGCTATGAAATACGGCATCCTGGGCGACTGCTATGCTGAAAAAGAAGATTTTGAAAAAGCCATCGACTACTACGAAAAGGCTGCTGACAAAACAGAAAATGACCTGATCGCCAGTTACTATTTGAAGAAAAACGGCATGCTCAACGAGCGTCAGGGCAATAAAGAAGCTGCGGTCAAATCTTTTGAGCGCATTCGTCATGACTATCCAAACCCGAACTCGGGCGACTGGCGTGATATTGAAAAATATATCTACCGGGCTGGCGGCGGCAAGTAATTGTTTCCACAGGCATAAAAAACGGCTCCTGGCATTGCTCGGGGCCGTTTTTTTTGTTTACTGGGAAGTGATTGTTCAAAACTTGTCACCCCACCCCTAAAAAGCAATGTAATTGACTTAAGGAAATTTGACAATCACATCTATCATCTTGTAACCCCCGTAACTTCAGATGGGAGACTAAGCATCCCCACAGATTGTTAAGTCTACTTTGTCACTTTAGCCGCGTAGCGGCCTAACGTCGGTAGTAATGAACAATGAACAGTCGATAAGGTGCGGAGCACCGGAACATTTCGCCAGGAGTTCCGGTGCTCCGCACCTCCAAACCGAAGCTATTTTCCTATTTCTACCGACGTTAGGCCGCTACGCGGCTAAAGTGACAAAGTAAAATTAAGTCAATGGCTTTGCCCTACAGGAGTTTACCCACCCTAAAAAAAGAAATCCCTCACTGTTAGCAGCGAGGGATTCTAACCCAAACAAATAAACACAAAAACTACTTGCTGCAATTTTAGGGCGATTTGTCGGGAGTTAGCAAGTTTTTATAAAGATTTTTTAAAAAAAATTTTATAGGTAATTCGGCAAAGCGCCCCGATGGCCAAACAATGCCTGATTGGACTGTTTTTTACCAAAAATAGATTTGTTTTCCAAAAGGGAATGCTTTAAAAACCCAGGGAGTTCTACCTTAGCCGCTCTTTAATTCGGAAATGCACCGCTCCATGCGCACCATCAAATTTATCCTCGCCCTTTCTTTCACTGCTGCACTGGTGTGGCAACTTGCCCGTCCCCTGAATCTGGGCGACAAAAGCATTCCCCCCCTGGGCAGTTTCCTGAATCCCTTTTCCGGCTTCTGGGCAAATGCCGAATCCGGCACGGGGTTTAAAAATCAGGATCTTTCGCTCCCCGGACTCAAAGGAAAAGTGGAAGTGGTGTACGATGATGTGATGGTGCCCCACATTTTTGCAGAAAACATAGAAGATGCGGCCCGGGTGCAAGGTTATGTGACGGCACAACATCGATTGTGGCAGATGGATATCACTGCCCGAAAGGCAGGAGGCCGGCTTTCTGAAATATTGGGAGAACGAATGCTTCGAGTGGATCGATTGTCCCGCAGAAAAGGCATGGTATATGCCGCAGAAAACGACCTGATCGGCTGGAAGAAATCGCCCGAGACCATGGCCATCCTTCAAGCCTACACCGAGGGTGTGAATGCCTGGATCGAGCAGCTTTCCCCGGCAGAATGGCCCATCGAATTCAAATTACTGAATTATAAGCCGGAGTCCTGGACACCCATCAAAGTGGCCCTCGTGTCAGAAGCCATGGCCGAGACCCTTTGTTCCTGGGAGGACGACCTCGAGAGCAGCAATACGCTGGCTCAATTGGGCCGGCAGAATTTTGATTACCTCTTCCCGGAATGGAATTCAAAACAGCGGCCCATCATTCCGGATACCGGACAATGGAAAGACCTGCACCCGCTGTTGCCGCCGCCGGTATTTGCTGATTCCACGGCCTCACTCGGTTTTATCGAACCAGCAGAATCAACAGAAAAATACCTGAGTGATGGCCCCATCGTCGGAAGCAATAACTGGGCCCTCAGTGGTTCCAAAACCAAATCCGGCAGCCCCATCCTCTGCAATGATCCGCACTTAAACCTGACCCTGCCATCCATCTGGTTTCAGGTTCAGATCCATACCCAAGAGGCCAATACCTACGGGGTTTCTTTGCCCGGAGTACCCGGCATCATCATTGGTTTTAATGACGACATTGCCTGGGGTGTCACCAACGTCAGCCACGATGTATCGGATTGGTACCGCATCCATTGGGCGAATCCGGCACGCAGTAAATATACGCTGGACGGCGAGCAAAAAACGGTTCAGTTCCGGTACGAAGAGATCAAAGTAAAAGACAAGCCTGCTTTTATGGATACCGTTCGCTACACGGTATTCGGTCCGGTATCCTATGATTTTGAACCGGAAAACCCGCTTCGGGACTGTGCTTTCCGCTGGATCGCGCATGATGCCCCGGAACAAAGCACTTTTGACGTTTTTCTCGGCCTCAACACCGGCAAAAACTACGCGGCCTATAAGAATGCACTGCCCGGTTTTGATTCGCCGGCCCAGAATTTTGTGTTCGCTTCCCGCAGCGGAGATATTGCCATTCAGGCACAGGGAAAATATCCCATTCGGGGCCCACAACAAGGCCGCTTTATTCAGGAAGGGGATCGTTGGGCCAATGCATGGCACAATTATATTCCATGGGATCAGGTGCCCAGCATGAAAAACCCGGGCAGTGGCTTCGTATTTTCGGCGAATCAACACTCTACCCCACCTTCCTATCCATTCTACTACCTCGGAAACTTTGAAGACTGGCGGAGCCGGCGCATTTACGACCGGTTGTCGGCCATGACCGGCGCTACCGCAGACAGCATGAAATCCATGCAGCTGGATAATTTCAGCCAAAGGGCCGCGGATGCCTTGCCAACCATGTTGCGATTGCTGGACCGCAGTCAGCTGGACGCAACGGGCAGACAAATGGCCGAGGAGTTGTCCAAATGGAATTTCCAGTACGAGGCCAACCTGATGGTGCCAACGGTCTTTGAATCCTGGTTCGATTCCTGCTACACGGCTACCTGGGACGAGATCACGGCGCTCGAAAAAGGCGGTAAATCTACCCTGCGCACCGACGACCTGGCAGCCAGTAAAAATCAAAAAATAGCACTGCTTTATCCGGACGCCTGGCGTTTTATCGAAATCATGCAAACCGATTCGGCCAGCATCTTTTTTGATCATCCCGCCACTCCCTTCCGGGAAACAGCCCGTGATATTGTGTTGGAATCGTTTAAGCTGACCCAAGCGTATTTTGAGAAAAACCCCGCCAATAAAGTTTCTTTTGGCGAATACAAAGGCTTTGAGGTCAAGCACTTGGCCCAAATCGATGCATTCAGTCGGCTGGGGATCAAAATGGGTGGTCATAGAACGGCTCCCAATGCCATCAGCAAGGGCAACGGGCCCTCCTGGCGGATGATCGTTGAATTAGGAGAAAACGTACACGCCCTGGGCGTTTATCCGGGCGGTCAAAGTGGCAACCCCGGCAGTAAGTATTACGATAACATGGTGGATACCTGGGCCAGCGGAAACTATTATGAACTCCTGTTTATGAAATCGGCAGATGTTTCTTCTGACCGGATCTTAGGTAAACAAGTTTTCAATCCAAAATAGAACAAAAATCAATCTTCCTGATGATGAAAAACACCTTGTTTACAGCCTTGATCATTTTTGTTTTGGGCAACCTTTGCCACCTTGGATTGCCTTGGTGGGGCATTGTCCCGATTGCTCTGGTGGTTGGTTGGCTTTTTGTCCGGAACGCATGGGGCGCTTTTTTGGGCGGATTGCTGGGCGGCTTTTTGCTTTGGTATACAAGTGCCTGGTATTCGGACCACTCCAATGATGGCATGCTTTCAGCCAAAGTGGGCCAATTATTTATGGGCGTTCAAAGTTGGCAACTGATATGGGTCACAGGGCTTCTTGGCGGATTACTCGCTGCGTTTAGCACACTTACCGGCAGATGGGCCAGAGCGATGTTTGTGACACCTTCTAAAAAAAGAAATTACCTGCAAGAAAAAAGGCGCTGATTCGCCTGATCCTGAAACATTTATGACCACACAAACGATTGAGACGGATATTATTATCATCGGCGCAGGGCCAGTTGGACTATTTGCTGTTTTTGAAGCGGGCCTGTTGAAATTGCGCTGTCACCTGATTGATATTCTACCGCAGCCTGGTGGACAACTCACAGAGATCTACCCCAAAAAGCCCATCTATGACATTCCCGGCTGTCCCGGCATTCTGGCCGGAGATCTGGTGCAAAATCTGCTCAAGCAGATCGAGCCTTTTCAACCTAAGTTTACCTTAAGCGAGCGCGCCGAAACCATTGAACGCCAGGAAGATGGCCGATGGCTGGTCACGACCCAACGCGGCATCCGACACCTGGCGCCCGTCATATTTATTGCTGGTGGACTGGGCAGTTTTGAGCCCCGCAAACCTCCCATTGACAATATTGCTGCATTTGAGGACCTCGGTGTGGAATACTTTGTCCGCAACCCGGAAATGTACCAGGGACAACGCGTGGTCATCGCCGGTGGCGGGGATTCGGCCCTGGACTGGACGATCTATCTGGCCAACGTCGCCAAAGAAATCACCCTGATCCACCGCCGCACAGAATTTCGGGGAGCCCTGGACAGCGTAGAAAAAGTACAACATCTGGTGGAAACAGGCCGCGTGAAGTTGATCACCAACGCACAGATCACTGGTTTACAAGGAGATGGGAAACTGGAAAGTGTGACGATCCTGCACGATACGGAGGGAGAAAGCCAGTTGCCCGTTGACCATTTTGTGCCACTGTTTGGTTTAACACCCAAACTGGGCCCTATCGCAGAATGGGGGCTGAGCGTGGACAAGAACGCCATTGAAGTCAATACCCTCGACTACGCCACCAATATCCCCGGGATCTATGCCATTGGGGACATCAATACCTATCCCGGTAAACTCAAACTGATCCTTTGCGGGTTTCATGAAGCGACCTTAGCCTGCCAATCCGCATTCAATGTCGTCAATCCGGGCAAAAAGCTTTCGTTCAAGTACACTACAGTGACCGGGATCGAAGGTTTAGCTTCTTGATCTAAGCCGGCAATTTGATGGTTTTTAAAAAGCCGAGCGTCAGTTCCATATCCACGCTTAGCACCCTGTCTTCACGCAGCCTGGGCACTACGGCACGATAGGCTGCACGGACCTTTTCGATGCCCGGGGACGATTTTAAGGGTTGACGGAACTCCAGTGCCTGCATTCCGATCATAAATTCAATGGCCAGCAGCCTTTCCAGGTTCAGCACCACCCGTCTGGCTTTGGTCGCGGCGTTGGCAGCCATACTCACGTGATCTTCCTGTCCGTTGCAGCTGACGATGCTATCCGTGGATGCCGGCGCGCAGAGGGTTTTGTTTTGATTGACAATGGCCGCCGCAGTGTATTGCGCGATCATCATGCCGGAATGCAGTCCGGGATTTTCGGTTAAAAAGGGCGGGAGACCGCGTTGTCCCCCGATCAGTTGATACACCCGACGTTCGGAGATACTGCCCAATTCGGACAATGCGATGGCGAGGTAATCCAGGGGAAGCGCAAGGGGTTGGGCATGAAAATTCCCTCCGGAAACGATCAGATCATCGTCTGGAAAGAGATTCGGGTTGTCGGTCACCGAATTCACTTCCGTCACCAGCATCTTTTCAATGTGGGCGATGGCATCTTTACTTGCACCATGCACTTGAGGCACGCAACGGAAGGCATAAGGATCCTGAACAGCCGTTTTTTCAGCATGCGCGATCTCACTGTTTTCCAGCAGACCCAGGATCTTTTTTGCTGTGGAAATCTGCCCTTCATGGGGGCGAATCTGATGAATATGGGCATCCAGTGGTGAAAGGCGGCAATTGAACCCATCAAACCCGATGGCCGCATTCAGGTCAGCCAGTTCCGCCAGACGCCTGGTTTGAAGCAGAGACCAGGTGGCATACGCTGCTGAGAACTGCGTTCCATTAAGCAATGCGAGTGCCTCTTTCGCCTGAAACCTCAGCGCTTGCCAGCCATGTTGCTCCAAAACAGTTGCGGAGGCTTGTCGGCGGCCTTCGAACCACACTTCCCCAAGCCCGATAAGTGGAAGGCTGAGGTGGGCCAGCGGCGCCAGATCGCCTGAGGCGCCCAGTGAACCCAATTCAAAAACTACCGGCAAAACGTCTGCATTGTAAAAATCGATGAGGCGCTGCACCACCACTTCCCGAACCCCACTGTGCCCATAAGATAGACTCTGAATTTTGAGCAGGAGCATGATGCGCAGAATTTCCTGTGGCACCAGATCGCCCATTCCAGCGGCGTGGCTGACCACCAGATTGTGTTGAAGATCTGCCACATCAGCCTCCGAGATGCGGACGTCGCAAAGCGATCCGAATCCGGTATTGATCCCATAAAACAACTGGTCATTTCCGGCCAGTTTCTGGTCCAGGAACTCACGGCAGTGGCGGATACGGGCAGAAGATTCTGTGGACAAAGCAAGCTGAGCACCTGAATCAAGGATTGCTCCGACTTGTTCCAGGGAAAGGTGGTTAGGACTAATGTGGTGTACCATGGTAATAATTTACTCAAAAATAGAGCTTGTTCAGGGATTGGTTTTGAGCCGAAAGCGAGCAAATTTTATTTCAAACAAGGCAAAATTTGCAGTCGTATGCGGGCGATCCGGCGAAAATTTTAACGCTGGATGAAATAAAATTTGCCGGTTGTAGGCCAAAATCCAATTCCTGAACAAGCTCTTGAGGGCCGCGAAGGTAACAAAAGCCCTATTGTTGTCACTAATTCGCCCCCTTGTACCGATGAAATAAGCGGTCCTTGTGCCTGATCCTATGGGGAACAAGTCGATTTTCAAAATTTCGGGCCGTTAAATTCACTAAAAACCCGGTTAAGCTGAGGTTAATATAAAATTGGATCCAGACAAACCGCGACACCTAATTTTCTGAAAATGAATCAGTTGGTTTTCATTTACTAAATTTTTTTTTCAAAAAGATACAACCTGTCCAAAGTGAAGTGCATCAGAACGCCACCAAAACACCTGCGAAGTCCTACTTTTGACCCAGAAATAGATTAGCCGGGTTAAAACCATTAAAGATCCAAAATCCAAGTATCCGGCAAGGCTATGTTTTTACGTAACAACAAATCAACATCAATTGCAACCATGATTAAACGAATCGCTTCAACTGCCCTCTTCCTGCTTGGCCTTATGGCTTTTGCACAAGCTCAACGCATTGCCCACGTAGACGTTACGGCTGTTTTGGAAAGCCTGCCAGAATATCAAAAAGCACAGGAACAACTGGACAAAGTAGCCACAGCATGGCGTCAGGAAATTGCTCAGGAGCAAGACAAAGTGAAAGGCATGTACAGCAAATTTCAGGCTGAACAAGTCCTCCTGAGCGAAGAGATGAAAAAGACCCGTGAAGATGAAATAATGGCCAAAGAGAAAGAAGTACGCGAAATGCAACGTCAGAAATTTGGCCCTGAGGGCTCCTTGTTCAAAAAACGCGAAGAACTGGTGAAACCTATCCAGGACAAAGTGTATAGCACGATTGAGCGTTTTGCACAAGACAAAGGATTTGAATACATTTTTGACAAGGGCAGTGCCTCCGGTATGCTTTTCGCCGACAAGAAAAATGATAAAACGGAAGATATTAAAACCCTATTGAAAAAATAGGATCATCACAACTAACGAATCTAACGCACTGTAAATGAAGAAGTTTTTTCTGCTGGCCCTTGGCCTCATGTTTGCCACGGCTGGTTTTTCACAAAAATTTGGATACTGCAATTCCGGCGCGCTGCTTACTTCCATTCCAGAGGTAAAAGCGGCCGATAGCGACCTGCAAGCCTTTCAGGCACAGTTGACCAAGCGTGGCCAGGAAATGGTCAAAGCTTTACAAGACAAGGCTGCGGAGTTGGACCGGAAAGAGAAACAAGGTACCATTTCACCGAAGGATCTGGAAATTCAAGGCGCAAAACTGAAAGAAGAGGAAGCTTCAATCGCCAAGTATGAGCAAGAGGTTTATGAAAAACTGGCTCAAAAACGCGAAGAACTTTTCAAACCCATTCTGGACAAGGTGAATCAGGCCATGGCAGATGTCGCCAAAGAGAACCAGTTTGCGTTTGTCTTCGATCAAAACACGCAGGTGTTGCTTTACGCAGACGAATCGCTGGATGTAACCAAGTTGGTCAGAGCAAAGTTAGGCATTGCCAACTAAGTTATCACCGAGGCCTTTTTTAGAGAAGCCATCCCGAAGTTTTTCGGGGTGGCTTCTTTTGTTAAATATCGAATACCGAACCCTGTTCGATGTTCGATATTCGATATTCGGAGTTTATTAAGCCCAAGTGCCTAACTTCGCCGCTCAAACGCCCGATTATCCTACCATGTTTCCAAACCTTACTGATCGCACCCTATGGATGGTAGGGGCTGTACTTTGTGGTATAGCCGCCTGGTGCACCCTAGGCTATCATCATCCGGACGAACATTTTCAGATCTGGGAATTTGCAAATTACAAACTCGGTCATATTCCGGCCAGCGAACTACCCTGGGAATTTCCGGCTCAAATGCGTCCGGGTTTACAGCCATTTCTGGCATATAGTCTGGTGGTAACTGCCAGGGCATTGGGCATCGACAATCCTTTTGTACAGGTTTTTCTCGCGCGTTTGATCTGCGGCATTGCAGCCCTCACCGTATATTGGCACTGGGTTAAATGGCTGGAACGCGACTTTAAAAGCCTTGAAACGGCCAGATGGATGCGGCTTGGGCTGTTGTTTTTTTGGCTGATGCCTTACCTCCATGTGCGGTTTTCTTCAGAAAACACCTCGGCCATCTGTTTCTTTGGTGGCTTGTTGCTTTTGCTCCGGGGCTTAGAAACTCCAACCAATCGCCTGGACTGGAAGATGGCTGGGGCAGGGCTGCTCCTTGGACTCTCCTTTTTCTTTCGTTATCAGATCGCATTTGCAGGCATTGGCCTCGGTGCATGGCTGCTGTTTAAAGGCCGTCCCTCCCGCTTACAATGGATGGCGCTGGCGCTCGGCGCATTCGTAGCATTGGGTCTGGGCCTTGCTACAGATTATTGGCTTTACGACGAATGGGTTTTTGCGCCGTACAACTATTTCTTTTCCAACATCATGGAAGGGAAGGCCGCCAATTTTGGTGTTTCGCCGTTTTGGTGGTACCTGACGGAAATGCCCATCGCGCTTTTGCCTCCCCTGAGTCTTGCCTTATTGTTTTTCTGTGCCCTTGGAATCTGGAAAAAACCCTGGCATGTACTTAGCTGGTGTGTGGTGCCCTTCGTGTTGGCGCACTCCCTGGTTGGACACAAAGAGGTGCGTTTTTTGTTCCCCATGGTGCTGCCGTTTTTCTTTTTTGCGGCCCTGGGCTGGGAAGTTTTTAAGGAAAAATTTCAGCTGAAAAACTGGATGATCAAAGTCTTTGGATACTGCGTCGCACTCAATCTGGTCGTGATGGTATTTAGGATCTTCATCCCCGCCAAAGAAATGGCGGCCTATAATAAATTCGTTTGGAATTGGACCAGGCAGCACCCGGAATCCACGCTTTATTATGTAAAAAAGGAGGAGCTAAAGAAATACCCTTTAAACATGCCCTTTTATCTCTATCCGCAACAGGAACAAGCTGCCTGGTATACAGATCCGGCCCTCAAAAATGACACCTCCGCCCTTAAGACCGGCGATCTGATGCTCATTACAGATGATATATCGCCAAGCGCAGTTGCACCTTCCGGGTTTCGGTTAAAACAAGCCTATGCCTACTATCCGGAATGGATGTTGGCCAATAATACCAATAATTGGCAGGGACGCACCCGGATCTGGACCATTTACAAGCTGGAAAAAGCTGAATAGTAGATGGACCGGAGTCAGCTTTGATCAGGCATCATAATTCAGCACCGGCGCCAACCAACGCTCTGCCTCCGAAAACGACATTCCTTTCCGTTTGGCATAATCTTCTACCTGATCCTTTCCGATCTGGCCTAAACCAAAGTATTTGGACTCCGGGTGACTAAAATACCAACCGGAAACGGCAGCAGTCGGGTACATGGCGCAACTTTCCGTCAATTGTATTCCAGCGTTTTTTTCCGGATCCAACAATTGCCAAAGCGTTCTTTTTTCGGTATGTTCCGGGCAGGCAGGATAGCCGGGTGCTGGCCGTATGCCCTGATATGCTTCGTGAATCAGCTGCTCATTTTCTAAACTTTCGTTCCGGGCATATCCCCAAAACTCTTTGCGCACCCGCTCGTGCATCCTTTCGGTAAACGCTTCTGCCAGGCGGTCAGCCAGCGCTTTGAGCAGGATAGCGGAATAGTCGTCGTGCTCGTTTTCAAATTTTTCTACCCATTTTTCGATGCCGATGCCTGCGGTTACTGCGAAGGCGCCGATGTGGTCAGCCCCGCCCTGTCCCCCGGGGGCAATAAAATCCGCCAGGCAATAATTGGCCTGATCTGCGGCCTTTACATTTTGCTGTCTCAGGTGATGCAGCGTAATTGTACCGGCGGCTTTGGCCGCAGGATGGGTGGTTGAGTATCCTGCGGCTAAAGCCGCCGGTACAATGATATCATCTCCGACGGCAGTGGCCGGAAAGATCCCGATCACCGCCCTTGCTTCCAGCCATTTTTCATCTACGATTCTGCGAAGCATGACTTGTGCATCGTGGTAAAGCTTTTTGGCTTCGACGCCTACAATTTCATCTTCCAGGATGGCTGGAAACTTACCGGCCAATTGCCAGCTTTGGAAAAACGGGGTCCAATCAATGTAGTCGATCAGTTCATCCAGTGGATAGTTTTCAAAGGTTTTAATACCTGTGAAATTAGGCTGGGGCGGTGTGTAGTTTTCCCAATCCAATTGGATCTTGTTGTTGCGGGCCTGCTCCAGCGACAGGTATTGCTTACTGGATTGACGGCCAGCCCTTTGTTCCCGGATCTGGGCATACTCCAGCTTGGTTCTTTCTACAAAAGCATCATTTTCTGTTTCGTTCTTGGTCAGCAGTGAACTCACTACCGCCACCGAGCGACTTGCATCCAGCACATGCACAACAGGGCCGTTGGAATATTGTGGTTCAATTTTTACCGCTGTATGGGTCTTAGAAGTAGTTGCCCCTCCAATGAGCAAGGGGATCTTCATGCCTAAGCGCTGCATTTCTTTTGCCACATGCACCATTTCATCCAGAGAGGGGGTGATTAGGCCCGAAAGCCCTATCACATCTACATTTTCGGCAATCGCCGCTTTGATGATCTTGTCCGCCGGAACCATGACGCCCAGATCTACAATGTCATAATTGTTGCAGCCGAGCACCACACCTACGATGTTTTTACCGATATCGTGCACGTCGCCTTTCACCGTGGCCATGAGAATTTTGCCCTTGGCAGTTACTTTACCCCCTTTCTCCGCCTCAATGAATGGTTGCAGATAGGCTACGGCCTTTTTCATGACCCGGGCTGATTTGACCACCTGAGGCAGGAACATTTTGCCGGAACCAAACAGATCACCTACCACATTCATGCCGTCCATCAGGGGCCCTTCTATGACCTCCAGGGGTGTTGCGTATTGTTTTCTGGCCTCTTCTGTGTCCACTTCTACAAACTTATCGATACCACGCACCAAGGCATGTGTAATGCGTTCCTGAACGGTGGCCTCGCGCCAGGCAAGATCTTCCCCGATCACTTTTCCGCCAGTCTCCCTGAAGGATTCGGCCAGTTTCACCAACTCTTCCGTTGCATCCGGATGGCGATCAAACAACACATCTTCGATTCGTCGCAGGAGTTCTTTGGGGATCTGTTCGTATACTTCGAGCATCCCGGCATTCACAATACCCATATCCATACCCGCACGGGTAGCATGGTAGAGGAATGCTGCGTGCATGGCTTCGCGGACGTGGTTATTGCCCCGGAAAGAGAACGACAAATTGCTGACGCCACCCGAAATTTTGGCTCCGGGGCAGGTAGCTTTTATGATTCGGGTAGCCTCGATAAAATTGATGGCGTACGCATTGTGCTCTTCGATCCCTGTGGCCACGGCAAAAATATTGGGATCGAAGATAATATCCGTAGGATCATAGCCCACCTGCTCCGTCAGGATCTTGTAGGCCCGCTGACAAATAGAAACCTTGCGTTCAATGGTGTCTGCCTGTCCCAGTTCATCAAAGGCCATAACGACGACTGCGGCGCCGAACCTGCGACAAATTTTGGCCTGACGGATGAACTCGGCTTCTCCTTCCTTCATGGAAATAGAGTTGACGATGCTTTTCCCCTGTAAACACCTGAGTCCCGCTTCGATCACCCTGAATTTGGAAGAATCCACCATAACCGGGAGTCTGGCGATATCTGGTTCTGCGGACATCAGATTGAGGAACTTGACCATGGCCGCCTCTGAGTCGAGCAGGCCCTCATCCATATTTACATCAATGATCTGAGCACCTCCGTCCACCTGTTGCCTGGCTACGGTCAGTGCTTCGGGATAATTTCCCTCTTTGATGAGCTTGGCAAATTTGGCTGAGCCTGTCACGTTGGTCCGTTCTCCAATATTTACAAAGTTGGTCTCCGGGCGAATGATCAGCGGTTCAAGTCCGGCAAGTTGGGTAAATCCGATCTCCGGCCGTGCAACCGGTACACGGGGTGGATATTTTTTTACGTGTGCAGCGATGTGCCGGATGTGGTCAGGAGTTGTGCCACAGCATCCGCCCACAATATTGACAAATCCGGATCGCGCAAAGTCTTCCATGAAGATGCACATTTCATGGGCGGTCTGATCATATTCCCCAAACTCATTGGGGAGCCCTGCATTCGGATAGGCACTGATGAAACAATCGGCAATACCAGCCAGCGCTTCCAGATGCGGGCGCATTTCTTCGGCGCCCAAAGCACAGTTAAGCCCCACTGCAAAAGGTTTTGCATGCTTGACCGAGATCCAGAATGCCTCTACGGTTTGTCCGCTGAGTGTACGTCCGGAAGCATCCGTGATGGTACCCGAAATGATCACCGGTAGCCGGAATCCTTTTTCATCAAAAACTTCTTCGATGGCATAGATCGCTGATTTGCAGTTTAATACATCGAAGATGGTCTCCACTAAAATGATGTCTGATCCCCCGTCTATCAAGCCCCGAACCTGCTCCGCATAAGCGTCTTTGGCCTCATCGAACGTGATGGTGCGAAAACCCGGATCGTTTACATCCGGACTCAGGCTTAAAGTTTTGTTCAGTGGACCCAGTGCTCCGGCAACATACTTTGGAGCATTTGAGTGCTTCGCCTGCCACTGCTGAATGGCCCTTTGAGCAATTTCAGCAGCCGCTTTATTGATGTCATAACAAACACCCGGCGGCATATCAAACTCTGCCTGTGAAATGGCCGTTGCATTGAACGTATTGGTTTCAATGATATCAGCCCCGGCCTCCAGATATTTCAGATGAATATCTTCGATGATATCGGGACGGGTAAGGCAAAGCACATCAAAGTTGCCTTTTAATTCGCGGTGAAAATCCCGGAATCTGTCGCCGCGAAAATCAGCTTCAGGCAGTTGGTAGGATTGCAGGAAAACGCCCATCGAGCCATCAATAATAAGAATTCGCTCGCGGGCAGCGGCTGTAAGTTGTTGAAGGGTATCTTTTTTCACGATAGAGTGCGCCTTGGAATTACGGTTCCGGGCAGTTTTAAGGTCAAAGGTAGGTTTTGAAATTTACTCTGGTTTCAGCAATTCGTGGGCTCCAATTCTTCGGGTCAGTACTTTCGGTACGCCATGGGGAGCTCTTTCTATTACCGGGCTAAATCTGGCATTCCACACGACTTCGCCAGCGGAATAGGATCGTCTCGCGTGGACCACTTGCTGGGCAGTTTCGTCAGTACCTTTTACCAGCACCATGAACTCTGCATTGGCGTCTAAAACCTCCTGTTCAGAAAAATTATAGAGCGGGCTTTTAACATCCAAAGGGTGCACGATGGTCCAGGACAGCGAAAAGAAGCTTATTTTATTGATCTCCAGGCCTAAGGGATAAAATTTTCGGTTGAGCGACCCATCTTCTTCCCTTTGATTGATGGCCATCAACACCTGCACTTCAGTTTCGATCAGTTCACTTTTGCTGGAATTGGTCATCCGAAACATGAGCGCTTTGTCTCCTTTAAAAGGTGCGATGAGTAAATTTTCGCTGAAAATAATTTTGGCGGAGGGCCTCGAAAAACGTCCGTACAACAAACCGGTCATCAATGCAAACGTAAGCAGGCCCATAAAGGATTCCATGGACGCCAAAATGCTGATCAGAATTCCATTCGGACTAATGTGCCCATAGCCTACCGTGGTCAGGGTTTGACTGCTAAAAAAGAAGGCTTGCATAAAATTATGCCCGAAACTCCCCAGCGTGATTCCGTTAAAATTTTCAACGCCTACCAGCAGATAAATAAAGGAGAACACGATGTTGATCAGCAGGAAAAAGGAAAAGAGGAGGATAAGAAACCTGCTCCAGGACATAGTGACCAGATGATAATAGGTATTGTCCCAGCGGCTTTTGGGTTCCCTTACCACATTAAAAGAGCCATCTGAATTCATCAGTCGGCCATCCAATGCCGCATTTTTACCAAAACCTAATTCACGGTCCAGCGGGTTGCTTTTGATTTTCCTCAAAAGCGTATTGAGATTTCTCTTATTTTCTTTTCGAACCATAAAAAGCTGGAAATAATATTGATTTGGCCAAACAAAAGGCCAAGGTTAAAGTTTAAGGAGGATGAAACGACGTGCCATAGTTTGGTTTAGACAAGACCTCCGCCTACATGACAATGAAGCCCTGACTACTGCCCTTCGGATGGCCGAGGAGGTGGTTCCTGTTTATATTTTTGATGAGCGTGTTTTTTTGGGTGAAACACGCTTTGGGCTGCCGAAAACAGGCAGGCACCGGGCCAGGTTTATCCTGGAAAGTGTCACCGACCTACAAGCAAACATCCAGTCACTCGGCGGGAAGTTGCTCGTTCGTGTGGGCCGACCTGAAAGTATTTTGGCAGAAATTTCACAACAAGTAAAAGCATCCTGGGTCATCTGTAACCGGGAACGTACCCAGGAAGAGGTATTGGTTCAGGATGGCCTGGAGCAAAAACTTTGGGGCATGGGCGTGGAGTTGCTTTATACACGCGGTAAGATGCTTTACCATACACAGGACCTGCCCGTGCCGGTGCAACATACCCCTGACATTTTCACCCAGTTCCGCAAAGAAACAGAACATATTACTCCGGTTCGTGAACCACTCCCCTCTCCTACTGCACTGCCTCCATTTCCCCCCATGCTCGAGCCTGGCGAAATGCCCACTTTAGCGACATTGGGTCATGCAGAATTTGAACCTGATCCACGCGCTGCCATTCATTTAAAAGGCGGGGAAACAGAGGGTTTGAAACGTCTCCGTCATTATTTCTGGGAAAAAGATCTGGTTGCCCAATACAAAGAAACTAGAAATGGTCTGCTTGGCCCGGACTACTCTTCTAAATTCTCCGCCTGGCTTTCTCAGGGCGGCCTCTCTCCAAAGCTTATTTATCACGAGCTCAAACGATACGAGCGCGAGCGAATCAGCAATGAGAGTACTTACTGGCTATTTTTTGAATTACTCTGGCGCGATTTTTTTCGACTCATGGGCAAAAAATATGGCAATCGGATCTTTAAAAAGGGCGGAACACAGGAAAAAGAGCTGCGTCATTTAAAGAACAACCGCGAGTTGTTTGAACTTTGGAGGGAAGGCAAAACAGGGGTTCCCTTCGTGGACGCAAACATGCGTGAACTTGCAGCAACCGGTTTTATGAGCAATCGGGGCAGACAGAATGTTGCTTCGTTTTTGGTTCGGGACCTCAAGGTAAACTGGCAGATGGGCGCTGAATATTTTGAAAGCCAACTGGTTGATTACGACCCCTGCAGCAATTGGGGCAATTGGAATTATGTAGCCGGCGTGGGCTCTGATCCCAGAGAAGATCGGTATTTCAATATCCTGACCCAGGCCAAAAACTATGACCCTCAGGGTGATTTTGTACGTACCTGGTGTCCTGAGCTTGCCGCCATTGCTCCGGATAAAATTCATCGTCCGGATCTTTTGCTGGCTTCCGAACGCAATGGGTATCCGAAATCTATCGTTAAATTTGAGAAATGGGTAGTTTAGGACTCCTTGAATAAGAAGCCATTTCTTGCTGAAATAAAAAAGCCCCGTTTTAGAGCAAGATGCTCAAAACGGGGTTTTTTTATTTCAAATTATCCATGGGCGGACTACTGGATATTTTGACAATAGACGTTGGACTTGCACTCTAAAAAATTGAAAATCATGCACTTGCAGGATCGTGTCTGTGTCCAAGGTCAAGATGTCCAGTAGTCTGATCCATGGGACAAGGGGATGCCCAGTCCCATCTTAATAATCCGTATCGTCTGGAATATCGTGACCGTCCTCATCGTCACGTCGGCGCGTGACGATAATGTGGTCATCTTCGTCTGTAGGACCTTCGTCGATATCATCATCATCTTCGCCTAAGCCGTCGAATTCTTCATCTACCTCGACCGCTACATCCGCGATCTCTTCTTTGAGGTGGCCATCATCATCGAAGTCCTCGTCATCTTTCACGATGCGTTTGGCCTCCAGTATGGTCATACGGATGAGGTAATAAGTGTCGTCTGTCTCAAAAGGGAGTGCAGACACCTTTTTACCATCCTTATCACTATAAGTGACAAGGCTTTCCGAATAGCCAGATGGGTATTTTTGCTTTACAAGCCGGGTGATGTCCTCCGAAAGGGCATCATAATCTTTGACAACACGTTTTTTAGCCAAGGTCAGGTAATGTTTTGGTTTTGATAATCAGAACACAAATAGTATGCGTGCGTCTGGTTCCAATAGCGGCAAATTTATGAGCCTGTTTTTTAAACTCACAAATTTTTTTCTAAAAGAATACACGCGATCAAGTTTTTAATTTTTTGGTATCCGTTTCCCGTGCCTCTACGCTACCTTTCGCACGAAAAAACTTTCGAATCAATATGCGCCAACTCGCTACGCTCGTCCTCTTTCTATTCCTTTTTGCCGTTCCTGCGCTTGCTCAGGTGCCCCTGCTCACTGAAAACTTTGATGACTGTACGTTGCCATCGGGCTGGCAGGTAAATAGTATAGGCAATCAAAATCCTGTCTGGTATGTGGGCGCTGCCAATCAAAACAACGACAACAATGGTCAAAGCATGAATGGCTCTTGTTTCCTTTTCATCGATGATGATGCGACCGGCGATCAAAGCCCTGCATACTCCCTTGATTTTGTTTCCCCTTCTTTTGACGCTTCACAAAATTCCACCGTAGAACTTTCGGTAGATGTCCATTATCGCGACTGGAATCAGGGAGATGAAAGTTTTGAAGTGCTTATCACCGATGGTACCCAAGAAACGCTGATTCGCCGCTACGACAATTTTCATGCCACAGGTAACAATCTTTATGAATTTGAAACCCTGGTATTTGACCTGTCACTGGTGACAAAAGCCCCCAGTGTACGCCTCATTTTCCGCTATAATGACGCCAATAGCTTCAACTGGTGGGCCGGGGTTGACAACATATCAGTGATTGGAAAGGGCAAAGGTACGAATGTCGTAGCCGAATCCTTTAACGGATGTCAAAAACCTGCAGGATGGGAAACACAAATTGTGACCGGCGTGGACGATTGGAAGTTTGGCCTGATCACAGAAGGCGCTGCACTGAGTAACGGAAATTCCATGAATGGCAGCTGTTTTGCCTTTTTTGACGATGATCTTTTGGGACAGGATACCCCTTTTTCTGTGGTAAGACTTGCAACTCCCTGGTTTGACGGCACTCAATTTGCTGCGTACGATCTGAATTTTGATATCATTCTGCGATACTACAAAGAAAAAATAGCGGTCATAGTGCAAACCGGGGATGGCGAAGAGTTTTTGGTGCGTGAATCTACCGGGGACGTGGGTGGCCCCTTTTTTCCAGATTATATCAACGTGATCCTAGACTTGTCGCCCTATCGTTCCCAACAAATGCGCGTTGTTTTTGAATTTGATGATGGAAAAGATTGGGGCTGGTGGGCTGGCATTGACAATGTAAAAATTACGGGGAGCGGCGCTGCAAACGATCTCTGTGCCCAGGCTCAACCGATATTCACCGGACAAAACTGCCTGGCCGGTAATAATAACAATGCCGTATTGGATGGCCCACTCCCCACCTGTGTTGAAAAAAGCATCGGTGGACTTTGGTACAGCTGGACGGCAGATTTTACAGGGACTGCAAAATTTACGAGCAGAGCTCAATTCAACGATGTGATCAATGTCTTCACAGGCGATTGCAGCGCACCGCAGCTTTTACTTTGCGACAACCGGGATGAACATGGCTTTACCGGAGAGAGCAGCTACTTAACCGTACAAAATGGAGAAACCTACCTTCTAAGGGTCAGCGGTCGTTCGGGGGGGGTTGGCATTTCACGTGGCAACCTGTGCGTTGGGATTGAGCAGGCTTCAAATGCGCCCGCAGTGCCTGTCAACGATGATTGTTCCAACGCACTGCCGCTGCTGGTGGATGCAGCTTGCTCTAATTCCACCAATTTGAATGCAGGTACCAGCGCAACGATACCCTCTTTCAATGAACTGGCCCGGCACGATGTGTGGTTTTCATTTACTGCTCCTGCACTTGCCCCCAATGAAGTCCTGGAAGTGCAAAGCCAAGCCAATTTTTCTGACATCATTACGGTCTACTCCGGGCAGTGTGCTTTGTTGACTGAAGTGGCTTCAAACCCCAAGGGAGGCCTGCTTCAATTGAAGGATCTGACAGCGGACCAAACCTATCTGGTACAGATCTCTGGAAGCTTTGCGACCGTTGAGGGTTCATTGTGCCCACAAATTTTAAAAATCAACCTGGAAGCTCCGGGCAACGACCAGTGTTCTAATGCGATTCCGGTCAATATTGGCGGAGCCTGCGTGCAAGGCAGCAATATGGCAGCCACCCATTCTGGCCTCATTCCACCCTGTGTTCCTTCCATCACCAGCGATGTCTGGTATCAGTTTGTGGCCCCCAATTCCGGATCAGTTCGGGTGAATACCGGGGCAGAATTTCCACATATCCTGGCGGTCTGGAAAGGTGATTGTGGTAATTTCCAATCAATTCTTTGCTTTGAAAACCCCTTGCGTTGCGATGGTTTTGTAACGCTTGGAGCGCTCAATGCGGGCGAGACCTATTATCTGCAAATCGCCTCTCAAATCGCGGCTTCCGGACCCATTACAGGAGACTTTTGCCTCCAGATCCTGGACGGTTCGCAGCAGCCCCCCTTTGAAGCGGTGAGTTTACAGATCACGGAGAAATGCATCAGTACCAATATCTCAGAACTTCAAATAGAAGCGCAGGGAGGTATTCAGCCCTATACTTTCAGCGGGACGCCCAACGGTGAGGAACTGGCTTCGGGAGAAACTTATCTGGTGGTCGTCACCGATGCCATAGGTTGTGAAAAATCTCTGGCAGGCACCGCAGATGATTGTGAAGCCGTTGTTTGCGCAGTGACCGGCACACTTACGAGCATTCAACCCAACTGCTATAATGCGCTGAATGGCGTTTTAACCACGATGGTGACCGGAGGAACCAGCCCCTATACTTACCTCTGGTCAAATACTGCCACCACTGAAGTCCTCAGTAACCTGGGCCAGGGCATTTACACCGCTACCGTAACCGATGCCCTGGGTTGTGAGATCGTATTGACAGATACCATCAGCAATCCGCAGGCGATCACTGCCATACCCACCAGCATAGAGCAGCCACACCAGGGCCAAAGCGACGGTTCGATCTACCTCGATATTGCAGGTGGAAATGGTCTGTTCAATTATGTTTGGTTGCAGAACGGGCTTCCCTTTGTCAATGCGGAAGACCTGACCAATGCACCCGCCGGCGATTACACGCTCATCATTACTGACGGAAATGGATGCACGGCTTCGTTTGATTTTACCTTGACAGAAACCGTTGGGAATCAGGACGTTTCAACCACTTTTTTCACAGAAGTATTCCCCAATCCTGCTTATGAAAAGGCCTGGTTGGCGGTGGCCTTTCCAAAAGCACAAACTTTGCACTTAAGCATTGTAGATCAGGCCGGGCGGGTACTGAATACCTGGACGCTCAAAGATGTCTCGGAACAAAACATCCCGCTGGATCTCAAACATTTGCCTGCCGGGACTTACCAATTGAGGATCCGGACGGAAAAAGAGATGATCGTTGAGCAGATCGTTGTGGGGAAATGATTGATTCGGAATTGAATGCTTGATTTAAGTACCGGATTGACCTCCCCAATTCATAGGTTATTTGCCGGTTGCGGCACTAGACTTTTTAATATCACACAACGCCACGACGGCACGGCGCATTGATTTGAAGCAATTTACCCTTTGCACCGTCGTGGCGTTGTATGTATCAAGTCCCGTCCTCAGCTCCCGACATCAGCACAAATCCCGGGAACCTGTCCTATTTCGACATTGGACATTCCTGGTTGGACATTGGACATTCCTCAGCCTTTCAGGTCTCCGTAGATCACCTGCATTTTCATGTTGTAGAACATGAACGACAAAATGTCGGCAGCTTCATCAATTTGCTTGGAGGTTGGTTTGCCTGCGCCGTGTCCTGCGCTGGTTTCAATTCGAATCAGCGTTGGGTTGGTTCCCTGCTGGTTTTCCTGCAAGGCAGAGGCGAATTTAAAGGAGTGCGCCGGTACCACCCGATCATCATGGTCGGCCGTGGTGATCATCGTGGCCGGATAAGCTGTTTTTTTCAAATTGTGCAGCGGCGAATACTTGATCAGACACGGAAAATCTTCAGCATTGTCCGAACGACCGTAATCCGTAGCCCAGGCGTAACCGATGGTAAACTGGTGGTATCGCATAATATCCAGCACGCCAACTGCCGGAAAGCAAACCCCAAAAAGTTCGGGGCGTTGGGTCATACAAGCTCCAATGAGCAATCCGCCATTCGATCCGCCCTGAATGGCCAGACGAGCCGGCGAGGTATATTTTTTCTCGATCAGAAATTCTGCTGCGCCAATAAAATCATCAAACACGTTTTGCTTTTGGCATTTGGTGCCTGATTTGTGCCATTTTTCGCCGAATTCTCCTCCTCCTCGAATGTTTGCCACGGCATAAATGCCATTGTTTTCCAGCAGCGCGGCACGGGTTGGGCTAAAGGTGGGCGTAAGGCTGATGTTGAAGCCTCCGTATCCGTATAAAAGGGTTGGATTTTGACCGTCGTACGCAATGTTCTTTTTTCGGGTAATGAACATGGGCACCTTCGTGCCATCCTTGCTGGTATACCACACCTGTTCTGTGGTAAACAGATCCGGATTGAAATCGATCTTAGGCGCTTTGAATACTTTGATCTCCAGGGTATTCATATCCAGGCTGTAAATGGTATTGGGGCGCAGGAAAGACGTGAACGAGAAGAACGCCATCGGGTCTTTGGTTTTGCCTGATACGCCACCCACTGTACCGATCTCCGGAAGTTTGACCTCCTGGATCAGTTTGCCTGCCAGATCATATACCCGAAGGCTGCTGGATGCATTGTGCAGGTAGGAACAGACAATTTTCCCGCCGCAGATCGCAGCGCTTTGAAGCACATCAGAGGCATCTTCCGGGATAAGGGTTTCCCAGCTGGCTTCTTCCGGTTTTTCCGGATTGACCAGAATGAGGCGCTGGTTGGGGGCATTGTGATTCGTCAGGATCAGTAGCTTTTCAGCGATGTTATCCACCACAGCGAAGTCTTTTTCGTAGGTCGTCACGATGGGCACAAAAGCGGCGTTGGCTTTACCCAGATCCTTCACATAAACGGCATTGCCACTGGTGCTTTCCCAGCCAGAAACTACGAGAAAACGCTCGTCCTCGGTTGTTGAACCACCAAAAGAGCGATCCGGGTGTGCTTTGTCATTGTATACCAGCTTGTCTGCGGATTGTTCGGTGCCCAGTTTGTGGAAATACACCGCACCAAATTTGTTGGCCGCCTTCAATTCATCCCCTTTTTTAGGCTCCGGGAAGTGGGTGTAATAAAAGCCTTCACCCTGCCAGGCAATACCGCTGAACTTCACCCATTTGATCTCATCCGGGAGCATTTGACCTGTTTGCAGGTCCTTGACCACAATGGTGCGCCAGTCAGATCCGCCTACAGAAGTAGAATATGCGAGGTAGCGACCATTCTGGGAAAAATCAAGTTCTCCTAGTGAGGTCGTGCCGTCAGCACTGAATTTGTTGGGATCCAGCACCATTTCGGCCTGGCTATTCAGATTGTCCTGGACATAAAGTACACTCTGATTTTGCAGACCATCGTTCTTGAAAAAGTAAAATTTACCGCCTTCTTTAAAGGGTGGAGCGTATTTTTCATAGTCAAAGATCTGTCCCAGGCGAGCTTTTACCTTCTCCCGGAAAGGGATCTGGCTCAGATAGCCATTGGTGACAATGTTCTGGCGGGTAACCCATTCTTTGGTTTCGGCACTTTGGTCATCTTCGAGCCAACGGTAAGGGTCCGCTATGGTAGTGCCATGATAATTATCTGATACAGCGGTATCTTTTCGGGTGGCCGGATAGGTCACCGGGATTTGTTTAAAATCCATGATCTGGTTGTTTGCGTTTTTGGGACCTCCGTCGCAGGAGGCAAGTATTGTTAGAAAGGTAAGCGCAGAAAAGGTGGGTATAAGTTTCATAAACAAAGTTCGTTTAAAAATGCGGATGCGAAAAACCGCAAAGCCCGCTTACTTTTGCAAGAAAATAGACCAAGATGCTTTCTCCCATCCGAATAGGCTTGTTTGCCCGATTACTCCCTTTTGTACTGGCTGCTTTTGGCGTATCTGCCCAAACCCGACCCGAACCGCTCCCTCCCCTGGATAGCCTGGGCTATCAGGCCCTGAACGCTTTGTCTAGTACACTTTTTGACCAGGCCGAAAGTTTAAAGCCTTCTATAGCTGATCTAAATGAAAAAGCCAATGCAGTACTCCTGTACAGACGGGCACGATTGGAGGAGGCCAAAGCGGACACGACCGCGTCAAAATTCCAATTGGATTCCCTTAACAAAGCCGTGAAGGCTGCCAAATCGCAGGTTAAAAAAAGATATCAAATGCTGGAACGAGCAGAAAAGGTGATCTCGTTTTCAAGCAGTATTCAAGAGATGACCGATAGCTTGTTGATTCGCAAAAGCCTTCCGAAGGCCTGGCAACAAATCAGCCAGCTTTACGACGAATTATACCCCCCAACGGCCGTCGAAAAGCTTAAAAATGAAGGTATTGCCGCAGAGCCCCCTCCTTCCAAAAAAGAAAAAAAGAAAAAAGAGACCCTGCCCAAGGAAGTCCCTGTTTCAGACAGCAGCTCCACTTCGGTCACTCAAACCAACCTTAAACCGGTCCAACAGCCCAAACGATTCGCCCAATACAATGCTGCGAATGATGTGATGTTGAGCCCCCCTACCCCGCCATGTTCGGTCGCTTCAAGCAGCCGCGATGAGTTTTCCGGCGAGCTATCCCGCACCCTGGAGAGCGCTGAACTTTTTCGCTACACCAATCCTGCGCTGAAGACTTATTTACAGGGTAAAACACATGTAGTTTGTACGGCTGCGCTGGCCAGCGCAGGACCCAATGCAACACTTATTCTGACTTTCAACATCAATGACCCCAATGCACGCAAAGCATTTGGCCGCTTGGATAAAAACAGCCTTGCAACGCTCACATTTTTGGATGGCAGCATTTTAGAACTCCAGAACGCGATCGCAGATGACGGTGTTTTTGCGCTTGAAAATGAGACATCCATCTTTCGGGGGCATTATCCGCTCACCCCGGAAGTCTTCAAAAAAATACGGCGCACCGGACTGGACAAGATCCGCATTCTTTGGAGCAAGGGATATGATGACTATGAGGTACAGCAGGTAGATCTCCTGATGCGGCAGGCGGAATGTCTATTTAAATTGTAGTGCGGAACACAGTTCTAAATATGAAGATCCAAAAAAACGTTTCCCTACTGCCCTACAACACTTTCGGCCTGGATGTAAAGGCTGAAAATTTCGCTGAAGTCTCCACCCTGGAAGAACTCTGTGCGGCTCTGAATACCGGCATACGCCCCGTTTTGTTCTTGGGCGGAGGCAGCAATGTCCTTTTTACGCAGGATGTGCCGGGACTGGTGATCAAAAATAACCTGAACGGGATTCAGGTCATCCGTGAATTTAAAAACAAAGTGTGGGTTGAAGTGGGTGGCGGTGAGGTCTGGCACCAGTTTGTGCTTTGGGCGGTAGCGCATGATTTCGGTGGTATTGAAAACATGAGCCTTATCCCGGGCACTGTGGGTGCATCCCCGATTCAAAATATTGGTGCGTATGGGGTGGAATTAACGGATGTATTTGTGCGATTGAAGGCCATGAATCTCGCTACTGGAAAACTCCAAACCTTCCGTCACGCGGCTTGCCAATTTGGCTACAGAGACAGTGTATTTAAGCGGGAAGAAAAAGGCAAATGGTGTATTACCTCGGTGGTTTTCACCTTGACCAAAAGTCCACATCGATTGAATACTTCCTATGGCGATATTTCCAAAACTTTGGAATCCAACGGAATAAGCGCACCGGATATCGCCGATATCAGCCGGGCAGTTGTACAGATCCGATCCACCAAACTCCCGGACCCGGCCAAGATCGGCAACTGTGGCTCCTTTTTTAAAAACCCTGAAACGGATCGAAATGTACTCGATAAAATCCTGAAAACGCACCCGCAGGCGCCGCATTACCCACTACCCGATGGACGTGTCAAGATCCCTGCAGGCTGGTTGATCGAACAATGTGGATGGAAAGGCAAACGGGTTGGCAATACCGGTAGCTATGAGCGACAGGCGTTGGTGCTGGTGAACCATGGGGGTGCTACCGGGGAGGAGGTTAAAAATCTGGCATCGGCGATCATTGAATCCGTGCAGGCGAAGTTTGGGGTCAGGTTGGAGGCGGAGGTGAATATTTTGCCTGCTTTATAATCTTTGATCTTTTTTGTTTTGGGTACTTAAAGGCAGACCCCGGAGGCTTTGAAAACCTCCGGGGTCTGCCGCTACGGCGGGCACCCCTCCTTCGCCAAGGCTACGGCGGGTAAAAAAAAGCCGCCCAGTCTTTTCGACTGGGCGGCTTACAACATAACCATGAAAACAATTAACCAATCAAATGTTAGTCCTTTCTGATCATGTTTTTTCGAAAACCGTGCCAAACTTTAAAAGCGGCGATAATTTGCGGTTTACCGAGTGTTAAAGTTTCAGAATCGTGTCGAAGCGCATGGTAAGGATCGCATCAACGTTTGATCTTATTTCTTTACCAGTTTTGCTGTCAGTGGCCGTGCCAGGCCTTTTACCCGAAGGAAATAGGTTCCTGCCGGAGCATTGTCCAGTATAGCCATCCCCCGCAACGTATTGTCCCAGCGAACCAGGCGCACCGCCTGTATGAGCTTGCCTTTCTGGTCAAGTACTTCACAGAGCAGGGATTGTTCCCCTTCAAGTGCGGGCATTTCGATATTGGCCATTCCACTGGTTGGGTTGGGCGAAACTTTGAGGCCCCTGAGCTGATTGGGCTCGGAGGTATTGACCGTGCATAAGTCAATGAACAATTCCGAAGCACATCCATTGGCATCCAGACAAAAGAGATTGTAAAAACCAAATGCGAGGTTGGAAAACACAGAATCGAACTGGAAGTTTGCGCCGTCCAGGCTAAACTGGAAGGGTGGTGTTCCGTTGATGACCTTAGCTGTTATTTTGCCGTTGTTAGGCGTTGGACATTCTGTGGTAGCCTGTACCTGGAAGCCTATACACGCGTCCGTTGCACAAAATGGTGCACTGACTTCATTGCCGAAATTACCTCCGAAATAACTCCAGTAAGAATTTCCGAATGGTGACAACAAATTAACGAAACCACCTTCCATACCATCTCCACCCGTATCAAACAAGCGGAATACATAACATTTATCTTTGACTAAGCAAAGCTCTTCTGCATAAAACCCAAAAGCAACCGGATAGGGGCCACCGGATGCCACCAGATTATTCTGGTCATCACGCAACTCCCAGGTGTTCTGAATCTGGTCCTGATTTGGAGTGAAAAAGAGCTGAACCGGAAACCCGTCTGGTGAAATACTAAAGGTAATCTCACCGGTATCATTAGAAGGCTCGTCGTCTTCTCCTTGCCCATCCACATTGGTGATGTCTACCGCTACCGTATTTGAGCCAAACTGAAGACCTTGTAAAAACACATTGATTTCAACAGTTTCATCCGGCCCTATAAAAACCGGATTAAAAACGGTTGGCTGAGGCACCCCGTTGGCCGTGATATTTAGATCAAATTGGTGATCCTCACCCAGGCCATTGTTCCGGACAGTCACACCAATGTAGCTATTGTCCGGACTATTACAAGTCTGTACCTTACTGACTTTGACCACTTCCAATTCCCGAACGGCGCGGTTTCTGACCACGGTATTCACGGTATCATTGTTGATTTGCTGATCTCCGGTAACGGTTGCACTCAGCTCAAAATTAAAAACACCACCTGTAGTACTCAGATCTTCCGTGGTGGCAAAGGTGTGTTCGATCGTGGCCCCTGTTGTGACCACCCCTGAAAAGGCCTCTGTTTTCCATGCTCCGCCATTCAGACGATAGGCTACCTGGATTCCGGATTGGTCGCCGAGACCAAAGTTGCGGAAACGAACCGTAATGGGCGAGGTGGCGGATAAGCCAGGACCAGAAAGCGGAGCGGCCAAAGACAAAGCGCCTACATCCACCTGTTGCCTTACAGGCGTGCAGATGTTGAATAGTTCGGGTTCCTGATTTGCACTGAAAGCCTCCACGAGCACGTTCCCGAAAATATCATACAATCGGAATTGGCCCTGCCAGTTAAAGGTAGATGATTTCAAAATCACCCGATAACAAGTGTTGTCGTCGCTACAGATCTGAGCAAAGGTCTGACCGGTGCTCATTTCACCGGAAGTGAGCAGGATATCCGTCTGGCTGCGCAATTCCCAGCTTAAAACACCGGAAATGGTTTGTGCTTCAGCCACCAGGAACGTACCATCCAGATTTCCGGTAAATTTAAAGGGTGGTATGCTGTCATTGGAAGTGCGTTCATCTTGTACACCGTTTGGAAGGCTGGTGAAAATCCGCAGTCCATTGAGACCATTTTGAATTCCTGTCATCTGAAAATCAATGGTATCCTTCGCTCCAGGCGCTAAATTTCCGGTCCAGTTGTAGACATTAAAAGGCTGGTTATTCAAGCGCCAATGGACCTTTGCACTTTGTAATGGAAGGCCTGAAGCGTTTTGAATAATGATGCCAAAATCCGTTTTTGAACCACAAACGAGCCCCGGCAGGTTGTATTTGCTGATGGCTGCAACGTCATTGGAGGTCAACTTCTGAACCACTGCATCCAGGGTATCGTTCCGGGTAAACTGATCCGGATTAAAACGTGTGACGATCCGGAATTTATAATTGGCACCAATCACGGGCATATCAACCGTTGCGGCAAAAGTAAAGTCAGCAGCTTCTCCAGGCTGGAGCGTAGCCGGGACGTTCTCGGTTGAAATCAGATTTCCCTGAAAGTATAAAGAAGCTGTAAACCCGGATGCGTTGACCAGACCGCCATTGTAGATCTTGACCTTTACCTGTTCTCCAGCCCCCAAAAGGGCAGATGGGGTCGGTGAAAGCAAGGTGATGGGTTTGATATCATAGGTATCTACCTGCATTTTGAAGGAGCCGATACGCGTCCCCCAGGTCACCCCGGCAGGTTGATATTCCCCTGTAAACCAAAAGGTTCTGCCATCTTCAGGGTCCACACTCATGTTGCTGTAATCGCCCCAGCGTGAATCTGAAGTATGACTCTGCTCACCGGGAATCAGGGTATATTCTTCTACCGGCATATCCCCAGGTGGATCCGTGCTGCGCCGCCCGGTGATATAAAGTCCCGGATTTAGAAACTGGCTGGCCCCTGTATAACCGAGGGCAATATTTCCGGCTTCATCTGTACAAATCGTGCCCATAAAACGGTTGGTCACCAGATCAGGCGCGTAGGTCCCTTCCTGAAAAAGTTGCCAATCTGATCCGCCTTGCTTCCGAAGTTCGTACCAGCGCACCGCTGCGTCTCCCCCTACGCCTACCTGGCCTGACACATCGGCCACGTGGTTGAATACCACGGATTCGTAGGCGCCGAAATTTCGATAAGGCGCCCGGTACATGATGATATTTTCCAAAGCTGTGATGCGTGGAGCTGCAGGATCCGGCTGTTCAATACAATCAAAAAGCCCGGTAAAACAAACGGTTGTTTCAAAGGGCGAAGGGAATATTTTGTCCGGACCCGTCAGGCTGCTCTGATCCGGGTTGTTCCAGTCCACCTTGACTTCCCAGATCTGGATATGGTCTTGTCCGCCATCCCAGATGTCGTCGTAGACCCGAAAAATATACTCCGGGCTTCCTGCTGGTGGCGGTGGACCACCTTCCCAGTCTGCGCCGGTAGCGGGCTGATAAGCGATCGCCTGGTAATTTGGCATGACAAATCGATAGAGGTCGAACGTAGGTTCGCCCGCCAACATAGCAGCACGCTCCAGTGCATAACCGGAGCATTCATTCCCGCCATTGATCTCGTTTACCGTTATAAAATACGCGTTATGCCAGAGGTATAATTTTGGATAGTCTCCGAAACCCAGGGTCTGGAAGCGGTAAGCTTTCCATCCTCCGGTGGGGTCACTGTTGTCTGAAATTGCGATCAGGAGCTCATTGGTAAAAAATCCTTGCAGCTCCATGATGATCCAGCGTTCTGCGGCGTGGTCATATTGTACAATTGGATCTCCAATACTACCGGATTGCACCTGATTCCAGATCGTAGTACTGAGGATAGGCCCTAATACTGGTTGGCCGGTCACCTTATCCCACACTTGCAACCAGGATCCCCCGGAAGCATTGGTCATCTGTACATAGTGGTTTTTACCGATATCGCCGGAAGGGTCCGGCGGAGAGATTCCACTGAGGTCGCGGTTGCCTTCGAAATTGAGTCCCGGAATGATCTCCGGTCCACCCTCCCGATTGTTGGCGCTGTTTTTTACCAGGGGGTCACCATCCTGTGGCAATGGGTCTGGGTTATTGAGTTTGTTTGCAAAGAAATAATTGCGCTTTTGGGCCAGTTTCCGCGGCACCTGATTGGGCACAATGGTCTGCGGTTTTAAATCGCGCAGGGAGGGAATACTTCCCAATAATTCGCCCTTTGATACGGTGGGTGGATAGGATTGGGGCGGGTCGTCTTGTCGAATGGTTCTTTGAGCAAACAGGGCGGTCGTTAATGACCATAAGAAGCATAACGTAATAATCTGTCTCATGCAAGTGAAAATGGTTAATACAAATCTGTAGCGTAAAAGAGGAAGAAGGCTGGGTGTCAAATTTCAGACGACAATGTATGAGGAAAAGTTGGGGCAGAGGATAGGTTTACAAGAAAACGTCGTCTGTTGGCTTTTCTAAAGATAAGATATGGATCAGGTCTTATGTCATTTATACAACAATAAGGGTAGAGACTTAAATATGAAACCTTTGGATTGCCGACATTTCAGGGTTTTGCACCTGCGGACATAAAAAGTGTTTAGTATGTTTGCCCTAACGTCAGCTAACAATATATAAGATTTTACGCTATGTCTTTTACATCTACACGAACCGTGGTAGTGCTCGCAATATTGCTGCATTACACCTTGGCTTATGGCCAAAATCCCGATTGCCCCGCACCGACTTTTTTTAAAACTTTAGGATTTGAAAATAAATCTGAATTCGGAACAGTATTAGCGAAAAGCAGCGACGGAAATCTTTATCTCGCTGGCCGAAACGGAAACAAAACCTTTATCCAAAAAACCAATCTGGCCGGAAGAGAGATCTGGATGCGGGAATTCCAGGCCAGCCAGTTTGAATCCATCGATCCGGTAGAGATCATCGAGGATTCGGATGGGATGATTGTGGGCTGTGGCACACAAAACCAGTTTGCCGGAGCCCGTCGGGGCTTTGTTTTCCGTTACGATCCGGCAGCAAATGTATTTTTATGGGCACACCCTATTTCAAGTAATAACCCGACCGCTGGCGGCATCCTGGAAAAAACGCCCGGGGGGAGCTTTATTTATTACCAAAATCCAATGTTAGCAAACCAGGAGACTGACATCGAGATCTTTGACCTGGAGCGCGCTACAGGCAATGTTATTCCTGCTTTTGCCAGCCGATATGAGCATATTTCTTCCGACAAACTCACCAGAATGATCAGTGTAAACGGCTCACTTTTCGGTTTGGGGTCGTCCGTTGGTAATCATGACACTTCTACGGTTGCCCGTCGAATGCTTCTTGCGCGCTTTGACCCTACCAATGGCAACCCAATCTGGGCGCAGTTAAGTCACCAGGATACCGTTGAATTGGGAGATCAATATGGTAGAGATATGATCGTTGATGAGGATGCCCTGGTGGTTGCATACATAGGATCCGATAGCCCTTTGGGTGGGTATCGACTTTATCTTCAAAAATCAGATCTGGACGGCAATATTATCTGGGTGCGTCGGTATGCGACCTATAACTCTGTTTTAAAACTAATCAATGTTCCGGATGGCTATATTGTATATGGCAATCGTCTGGACAACGAACATGTGGTGCACAAGCTGGACAAAAATGGAATCACCCAATGGTCAAAGCGCATCACCCAAGGGGTTTTGGGTTTGATCGACGAAAGTGGTCTGGCACCCAATCTGGGCGTTGCAGCAGCTGATTCACTGTATTTTACCGGAATAGCCCAGAATGGCATTACAGATGTCTTTTTCTGGAAATTGCTGACTGATGGCACCATGGTCGATTCCTGTGGATTTGCGATGAATACAGATCTCCTTTCTACTGAGTTTTTAAATCCGGTTAAGACGCCTATCGACCTGAAAAAACTGATTAGCACCGCCGTTTTTAGCAATGTAAACCCAGCCTGGACAACCAATAGCCTGGAGGAACAACTTCTATGTCCAGACTGTACGATACCAGATCCTTGTCCGGAAGACAATGATTTTAAAGTCGAAATCAACACCATCTCCTGTTCTGGAGGGTTCGTAAATATGAGTTTTACCATTTGTGAATTGGCTGGCGGAGAACTACCAGACCTGAGTGTCAGCTTTTACAACTCCAACCCCTTCACTACACCTGCCGACAGACTTGGGGTATATAATTATAGCGCAACCAGCACGGATAGTTGTGCCACTTTGCAACTGACTAATCTGGAAAGCTTATTTGGAACAGCCGCCGTCCAAAACGGCTTCCAGTTATTTGCGCTGGTGAACGATCCCGGCACCAGCAATACGCCTATTTCCGGTAGCGACTTTCCACTTTCAAGCCTGGAAGAATGCGCCTACCTTAATAACCTGGACAGCTTTACTGTACAGTTACCGGGCGCTCCGAGCCTGAACTTAGGGCCGGATCAGACGATTTGTTCCAATGAAACTGCTTTGATCAATGCTGGTGCCGGATTCTTTAAATACCAATGGTCCACCGGTGCAACCACCCAATCCATTCTTGCTGGTTTTTCAGGCCAATATGGGCTGACAGTAACAGATGCTTGTGGCTTCCGGCAGACGGATACTGTGAATGTTGTGGTCAAAATAACTCCATTTGTATCAGAAAACGCTGCTTTTTGCCCCGGCAAATCGGTGACAGTGCGCGGATTTACCTTCAATCAGTCCGGCACTTTTCAGGAAACCATTCCGGGAATAGGTCCTGACTGTGATACGGTTGTTACCTTTTTTATCAGCAAATTACCCTACGAAGAACGTATCGAAGTAGTTTATATCTGCCCATTTTCAACGGTGACCATTAACGGGGTGGTCTATGAGGATTCCGGTCTGGTACGCGATACCGTTTCTTCTGATGTTACTTGTGATACCATCGTTTTCTATTTCATTACTCAATTACCGCTCCCTTTCAGAATTCTTGATTTTGATCTTTGCCCCGGAGAATCCCTTTTATTTAATGGCCAGGTATATGATCAGGCCACATCTTTCACAGACACCCTCTACAGTTCGGGTTTTGGGTGTGACACCATCGCTTATGTTACTATTGACCTGCTACCACAGCCTGAAAAGGTCGAATTCATTCAGTTCTGCCCCGGAACCTCGGTGGTGATCAATGGAATTGCTTACACATTGCCAGGTGAGGTCAAAGCCCCGATACCTTCTATTACCGGAGGCTGCGATACTTTGGTCACCTATACGCTGGAGTGGCTTCCTGCGCCTGAACTTCAAAAAACGGTTCAATTCTGCCCGGGAGGTTCCGTCGTTTTGGGTGGACAATCTTATAGTCAACCGGGTACTGTGCTACTTACCATCCCAGGAACTGGTGGAGGCTGTGACACTCTGGTCACTTATACCCTGCAATTCGGGCCTTCGCCTACCGCAGCCAAAACGCTGAATTTCTGTCAGGGTGAAAGCATTGTACTGGGTGGACAAACGTACACACAGCCTGGTACGGTAACACTGCTGGTCCCGAGCAGCAATGGAAGCTGTGACACTTTGGTCACCTACACCTTGCAATATCTCACACCACCACCGTCCACCATGAATCTGGTTTGTCCGCTCACCGTAACGGTTGCTACAACTCCGGGTACAGGGCCGGCTCCGGTGACCTACAATGCACCCGTGTTAAACAGCAATTGCGAATGCCCGGGCAATAACCTGACGCTCACCAGTGGGCCCGCTTCCGGTAGTCTGTTCCCGGTTGGCAATACCCAGGTTTGTTATAAGGCAACGGACCTTTGTGGCTCAGTAGCAACCTGCTGTTTTACAGTCACCGTACGGGAAGAACTTCCTTGTGATACCAAAACAAATGGCTGCATCAAATACGACCTGCTTGGCATTACAGCCAATGCACAACAACAACGCACTTATCGCATTCGGGTGACCAACAACTGTACCAGTGCTTTGATCTATACCGCCATTCAGTTGCCGGATGGAATCAGTGCCATGAGTCCGGCCAATTTTTCCACCTACACCTCACCGGATGGTCGAAAATATGAGGTGCGCAACCCCAACTATTCACCTTTCTATTCTATACGGTTCAAGTCAACGAACGATAGCATTTCGAACGGTGGATCTGACGTCTTTGAATATACTTTACCGGCACAGGTGAATCCAACGTTTATTAACATTACTTCCCGGCTGGTGACGCAGAATTTTTACGCTGCCCACCTCAATACTTTCAACTGTCCGATTGGAGTAACGCCCAGCCAGAACCGCAATGCGGAAGAAAAACTATCCCTGCTCAGCGCGGGGTCGAATACGGATGCGCTCCTGCTCTTCCCGAACCCAAGCAGTGGTGAACTGTTTGCTGATTTGTCTCCCTGGCTGGGAGAGGATCTGAATATTCAGGTTTTGGATAGTCGAGGAATGAGGATCCAAACTTTATCTCTATTTGCCAGCAGTGAGGCTCAGTCCATTCCGTTGGCGAGTGCAATGCCTTCTGGATTATACTTCCTGGAAATCGCAACTGAAAACGGAAAAAGGAAACTGGGCAGATTTATGATTGAGCGATAAAGATGCTTTGGCTCAGAGGAATAAAATCTCAGGCTTCAATCTTTTAAAAAGACCTGCTTATAGCTTTGGCTATAAAGCGGGTCTTTTTAAATGCTGGTGCAAGAAGGATGGCCATGCAACGTCACACAATGATCTGTACCATTTTGCGCCCGATGTACTACCGCTCATTTTTACAGATGCGTATATTGCAGGCATCTGCGATCTTTTAGAGGGGTCGGCAACCTGGATTCCGGAATGTGCCGTGCATCGGGAACGTTTTTTTGGATGGCATAAAGATTCCAGTGGCGCGGAACGTGCTGGTATGGTCAGCCACAAAACTTATACTGATCCGATGTTGACCGCAGCGGTGTATTTTCAGGACAACGGCCTGGGTGGTGGGGGACTTAGTGTGGTGGCAGGTTCACATCGGTCTCCTGATAAGACCTTACATTATTACAGCAAAAGTCACGCGTTGAAAAACTGGCTATTTTCAACGCCTTTGTGCGGAATGATGCCGTGGGACAGGAATTTCTGGAATTTCAAAAGCGCAGACCAGAGCCTTTTTACCAATATTTTAGCCAATCGACCTTGCCCGAATGTGTTTATCAAAGGGCGCAGCAACTTGGCATTCCAGTGCTGTTTTAAGTAAGTAACGATGAAAGCACAAGATCAAACCTGAATGACCCCTACATTGAATTTTTCCACCGGCGCATTGTTCGCCGCCTCAATGCCCATAGAGATCCATTTCCGGGTATCCCGAGGGTCTATGATGGCATCTACCCAAAGACGGGCTGCTGCATAATACGGCGTTGTCTGGGCAAGGTAGCTGGCTTTGGTTTTTTCCAAAAGCTCCTTTTCAGCCGCCGGGTCGGGTGCATGGCCTTTGGCCTTCAAGGATTGTACTTGTATCTGCGTCAATACCTTAGCAGCCTGTTCGCCTCCCATTACGGCAATTTTTGCAGTTGGCCAGGCGGCGATCAGGCGAGGATCATAGGCTTTCCCGCACATGGCATAATTGCCCGCACCGTAAGAGTTTCCGATCACGATCGTGAATTTAGGCACAGTAGAGTTGGCTACGGCATTGACCATTTTTGCGCCATCTTTGATAATGCCACCATGTTCTGAACGTGTGCCCACCATAAAGCCGGTCACATCCTGCAAAAATACGAGGGGTATCTTTTTTTGGTTGCAATTCAGGATAAAACGGGTGGCTTTATCCGCAGAATCTGAATAAATGACGCCGCCAAACTGGATCTCCCCTTTGGCGCTTTTGACCACCTGACGATTGTTCACCACGATACCCACTGCCCAGCCATCTATTCTGGCATACGCTGTGATGATGGTTTTTCCGTAGTGTTCTTTGTATTGGGTGAGTTTGCCTTCGTCTACAATCCGGCGCAATAGTTCAAGGGTATTATAAGGTTTCGCCCCGTTTTCAGGGTAAATTTCGAGAAGATCTTCTGCCTTTCCTTCTGCAGGTTTAGGATCCACCCGATCAAAGCCTGCATTTTCAAACCGGCCGTATTTGTCTATGATGTCCTTGATGGTATCCAGACAGGTCTGGTCATCGGGCATTTTATAATCCGTCACACCGCTGATCTCAGAATGGGTAGATGCTCCACCTAATATTTCCTGATCCGCTTCCTCCCCTATGGCTGCTTTTACCAGATAAGGTCCTGCCAGGAAAACCGAGCCAGTTCTTTCAACGATCAGGGCCTCATCAGACATAATGGGCAAATAAGCACCACCCGCCACACAAGCTCCCATGATCGCCGCGACTTGTGGAATTCCTGCAGAGGACATTTTAGCGTTGTTGCGGAAAATGCGACCAAAATGTTCCTTATCCGGAAAGATCTCATCCTGCATGGGCAGATAAACGCCTGCTGAATCGACCAGATAAATGATGGGCAGGCGATTTTCCATGGCGATTTCCTGTGCGCGGAGGTTCTTTTTTCCGGTAATCGGAAACCAAGCTCCGGCCTTCACCGTCGCGTCATTGGCCACCACAATACATTGGCGCCCGCGGACATATCCGATCACCACCACGACCCCACCCGCAGGACAGCCACCATGCTCCTGATACATCTCATACCCAGCAAAGGCACCTATTTCAATCCTGGGTTTACCGACATCCAAAAGGTAATCAACCCGTTCACGGGCGGTCATTTTACCCTCCGCGTGCAGTTTTTCTACACGTTTACTGCCCCCGCCTTCCTGGATCTTTTCCAGGTGGCGATGGAGACTGGAGATGGCGAGTTTGAGGGCATCGGCATTTTTAGCGGATTCTAAGTCAGTAGTTGTGGTGGACATTGGTCAGGAAAACATTTGAGCGGCTAATGTACGGAGGACTATGGGGTTAAAAAAACGAACCTGCGTACTTTGCAGCGTGGAAAACAAACAACGCATAAATTTCACCGGGATAACATTCCTTACACCATTCGGTTCTGATCCGGCTAAAGAAAGCCTTTACCTTGAAGTACGCCGCCGGGAGAGACGTGTGCATTCCGATGAAATCGTAAAAAAACTGCCTGAAATTGCTTCTGAACATCCAAATGCTGCAGAATGGAAGTTTCGCAGGCGAACCCTGGATCGATTGAAAAAACACCTGCCAACGGGTACACCGATTCGCATCCTTGACCTCGGTTGCGGAAATGGCTGGATGGCCAATCGACTGACCGAAAATCTACTTTGGGAGGTCTGGGCGGTTGATCTCAACCGGGAGGAACTGGAGCAGGGTGCCCGGCTTTTTGGAAGGGAGCAGTTAAAATTTATCTACGCAGATGTTCTGCAAGATGTCCTGCCCGAAAATCATTTTGACGTGATTGTACTGGCTGCTTCTATCCAGTATTTCCCTGATCTTCAGGAACTGCTTAAAACGCTGCGTAAATTATTGAATATTAGTGGCGAAATACATATTATTGATGCTCCATTTTACAAAAATGAGGTAGAAAGAACAGCGGCAAAGCAGAGAACGCTGCACTATTATACCCAAGTCGGGGTGCCGGAAATGGCTGGTTATTATCACCACCATCTCTTGTCAGATGCGAAAGATTTGGGCGCTGTAAATTTGAACGATACATTGATCGTCAAATTATTGCAAAGAATTAAGTGGTTGGCACCCTTTCCATGGTTGTATTTTCGGTAGAAGCTCAATTCAGCATTGTCACTTTGGCCGCAGCGCGGCTTAACGTCGGTAGAAATCGAATAAAGAACCAGTTCGGAGGTGCAGAGCACCGGAACTCTTGGCGAAATGTTCCGGTGCTCTGCACCTTCCCGGCTGTTCATTAGATAATTCCTACCGACGTTAAGCCGCGCTGCGGCCAAAGTGACCAAGCAGCGTTAATCCAAAGACCAATCGATCTGATTTTTCCCTTGCTTGCCCAGGAGTTCATTGGTCCGAACAAAGTGGCCACAGCCCTGAAAAGCGTTTCCAGCCAGCGGGGAAGGGTGCGCTGATTCCAGAATAAAGTGTTTTGACTCGTCGATGAGTGCTTTTTTACTTCGGGCAAAATTACCCCAAAGCAAAAATACCACCCCCTCCTTTTGCTCAGAAACAGTCCGGATCACTGCGTCGGTAAAAGTTTGCCAGCCAATTTTTTGGTGACTTGCGGGTTTCCCAGCTTCCACGGTAAGCATCGCATTGAGGAGTAAAACCCCTTGTTCTGTCCACTTGCTCAGATCGCCGTGTGGCGCCGCCTGGATACCCAGACTGTTTTTTATTTCCTTGTAAATATTGACCAGAGACGGAGGAGTTCTGATGCCCCGGGGAACAGAAAAGCAGAGGCCCATGGCTTCACCAGGGTTATGATATGGATCCTGACCGAGGATTACCACCTTGACAGTGTCGAAGGGTGTTTTATTGAAAGCGTTGAAAATCAAAGGTCCTGGTGGATAAACGGTTTTGCCGGACTCTTTTTCGGCAAGCAAAAATGCTTTTATATCTGCGAAATAAGGTTTTTGAAATTCCCCGGCCAAAGCCTGCTTCCAGCCTGCTTCTATTTGAATATTAGAGACAATAGGTGTCATCATTACGCTGTATTTGGCGCGAAAGATAAGGCGAATCACCCTATGGAACCCGACTCAAAACCTGGGCAATTCAATAACCTGGAACTTTTGATATCAAAATCAAAGTTTGACTTGCTGGATTTTTTTACTTTTGCGCCAGAATGGTCCCGTAGCACAATGGATAGTGCAACAGATTTCTAATCTGTAGGCTACAGGTTCGAGCCCTGTCGGGATCACAAAAAAGCCCGGTCGCTGTATGAGCGACCGGGCTTTCACATTTGGTTAAGGTTATAAAATCCTGAACCCCAGTCCAATTTGAAAGGTTCTGTTATGACGGCTAATGATGCCTAAAGATGTGCCTATTCCATCAATAACTTCCAAATCGCTGGTAGCAATTAACCCATGCTGATACCGGGCCAGAACAGACACTCTATCAAATCTTAAGGTCATGCCTGGAACAACCCCAAAATCTACATCCTGCACGTATTGTACAAATTCTGGATTTACTTTATACCAGCTCCTTTCTCCGAGTTTAGTAAATTCATTGATTCGAAAACTCAGATACCCACCTAAAGAAACGTAGACGTTTTTAAATACTTTGTATTCTGCCTGTGGCACAAAATCAAGGTATTCAAACCGAAACCGTGCTATTTCATTAAAGGACAGATATCCAAATCCGCGGACCGAGTAACTTGCATCTAAAAGGACTGAAAACTTACTGGTAAGTGGCTGTCTGGCACTTAGTCCGCCAAAGAAAGCATACTCACTTCTGGTTTTAGGAATAACTAGTTCAGAGGAGGTTTCGGGATGCCTGAAAGGCATTTTGCTGATATTCAGCCCGCCCATGATGGAAAGACTGAATTTTTCTTTTGGCGGTTTCGCTGGAGCGTCCTCGCTTTTTACTTGCGCGAACAATGTACCAGTGGAAAGCAGGACAAGCAACAGAAGCAGATTTTTCATGTTTAGGCAGGTGGTTTTGTATGTTAAATTTGACCACCTGATGCTAACCTATGTTCAATTGGTTGTCTCAGCCCAAAAGTTGCTCCACCAGATACCCCCAGGAAAACCTTCTTTTTTCCGCTTTTACCCCGGCTTTCATGGCCGTCTCCCGATGGTTTACAAAAAAATCAAGTAGGACGTTTGAAATTGCAATGGGTTCTGGTTCAACCACATAGCCGGAAACACCCTGGGTAACAATCTCTGGAAGTCCCCCCACATTGGTCACTACCATCGGTTTTTCAAAATGGTAGGCAATCTGTGAAATTCCACTTTGGGTTGCCGTTCGGTAAGGCTGAACTACCAGATCTGCAGCAGAAAAAAACACCCGAACCTGGTCTGCCGCAATGAAATCTGTGAACAGATGTACCCGCTCCATAAGTCCGTTTTCCTGAATGATATTCTGGTAAAAAGCCCAGTCTTCGTAACACTCTCCAGCTACAATGGCATGCACATCCGGGGTGAATTTCAGTGCTTCCAGCAGCAGATCCAATCCCTTATATTTTCGGATAAAACCAAAGAAGAGTACCGTATGAGCCTTTTCAGGAAGCTTTAGCAATTGCCTGGCCACTGTTTTTTCTATGGGATCACCATAAGTGTCGTAGATCGGGTGTGGCGCAAAGCGAACCACACGATCCGTATTTTTCACGACCGGCAAAAAGGATCGAATCTCGGTCCCAACTGATTTTGACATGACCACAAAATCATCGCAGGCACTTACAAACCATTGTGCAAAAGGCCGATCCCCGAATCTTTTTTCATGGGGAATAATATTGTCCACCAGACCGGTAACCCGCAATTTTTTTCTGCTAAAAAGTCTGGCCATTCTAAGCACCGAACCAAGACCTGGCCCCATGAATGGCAGCCAAAAACGGACAATGATCTGGTCGGGAGCTTCGCTGGCGATCTCCCGCCCAACGAATACCCAGTTGAAAGGATTGACCGCATTAAGCCTGGTTTTAATCTGGAGGTTTTCTGGTGCAGGATCGTCGGTAAACTGCGTTTTCCCGGGAAACAAAAAAGCTGGATATTGCAGGGAGAAGGAGTAGATCACTACTTCATGACCAGCTTCTTGTAAGGCCAGCGCCAAACGCTCGGAAGAAGCTGCAATGCCGCCCCGTAAAGGATGTGCCGGGCTGATCAGGACTATTTTGGACATGGGACGGGGGACGGTTTACGGGGGACGGTTTACGGGGGCACTATTTGAAGACTTCGTCGGCTAGGATAAGGCTTTTGCCAAACGCGTTTCGGTCAAGACCTGATGCTACGTTTGACTCATCCAGAAAAAAAAGCAGGTTTTCCATGGCCATGTTGCCGGTAAGGTCATCTTTCGCCATCGGACAGCCGCCAAAACCGCGCAGGGCGCCATCATATCTGCGGCAACCGCTGCTCCAGGCAGCATCGATCTTTTCACGCCAGTTTTGAGGCAGCGTGTGCAAGTGCGCGCCAAATTCGATGTCCGGGTAAGCCGGGATGAGATTGCTGAATAAGTAGGATATGTTCTCCGGGTTGGAACAGCCAATGGTATCGGACAAGGAAAATGTTTTGATGCCTAAGGGCACCAGCGCATCTACCCAGCGATGGACTGTTTCTACATTCCAGGGGTCGCCATAAGGATTTCCAAAACCCATGGAAATATACAATACAAGTTCCTTGTTGTGCCGGACGCACATGTCCTGTATGAATTTGGTGCGTTCCAGACTCTCCTGAATGGTGGCGTTGGTATTTCGCTTTTGAAAAGTTTCGCTGATACTGAAGGGATAGCCCAGGTAATGGATCTCTGGAAATTGGCAGGCCTCTTCTGCCCCGCGTTCATTGGCGACAATGGCCAATAGTCGCGTTTGGGTGATACTGAGGTCTAGTTTGCTCAAAACTTCCGCCGTGTCCCGCATCTGCGGAATGGCTTTGGGACTCACAAAAGAACCAAAATCCAGGGTATCAAAACCCACCTGCAAAAGCTGGTTGATGTAAGCTGCTTTCGTGTCTGTTGGAATAAAATCATGCAAGCCCTGCATCGCGTCGCGCGGGCATTCAATGAGCTTTACAAAATCTGAAGTGGTGGTGGACAAAGTATTGTAGTATTTGGTTGGGCAAAATTAAGGCTATCGACTTGGTAATAAGTTTAAAGTGGCAGGTTTAAAGTAGCAAGTTTATAGTAGCAAGTGAAGAGTAGCAAGTGAAGAGTAGCAAGTTGCAACTGGGAAGTTCAAAGCTGAAAGTTCGCCCAAATACTTGAAACTTTAAACTTGCTACTTTAAACTTAAAACTTGAACCTACCCCT
>JBILHS010000016.1:0-65221 GCA_044350425.1 Saprospiraceae bacterium | reverse complement strand
AGTAGCAAGTGAAGAGTAGCAAGTGAAGAGTAGCAAGTTGCAACTGGGAAGTTCAAAGCTGAAAGTTCGCCCAAATACTTGAAACTTTAAACTTGCTACTTTAAACTTAAAACTTGAACCTACCCCTGCTCCCCCTTGGATTCTTTTAAAAACTGTGCCGCTCCATCCAGTTCGTCATAGAAGTCCTGACCATACTTCCGAACGATCGCAGCCTTCAAAAACTGATACACGGGCACCTGCTCTTTTTCTCCTAATTGGCAGGCAGCAGAACAAATATCCCAGCGATCGTAATTGAGCGCCTCTGAGTCAAAGTGCTCATATTTGGAGACCCGGATCGGGTAAAGATGGCAGGAGATCGGTTTTTGAAATTCAATTTCACCAGCCCGCCAGGCCATTTCAATGCCACATTGAGCGATGCCCAGTGCATCATAGGTCATGTAAGCACAAGGCCCGCCGTCAATAAGCGTCGTTCCATGATCTTCCATGCCCGCAAACCATTTATACGGACCCTCCGCTTCAATGGCTGCAATGCCCGCCGGACTTAAAAATGGCCGGACTTTCTCCTGAATGGATTCCAGGATCGCAAGCTCGGCTTTTTCCAGGGGCGCTCCAAAGTCTCCCTCCCAACAACAGGCTCCTTTACATGCCGAGAGGTTACAGATGAACTGCTGCTCTACCACATCGTCACTCACTAGTTTATCCTGTACTATGATCATTTTTTATGTATGATATATGATGTATGATGTATGACAGCCAACGTAAGAAGGTCTGCAAGGTGGAGGTTTTTTTGAAAATTCTCAAATATCAGTCTTTTTTGTTTTTATATGTAGTTTTCCATGCGGTTCTTAGTGCCTGTCGGCTGAGCTCATTACTTTTGCGGCCTGCAAGCCAACACAACTAAAAGTGGGCTGCGAACACACATGGACGTTACTGTCGAAACTGCCAAAAGCCTCGGCCTTACTGCCGATGAATTTGAAAAAATCCAGCAAATTTTGGGCCGAATGCCCAATTTTACCGAGTTGAGTATCTTTTCGGTGATGTGGAGCGAGCACTGCTCGTACAAGAACTCCATCCTTCAGCTCAAAACTTTGCCCCGTGATGGCAAACGCTTGTTGGTGGCTGCAGGCGAGGAAAATGCCGGCCTTGTAGACATTGGCGATGATCTGGGCTGTGTTTTCAAAATTGAAAGTCACAACCACCCTTCTGCCATTGAGCCCTATCAGGGTGCCGCTACCGGCGTTGGAGGTATTCACCGCGACATCTTCACGATGGGCGCCCGGCCGATCGCAGCACTCAACTCCCTGCGATTCGGGACGCCCGACTCCCCACGCATGAAAAACCTTATCCGTGGCGTGGTAAAAGGCATTGGCGATTATGGCAACTGCTTTGGGGTACCCACCGTAGGTGGTGAGGTGTATTTTATGCCTTGTTACAATCATGATATTCTGGTCAATGCCATGTCGGCAGGTATTGTAAAAGCCGGTGAGACCGTCAGTGCAACTGCCGGAGGACCAGGCAATCCAGTATTTATCGTCGGTTCCGCTACTGGCAAAGACGGGATTCACGGCGCTACTTTTGCATCTGCCGATCTGGGTGAGGATTCTCACGAAGACCTGCCGGCTGTTCAGGTGGGTGATCCGTTTCAGGAAAAATTATTGCTGGAAGCGACCCTGGAAGCCATTACTACCGGAGCCATCGTGGGTATGCAGGACATGGGGGCAGCAGGTATCACCTGCTCTACTTCCGAAATGAGTGCTAAAGCCGGATGCGGAATGCGCATCGACCTGAGCAAAGTACCCACCCGGCAGGCCAATATGAAAGACTGGGAAATTCTGCTTTCTGAAAGCCAGGAGCGCATGCTGATCGTTGTTAAACCGGGTAGGGAATCTGAGATCCTGGCTGTTTTTGAAAAATGGGATCTGGATTGCGCCCAAATTGGAGTAACCATTGAAGGCGATATTCTTCAGTACCATTATGAAGGCAAACTGGTTGCAGAAGTTCCAGCTGATCCGCTCGTTTTAGGCGGCGGCGCTCCGGTGTACGTTCGGGAGCAAAAACGCCCCGAATACATGAAAGAAATTGAGCGATTCGATCTGTCTGCCATTCCGGTTTCAAAGTTCTCCAGTTTCCGTGAAGCGGCTTCAAAGCTCTGGAATTCGCCCAATCTGGCCTCCAAAAACTGGATCACGCAGCAGTATGATTCCATGGTTCGTACCAGTACCATGACCACCAACCGTCCATCAGACGCAGCAGTGGTGTATGTAAAAGGAACCCGGAAGGCCCTGGTTCTGACCACGGATTGCAACTCGGCTTATGTTTATGCAGATCCACACAAAGGTGGAATGATCGCAGTAGCGGAAGCAGCCCGGAACATTGTGTGCGCAGGAGGAGAGCCCGTGGCCATCACCAATTGCCTGAATTTTGGCAATCCGTACAATCCAGAAGTTTATTACCAGTTCGCAGAAGCCATTCGGGGCATGGGTGAAGCTTGTCGCAAATTTGAAACTCCGGTTACCGGCGGTAACGTGAGTTTTTACAATCAATATACCAAGGGCGACCAAACGGTGCCAGTCTACCCTACCCCAACCATCGGGATGCTGGGTATGCTGGACGATTATGATCAAATGATGACCCTGGATTTCAAAAGTGAGGGCGATACGATCTATCTCGTTGGTACAAGCCGGGAAGACCTGGGCAGCAGCGAATACCTGCGCGGAGTGTTGGGTGTGGAATTCAGTCCCTGCCCCTATTTTGATCTGGAAGAGGAGTTTTCCATCCAACAGGTGATTAGAAAAGCCATTGGTCGGAAACTCATAGAATCCGCACACGATGTGAGTGATGGTGGTGTCTTTGCCAATCTGGTGGAAAGTGCCATGCCGCAGGGCCTGGGCTTCGAAGTGATCACCAATCCAAATATTCGCAAGGACGCGTGGTTGTTTGGAGAGTCTCAAAGTCGGGTGATTGTGTCCGTTAGTGCTGAACAAAAAGCAGCGTTTGAGCGTTTTTTGCAGATTGAAAACGTTGCATTTGAAACCCTGGGCCTTGTAAAAGGAACCGATATCTCCGTAGATAATGAAAATTGGGGGGCCGTGACGGAGTGGAAGCGGACTTTCGAGACCACCCTCTCGCAAATCATGAACGACTAATTTTAAATCATTCCGGCCATATTTAAAGTCATTTCAAGGGCGGGATTTTCCTTTTTAAATTTTTGAAAATGAACAAGTTAAAATCACTTTTCCTGTTTCTGCTGCCTGTTTTTGCAGTTATGATCGCTTGCGACAGCCAGGCCAACGGACATTCCATGAAAGGAACCATCTCAGGTGCCTCCAACCTGCAGGTTGCCCTGGATCTAGCGCATTTTGACCGGAGCAATATCAGCCTCGGTCGTGCTACCTGCGATGCAAATGGTGCATTCGAAATTAAATCGGAAAAGCCCTGGGAAGAAGGCTTATACCGACTAAAAATTGGCGCAAAACAGATCTATTTCATCCTGGATGGCAAAGAAAATGTGATCGAAATTACGGGAGACCTTAATACCATCGATCGCATGGAGATACAGTCAAAAGGTTCTCAAACCCTGACCTGCTACACCGGGATCATTCAGGATCTGATCAAAAACCAATTGAAAAGTCCTGAGGAAGCCAAACCATACATCGAGCGTGGCTGCACGCCGCTTATGAAAGCATTTCTGACCACCCAGCTGCTGGGCCAAAATGCTGCACCCTATATGGCCGATTTTAAGGCCCAAAGCCAGGCGCTTTCTGCTGCGATGCCCGGTTCGAAGTACACCACTGATTTTGCCGGTTTGATCAGCAAGCTGGAAAGCCAACAAAATCAATCCCAAGGCGGCGGAGAAGCCGTCAGTGTTGGGATGGTAGCACCAGAAATTAGTTTGCCCGATCCAACTGGAAAAGTGCATTCTCTTTCCGCTCTGAAAGGCAAGGTAGTTTTGCTTGATTTCTGGGCTTCCTGGTGCGGACCTTGCCGCAAAGCCAACCCGCACGTAGTGGAAATGTACAACAAGTACAAAGGCAAAGGCTTCGATGTTTTCAGTGTTTCTCTGGACAAACAGGACGGCAAGCAAAACTGGATCAATGCCATCAAACAAGATGGACTGATCTGGAGCAACCACGTAAGCGATCTGCAATGGTGGCAATCTGCTCCGGCGGGTGTTTATGGTGTGCAATCTATTCCTAAAACATTCCTGATCGGTAAAGACGGCAAAATCGTTGCTGTTAATCCACGAAATAACCTGGAAGAAGAAATATTGAAGGCGTTGTAATTTGGGTGGATTTGGGGATTTGGCAAAAAAACTGCCCCGTGCATCGGTTTGATGCACGGGGCAGTTTTTTTGCCCAAATCCAATGCATATATTTGCCTTGAAAATTTACTTGTGCCCATGAAAAGACCCTCTCCGCAAAAACAGTTGGTTGCAAGATTGCTCATCCTGGGTGCTTTGCTGGCACTTGCCTGGTTTGTCTGGCATCGAAAGCAGCAGGCACAACAAATCAGTCAGCCCACTCCAACGACCCAAACCGGGCAAGGAAATCCTCAAACAAACCCAGGGAAAGCCCCTGCTTATGTACTGGAGACCTTACAATACATCCGGAGAAACGGGCAAGCACCGGATGATTTTGTGGGTGGACGTGAATTTCAGAACAAAGAAAAGCGCCTCCCTGCCAAAGACAGCCAAAACAAGCGCATCCGATATTCAGAATGGGATGTACACAAAAAGATAAAAGGTCAGAATCGAGGCCCGGAACGACTGGTGACTGGCTCCGACCAAAGTGCCTATTTTACCAGAGACCACTACAAAACCTTTTTGAAAATAGATTGAACATCCAAATTATGGAACTTATAGACACTGCACCGTCCTTTCCTCCCCACGTTTTTGTGGTCGAGATCGATGGCGAAAAAGCCCGCACTTTGCGAGGCTTTTATCCGAGAATTGCTAAAGCGCTGTTGTTTCCAGACTATTTTGGCAGTAATCTCGACGCTTTGCTCGACTGCCTTTGCTCACTTGAAGTGATCGGCCAGGAAGAAGTGGTGCTTTTGGTCCGCAATGCCCAGGTATTTTTATCTAAGGAAAAACCGGAGAAGAAATCTGCCACCCTGCAAGTGTTTCGGGATGCTGAGAAGTCGGAGAATCGTTATGATGGGGTAAAATTCAAAGTGATCGGAGTCCGGGGCAAAAAATGAACATTATGTTACTTTCCGAAATCTGGATCTACCCGATCAAATCACTTGGCGGAATTTCGCTGCAAGAAGCAGTGCCCGAACCTCGCGGGCTGCGCTACGACCGCCGCTGGATGCTGGTGGACGAGACGGGCAGATTTCTCTCCCAACGAGAAATCCCAAAGATGGCCATGTTGGGAACAGCCCTTGAGACGCTTTTTTTGACGGTCTTCTGGAAAAATGACCCACAAAAAAAAGTGATGATCCCATTGGAGGTCAGTACAGCGGGTTTACAAAAAATTGAAGTGCAGATCTGGGATGATTCTTGTACTGGTCTGGTTTTGAATCCGGAGATAAACCAATGGTTCTCAGACAATTTAGGACAGAATTTGCGGCTAGTTTGGATGCCTGATACCAACCATCGACCTGCGGATGAACGCTACGCTCCAGCAGGCCACCAGGTCAGTTATGCGGATGGTTTTCCATACCTGATTATTGGACAAGCTTCTCTGGATGCTTTGAACAGCCGTTTGGAGCAGCCCTTGCCTATGAATCGCTTCCGCCCCAATTTTGTGTTCACCGGAGGTCAGCCTTTTGAGGAAGATACCTGGAGCGAATTTTCTATCAACCAACAGCTGTTTCAGGGGGTAAAACCTTGTGCTCGATGTAGCATTACCACGACCAATCAGGATACTGCGGAACTGGCTACAGAGCCTTTGAAGACTTTGGCTACATTCCGGAAGTTTGAAAACCGGATTCTTTTTGGGCAAAATGTGGTTTGGTTGGGGGAAAATAAATCGGAGGTGCGAGTAGGAGATATCCTCACTCAAGCTGTAAAGTAGTTTACTTTACCGTATCAAAACCAATTTTTCCCGTAAAACCACCCTGCCATTTTCAAGCAGCGTTACAAAATACCATCCACTAGGGTATTCGGAAAGCTGTATCGTTTGCTCCAATACCCCCGCAGGTATCTGTTGATTGAGTAGGATTCGACCTGCTAGATCACATAGCAACAGCTGCGAGCCATCAGAACTGGATTGCGCAAAGCGGATTTGGGCAGCGTTATTGGCCGGGTTGGGTGATAAGTGTATGCTGGTTGGAACAACTACCTCTTCAGACTTTGATGTCTGGCAAAACAGCGTATCCATACATCCATCTGGGGTGACTTTGACTACCCAGCCTACGAACTTATTATCAATGTCACCTTCCCCTCCAGCCACAATGCTACCACTGGAAAGCTCACCCACGCCTCCATAAGCATATGGCCCGGTAGGAGTGTATCCCGGTGGTGCATTATCCGCTCTCGACCATATACTATCGCCTTGGTCTGAAAACTTATATAACCACCCGCCCCAATCTTCACTAGGTGCTGTTAGATCACCGTAGGAGGTACGCATCCCAGCCATGATGAAATTGCCATCCTGCGTAGGGATCATATCGTAGCTTCCATTGTAATTAGAGCTGTTCGGGCCGATATGTTTCAGCCATTGTAGCTGCAGTGAAGCATTGAATTTCATCAGGCTGATTTGTACTTTACTCCCCCAACTCCCCTCTCCCAAATAAGTACGCCCACAAGCAACAAATCCACCATCGGATGCCGGGAGTAGACCAGTAATTACAATAAGATTTGGATTATTTGGCCCTACCCAGGTGTCTAACACCACACCATTGCTATCTATTGCCCATAAACCTGCCCGGGTATTCTCTCCATCATTAAAATTAGGCCCAATGCTACCACCCACTACAAAACGATTTTCTGAAACCTTAACCATGCAACGAAATGATTCATCTTTATTCATTTCACCATAATATTTAAACCACAATACATTACCGTATTTATCTATTCTTCTGATAAATCCATCTTCTTTTTGATTGGACCTCATTGTGTTTCCAGCAATCATAAAACCACCATTTACTATTTCTATAATTTGTTCGTAAAAATCAACATAGTTATCTCCAATTGGGAATTCAAAGGTGGATTTTACTTCGAGCGTTTTATCTATCTGAATAATCTGAATAGAAGCCCTGCCGAAAACGGTTACGGCGAATGTAAAATAACCTTGAGAGGTCTTTATGATATTCCCACTGGTAATGTCCATACTAAGATACCCATTCAGTGAATCCTTATACAACTTAGATTGTATTATGTTCCCGAAAGTATCCGTCTTTACCATGAGCACTTGCTGTGGCGAGGGCGAAATCGTGGTGTCATAGGCCACCCCTATGCAAATAATGGTATCGTTGTCAACTATCAACCGTGAGAAGTTATCAATCCCAGAATACTGGCTGTATAGTTTGTTGAATCCAGGTTGAGACCACGCCAAAGTATTAAAACCCAAGCTGGCGAGGAGTAGAATGCAAGATTTTTGTGACATTGTAATTGACTATGAAAATACGAAAAGCACTATATAATAACATCAGTCACCATACAGTGCAAAATGGAAATAAAAATCAATGGGTAACTACCAATTTGATCTGTCCCGACTTTGCTTCATTTTTAAAAGCTATGATGTATACGCCGCTGGCAAGCATCGAAACATCCAAGTTAAGGGATACTTCTCCGGGCTGAATAAGCTGCTCAAGGGATATTCGGCCCGTGGCTAGATCAACAATATGGATAGACAAGCTAAGATTCTCATTGCTTCTATCAATTGTGATATAATTATTTGCAGGGTTTGGATATATCCACACATCTTGGATGCCAAATAAATCTAGTTTTTGTTGGGCACCAGATGTATGCCGCTCCGGTGATTCATCGCAATCTGCGTACATGCGAAGCCCATTTTGATATAACAGGTTTCGCACCAATGCACCTGCGGTAGAGCAGTCGCCGCCCCAACCGCTTTCCAAAGTTTCAATTACAGTTTCCGGCAGCGAAGAGATAGGAATTTGTGCTTGGAGGGATGGACGAATGGTTTGCAAGATAGAAACCACATCATTGAATTCTGCTAGTAGTTCACCGCTTAAACTATAACGCAAAGGGAGTAATTGGAAGAGATTGTCAGCCTGCAAATAGTTACCTTTGAAGAAATAGTGGGTTGCCAACTGAAGGTCTGAATCATAGGTATCCAAATGTTCCAGCCAAAGCAATACTGAATCCGCCTTTATGTCCATAGTATCCAAGGCATGGTGTAGCAGAATGATTATTCCCTTACGGTCGAGTGACAGGCGCAAGGTATTGATGGCATTTGCCTCAGCCTGCCGCACCAAGGTATTGGTAACGCTGGGGAAGGCAGCCAATTTGGTCAACCATTGCTGTTTTTCCTGAAAGAATTGAGATTTTAGCGTGGAAATAACCGTTCCGGGACAAGGGTAGGTAGGACAACCCGATTCTCCGCCTATACCACAGTTTATATTAGGAATGCTTTGAACTGGTTCGACTTTATCATCGGTATAAAACCCAAGCAATAATCCCTGTGAAGTACCAATAATATGGTGATACTGCAAAAAAGCACCATTGTTGGTAAATTGCTGTGCTATTTGGGGTGGCCCAAAGCTTTCATTATACCGGTTGCCAGAAGAAATTATTTGGCCTAGTGGGCCTAAAGTTCCCTGTAACTTTCTTATTGCGCCACTTGGCACCAAGTGTTCATTTTCAAGGTCCCCTTCATACGTATTGCATTCATACATTAAGCCAGTAAATAACAACTCATTTTCTACTCTGGTATTGTCCCCATTGGCACGGTTTGCGACATTCAGATTCGCATAGTAGTTGTTTGAAATACTGATATTTTCCGTTGTAACAGAAAGCACATCCGTACCAAAGAGTTTGACTGTACCACTAAAATCTGTATTGATAAACTGGTTTCCATTTACCATAAAGGCAGCGGTATTACCCTCCATATAAATGCCCTTCAATGCTGTATTAATTGGCCCCGTGAAATTTAACGGACGCTGAAGATTGAAGGTGTTTCCATTAAATAGGTAGTTGTGGTTGTATGAAGAAAAAATACCCGTAAAACATCCACTAAAAGTTGCACCAACGACGGAATTCCCACTCGCAGAGCTGATATTGCCCACTCGTACACCTTCAAAAAGGTTCGTAAATATAGAGCTGCCGGAAACAATAAAGTTTGAGTTTTGAGCATCTATCCCAATACCTCTACTGGAGGCGATTGCAAAGCCCGCAGTGCGTAAATCTTTGTATTTCCCATTCATTAAACGAATATTTTTTACTCCGTTTAATGAAACATGTAAGGGTACTTGGGATGTGCTTCCCCTGTAATTATCATTGGTTATAAACTCCGTGAAATTGAAAAAACTAGAATTCGGCTCATTATAAGGGAAAAATTGTACGTCAATTAAATTGTTCCTGAATTTACCCAATGAGGATTGCACTATGCCTCCTGTCGCAAAATCTTGAAGGACTCCATTGTCAAGATTATGGCCCTTTACCCGCGCACCAATACGCGCATGCTCAATAATCCCATCATTCAGAACGACTAATTTGCCCTGCCTATGGGATGAAGGAAAATTATGATCACCATCTACGATCACTCCCTGCCAAAATTTGTTTGAACAAGCTGTAGTGATCAGTGCATCAACTCTAAGCTGACCTCCAGGAGGTGTATTTGAATTTAGTGCATGGTTCGCTTTGATGTAGATGTAAGCATTTTCCTCCATCGTTACAGCTGCTTCAATATTCCTCCAGGCTCAATAATTACGTTCGCAGAAACTGTCTTCGGAACATTCCATGTGGTATTCCCTGAAATGATAATATCCTGTATTCTCACCTGTGCTACTGTGCCAATCCCATTTTTAAGGTAATGACGCATTCGTTCACCTTGCCCACCAGGTCCTCCAACAAAATGGTCTTTACATGTTATAATGGGAAATAAAGACATGAAATTGTTGAAAAGTGGTATCGGAGAGCATGAAGTTGGCGAACCATATACACCCGAATCAGGAGGCGTTCCACAGACCAAATCCCCTTTTTCTTTGCAGTTTGTACCATCAATGTCTTCACAAACATCCCCAAGGTTAAATTCGTCTGTATGCAATAAGCCTAAACAATGTGCTATCTCATGCGGTAAAATAGCACTTTTGCTGACTGGGAGATCTGGACAGCAGGGGCTTGTTCCACCCAAAAAACAATACGAATTGGGTACACAAAAGGCATTTCCTGGAGTATTTAAATCTATATCATCTCTGAAAACATATAAATTTATTCCATCAGAGTGGAAATTCGGGACTCCGTTAGAAGATCCTTCCCGTAAGGCTGTAAAACCACTGTTGTTCTCTGGTGAAATGCTTGAATTGATGATAGAATAGTTCTGTTGCCCACCGCAACTGCCAAAACCCGGCACAAAGAAAATATTGTGCGGGCTGAAGGCTGTATTCAGGATTTGCCAAATATCTTCAGCACGAACAGAAAAAGGATCATCAAAAGCACCTGATACTTGCGGATCTATAAATCTAAGATAAACCTTTACATAAAAAGGCCCTGGTGCCTGATCATAGTCCCCGCAAACTAAAAGAGAATTTAGACCATTCTCGCAAAGAAATTGGCAGCATTGAGTGGGTTGAGCCGACAAAATCTGAGGCGAAATAGAAATTCCTGACACTAGAAAAAACGTGAATATTTGAATCGTTAGTCGAGTAATAAATTTCATAATATTTTTGTTTAGTTATCAGATTGCAAAGATACTCTATATATATCCCACCGTATATGTTAAATTTTAAAATTAGGCAGATTTGATGGTATAAATTGAGCAGAATATTAAAATTTCCTTTGTTCAGCCCGCCAGATAAAACGCCTCAGACATCTCCCTAAATTTTTCCGAATACTCCACCCCTTTTTCCCCGCCATAAACACACATCTCCTCCCGTTCAAAGCCAAAAGGACTTTTTTCAAATTGCATAAGCAAACGCTCTACAGGCTTTCCGGGGCGGCTGCGCACTTCGGTGATCCAGGTCCAATACAATCCATGTTGAGCTGCCAGCTCGCATAATCTGCGGCCTTCCTGCTCGGGTAGGATGGCGCAAAATTTTCCTTGGTCTGTCAATAAACTACGTACGGCAATCAACAGATCTTCCGGTGAAAGGGTGGCGGTATGCCTGCCAAGACTTCGGGTTTGGTTGGGTGAAATGGTGCGTTCTGAAAAGAAGGGAGGGTTGCTGACGATCAGATCGAAGGGCGCGATAAAATTGGAAGTTTCCATTATAGTGATAGTCTCACTTGGAGTGAGACTATCACTATAATGGAAACCTCCAATTTTACCCTCAACAAAATGCTGAATCGGGCCTTCAAAAACCTCCAGGCGCGCAGCCCAGGGACTTCCAGCAAAATTTTCCCGCGCGAGGGCAGCAGAAGCCGGATGTAACTCCACGCCTACTCCTGTCCAAGGCTCCGTGGTATTGCTGCGACTAGAGTCGCCGCTACAGTGGAGGCGCTGCGCAAGCATCAAAGCGATCACGCCGGTGCCGGTCCCGATGTCCAGAAAACGCGTGGTTTCCCGCACATCGGCCCAGGCACCCAGCAATACCGCATCGGTGCCGACCGGATGCGCCGCGCCGTCCTGCTCGACTTTAAATTTTTTGAAACGAAACGCTGGCAACGGCATGGGCGCTGATGAAGGTGACAAAATAATGGCCAGGATTCAAGCTGGAAACGTTTATTCGGGATGGATTTTCAAACCCGTGGGTTTCAGAAATCAATACCTGCCCGAGTGTGTTTTTGACCAGGATAGTCCCGGAGGATTCCGGCAAGCCACGTAGCTCCAGCCAACCTGAGGTCGGATTGGGAAAGACTGCCAACAACGGATTGCCCAAGGTTTGGACGCTGCTCGGAAATTCTCCCCAGCGCTTTTCAAACTCTGCCTTGTATAAAGTGGCCAATACCGGATCATGCAAAATCAGGGTATTTTCGTCGTTCTCGGTTTCTGCTGCGACCGACCAGTTGTGAGAACCTGTAATAACGGTCGGATCAGAGGTCCAGTCAATGGCATCTACGACGCCATATTTGTGGTGAAAATCGCCGGACAGGTTATGATGCCGGACATTCACGCCATTATTCAGCAAATGCTGATATTCAGCACCGTTGTCATTGATATTTTCTATGATGCCGCGCATCGGAACTCCAGCATCATGCACGTCTACCAGGGCATTGCCCAATTCATTTTTTGTAAAAGAAAAGGCTCCAAAAAGTGCCTCGCTTTGGGCGCTGCGAAGGGCGGTTTCGATTTGATGGGTTGTCTGGTCCGTTGGGGAAAAGTAGGATTCCACCAGGCTTCCACCAACGATGAACTGGTGGGGTGTATTGTCGCGCTTCGCAGACCCAAAACGGCTTTTACTGGTATCCGGCAGCAGCAGATCCGAGCCCCACATTTCTTCAAATTCAAGTTCGTAAGCCCTTGCAAGCGATTGATCCTGAATAAACAAGGTGTTATTGAAGTCGGTATTTACATTCTGACTGGTCCAGTTCAGGGAGCCTCCCATGACCCAGACTTTGTCCGGAAGATCGGCATCGACCACCATGAACTTGTTGTGCATGATGGTCACCGTATTGCCATATAATACCGGAAATGCCGGCGCCGGATTCAGGGCTGTATTGCTGGTAGCCAGTGAAGCAATGTAGCGTACCCTGACCCCGCGGGCATGCGCTGCTTTCAAGGCATTGGTAATATCACTTCGATTGTTGTTGTAAATAGCCACATCGATGGTTTGTTTGGCCGAGTCGATCCGCTCGATGGTCTCAAACAGAACCGCTTCCTTGGTTTCTCCGGCCACGGCAAAACCATTGAGATAGGCCGGATCGATGCCTTTATTAAAAAAGATCCTGACCTCGCCGGAGGAGTTGGATTGCGTCGCAAAAGGGATCGGTTCGGAAAAGATACTTCCCCCGTTGTGTTCTGCTTCTACCTGAACCCAGTAGATCGTGCCTGGCTGGAGATTGGTTAACAGATAGGAATGCGCGGCGGTGTAACCCGTTACTGGCAATTGCAAGTTGGGATTAGGATCCGTACCCACATGTAAAAGGCAGTTGGTGGGCAGGCTGGTTTCCCAGTTTAATTGAAAGCCTGTTGTCACAATGTCGGATTGAACCGGCTTCTGTACAAAATACAAACAGGTCTCTGTCGCAAAATCGGCCGTGCTGGAGGGCAGCAACTGAAAATCATCATAGGCTGACAGAATGGATGTCAGCTGAATAGGGCCGGCAGGGATACTGCTGCCCAGCATCGGATGTCCACTCCGCAGATAGACCTTCGCCGTTGCGCCTTCTGAATCAGAGACACTAAAACTTCCGCCATTATTAAAGGCCCCGCCCCCATTTGAAAAGCTAATACATTCAAATTCAAGCAATTGGCTTTCATACGCATCTGAAAGTTCCGAGAGTGAAATGGACTTGGGTGCGGGCAAAGGATTCCCGGAAGAAATGATGCTGTATGCCGTGATCGGGCTGATCTCCAAAAGCTCGTGGTAAGAAACCAGGGAACCGGTTACTTCAATGCTATCGCCCGGAAATACCGCGGTATCAAATCCGGATACTGAGCCTGTACCCGGGAAAGCCGCAATGCCTGCTGTACCGTCCTGAAGGTATCGGATCTTACCCAATTCAGCGCCGTTGGTCACGATACCACGCACCGTAACGGTGCTGCCAAGGACTTGGGCACGTGCGGTAGCAATAGATTGGGCGGATAGGGTGTTTTGAAAAAGGGTAAAAAACGTAATTAAATAAAATAGCCTGTATAAAATCATTATTGTTGATGGTACAGGGCTTTTGGGGCTTGATTCTTGGCACAAGTTTGTAAACCAAGCGCGAAGTTGCGCATTTTTGCGCCATGGAAAAGAATAGCATGGAAAACCTGAACAGAATATCTGTTTCGGACTTTAAAAACGGCCCCAAACAACCGCTTATCCTGGTGTTGGATAGCGTGCGCTCCGGACTCAACGTCGGATCCATCTTCCGTACCGCCGATGCATTTGCGCTGGAAAAGATCCTGCTTTGTGGCATTACCGCCCAGCCTCCCCACCGGGAGATCCTGAAAACGGCACTGGGCAGCACGGATTCAGTAGATTGGGCCTACTTCTCCAGTTCAGCTGAAGCCGTTCAGTCCTTAAAAAAAGCAGGCTATATAGTTTTAGCGATTGAGCAGACCACTCAAAAAACGTGGTTGCAGGACTTCTCACGGGAGCAGGAAGGCCGCTACGCATTTGTCCTGGGAAATGAGGTAGAAGGCGTTGACAATAAAACCCTTGCGCTTTGTGATGGGGTCCTGGAAATACCTCAGTTTGGCACCAAGCATTCCTTGAATGTGGCCGTGGCGACAGGTATCGTGGTTTGGGAGTTTGTACGAAAGGCCAAATAAAATTTAAAGGTCCAGGCAACCCAAATTCAACATTCACCATCAAACTCTTTGTTCAAACCAACATGCATCCATACAACGATCAAGAACTAGTCAGCGGCATTCTCCAAGGCAGCCCCGCGCATCAAACGGCACTATACCGCCAGTTTAGTTTGCCGATGTTTCGCGTCCTGCTGCGCTATGCCAAAGATAAGGCAGAAGCGGAGGATATGTTACAGGATGGTTTTGTTCGGGTCTACCGGGACATGATCCAGTTTAGAGGCGATGGCGCATTGGGCGGTTGGATACGACGGATCATGGTGAACACCGCACTGAGTCACTTGCGCAAACAACGTGATTTTGTAAAAGACGTTCCTGATTTCAATGTTTTTGAAAGCAAATTCCACACAGAAGAAGACTTTGCTTCCAATCTTGACGCACAAACCTTACTGACCTATCTTCAAAGACTTCCACCAGGCTATCGCACGGTATTTAATTTTTACGCGATCGAAGGTTTCAGCCACGAAGAAATAGCAGAAAAACTAGGCATTAGCATAGGCACCAGCAAAAGTCAATTGTTCAAAGCCCGCGAATTCCTGAAAAAAATATTAGATAAATCATTCATTTCCTGATCCTAAATCCCCAAAAGCACACACTCCCACCCATGACTGAGCAACAAGCAAATTCACCCATCGACGATCTTTTTCGCAACACCCTGGAAAACCTTCCCAATGCACCTGCTGAATCGGGCTGGGACACGCCTTCCGATCGGGTCTGGCAACATGTGCAGGCGAACATACCACAGCCTGCTAGTGGCTGGAGTACAAAATCGCTGGTTTTGCTTGCCGCAATTCTCATCACGATCTTTGGTGGTTTATACTGGATGTTTTCAGGGCCAGCTAAAACCCCAACCGTAGCACCAAGTGTCGCTCCGATCGAACAGCCTGTTTTGACACCATCTGCCCCTATGGAGCAAGTGGGCGACCAAAACATTGAAGCACCCAAAGCAGGAACGGGCTCCAACGCTGTAAAAGAAACTAGTCCCAAACCAACACCCCGTAACAGTACAGAGGAGAACCAGGTCAACCCGAATGCCCAGGGTGCACAACCGCTTCCGGGCAGCAAGCAAACCTTGCCGCCAAATAGTACAGAAGCGCAAAAGAAAAAGGGCGGAGGCAACTAGCGCACAACATTTTAGCAGTAATAAGGAGGCCCGGCGGATACAGTTCCGTCGGGCTGTTTTTTTGAGCAGTGGTGAAGTTGGGGGGCTTGTGGATACCTCGGAGGTTTCGAAAACCTCCGAGGTATCCACAAGCCCCCCAACTTCACCACACCAATCACTTCATCTCCCGAATCCAGTCTTTAATCAGCGCAACGCCTTCCTGGTGTCTCAATTGTCGGCCTAATTCCGGCATCCGAATCCCCGGATCATCACTTTCCATGCGAAAGACAAGGATGCTTTCATTGGGTTTGCCCGGCACGATACCAAAACGTCGGTTGCCGCTTCCCCGGCCGGCAGCAACCGGAGGTTTTCCTACACCCAGGCGTTCTGTATTGGTTTGATCAAATTCCAAAAACATCCCACTGGTACTAGCCGGACCATGCGGATTATGACAGTGTGCACAGTTGCCGTCCAGGTAAGCCCGGGCAGCCAAAACACGTTCCGCAGGTGAATCGTGTCCAGGCGTGGCCAGAACCCTGTAATCTATAAGGCGGGGAGCATGCTGCAGCTCAAACCCCTCCGGCAAAATCAAGCGACCTGATTTCTGCCAGGCCAACAATTGATTTTCACCCTTTTCTTCACGGTTCAGTTGACGGGCTGTAATGCCGATGGGCACAAATTGTCCGTCATAAGAATGACAACCTTTACATTGGTTCAGATTAGGCGCGATGTATTCAATCTCCTGCTTTTTGCCTTTAATGTCTACCCAGCTATGGGCCAAATTCGCGCCTGCGACCTCTAAATATGCATCGTCCTGTGCTTCATTCCAGATATATTCCAATGCTTTCCAGCTCTTTTCCTCCTTGATCAATAATCGGGTCTCCAATATCTTTCGACCCTTTTCAGGGAACCGTGTATCCCGCCAGTAGTAAAAGTTCTTGATGATGACCGCTCGGCTTGGAAACTCAAATGCATGTTCTGCATGATATACCATGGATTGTCCGGCTGGTAGATAAACAAACCGCGATTTTTCAGCATAATCACTGAATAGCGGGGCATTTACCTCATAAGGAAATACGTTGGCTGAAGGAGATAGATTTGCAATCTTGCCTATAAAAAAGGCATATTCTGAAAGCTTGGATTTGACTCCAATAGCCGCTTTGGATGATGCGTTTTCAGGCCTGCTACCCAGGCTTGCCGTAGCAAGGACCAGTAATATTCCCCACTTAAAATTCGCAGTCATAAGCCTCGGTTTTTTTGCTGATTTTGCCTTTAAACAGGCCCAGTTTGTCGGCACGGATATTGGCAAAAGTGCCGTTTTCATTGTTTCGGACGCAAATTTCGTAGCCGGATTTAAGCTGTCCATTTTCTTCTAGCCAATCCGGATTTTGAATGCCATCGTACAGGATATGCGGCACTTTTTTGCCAAATTTCCACCAAAAAATAAACCCAAGTTTATTTTTCCAGGTAGGCATTCTTTTACCCATGGAGTAGATATTGTCGTGAATATAGATCCGCGATGGGTAAGGATTGTAATCCCTGTCTTTGATCGGCGTTTCTGTGATGAAATAGCTCACAATCACGGTAGATGCCGTTTTATTGTCCCATATTTTATTGTTAAATACCTCCACATCCTTGGTGGAAAGGATCATAACACCGGTCCCGGGCGGCACTTTTCCTACGATATTTCCAGGCGGCGCAAAATTTCGGAAGTTATTGCGGGTCACCAGGTTATCGTAAACTTTGACATGTCCGCCACGTTTTTTAGGCAGATCCGGCAAGTCGAAAATCAGGATGCCACCTGTATTGTCGAAGGCTTTGTTTTTCCAGACCCAGGCATGCGTCGTATTTTCAATCTCTATCCCGGCTACGTTCCATTTGGCCAGACAATCGCTTACCCAAACGGAGTCAGATTGTCCGACATAAATACCTGCATCGGATGCTCCAATGGCGGTACAACGTTCGATGCGGACGTTCTGGCATTGCACCGGATAGAGTGCGTAGGAGCCATTAGAGGCCTTAGGCTTGCCGGTCCATTGGGCGGTGATATCCCGAAAGGTAAGCCCCTGCACCTGCTGCGTCTTGATGAGGTCTCCCTTTGAATCTTCAATGGTAAAATGCTCTAAAACAATATTTTGTGCATTGGTGACTTTAATCCCTTCCGCGCCTTGTTTCTGATTTTTGAAGGAAAGTACCGTCTTACCCTGTCCGGCACCACGGATCGTAACATTTTTCTTGGCGTCGAGCCAAAGTGTGTTGGAGAGTGTAAAATTGCCTTCCGGGAATTCAACCGTTGAGCCGTCTTCTGCCAGGATGAGCTGGGTCTGAAACAATTTTTCAATATCTGGCTGAGCCAGCAGACACCTGGCAATCGTAATTAAAAGGAAGGTTAAAAGCAGTTTTTGCATGGATGTATTACTTTTGGTCAAACATACGACAGCGCCACTTTCCGTTAAGTATACCTCCAGAACAAAATACTCCATTCACGCTTATGTCACGTCCAAAGCTTCTCGGATTGATTGGCTCTTTTTCAGACGAGGAAAAGGAACAATTCCCTTTATTTCTAAAAAGCCCCTTTTTCCTGGCTGAAAACAAATCAGAAGAAATGTTACAGCTTTTCAGCTGTTATTTGAGTGCTGCGAATGCTCCAAATAAGGAACTTCCAAGTAATCCGGAACTTTATGCTGCTGCCTTTGGAGAGAAAAGCTACTCAGAAGCACGACTTGAAAGAGCCCGGGCTAAACTCAGCCAACTGGTGGAGCAATTTTTAATTACCAGGCAATACTTAAATGAGGATAACTCGAAGCAGCAGGCATTGGATTTCTTGGGCGTTTTGAGAAGAAAAAGGCTGGATGCTCATTTTCAAAAAAACCTTCAACGAATAAAAAAAGATGCCCATGAAAACCATTTAGAATCTTCCAAACAATACGAATTTAAATACCGGTTGATGCTGGAGGAACATGAATGGAGCAGCTATTTTAACAATGGCAAGGATTCTTTAGCGATTCCTGACCTTGTTCAAAATCTGGATCTGTTTTATTTTTCTGAACGTGTTGAGTTCAAAAACCGCTATATTCTGCAACAAAACCTTGCTCCATTCGAAACACAGGAAATATTCACTCTTGAGATAGAAAACACCCCCTTATCTGCCTATTATGAGCAGATCAGCCCCTTGCTGGCCATCCGGAAAGAGATCCATCGATTGTTTTCAAAATCTTTGCCTGAAAAACAGGATTTTGAAAAACTATTAGACCTGATCAGCCTACACGAGCACTGCATTTCGCAAGAGCTAATTCCGGAACTCTATACCTATATAAGAAATTTTTGCACTATATTGATCAACAACGGTCATTCGGAAATATACGAAGTGCAGCATAAAATCCATCAGGATAACCTAAGCCGGGGCTTTTTTTACTACGACGGGCTGATCCCTCCACATGCATTTCTAAATATAACTTTGGTTGCACTTAGTACAAAAAACATAGAATGGGCCAAACACTTTGTTACATCGCACCGACACAAAATAGTGGGAAAGGATGAAATAGAAGACCTGTACTCCTTATGCTTAGCCTTGTGTTTTTTTGAAGCAAAACAATTTGACCTAGCCCTTCAACACCTGACTTTCCCTACACTTTATCCGGTTTTTTTGTTGCAGGCCCGGCGCCTGGAATTGAAAATTTATTTCGAAACCCAGTCTCCATTGCTATCCCATAAAATTGACGCTTTTAGAAAACATCTGGAACGAACTGCCCAAAAAACGACCGCTATTTCACAGCGGGATCGCCACCTCAAATTTGTCAACTTCCTGTTACAACTTGCCCAGTCAAGATTAAAAGACGCCAACCGATCCAGGCAGCTTATTAAGCGAATTGAAGCTAAAAAACCTGTGGCTGACCGAATCTGGTTGCTGGAAAAAGCGCATGAATTGGGCTAATATCCAACAAAATTGCCCAAAATTTCAAATTCAGGCCGCAAATAGTCCATCGATTCAATAGACCAGTTGCGGATTCCGCAAAAAACTGTCCTTTTTTTTTGAGCCAGATTGACTCAACTTTGCTCCACAATGTAAACAACTAAACAATACTACGCATGAAAAACTCCACTTCTCTTCTTGCCTTTTGCCTTTTCGGTTCGCTGGCCTTTGCGCAGCCCAGCATCGAGTGGGAAAAATCCTACGGTGGTACCAGCAATGAATATCCATTTACGATCCTGAACACCACAGACGAAGGCTATCTGATCGGATCAGAAACCCAAAGTAGCAATGGTGACGTTACCGGAAACCATGGAAGTTCCGACATCTGGTTGACTAAAATCAACAATAATGGCGTAAAACTTTGGCAAAAATGCCTGGGCGGCCTGGATTATGATGTCGTTACCGGCATGGACAATACCAGTGACGGCGGTTATGTTCTGGTTGGAATGACTGAAAGTAACGGAGCAAAAACTTCCAGCCAGGTGTTTGGCAATCGCGGTGGAAGAGATATCTGGGTGGCTAAACTGGATGCAAATGGCGTGATTCAATGGCGTCAGTGTTACGGAGGCTGTGACCGGGAAGATTCTCGTGCCATTCGCCAGACTGCTGATGGCAATTATGTGATTGCAGGTGCAACGATGAGCATCAATTCAGGTGAGGTTTGGGGATCTCACGGCGACTTCGATGGATGGGTTCTGAAGATCGATGCGGTGGGAGCGATGATCTGGCAAAAAACAATTGGCGGCAGTGAAAGTGATTACTTATACGGTGTGGAAGAAGCTGCCAACGGCGACCTGATCATTGCCGGCGTAAGTACCAGCACCGATGGAGACATGACTGGCAACAATAACCATGGACTACAGGATGTTTGGGTGGCAAAGCTTTCTCCAAACGGTGATCTGGGTTGGAACAAGGTCTACGGAGGAAGTGATTCGGATGGCGGTCGTGCGCTCTGTATTGCTGCAAATGGCAATATCATCGTTGCAGGCCTAACGGCTAGTTACGACGGTGATGTCACGAATAAACATGGCGGAAATGATGCCTGGATATTAAGCCTGAGTCCGAGCGGCGATTTATTGTGGGAAAGGGCATTTGGAGGCAGCGGAGAAGACTTTGCATTCAACGTATTCCAACGGGCAGACAATGATTTCATCTTTGCCGGAGAAGTCGCTTCTTTTGATGGCGATGCCGTTGGTTACCATGGTGCAAGAGATGCCTGGGTCGTAAAATTTGACAAAGAAGGCACTTTGAAGTCCCAGATATGCCTGGGCGGATCAGCTGCTGATTACGCCAGAACCGCTTCCAATGGAACAGGCAATTCTGTTCTGGTCGGTGTAGCCTCCGCTTCCACGGATGGTGATGTCTCTTTAAATCATGGGCTTTACGATTCCTGGATCGTAAAATTAAGCGTTCCGCTTGGCCTAAAACCAGACGTACCCAATGCTGAAAACATGGTTCTAAAGATCATTCCAAACCCTGCCAGCAATGTGGTGCAAATCGTGACCAATGTCAGCGGAGATAAAAAGATTGAAATTTTCAATATCGATAGCAAATTATTGCACTCGCTTCATTCAGACCAACTGGAAACCTCCATTCAGATCCTAAATCTGCCTGCTGGCACCTATCAGGTTCGAATTTTGACCAAGACCGGTCAGGTGTTGAATACTTCTTTTGTAAAGGGCTAAGCGGGCAATAAGAAATTTTTAATCCGATTGAAAACACAAAAACGCCAATTTAAGTTGAATGTACTAATAGCTCCGGCGGGTCTCCCGTCGGAGTTTTTTTGTTGGTGGCTTGCATCGCTTCTATAACTGAAGGAAAGTAAACTTTAAATTTGAACGCTCCGCCCATATTAAGCCTAAAACCATCCCCAATGCCTTTATCTTCGTCCGCTAAAACAACCGAGCAAATATGAAATACCAAAATACGGTGCTGTACATGTTTACCTTGCTTCTTTTGAACGCATGCAACAGTGCCAAAACAATCAGTGGCGAGGTCAATTTTATTGCTGCGCCGGAACCAGGCACTGTGATGGTAAGTGCTGGTGGCTACGGACCCACTAAACCACTAGCCATTCAGAATGCAGAAGCCAACGCGTTCAACACCTTGATCTTTAAAGGAATACCTGGGTCGCAGCAGCAATTGCCCATGGTTTCTGACGAACTGAACAGCCGAAAAAAACAGGCTGCCTACTTTGACGCGCTCCTGAGTGGTGGATACAAGCCTTTCCTGATGCTTTCTGAATCCCAATCAGATTATGCTGCCGGACGTAAAGGCAGAAAAAATATCAGTCAGCGCGTCAAGATCAATGTGGATGCGCTTCGGCGAGACATGGAACAACACGGTGTGACCCGCAAATTTGGCCTTTGAACCTATAAAACTTGTTGCTTGGGTCGGCAAGTCCTTTTCCCAACTTGTCAACTTTTAACAACTACCTATGATCCAAAATATGTTCAACAAAACTACCCTCATTCTGCTTCTGGTCTTAGGAATCCTGCACCACAGCATGGCTCAGGAGGCGAAACCTGCCACAGAGGCACCCAGAACCGTTCAACCCAGTATCATGGTCATCCCTTTTGCGAAGGAGAATCAGGATATGCGTCGCGTTTTGGAGAACGACATCAATCTACGGGTGGCCGTCACCAAAATTAAAGAAGGCTTTGATAAGCGTGGCTTTTCAACAGTCGATTTTGTTGCCAAAAGCAAGCTGGTCAACAATGATAAGGCCATGGAAATGAATAACTTGTCCTCCCTGAAACAACAGATCATCGAACTCTCAGGTGCAGACATTTATGTAGAAACCGAAGCCAAGATCAACCGCACCGATGGGGGCAATAGCGTAACCGTGATCGTAACGGCCTACGATGCATTTAGTGGACTATCGCTCGCCAACAAAGTGGGTAATTCACCCAAATTTTACACGGATAATTTTGAAAAGCTGACTGAAAAAGCAGCGGAAGGTATTGTGGAAGATTTTTTGAATACCATGCAATCCAAGTTTGATGAGATCGTCAAAAATGGCCGAATCGCCGCGCTGAATATCACTTTTTCAGAAAATACAACTTCGGATATGGATACGGAAGTAGGTGATTCAGGCAGGATGTTTTCCGAATTACTGGAAAAATGGCTCGAAGAGAACACCTTTAAAGGCTATTTTCATTTGCAAGGGGTGACTGCAACCAAAATGATCGTGGATGAACTTCGGCTTCCATTCTTTGATGCGAACGGCAACAATTACCGGCCGACTAAATTTGCTGCAGAACTTCGCAATTTCTTGAAGAAGAACGGGTTCGAAAGCACCCGCGATGTGCAAGGCAGCAAAATATTTATCACCATCAACTAATTCTCCAATGTCTAAACCACTCTATACCTTTTTTTTCGCCTTGCTTTCTGTGTGCCTTTCAGCGCAGGATGCTGCCCCAATTCCGATTTTACTTTCACAAACCTCGCTCGGAAGGGACCTGCCCTATGGCAGCCGGAATCGGATAGATCGTCAACTACTTTCTGCACTTGAAATCGGCGAAGGGATCAACCATAAATTTTCAGTTTTCGTCATTCAGCCCGCACTGGACATCTTAGAACAAGGCAAAATAGAAGGACTAAAAACCCAGATCACTGTAAAACTCAACCTCCAGCTCAAACTTACCAATGTGATGAGCGGGGAAGTGCTGGATGTACAAGACATTAAAGCTTCCGGAGCCGGCAATACGCTGGAGGAAGCGGTGACCCGAACCATTACCTCTTTCCGCCGGGACAATCCGGTTTTGAGTAAGTCGATCAAAACATTCCGTCAGCGTATTTCCGAGCATTACCTGGCCCAATGTTCCAGAGTCATGACCATGGCCAATGAATTGGCCGGGCAAAAAAAGTTCAGTGACGCCTTTTCGATCCTGCACGCGGTACCATCAGGTACAACATGCTATCAGGAAGTGGCCGCCAAAAAGCTGGAGTACTTTAACCAGGTGCAAGCCGCTGATTGTCAAAACAAACTGAGTCGCGTCGATGCAGCAGTAGCCATCAACGACTTCAAGACCGCGCTGCAAACCCTGAGTCAGATCGATGCAAATGCGCCTTGTTTTGCAGAAGCAAAAGCTATCCTGGCTGCTATTGAACCCAAGGTGGACGAAAGCCTGAAAACCAATTATGAATGGTTGCTCAGCTTTTATAAGGAAGGTAAAGCTGCCGAAACGGCCCGCTGGAATGCCATGACTGCGATCGGACTGCTCTATTTAACAGAGGGAAAAAAATGTGTTCTGGTAGAAAAGTAACTTGATTATTGCCTCCTTTCAAACATCACAAAAATTAGATAACATGAAGGAAAAACTGCTCTTTATGCTGCTTTTTGCAGCCACGGGTCTGTATGCTCAAAATTCAAAAACCTCCGTTTGGGTAGCCCCGCTAGAGAGTGATAACCCTGGATCCATGACTTTTGCGAAAGAAGCTCACGGTGAAATTGTCGAATCCTTTGTCAAATTCGGTAGTTTTTCGGTGGTAGACCGGGAGGCGACTCAATTTGTCCAGCAGGAATTAGAGTTACAAAAATCCGAAGCCTTTATGGATGGCAAAGTAGTGGAACAAGGCAAAGCTATTGGCGCTGAATTTATTGCAAAAGGCTATTATCTCTCCAAAGAAGGGAAATTCATCCTTAAAATCGTAGATGTTTCAACAGGAAACACCGTAGAAACAGACGAATATAAAATGGATTTCTTTGCAGCGAATTACCGCAAAAATCTTCGAAAAATGGTGTACCGTCTGGCCAATCGCTGGCTGAGCGGGGCGAAAATCACCGTAATGCGGTCGCTGGAAGACAAAGGTGAATCTACCCAACGGGTATTGCTGGCGGGTGGTAGTGGAAAAGGCCTCAAAGTAGGAACCCAGCTAGAGGTGTTTACCATAGAGATCGAAACCGTGGAGGGCGAAGCCCTGGAACGATTTGCTGCTTTAGGAAAGATGAAAGTGGACCGGATAGAGAATACAAACTTTGCCAATGCTAAATTGCGCTCCGGTGAAAAAGAGGTTTTTAAGGCTTTTGCCGCAAACAAAAAACTGTATTGCCGGATCGTTCAAAACTAATGTAGACCCCTATGAACAGATTTTATACCCTCCTTTACCTCTTTTTTGTCCTTACTTCTGGTCTTCAGGCTCAATTTGTCCAGGGCGATGACCCGCTCGGCCGTCCATACCATCCAACTGTTGGCGTATTGAAGCACGAAGCCGCGCCCGGAGTCCCGACCAAAGTGGCGGAACTAATCTCCATTGCCTTTTTTAATGGGCTGCAGAATACCGGTGGGGCCTTTCCGCCTTATGGGATCGTGAACAAGGATCAACTTTCGGATGCGGTTCGCCTTTTAAAAAAAGGAAGCTCTATCGAAGACCTCAGAAAATCCCGTTTTTGGGATGATATGGTGGGGGTGCAGTATCTGCTTCGCCTGGATGTCAATAGTTTTGAAATGAATGTGACCGAGGACTCGGTTTATGATGAAAAAAACAAATTCGTACGCGTAGATCGGCACTCCGTGGCTTCTGCTAACCTGACGGCTCGTCTGGTGGATGTTGCAACGTCAAAAGTATTGATGTTCAACAATTTTGACGTGAACGGCAGCACCAAAGGGTATGCGGAATACAAAACACAAACTGATTCAGCGAGGGCTTTGATCCAGTTGAATAAGCAGGTCAGAGGTGCCGCCAATGGCATGATCCATGGCACCGTTGCAGGAGCGGCCCTCCTGACTTCTATTCACCAGGAAAACAAAGGAAAAGCCGAAGCGGTCATCCTAAATAACGCTCCCATCACTGCGCCCATTCGGGAGGATGGCCTACAGGTGTACGCAGTTTTAAAAACCTACCAAGTGGGTGATCAAACTTTCAGAGACGCAGAAAAAGTAGGACAGATCAAAAAAGGGAAAAATTACCAGGCTTCCTTGAGGAACTTTGATGTGCGGAAAGGAGCGAAAAAAATCGCTGATTTTTTTGCTACCGGCATTCCCCTGATTTGTACGACCGGTAGTTTCCCGCTCGGCCCCTTCCGTCCGTCTGAAGCCCGGGGCAGCCTGACACTTCAAGATTTCAAAAATACGGGCGCAGCCCCTGACAAAGTGCTGCGCATCTTACAGGACGTCCTCTCTGAAACAGCCGCCAGTCGCCCGCTGCTGCTGGACATTGTGGACCGGGATATCTATGACCTGATCCAGAAAGAACGGGAATTGCAACAAAAGACCCTTTCTGATGCTACACAGGCAGGCATTTCTTTTGGGAGCAGCTTTTACCTGAACATTGATCTGCTAGGCTTCAAAAAAAGCAGTGTACTGGTTTACAAATCCGTTACTGAAGAAAAACCTTCCGTTGCCGCCTCTACCCCACAGCCAGCTAAAACGCAGCCAGCCAGCCCTTCCAATAACACTGGCTCCACCGTAGCGCCACCCAAAACAGATAAGACGCGTTCAGGCACTACCTTGGCTACTGCTCCAAATACCAATCCCACCACGCCCGCTAAGTCGGCCACAGTTGAAAAGATCACGCGATCCATCCCAGACAAATATGAAGCGAAAGCGGATGTAAAACTGAAGGTCAGTCTCGTCAGTGTAAAAACCGGAGAACTCACTTTTGCCAATACCTACAGTTTGTTCGGACAGGGTTCTATACCTTATAACAAGGATAAATCAGACCAAAAACGCTGCGAAGAAATGGCCTTCCGAAATCTGGCATCCCTGGTTTCTGCGCGGGTCTGGCCGGATGTTCAGAAAAGTCTGACCCCTCGATTTCACTTGCTGGAGGTACTGGAGACCACCAAAAACGGGGCTGAAACCGTGCTCATCAGCGGAGGCCAACGTGCAGGGTTCAGCGACGACCTGCTGGTGGAGGTCGTGGAAGTGACTCAGGAAGATGTAGACGGCGTAAAGATGGACCGTGAGCTGGTCATCGCAGAACTAAAAATCACTACACTCCGACCTGAAACGTCTGTTTGCAAGGTCAAAAGCGGAGGCAAAGAGCTGCCCAATAAAATAACGGACAAGAGCCGGGTCTATTGTCGCATAAAATAGCAAGCGACTTAGAGCTTATTTGGTGCGCGCCAGCTTCGCAGTAATTTCAAACATGCCCCAAAAAGAAAGACTCCGATGGTTGCCCATCGGAGTCTTTGAATCGTATCGTCAAGATACTTTAATCGCTTACGCGAGTTGTACATTGACTGCGTTCAAGCCTTTTTTGCCTTGTTGAGTCTCAAAAGTGACAACGTCACCTTCGCGTACTTTGTCAACCAAACCGCTGACGTGAACGAAAATTTCTTCGCCCGAGTTTGAATCGACTACGAAACCGAAACCTTTGGTTTCGTTGAAGAACTTGATAGTTCCAGATTGCATACTAAAAAAATTGAAAAAATGAAAAGTAATTGTTCCGAAGAACGGTACAAAGGTAAACAAATTTATTGAAAGTCAATGGGTTTGATTTAATTCTCTTCCAAAACATTGTTAAAGCTTTCCTCTGCAGCTCTTACTTACTGCGCTTTAGCAGGTGAACAGCAGCGATTTGGGCTTGCAGTTCGTTCATGGCCAATTCAGGAGGCATGATCCGGGGAATGAACCCGGATGGTTCCCGATTTCAGGCGATCAAAAATTTTCACATTCAAAAACCCCTACGTCCGGTGGGCGAAATGATCATGGGATCAGATGGTCAGGGCTATGGGTTTGCAGCAGGTTATGACATGGAGAGGTGCTGGCAGATATCCATTCCTTTAAATTTAGTGGCTCCATTACAGGCCTGGCCCAAACGCCCGATGGCAGTATCATCCTCACCGGTGAAAAATATGGCGAGGGCCCCTTCCTGATGGGCGGGTTCCCGGATGGGAGCAACTGGAAAACGATGGTCTCATTTCAATACGATCCTCTGGGAAATTACCTTTCAAACCTGATACCCAAAAGCGATGGCTACTTGTATGGCGTCACCTGGGAGTATTATGGAGTAGTCCGTTTTTTCAAAATAAATCAAACCGGCCAGGATTTTTCCTTTTTTTATGAAACCATCGTGCCCGATTTTGGCAACCAGATCTCTTTGAATCTGGGCGGCAGTGCATATCAAATTATGGCCCAGATGCTCCCTGCCCAAACACCCACTGGCTGGTGGCCAGAAGACCTGGTTTCATGCTTGTTTGAAGGGAGTGACGGATACTTGTATGGAACAGTGGGCGATGGCAGGATTTTCAAAATTAAGAAAAATGGAAATGGCTTTACGATACTGTTTAATGAACTTCATCACAGAAGCAATTTCATCGAACACACCGATGGGATGCTTTATTGGGATCCCTCCAATCATACCCTGCACAAGACTTCGAGTTATTATTCACGTCTTGGAAACTCCATGCTTGGTCAGGATGGAATCTTGTATTTTGGAAAAGGAAAATACAACCCCGAAAGCAACCTGGTCACTCCACTAAACCTGGGCTGTGCTTTTTTCCCTGATCTTCCAAGCAATTACCAGATAGCCGCCCCGGCAGAGGGCTGCAATGGCTTCCTTTATGGACGAAAGACTACCTCCAATTCAAATGATGGACACTGGCTTCCCATGGCCTGGTCCAAAGATAACGGAGCCTGTGAAATGTCGATTTCCTGGGATATCAGCCTGGGCAACCACGGTGTATTCGCCTTTGAAACTTCCACCGCCTCCACCCCTACCCTACAGCCTGATTTAACAGATAAAATTATGCTTTCACCCAATCCAACAAGCGCTTCAACGCAGCTATCGGTAGCCTTGGAGGCACCCACTGAACTGCATCTTCTGGTGCTGGATGTATTGGGTCGATCCGTTTTTGAATCCAATCAAAACAGGGCCGAAGGAACCCAGACCTTTGAAATTCCTGCCAGCGCGCTTTGGACCAAGGGCGTTTATCATGTGGTATTAAAATCAGAGACCAGCACCTGGTCGCGCTTACTTTTGGTGCAGTAGGGTTCAGGTATTTTTCCGCATATTTGCGCCCTTTTTTTCACAGTGCAACCTATCTACGGCAAACACCCTTCTAAGCCAAGCATGAGTCCATACATATACGGCATTGATTTTGGCACCTCAAACTCAGCGTTGGCCATCCTGGATACCCGCAACAATGAGGTGGTCAAACTCTTCAGTATACCCTCTTTACTGTTTTTCCCGGAAGAACAAAACCCTCGGGCACCCCTTAAGTATTATGTTGGGAATGAGGCTATTACGCAGTATGTCGCCGGACGTATGCAGGGCCGATTCATGAAATCCATCAAAAAAGTCCTGCCCAACAAAAGCTTTATTGACACCAAAATTTCCAACAAAAAATGCAAGGCCGAGGACCTGGTTTCTTTAATTCTGAAATTCCTCAAAAAGCAGGCGGACGACTATTTAAATGCGGACATCAAAACCGCCGTAATTGGTCGGCCCGTAGTGTTCGATGAAAAACCCGAAAAGGATGCATTGGCGCAGGAAAGGCTCTCGGCAGCGGCCCGAATTGCCGGATTTGATACCTTTTACTTTCAAATGGAGCCCATTGGCGCGGCGTTCACCTATGAGCGCCAAATTGAGCAGGAAGAATTGGTTTTAGTCGCCGATTTTGGTGGTGGAACCTCGGATTTTTCCCTCATGAGACTTCATCCAAAAGCCATCCAACAGCGGGATCGGAAGCAGGATATGCTCGCAAAAGGCGGCATTTATATCGGAGGCGACAATTTTGATTCCGAGATGATGTGGCACCGGGGTACGCCGCATTTTGGTCGGGGCGTAAAAGAAGAATTTGAGAAAGGGAAATGGCTGGATCTGCCCCTGACTTATTACCACAACATCTGCTCCTGGGAAAAAATGAACTTCCTGGACTCGTATAAATGGAAGGAAAACATCAAAAAATCCTACTTTTTTTCAGGGAAAGACTACCGGGTACACAACCTCCTGACGCTGATTGAAAACAACCTGGGGTACTTGCTTTTTAAGCAAATTGAAAAGTGCAAAATTGGATTGACCGAAGCGGATCGCGCTGATTTTGTTTTTGAAGAAAACGGCATCCAAATCAAAGAAACCATCAGTATTGAAGATTTTGAATGCGAAATCATCCACAAAGACCTTCAAAAGATCGAAGCTTACCTGCTTCAGTTTTTGGCGCAGCAGCAGCTCCAAATCACGGATATCGACACGATCTTCATGACGGGCGGCACCTCCTATGTCCGCCCCCTGCGCAACATCTTTACCCGTCTTTTTGGCGCGGACAAGATCAGATCAGGCGATAATTTCAACAGCGTAGCGTATGGGATTGCGTATAGTTATAGGATTTTGGCGGGGGAAGGGGGCGAATGAGTGAATGAGTGAATGAGAGTGATCATTCCAAAATTCCCCGACCTCGGAGAGGTCCAACGTTTGTAGAAAAACAATTGCCCCCCCAAACCCCAGCTTCCGACCTCGGAGAGGTCCAACGTTTGTAGAAAAACAATTGCCCCCAAACCCCAGCTTCCGACCTCGGAGAGGTCCAACGTTTGTAGAAAAACAATTGCCCCCAAACCCCAGCTTCGGACCTCGGAGAGGTCCAACATTTGTAGAAAAATAATCGCCCCCCAAACCCAAGCTTCCGACCTCGGAGAGGTCCAACGTTTGTAACGCCGCCACCATCTAATTTTATATTTTTTCGGCTACAAACGTTAGGCCTCTACGAGGCCGGACGTTTTTTTTGGGGGGGGGACACGGACGGGCTACAAACGTTAGGCCTCTACGAGGCCGGACGTTTTTTTTGGGGGGGGAATGTTGTAGATTTTGTTTAATCATGGCTATTGGTTATATTTGTAAGGCAATCACCTAAAAACTAAGAAAACCATGGCTGACGTATTTTCCCAACTTTACATTCAAACCGTTTTTGCAGTCAAAAACCGCCAGGCCCTTATCCTCCCGGAATGGGAAGAAAACCTATACCGATACACCACTGGTGTCATCGAAACCCGCGGGCACAAAATGCTTGCGATTGGCGGAATGCCAGACCATATTCATATTTTTTTCGGATTAAAACCCGCCGAATCGATTTCTGACCTCGTACGCGAAATCAAAACTGCTACGAACGACTATATTAAGGATGAGCGGTTTTCACGGCATAAATTCGATTGGCAGGCAGGTTATGGCGCATTTTCATACAGCCGTTCGCACATGGACGCTTTAAGCAAGTACATTCTAAATCAAAAAGAACATCACAAAAAGCGTACGTTTGAGCAGGAATTTTTCAAAATATTAGAGGACTTTGAGGTAGAGATTGGCAGGAAAACAATGTTTGATTTCTTTTTGCCGGATTGATCCGTTTTTTAGGCTGGATACTTTGAAGCGGGTTTTAGGTTCATCATAGATTTTTTCACAAAAAAAGCCACCCCATGACCCGGGACGGCTTTTTTTTTAAAATCAGGAGCGGAAAACGAGACTCGAACTCGCGACCCTCAGCTTGGGAAGCTGATGCTCTACCAACTGAGCTATTTCCGCGGTTGGTTCTGCAAAACTACACGGTTTTTTAAAACGAAGCAAGACGTTTTTCATCCTGCCTTTGAAGCGGGAATATTACACCCAAACTCAGCCCGATCCGCTTGCTCTTGTATATGTAGTTTTTGCTTTTGGTATTTCCTGATGATTCAGGCCTGAGATCCGACGGTCCCAGGATGAACCGACCATCCAGGAAAAGATACGGCCCGCCTAAATTGATGCTGCCCCCTGCCCCAAAATGGGCATTAAAATTGGCCTTGGTCACCGCAAATTCGTCCGCAGCCACCGCATAAGCCTGGTATCCTTCCGAAACAAATTTAGCGTTCAGCGTCTGGTCTGTTTTTTGATCCAATAGCACGACTCCGTTGGAAAGGGTCGTAACAATAGAGGTTTGCGTTCTGAATTTTCCACTCAGACCCAATCCAATGGAAGGACCCGCCAACACATGAAATTTAAGTACCTCAGGGCCAAATCTTAGCTTTAGCAACAAGGGTATCTCCAAAGTATTGACCTGATAGCGGGCTTTTAGGGACGATACGGTACGAATACCCAGCTGGGTCGCATCGCTGTTACTTTGTTGAAGTGCACCATGGCTTCCAATCATGATCTCCGGCTGCAGGGCGAACACTTTCCCCAAGGCAAACTCAAAGGGAACTGCAAACTGGAATCCTGAAATGTTTTCCGGAACCGGTTCATTAGCATCCAAAGGATTTTTATCCACATTGGTTACAAGCAAACCAGCACGAAAACCTATACTCATTTGAGCATGCGAATTACGTCCATAGCCCCCCCTGAGATGACCAATAAAAAGCAGAAGCAGGATCTTTTTGTCATGTTATTTGTTTGGCGTTTCCTGAATTGATTCAAATACTCTGCAAGTTACCGACTCCTATCCTTTCCTAGTCAGGGTTGATATACTTTTATCATCTTGAATCCAAATGCAGGCAGCATCGGGTCCATATGCTGCCGGCATGCTGTTCTTATTTTTCACAAAAAATTCCCGTCATTACCACGGTCGTCCTGTTAATTTTGCGCCATCATGACTTTCGACATCACCCTCCCCGTCCTCAACGAAGCGGCTACCCTGGATCGCCAGGTGCGCATACTCCATGATTTTTTGTGGAAAAATTTTCCGGAACCCGGCCAATGGAAAATTGTCATTGCTGACAATGGCAGCACCGACGATACGCGCCATATTGCTGCAGCGCTTTGTGATGAATTCGCTGAAATTCAATTGGTTAGAGTGCCTGAAAAAGGGGTTGGTCTGGCCTTAAAAACATCCTGGAATCAAAGTCAGGCCGATATTGTCGGGTACATGGATCTGGATCTAGCCACCGATCTAAGGCATTTCCTGCAGGCTTACAACGCCTTGTCTTCGGAAGGATTCGACCTGGTTTACGGTACCCGTTTGCATAAACGATCCAGGGTCGTTGGCCGAAGCCTGAAACGGGAGATCACCTCCCGGATTTTTAATTGGATGTTGAAAACATACCTTGGCACGCGTTTTTCAGATGGAATGTGCGGATTTAAGTGGCTTCGCCGGGAACATGTGGCTTCACTCCAGGCCTCCGGAGCAACATCGAATGGTTGGTTTTTCAGCACCGAGCTTCTGGCCATTGCAGAATGGAAGGGACTGAAATTATGTGAATTGCCGGTGATCTGGACCGATGACACCACGAGCTCCCGGGTAAATATCACGCGACTGGCGAAGCAATACATCGCCGCCATGCGCATCCTGAAAAAGCGAAAGCCCTGAGTTAATCCAACAGATATTTATAACGCGGCCCGACCGCCATAAAACCTTCTCTTTCGTAAAACCGAAGCGTTTTTTCATAGTCTTCGCCCGGTGTGGTCACCTCCAGACGTACCCAGCCGCGCTCTTCTGCAAGTTCCTTGGCGGCATCCAGCAGCTGCTTGCCAACGCCTTCCGAACGGTAATCAGGCATTACATAAAGTTCGTTCACCACACCAATGCGGCCTCCTGCATACAAACTCAGCGACTCTACCAGGGTCAAAACACCCACCGTTTCGTCCGCATCATTCAACGCCAGCAAGGTAGAATGGAGATCGTCCTCGTCAATTTGCTCAAAAATTTCAGCAATTTCGGGAGCCGTCAGGCTGTGACCCACTTCTGCAAACAGATCTGCAAGCAGTTCAGCAACGATGTCGGTATCCTCTGTATCAGCAATTCTAAATGTAATCATGACTTCATATTTGATGCATAATTACACAAAGTCTGCTAAACTCAATTACAAATCAGACATTTGTCCCAACTTATGACTTCACCAGCAAAAACTTTGATGCTCGGCACTGCCCAATGGGGCTGGACCGTGTCTAAAAACGAAGCGTTTCAACTCCTGGACGCTTGGCTTGGGGCCGGCCACCCACACGTGGATTGTGCCACCAATTACCCGATCAATCGCAATCCGGCCCATTTTCGCGCCGCAGAAAAGATCCTGTACGAATATACCCGGGCCCATGGGTTACATGACCTTCAGATCACGATGAAAATGGGGAGTCTGGACAATCTACGGTCCCCGGAAGTAAACCTCGCGCCTTCCTTCCTGCAGATGATGACCGAGGAGTATCTTCGGTTATTTGGCTCGAATCTTTCCTGTGTGATGTTGCACTGGGACAATCGGAGTCAGGTGGAAGAGGTCCGCCCTACCTTAGAAGCACTTCGTTATTTGCAGGAAACCCATGGAATTCGACCCGGCTTATCCGGGATCGCCCATCCGGAGGCTTATGCGCAGGCAAACACGGACCTTGGTCTTTCGTTTGATATCCAGCTGAAGCACCATATTTTACAATCGGATCTGGATCGATATGCGCCGTTACTGACATCGACCAACGAATCCCCACACCACCGCTTGTTCGCTTATGGCATCAATGCAGGGGGAATTAAACTATCGCCCCCCTACCTTGCCGAAAGTACTTTCCTTGCCCGGGGCGGACAGGCAGAGAAGGTCGCACCGCTGCTGGAGAAGGTCCAAAGCATGCTTCCCATTTGGAATACTGCCTTTGTACGCCCTCCGCTCAAAACGATGAATCAACTGGGCCTGATCTTTGCCGGCCTGCATCCAAAACTGAGTGGTATCCTGCTGGGGGTTTCTTCTGTGGCTCAACTGGAGGAGACCCTGGATTTTTGGCGAAATTTTGAGGTATTTGATTACTTAGATGTTTTTTCAGCCTTGAAAAAAATACTTTTGCCCACTCCTTAATTACCCTGCGTTCATTTCTGATATGTCTACGAAAAAAACAGCTTCAAAAACCTCTGCGAAGCAGACCATCCCCCTACTGCCCACCCAATTCATCCAGCCCGGATTTTGGGAACAACACCTCCTGCCTGTTCTGGTACTGATGGGGGCCGCTTTTGTGTTTTATGGTATCACGATCGGGTATGGCTATTTGCAGGACGATCAGTTGTTTATTTGGGACAACTCTTTTGTTCAGAAAGGTTTTGCCGGTCTTGCCCAGATCTTTGGCAACGACAGTCTGCTGGGATTCTACAAAGACCCCAAACTGATGCTGGAAGGTGGCCGCTATCGTCCGATACCGTTGGCAACGTTTGCCATCGAGATTGGAATGTTCGGAAAGGACCATCCGGGTATTGCGCATTTTGTAAACGTATTACTCTATGGACTCACAGGGGTCTTCCTTTATCGGGTACTCGTCGGCCTTTTCCAGGTTAAATCCGGTCCCTGGTACTTTAATATTCCTTTTTTGGCTGCCCTGATTTTCATGCTACATCCCCTCCATGTGGAAGTGGTGGCAAACATCAAGGGAAGGGATGAAATATTGGCCTTATTGGGAAGTCTGGGTGCCCTGTGGGCAATTATGAAATATATGGATACCAAGGAAGACACTTGGAAATGGAAGGCTGCTGGCAGTTTTCTGTTGGGTTTATTATCCAAAGAAAACACGGCAACCTTTTTGGCCGTCATTCCATTGACCCTTTGGGTGTTCTCTACCATTCCATTAGGACGAATCCTTTCAGCATGCCTGCCCCTGCTTTGGGCCACTATCCTGTTTCTTATTCTCCGTGGAGCTGCGCTTGGAACACCGATCGAACACCCGGATGAACTAGTCCTGAATCCGTTTCTGGGCATGTCGGGCGCTGAAAAATTCGCCACCATATTCCTTTCGCTCGGCTGGGATCTGAAACTATTATTGGTTCCTCACCCGCTTACGATCGATTATTATCCATATCATGTACCGAAGGTCAGTTGGACAGACTGGCGTGCCTGGCTCTCCCTTGTTGCCTATCTGGCCATGGGCGTGTGGGCCTTTCGGCAAATTCAAAAAACCAGAAAAGGGGAAGCTTCCGGCTGGTGGGTTCCGGCCTACGGTGTCCTTTTCTATCTGTTGACCATCAGTGTGGTATCCAATATTTTTGTTCGAACCAGTACCTTTCTCAACGAGCGGTATTTATTCATGCCCTCTGTTGGTTTTTGCCTGCTGGTCGCCTGGTTCCTGGCCCGAAAACTACCCGAGCTGACGCGCAAAGCTCCGGAACAAGTCAACCTGTGGAGTTCCGTAATCCTGGGGGCCATCCTGGTCTCATTTGGAATCCGCACCTGGACAAGGGTATCCGACTGGAGCGGCGATGGAACGGCACTGGTGGAGTCCGCGATACAGGTTTCAGAGGGAAGCTATCGCGCCAATTACTACTATGCCAATCTGATCAATCAAAGCCGGTATCTCCAGATCGAAAAAGCGACCGATGCCTTGTCTGTGACCACCCGTAAAACACTGATTGATTCGATCGACCATTATGTAAACCGCTCGCTGGAAATTAACCCGGGATATCGCCTGGCAGCACCGCTTAAAGTGCAAATGGCTGTGGCACGGTACAACGAGGACAAGGATCTGGATAAGTTATTAAAAAGCCTGGAACGCCTGATACAAGGTCAGCCACAGAATGGGGAGATGCTTACCATGGTTCTCGATGTACTAAAGTCATTCAAAAGTGCAGATCCAAACATCTATAATTTTTTCTGTCACCGGGTAGGCTATAATTTCTACTATGTCAAAATGCAGGACCCTGAGGGTGGCATCACTTTTTTAAATCTTGCGCTGGCGAATTACCCGCAGGATAAAAACACCATGCAGGACCTGATTCAGATTTATACTTCCATGGGAAACCAGGGTAAGGTGCGGGAAATGCAGCAGCGGATGGCCATGTGATATAAAAAAATTGCCTGCTCTCCCAAGGGAGAGCAGGCAATTAAAAATCTGAAAAATCTTGATCTGATCGAACCGACAAACATTTGTTCGTCAGAGGTGTAGTCTAACTTTTCTTTCCAGGAGTACTTCTTTGGACTCCACGCGGTCAGGATCCGGCACGCAGCAATCCACAGGGCAAACAGCAGCACATTGCGGCTCTTCATGAAATCCTGTACACTCTGTGCATTTTTCCGGCACAATGTAATAGTAATCATTCGAGACCGGCTTGAGCTTTTTTGCTGCATCCACCTTCGAACCATCTTCCAGTACATAGTCACCCTTTACTGTATTTCCATCGGAGATTGCCCATTCCACACCACCTTCATAGATGGCATTGTTTGGGCATTCCGGTTCACATGCACCGCAGTTGATGCATTCATCAGTTATTATAATTGCCATTTAAAGTTTCTCCTTTTATGCTTTTTCTGAGAAACAACTAGGTTCCCCAAAAGTTGGCACAAAGGTAAAAAGACCTTGGACATTAGAGACTCAGACCTGAAAGATTAGATTTTTTCATCTCAAATTTTCAGTATCATCCATTACTGTGCCGCCCTTACGAAGGATTCAATTTTATCTAGTGTAAGCTTGCGTTTGAATGCGGTGGCTTCTTCGCGCGTTTTGAACTTACCTACACTGACTGAGTGAAATTTTGAATCCGGGAAACGAATCACCTCTGCATCTTTATGGCCGAGTTTCTTCATGGTTACCACTTGATTGGTTGCTCTTTCCTCCACAAGGAAGGAACCCGCCACCACGTAGTAGATACCATTGTTTGCATTGGTGACTTTTACGACATCATTTGCCGTTTGCTTAGATGGCTTCACATTTACATTAGGATCAGCAGTTTCCTGAGGATCAACATTGCTGATCTTACCATCCACATACACCATACTGGAACCTGAAAGTCCTGCAAGCATGCGTATTTCGGTCCGGCGATTGCGCGCATGTTCTGTTTCTGAACAGCTCACACCATCCTTACAATTGTTTAGCAACTCACTCTCTCCAAATCCAATTGGAACCAGCCTGTTACGGGAGATACCCCGGGCAACCAGAAATTCAAATACGCCATTGGCGCGTCTCTGGCTCAAACCCTGATTGTATTCGACTCGTCCACGACTATCCGTGTGGCTGCGGAGCTCCACGTTGATCAAAGGTTGTTGTTTCATCAAAGCCACTAAAAGATCCAGATCTTTACGGGCATCCGGGCGTAAGGTGGCATCATTATAGTTGTAGTAGATATTGGGCAATTCTATCACGGAACCAGGCAGCAGCGGTGCTACGGTGATATTCTGGTACATAGGCTTGCTCGGGTCAGGCCAGCCATTGGTATCTACTTCCGTGCTCCCCAACAATCGTCCACCTTGCAGGATATCCACTTTATACTTAGAATTGATGTTCAAATAGTGCTCCAGTGTTCCGTTGGCATCCGTAACAAGGGTATCCTTCAACCCGGTCTTAATATCTGTTAAGACCAGCGTTGCCCCCGCGAGCGGTGCATTTGTATTGTAATTAAATACGGTGGGGATCCACTGAATTTTACCTGGGATCATGCCTGCCTTTTCAAGTTGTGCAACCAGTTCATTGCCTGTTTTAGAAACAGGCAGTCGGAATTGCTTAGTCTGGTAGCCTTTTTTTGTGATGATGATCACGTAATTACCAGGCTTAATGTCTGTACCAAAACGGCCCTTGCTATCGGTTTCGCCATTGATGCCATTATCTGGCGCCATAGAACCGATCACTTCTTTACCATCTACGGTTTGTACGGTGATCAGGTTGCCCTGCTCATCGCGCCCGATCACATTTGTACCATCGTAACTCAGTATTTGAACGGTTGCATCTTTGATGGGTGCTGCAGACAATTTATCCGTCACTAAGATCTTGAGGTCAAGATTGCGGTCCGGCACACGCTTATTTTGTAGCAATAAGTCATCCAGATTGCCATTTTCCGTGTGAAAACTAAAGATCTCATCTCCACCAGCCCCTCCACCACCATTCGAAGCATAATACCCGTTGATCTTGTTCAGATCAACAATAAGGCCGATATCATCTCCACCAGAATTGAATGGTTCACCCATATTAACGGGTTTGGTCCATTGCGTACCCTCTGGAATTACATAATAAAGGTCAAATCCACCCTTTCGGTCTGGCTGTGCATCAGATGCAAAATAAAGGGTATTGTCCGCATGAATAAAAGGGAATGCATCATTGCCGGCAGTATTCACCCCTGCGCCAAGATTCACAGGTTCACTCCAGGATTCGCCGACCTTATAGGTGACATAAATGTCCATGCCACCGTAACCTCCCGGACGATTGGATGCAAAAAACAGCTTGTCGCCATCAATGCTGATTGCAGGGTGGCAATCATCAAATTCGTTGGTGTTAAATGGGAGTTGTACAGGCTCACTCCAAAGCTCGCCTGTTTTTTTCGATACATAAAGGCGCATCTTCTGCTCTTTGTCCTTGCCCCGTACCAGAGAATTTCGGGAAAAATAGACCGTTTCTGCCGTACGGTCAAAACAAACGGGGCCTTCATGATAAAGGGAGGATAATTCCTTTGCAAAAGGCTCGGGCACGCCTAAAACACCTTCTGCAGTTCTCCGTGACCGCAAAATAGACATAGCGGGCAGCTTCAGCTGTTCATCAGTCAGTTTTTTCAATCCGGCTGTATTGGTCGAAATGAATACAATACCGTCTTCATAAAAGGTAGGACTGAATTCAAGCCCTGTAGTGTTGATGGCTGCTTCGTTTTTGATCTGTACCGTCACTGGGACATATGCCCCCGGAGCCGTTTGGCCATAAAGTGCGATGGCCAGACCAGTACAAATAACAAGCAGTGAAATATGCTTATAGGATTTCATGTTTCTGAATTGATTACAAGTTGAGTTGGAAGAACTTGGATTAAAAAGTAATCGGTTTTGTATCCATTTGCAAACCAAGTATGATTTACATAAAAAAGCGTGGGTTAGAGAGTTTTTTCTTGCCTGAGCCACTTACTTTCTTCAAATCATACTGTAACATAACCTCGATAGAGCCTGCATTGTAATCTTTCAGGTTACTGAGAGTGAAGTCGTAAGCGGCACCCACTGCCAATTGTGGGGCAGCTTGCCATAGTGCCAAAAGATCCACAGAATCGCCAGATCCGTCTCCGCCCAGGCGGTAAGAAATACCTGCTGTAAATTTCTGACGAATATCTAAGTTCAGATTGATATCCGCATCGAAAGGAGCATTTTTTACGTATTTTAGTAAGACTGCCGGCATCAGATTAATGTCATCGCTCAGAGGCAGTATTGCTCCGGCCATGCCATAAAAGTGTTGGTATTCTTTTGCTAGGGAGGTTGCATTGACATTACTGAGACCAATTGCATTGGAATACAGACGTGGCACGGAAACCCCAATGTAGTAACGCTGCATAATGGTACCATATACCCCTGCGCCTACGTTGCCATAGAAGTCATTGGTCCGTTGGTTTTCAATGGAAAGATCGCCACTCTGTGCCGGTTTGGCATCATTGAATGCAATACCCAAGGAACGCAAAGAACCTGAAAGGCCCAGGCGTAACGAAAAATCTTCCTGGGCAACCATATCGTAAGAATAGGCAAGCGATGCCTGGAAATCACGCTGCAATCCAACCCTCATATTGGAAACAGTTGCACCGATACCTACCCGCTTGGATAAGAATGGCCCGTTGTAACTTGCCAGCATAGACTGCGGAGCACCATCAAAACCAACCCATTGGCTGCGATAAATGGCTGTGAGACTTGGAACACCCCGTGCACCGGCATACGCAGGGTTCAGGTACAGTTTATTGTACATAAACTGGGTGTATTGGGCTTCTTGCTGCGCATTCAGCGTTATGCAAGCTGCCACCAGTAATGCAATGGAGAAAATAAGTTTTTTCATTATTAAATCGTGTTAAATCTTGATGGGGTAGTTGAATAGGTAAAGGGATCTGAGCAGGCTGAAGAAAAAGTCCAGCCTGCTCACCCCTGCTCATTATCGAAAAATCAACGAAATATTTCCACAAAACCCTTCATCGGAGGGATATTTGGCCCTGGTTTGAAGATGTAAAAATAAACACCGTCCGGAAGATCTTTTCCATCTACCCCGTCTAGTGTACCCTTCCATGCATCGGCAGGGTCGTTGCTATAAGGGGAAGCCTCATATACCTTATCGCCCCACTGACTGTACACCATCAAAGTATTCTCCCGGAAAAGTCCAGTATCAACACAAGGTATCGTGAACCAGTCATTCAACGCATCGCCATTCGGCGTGATGATATTCGGAATAAACACACACTTGCTATCGTTGACCGTGATCGTCACAGCAGCCTGGTCGCTCAGGTCACAGGTTCTAGAACAAACCTCATAACTAAACGAAACCATACCAGGTTGATCGCCCGCTGTGTATGTGAAAGTTCCATCGTTGTTATTCATTACCAAACCTTCCAGAATACTCACATTGCAAATTAAAAAATCAAATGCCGGTGATAAATTGTCATTGATCAATACACTGGGGAATGTGACCGTCTCTCCAGGATTGATTGAATAAATCAAATCATTTTCAGCCATGGGCGACACTGTTAAAAACACAGTAGTCGTGTCAGTAGCAGTAATACAACCATTCACATTGGCAGAAACCAGATACTGTCCATCATTCTGTGAACTCAAACTGTTTATTGTTACGACGTTTGTGTCCGAAGTCACCGGGCCTGTCCAGGTGTAAATAGCCCCCGGGATATCGGTGGTTGTAATTAGCACCTGCTCTCCTGCACATCCTGGCATTGGATCTACCACCAGGTCCAGTACAGGAAGTTCAACTACCTGAATGAATACGGCACATTGAGATAAATTACCGGAAAAATCCACCGCACGGAACAAAAGATTGTTGAATCCAAGCGGGAATATCCCTCCAGAGATCACACCTTCCAACTGGGTCACGGTTGGCGTCACACAGTTATCCATAGCATTGGGCAAATTAAAGGCCAATTCTACAGCACCACAACCCGCAACCGTATCCTGACCGATCAGGAAGTCACTTGGATCTGAAAGCACAACACCCCCAACATTTACAATGATCGGGCTAACCGGACAATCAAACACCGGAGCAATGTCTTCTGAAACAATTACATTAAATGTAGCTGTAGCCGAGTTTCCGAGTGCATCTGTCGCAGTGTACGTGACAACGGTAGTGCCAAATGGGAAGATACTGCCGTTTGGTAAAGGTGAAACGGTTACCAGTACCGGCGGACAAAAATCTACCGTAACAGGCTCTGGCCAAGTGACCATCGTTTGACACATGTTAACAGTAATGTCACTCGGGACATTGGTGAATCTGGGCTGGATGTTGTTCTCCACACAGATCTGACACTCATCAAAATTTCCACTGGCATCAGTCACCCGAACAATAAAGCAGGTTGTGCCAGCCGGGAAGGTGTCTCCGGGCTCATAAGAAGTCGTGACAATCAGATCTGAAACCAGGGTGCAATTGTCCGCTGCAGTCGGCAGCGTCCAGACAGGGACTACCCCGCAGGCACTTGGAACAGGAACCGGAAGTGGCGCCGTTGGACAATCGATCACCGGAGGTACTACGTCTTTTACTGAAACACTAAAGGAGCAGGTCGATGTATTTCCTGAAGAATCCGTTGCGGTGTATACCACTACGGTATCACCCGTAGTAAATACAGAACCGGACGGAATGTTCGGAACTAAAACCACGCCTCCCAAGCCACAGTTGTCTGAAACTGTTGGAGGGGTCCAGTTAAGGATGGTATCACATTTGTTTACCGGAAGAATTACAAGAATCGGCAAGGATGGGCAATTGGTCAATAGAGGATTGGTATTATCCGTGACGGTGACCGTGAAGGTACAAGTGGTCGTATTGCCAAAATCATCGGTAGCAGTAAAAACCACCGTATGCGGAGAATTCGCAACATCAAAGAACGACCCGGAAGCTGGCATTGCAACAATGGCCACATTTTGGTCGCAGTTGTCTGTAGCCATTGGTGCAACCCATGTTTGATTCGCGCCACAGTTTCCGGAAGCCGAAGCAACGGTAATATTGGCCGGACAAGCATTCATGAAAGTAGGAGCCAATGTATCCGGAACCGTAATGGTAAACAGGCATTGGGTCAGATTTCCCGCGTCATCGGTAATGGTACAGCCAACCTGTGTTACCCCGGTAAATACAGAACCTGAAGTGTCGCTGCACAAAATGTCCAGGTCAGCATCACAGAAATCAGAAGCAATAAAGCTAAAATTAACCACTGCCGTACAGCCATTCACTGGAATTACAATGGTATCCGTTGGGCAAATGACCGTCGGTGGTGTTACATCTTGTACCACTACTTCAAAAGAACAAGTAACTTGATTACCGGACAGATCTACTGCAGTATAATTGACCAGCGTAGTCCCTAATGCAAATAAACCGCAAGGGTCATAGTCATGGATGATCGTATCTAAAGGTTGCCCACATGCATCCTCAAAAGTCGGTACCGTCCAACATACACTTGCCTGACAAAGTGAATTAGCATCCGCAAGAATCGGACTTGCTGGGCAAGTCACGATTTGTGGTGGGTTATTTTCAATCACCGTTACAGTAAAAGCGCAGGTGCTGGTGTTGTTTGCATTATCCGAAACCGTATAAGTCAAGGTAGTCGGAGGTCCTGCATTAAAAGTCGTCATATTCGGAAAAATGGAGACGCCGGCAATTGCACCACACGCGTCAGAAGCCGTTGGTGCTACTGGGTTATACGTTGCACTGCATTGCCCAGCCGGTGCATTTAATACCGTATCTGAAGGACAAGTAACTAACGGCGGAACATTATCTAAGGTAAAAATAAACGCTCCGTTAACCGTCTGCACCGGAACCGCATCAAAGTTATTGTTCAAAGCATCAAAAGGTGCAGCAAACAAAATATTGGTGCTTGCCAGTCCGATCGGGTCCAGAACGTTGAAGGTCATGGTCATGATTGGGCCACCATCCGGCACATTTGGCCAACTTGGAGCACCACCAAAAAAGGCCAGGGTACCATTGGGCACATCGACAAAGATGGGGGAAGGTCCGGCATTGATATTTTGAATGATCACCGGAAGTTGCAGTTCCAAGACCGTGGGATCCCAGTTCAGGCCAAACTGAAGGGCAATGATGTCGACAAAGTTTTCAACTGTTACATTCACCACCACCTGTGTTGGCACTGCAGAGCAACCCAGGTCTACTGTATCCAGTTGCAATATAACAGGCGTATCTGAATTGACCACGACCTGGAATGAACAGGTGGCCGTGTTGCCGGCAGCATCGATTGCTGTGTACACCACGGTAGTTGTTCCAGCATTGTAATTTCCATCAGCATTGCCAGCACCAGTGTTGGTGGTTGCACCCGATTGTGTGTAAGTCAAACCAGGGATTCCACCACAATTGTCGGTTACTGACGTAGGCTGTAAGCCATTCACTGCAGCAACCAGTTGGCCTTGCAGGGCGTCCACCGGTGCTGGAGAAGGGCAAGTGATCGTAGGTGGCACATTGTCCACCACAGTGACCAAGCCATCAATGGTCATCATTGGAATCTGATCAAACGTACCGCCATCAAACGCCACCCGAATGGTTGGAGCATCTCCAAAAGTGATGTTGGAAGAGGTATTGCTGAGCAGGTCAAAATTTAAACTAAAAAGCAGATCGCTATTATTGATCGACAATCCGTTCAGGTCACTACTTGTCCAAGCGAAGGTTATAAAGCCCACGCCTACACCGTCTACTCCAAAATTACTGATATCAATACCCAATGGAAGGCTAAAATTCGAAACCGCCGTGTATTGATACAATGCAGCATCCCAGTTAATAGTAAACTGTACGCCAGCAATGGTATTAAAATTTAAGGCAGCAAAATCAACGACAAAACTGCCCCCGCAGGCGGCATTGGCACTGTTTGCCACAATCGTCAGTTCGGTCGTATTGATACCGAATTCTACTGTGACATTAAAGGAACAAGTTGCAGTATTATTACCAGCATCCGTGGTAGTGTAGGTCACTGTACTGGTACCCAGATTGAACAAGGCGCCACTGGCGTCGGCATCATTGGGAAAGCTGCCAGTAGTGGCACCTGATACGGTCCAGCCTACCAGAGGAACAGCGCAGTTATCTGTTACTGTTGGGGCAATGCCTGACACAGGGGTTGCAGACGGAGCCACTACAGTAATATTTGCCGGACAAGTAATGACCGGTGGCATCGTATCCGTTACCGTGATCGAGGCTCCAAAAGTAATCAGTGTAGTTTCTTCCGGTGGAGAGATGGTTCCTGTGAATGCCAGCGCTTGCGTAGGATTGTTGCCAAAATCTACCGTCCCTGATCCGAGCACATTATACGTCAGCGTAAATAATACAGCCCCGGGAGCCGCAGAGGAGCCACTTATACCGGTGCTTGTCCAGACAAATGTGAACAGTCCAACAGCCGAGGAGTCGATATTGAAATTCGATAGCGTAATGTCCAGAGCTGCGTTGGTGTTTGTGATAGAAACAAACTCCAGATTGGAAGGCAGCCATTCCATTGAAAATTGCAGGCCGGCCAGGCTGTCAAAATTAAAAGCCAGCACATCGATCGAAACCGTTTCTCCGCAGGAGGCAAGGTTGTTAGGATTGGCGATCAGGGTCAGGTCTGTGGTGGTTACAGAGAACTCGACCAAAATATCGAAGGAACAGGTAGCGGTATTGCCCCCTGCGTCCGTAGCGGTGTAGGTTACCGTGCTGAGGCCAATATTAAAAAAAGCCCCACTGGCATCCGGATCATTGGGCGCATTTACAAAAGTTGCACCGGTAGAAGTCCAGCCCGCTGCAGGTACCCCACAGTTGTCAGCAAGCGCCGGAGCTATGTTTTGAATGGCTATTGGTCCAGACCAACCGGTTATCACGGATGCTGGACAAGTGAGCGTTGGGCCCTGGTCATCAATGGGTTTTACCAGTCCATTAAAAGTCTGGGAAACTAATTCATTGAACTGATTGTCAAAAACCGTAATTGCTGTAGGATCATTTACAAAAGAGATCGGAGCTTGAGGTCCACCAATTCTTCTGAACGCCACCTGGAATAATACGGTCCCGGATGGGAGGCTAAGCCCGGCCAGATCGGTCCAGGCAAAAGTGAGTCTGCCGAATGCCAGAGTAGCGGCGGAAGTGTCAAAACCTACCCCCGTAAACTGGGGATGAAGCATTGTGACATACGCATAATCCAGACGGGCGGTGTCCCACGCTAATGTAAATTGTAAGCCTGAAACATTGGTCAGATTGTCCAGATAAACGGGCATCAGAAATGTATCAGACGAAATGCATGGGACTTCCAGGGTATCGGATCTTAGGATGACCGCTTGCGCCGAGGATTCGTTTGTGAAAATCCCCGCCATTAGCAGGAATAGGATTAAGAAGATATTTCTCATGGTGTTCAATGTCAAACTATTAAAGATGGAGGGTAATCCTCGATGAAATTTGTTTGGGTGAGGCGGTGACCTTAAATCACCGCCTCACTTTAAACAAGTTTAATCAATCAAAATCATCTTCTTACGATCACTGTATTTCGGAGTTTCCAATTCGTAATAGAAAACACCGGTTGAACCGAAATCGCCTTTCTGGAATGTGATAGTATTAATGCCTTCGGCAAATTCACCAATCACTGTTTTAACCAGACGACCTTCGACACTATACACACGCAAGGTAGCACGACCTGCCTCTGGCAAGCGGAACGAAATGCTCGTTTGTGCCGTGAATGGGTTAGGTTGGTTTTGGTAAAGTGCAAAAGTTTTGCTTTCTACCTCACCGGTGGCTACCGAAGCTACATATTCAAAATCAACTGCAATGGCATTTCCTGCTTCATCGATCGCCAATGCTTCCGTAACCACTGAGCTGCTGTGCAACACACTCGACAGGGTCGGAGTTGACTCCAAAGCTTTAAACGTCAAGGAGAACAATGTCTCGTTGTCATTGAATGTGCTTGGTTTACCACCTACCCAAAGGGTGCTGATCAAACCATCTGCCAGGAATGCGGTGCCGAAATTAGCCTCTGTAAGGCCTGGCAACGCCCCTGCCTGTACATCCTGAAGTTCAAGTACTTCCGGATCAAAGGCTATGGTCATCTGGTATGCTTGTGCATTGGCAAAGTCTACCGCCTTGAATGGAATGGTCACGGTTTCACCCGCTTGCACCGCACGTTCGTCCAAACGGAACTTAAGCACGTTTGCAGATTCTGCGCCACTTCCGCCATTGGTCAGGGATGGTACCACTGAACCATTTACGTCGCCCATCAGAACACCTGTAAAGTCGTCTGCCAGGAAGTTACCCGCAATGTTGTTGTGGATAATCAAGGAAGGCGGTACCGGGTTGTTCAGCGGGTTCATCGCTGGTGCCTGTGGATTGCCCAATGGCAATGGCATAAACGTATGAGCAGAAGCTATAAACTTCCAGTCTGGCCCGATCTGAAGACCCTGATTGTTGGTAAAGTGCGGTGCATTTCCCAGTACGTATTTCTGTACCAGCGCGTAGTCCAGCAAGTTGACCCTAAAGTCACTGTTGATATCCGCAGCCACCCACTGATAACCATTTGTGAAAGCAACCTGTAATGCTGCGTGTGCCTGAATTCCAAGCATATCACCCACGTTGATCTGCTGGTTCTTAACCGTAGCAATTTTCAATGCTGAAACCTGCGTATTAGAACCCGATGGCACGAAGAATCCATAATCTGCATTAGGCAATGCAGTGATATCTGTTGCACTGTTTGTACCACCCAGCTCTACCGTTACACCCGGGATTGGCTTAACAGGCGCTTTCCAAGTGAATACATCACCGGCAATTTCAAGATCGTTCACGATTACGCAACTGATTGTTGCAGAACCGTTGTTGAAGTTCACCACAGGTGCCTGGTTGGTACCATCCTGCAGGAATACAAGCGCTGGAAGTGCCGAAGCTATAATACTGCTGGTCGTACCAACTGCTGCATTGCTCAGTGTGATCTGAACATTGAACAGCAAAGAACCATTCGGAAGCGTATTCGGAGCCAGAAGTGAATCTGTCCAGAATACTGAATTTACACCCGGAACCAATCCTGCAAGGGCAGGATTTACGTCGGTTAATCCGGTGATGACACCTACTACACCATTACCAAGCGCCAGACCCAAGGAGAATCCGGAAACATTGATGAAGTTATCAACTGTAACGGGGACCGAGATAATTTGACCCTGGCAACCGCTTCCGGCGCCCACTGTGATGGTGATTTTTGGACCTTCATTTACGATGGCTGTATCCACAGCAATACATCCGCTGTTTACATCGGTTGCTGTAACCGTGTAAGTTCCTGCTGCAAGACCATTGAGTCCTGCCGTAGTAGCCATGTTGCTCCAAACATAGGTAAAGGTACCCGTGCCACCGGTAGCAACCGCTGTTGCTGTTCCGTTATCTGCACCGAAGTAAGACTCTGGTGTGCCGGTAGCCGTAAGGTTAAAGCCTGCATTTGTACCCAGAGTAACCTGTACCTGCACTACGCAGGAATTGGTGTTACCATAAATGTCTTCAGCCGTCAGGCTGATGGTTTGTGCGCCCAGATCTCCGCAGTCGAACATGGAGTTAGACAGATAGATCGTATCGATCGCACAGTTGTCTGTACTGCCCAGATCAATGTCGCTGGCATCCAGGGTTGCTTCACCGTTGGTACCCAGCGCGATCACTACGTTGTTGTTGCAAACCAGGGTTGGAACGCTGTTATCGCTTACGCGGATGAACAACGAATCAATGCCTACATTACCACAAACATCTATTGCAGCAAAGTACACCCAGTAGTCGCCGATTGGATAATCACCACTGATATCCTGCTGACCATCTCCAAATGGAGCATCATTGGTCACCAAAAGCGAAGTATCCGGGGTACAATCCTCCAGGAATTGGGCTACATTCAGTACCAAAGGCACCGTGCAGGTCTGGTTGGGTGGGAATTGTGAAGTGGTCAGGAACAGCGTATCAGGCATCCCTGCAAAAACCGGGTCTGTGACATCTACAACCTTGATCAGACGGGTGTCAATTTCTGTATTTCCACAGTCATCCACAGCCGTACGGGTACGAACAATGGTATAGTCATACAAACCACATGGGCCCTGTGCAACATTAATGGTATCCTGTTCAAACAGTACCGTAACGTTGGCCGAACAGTTGTCCGTCGCTGTAATAGTGGCCGGTGCAGGCAATGGCTCGGAGCAACTAATGGTAATGTTTGGAGGATATGCACTCAAAACAGGCTTCGTGGTATCTTGAAGACTAATGAGCTGATTGCAGGTGGTCACGTTATTAGCCAGATCCTTTACAGACCAGGTGCGTGTCAATAATTGACAAACGTTGCCTGTTCCGTTCCCTAAAACATCGGAAAACGTGATGGCTGTGTTGTTGGGACAGTTGTCTGCAGCAATTGCAGAACCCAGCACTTGTGGAGCTGTATTTGCAGCGCAGTCTAAGGTCACATTTGCCGGGCAGGTGATGGCAGGAGCTACATTGTCCTGAATGACGATGTAGGTCAGACACATAGACATATTGCCAGCGCCGTCCGTCACGAAAAGTTTAACTCCGTGTTGTGTAACACCGTCTGCATCTGTACAATTATATTCCAAAGAAGTGGTGGGGGCAACCAGCGGATTCTGATCCAGACGCTGGATCAACAGGCCCAGATTGCTGGAGCAGTTGTCAAAACTGAAGTTATTGAACTGGTTGAAATTAACATTTACGGTGCCTGATGGCTGAAGGGATGCACTTACGCCATTGATACAAACCGCCGTTGGAGGCGTGGCATCATTAACCTGAATGGTCACGGTTTGGCTGGAGCTGTTGCCACATTTGTCCGTAGCTGTAAAGCGTACTACATAGGTTCCAATCGGGTAGTTTGGTGCACTGATGTTAGAGCCCGAAGGAATCACAAACATATTCCCCATCGGCGCAGAGATCAGCGTATTGGTAATGGTCAGATCAGCAGCAGCCTCGCAATCCGCTACGAAAGCAGCCATATTGAAGTTTACCGCAGCATTACAAACCAGTGCATTCGGGGCCGTATTGCCCACCACGGTTGCTGGCGTATTTGCTGCGAAAACGGGTGCTTGAGTATCAGCCACTACGATCTTCTGGGTACGGGTAGCCGTATTACCAGAATCGTCCGTAGCAGTCCATTTGCGATTGATCACGTAGCTATACTTCGCACAACCAATGGTATCCTGAGTAGAAGTCTCTGTCAGGGTAATTTGTACCGCGAGGTCACATTGATCTGTTGCAATTTGCGGGAAAGATGCTGCCGGTGGGATGGCGGAGCATGCCTGAATGGAGGTATCCATTTGGGTAGCAGTCCAAACGCCAGAGAATACCGGCTTGGTCACATCGTGAACGGTTACTGTAGTCTGGAACGTAGCTGTATTACCATTGATATCTGTCACCGCCAGCACAACCGTATTTACGCCCATGTTGGCGAGGTTGGAGCAGTCAAAGTCCAAAGTGTCCACATAGATGTAAGGATCAACTCCGGTACGAATCGAAAGGTCAATCGGACCGCAACCATCCTGGTCAAAACTGCCGTTGTTCAATTGAACTGCTGTAATAAAGGCATTGCCTGTAGCATCCAGATTGACATTGAATGGCTGACCAATCGCAACTGGAGGTGTAAGGTCCACTGCAATAAACACATTTTGTGGTTGCGTAGTCGTATTATTCTGTGGATCTGTATAAGACCAGGTAATTACATAGCTGCCTGGGTTCAACACATAACGTGGTGGACCACCCGGAACCAGTGGAGGCAATACCATCATCACAGGGACAGAAGGAGTGCCGTAAATGGTAATCAGGTTGGTACCATTACAATCGGTTGCAGCGGGCGCTGTGACTGTTTCTTTGGTGCAATTGCTAACAATATCACTTAACGTAGTGATCACAGGTACCGGAGCCTGGCCGTCCACCAGAGTAATGGTGAAGCTACAAGGAACCGACATCTGATTGTTCGGGAAGTTATCCGTTGCTTTTAAGGTTACCACAAAGGTGTTTCCAGGAACGACTGGTACAATACTGGACACTAAAGCACCTGCTGCAGGCGATTGAGTAATCGTCACGTTGCTTGCGCAGTTGTCAGAAATCGAAGCGGGTGGGTACGAAGGCACCTTCACTGCTGCGGCACAACCTGCAGAAACCGAAAGGTTCTGATTGCCCGGGCAAGTGATGGTTGGCGCCTGTGTATCCAGGATTTTTACAATAAAGGAGCAAACTGTAGGAACGTTAGCACCTTGAGTTGCTGTGTAAGTAACCGTTGTTTCGCCTACCGGAAACTGTGCAATCACTGTTCCCCCCATCCCAACAGGCAAAACCGCAGGGAATGGGTTGATCAGATTTACAAAAGACTGAACAGATGGATTGTTGATCGCTTCCGTTACTGTCAATACACCGCAATCGCTGATGTCATTGGCGGAAGGACGCACCCAGGTAAAGAGTTGATCGCAATTATTGGTCGTATTTGGAAGCGTAAATACTTTGCCGCAAATGCCTGCAGGTGCTACTGCATAGTTGTTCTTAAACACTGGCGGCTGATTGTCGGTCACCACAATGGTAACGACTTTTACCGTTGGGTTACCACATCCATCTGTTGCCGTCAGGGTCACCGTATTGGTACCGATCGGGAAACTGGAAACTGGCAGGGTAAAGGTTCCCGCAGCCAAAGTCAGTACGCCCGAAGAGGGTGCACCGATCGCTGGAACGAGGTTGTATACAATACCAGACACTCCATTACAAGCATCTGTAATATCCGTTCCATTAACTACGGTTAAGGTGTAGTTACCAGTACAAATAGATGGTCCGGCAACATTGATGTTTACCGTACCTGTCGGGAGATAAGCAGCGTTAAAAACAGGTCCAACAATGTCCTGAACAGTGATTACCTGACTTACCGAGATCGTGTTGGATGGCACGGCGTTGTCAGAAGCTACCCAGGTACGGGTGATCGTGTAGGTACAACCTGAAGTAGTTATCTGGCCAGAGTAAGTTACGTTGGCCGTACCGCAGTTGTCGATAGCGGTTGGGTTCGTCACCGGAGGAATCGCGTTGCAAGCAACCGTGATATTTGCCGGAACACCTGCAAATACGGGTGGTGTGATGTCTTTGATCGTTACTGTGAAGACACAAAGGTTACTGATATTGGGTGTTGGCAATACACCGTCCAGTGCACGGATCGTAACGGTAGTTACGCCCAGCGGGAATGCGGGGATATTTGCCAGGTTGCCACCCACAAAGGTGGTGAATGCACCTGCAGGAGCACCCAACGCATATTGGTAAGCACTTACTGTGCAGTTGTCCACCGCAGATACAGAACCTGTTAAAGAACCTACGCAAGAGGCCGGAGCAGGGAGCAACGGAGTATTGACTGTAACGTTTACCGGGCAGGTAAGGGTCGGAGCGGTCACATCTTTCACCGTCACAACACCTACGCAGGATGCCAGGTTACCGGCATCGTCCTGAATTTGGAGCGTATAGTTGTTGTTGCCAATGTTTGCACAAGTGTACGTAGCATTGCCACTTACATAAGAGTAACCACAGTTATCAGTACTTACATTATCAATTTGTGCCGGTGTAACGACCACCGAACCGGCGCCGATCGTGGAGCTCAAATTCACGGTGATGTCTTTACATTTGGCCACTGGAGCCTGGCTGTCTACAGCATGTACATTAAAGATATAAGTGTAGAGGTTACCAGCCACGTCTTTTACCACATAAGTAACGGGTGTGATACCACCATTGTCAGCACTAAAAATGGTGACATTAGAAAAGGCAGATTGTGAAACGATCGTTATTGCCCCCGGGCAATTGTCCGAGAACAATGGAGTATTCCAGATTGCCTTAGATGCACATGAGCCGATATTCGGCACATTTGCAAGGATCGTCGAACCGGGAACCGGGCCAGGATTTGGTCCTGCTGCATAGGCTGGAGGCGTTTGGTCTTGTACATTTACGGAGAAGTTACAAATGCCAATGTTGCCAGATCCGTCCTTTGCACGAATGGTTACTGTGTTGTTTCCGGAAGGGAATACAACTGCACTTAAATCAAACGTGTTGCTTACGGTGAGCAATACCGAAGGCGAAAACGGTGCATTGTTGATCGAGTAGTCAAAAGTCAGTCCACAGTTATCAAAAGTATTATCCCAGAATTCCTGTGTGCCTGGGCTAAAACCAGGCGCCTCCGAAAAGATCAACCCGGGTACTGTTGCCGTACAGCCGGTTGCCGGGAAACTAGGTACTACAAAAGAAGCCGGGCATCCGATCACCGGAGACAAATTATCCGCCACATAGACATTTGCATTGCAACTGGCTGTATTGCCTGCATTATCTTCTACTGTGAGGGTGACTGCTTGAACACCCAGGGTATTACAGTCAAAATAAATTGGACTTACGTCCATGGTTTTGATCCCACAGTTATCTGAAGAACCATTGTTGATCATAGCCGGCGTAACCTGCGCTATATTGAACAAAGGATCCATCATCACGGTCACGGTACTTCCTGTACAGGTGGCCGTTGGTGGCTCCAACTCCGACACATTCACTGTAACGGTAACTGGAGTACGATTGCCAAAAGTATCCCCAATCTCATAGGTAATCACCGTAGTACCCACCGGGAAATTTGCAGAAACCGGTGTTACCCAATGTAAAAGGTTAGTTGCATCATATGGAAAAGGTGTAACTCCATTGGTGGTGAAGAAGTTGGGATCATTGACACAAGACATTCCCGGGCAGTTGATTGCAACGGTAGACTTTTCTGTCCATGTTATTACAGGATTGGTACAATCATCTACATTATGGGTAAGTGGGCTTGGGCGGTACCAGGTGACACTCTGTGAGCAGGAACCTGGAGCAGTATTCACATTAAAACATGCGTTTATGCTACCTGGAGAACAATTGTTAAAATTAACCAGTCCGCCAGGAGGCACCGCAGTAACTACCGGTGGAGTGACATCGTTAACTGTAATATTAAAAGAGCAGGTCGTCGGGTTGCCAGATAAATCCGTAGCACTCCATGTAATATTGGTTGTTCCAACATTAAATACTGCGCCATTCAACGTCAACAATCCATTATAGCCCGGAGAGCTCACAATGACTGGCTGACTCGCTGCAAGGCCACAGTTATCAGTGGCAGTAGCATCAAAGGAGATGCCAGCCACTGTATAACTGCATATCGGAAATATACTAGCATTCACTGAATTGTTCAGCGCTGGACAAACAATCACTGGAAGATCATTATCATTTACCGTAATGGTAAAAGCACAATTTACCGGCGCATTCACACCATCACTCACAGCATAGGTTACCGTAGTTATACCCTTCAGGAAAGTGGTGCCACTTGCAACATTGATTCCCGTCAATGGAGAAGCCAAAGAAGTCGGTGCAGAGGCCGTCCAGGTTAGGGAGGCTATAGTACAGTTGTCTGAGTAAGTTGGAGCGATACCTGTTACTAGCCGGGAGCATGCAGTAGAAGGATCTGTGGTCGTAATCACATTAAGAGGACAGGCTATAGAAGGTGCCGTACCATCTGCAACGTTCACAATAATCGTGGGTGCAACTGTTTGATTCCCGGAAGCATCCGTCATACGCCATTGAATGGTGTGTGGTCCAACGCCATTCAGGATCTGACCGACTACAGTATTGCTGGTTACCCAACCTGCATTGTCAATTCTATATTGAATGGCAGCAGGGGGACAATTGTCAAATGCTGTAAGAAAGTTAAACTGTGGAGCATCGCCTGCCACAATCGTGTAACGGCATGAGCCTGGAGGAGCAGCATCTGCATTGCGCGCATGGGGTCCAACATTGGTGGTAACTGTTGGAAAGATATTATCAATCACATTAACTGTGATGGGCACAATGGTTGCACCTGGGCCCATTTGGCCGGCAATCAAAGGACTACCTCCAGCACGTACAAACCAGCTATGCGGCGAAGTAGCAACATCGGCGCAAGTGAAACCAATGGGAGCGTTAATGAAAGAAACCAAAACGCCGGGCGTCTGGCTGAGCCAGTAGTCACAGGCTCCGTTCTTTGTAAACCCATTGTTGTTCAAAACAGTGTTCGTAAGAGAAACGTTGCCCGATGCGTCTAGCGCCAGATTTAGGACAACCGGGTCAGTAGGAAAGGATACAAAATCAGAACACTGCGCTTTCGCCCCGACCATAGTAGCCAGAGTAAAACACAGCACGAGCAGCCCTTGCGCCACGTGGCGAGGAGTTGTTGAGATGTTCATGGTCAAAAAATTAGTGTATGAGGAAAAAGGTGAGATGCACAGCATCTTTGAGAAGGAGTGTAAGGGACTCTTCATCAAGGTAAGTCGGTTTGGAATTGACAGATGTTGTTTATAGTTCAAATTTCGAGTATTTCAATGCATTAATGAAATGGATGAAGCCTTCTGACCTGTCGCCACCTACCACACCTTTTAATATAAGATATATAAGTGGCTGTTGCGGGTAAAAATGATGAACTGAGCGTGCCAGATTTAGCAAACACCTTCCACCACTCTCCCAAACTTTATCCCGAAAACCCAGAAAAATTTGGATTCTAAAGATTTCGGCGGGAATACTTCTTTCAACTTTTCAAAAATCAGGAAACACAAGAAACCAACCATAAAGGCGGTTAGGATTATGGATTAAAAGAGTTTGTCTACTTTTAAGCAGGCTGGGATTTCAGTACAAAGCATTTTTCATACCTTTTTCCCACTCGCCAATTTGCATTCAAAATGCAAGATTACTACTATTTTTGTCAAACCGCGAAACGCTTTTTCCTGTAAAACTCGCGCATTTTATACTTAAAACATTGAAATACAACAATTTGCGCATTTAATCAAGCATCATAAAACAATATTTTCAGGGCTGGTTGTTTCGATTTTTGTCGGCTGTCTTACAGATCGAATAATATATTTTCAAAAACCGTACCAATTTTAGAATAGTGTTTTTCCTAAGATTCTTTCTTCCTTAAAAGCAGGACGCTAATCACTCTAATTGGGGTGAATGGTTCGTGCTCCTGACTTAAATTTGGAAATTTTATAATACAGACGAAAAAAATTGAAGTGGTAACAATGGATCCTGATATGTGTCCGACCTTGAAGGATCAAAAAGCACCGTCTGACGGTCAAACTCAAAGAAAAACTTAGCCTAATGCAGTACGAACTCAGTTATTGGGAGCGAGAATCATTCTTTAAAAATATTGACATCGCGGTCATCGGGAGTGGCATTGTGGGACTTTCTGCTGCGATACACCTCAAGACCCTGAATCCTTCCCTTCATGTCGTGATCTTAGAACGTGGCACTTTGCCCATTGGCGCCAGCACTAGAAATGCTGGATTTTCCTGCTTTGGCTCGATAACCGAATTGCTGGACGATCTGAGCCATGCCTCCGAAGAACAGGTATTGGACGTCGTAGAAAAACGCTGGCGAGGGCTCCAAACCCTTCGCAGCCTGGTAGGCGACGAAAATCTGGATTTCAAAATGCTAGGCGGATACGAGATGTTCACGGATACTGAAGAGACCGTCTATCAGGAATGCCTGGATCGCATGCCTGAGCTCAACGAAAAAATAGGTCGAATTACAGGCTGGAAAGAAGGCTACAAGGTCGTAGATGAACGAATTGAAAGTTTTGGATTCAAAGGAATCCGACACCTTATATTAAACCAACCGGAAGGCCAGGTCAATACCGGAAAAATGATGGCCGCCCTTCTCCATCGGGCACAAGCAGCCGGCGTCCAGATATTCAATGGTTTCGCCATCAAAAACTTAACGGATAGTGCACAAGGCGTTGAAATTGAAACGGAATCGGGCTGGTCGATCCGAGTCCCAAAAGTGCTGGTAGCCGTCAATGGCTTCGCACAAAAACTACTCTCCATGGCAGAAGTAGTACCTGCCCGCAATCAGGTTCTGATCACTCACTCCATTCCAAATCTGCGCGTGGAAGGTTGTTTTCACTACGACCGGGGTTATTATTATTTCAGAAATATTGACGGTCGGATCCTGCTCGGAGGAGGTCGAAATCTGGACCTGGAACGAGAAAAAACTGCAGAATTTGGCGAAAATACTTTGATTCGAAAAGCCCTCATCCAACTTCTGGAAACAGTGATTTGTCCAGATCAAGCCATAGAAATAGATTCCTGGTGGACGGGGATCCTCGGACTAGGACCTGTAAAAAAGCCCATCGTCGAAAAGTTTTCACCCAATATTACGGTCGCGGTTCGTCTCAATGGAATGGGCGTGGCAATCGGATCGCTGGTTGGACAGGAGGGGGCTGAATTATGTATGATGTATGAACTATGATGTATGATGTATGAACTATGATGTATGAACTATGATGTATGGTTTTTCAATCCATAGGCAGATGCTGAAATAAAAATCAATGCATCCCTGAGCGAACCATATTATACATCATACATCACTTAAGCCCAATTTCCCGAAGTCGTTCGTCGAGGTATTCTCCTGCGGTGATGGGCTCGTAATGTAATGGGTTGTTTGCTGTAACACAGGATGCTAAGCAGCTCAAATCCATAGTACTGACGGGATGCAGAAAGAACGGAATGCTGAGTCTTGGCAGATGCCATTCTTCCCGGGGTGGGTTTACGACACGGTGGGTGGTACTTTTTAGATAGTTGTTGGTGAGACGCTGGAGCATATCGCCTACGTTGATCACAATTTCGTCTGCCTCGGGCATGACGGCGGCCCATTTATTTTCGGCAGTCAGCAGTTGCAATCCGCCGGCACTGGCGCCTACCAATAAGGTGATGAGGTTGATGTCTTCGTGCTGTTCGGCACGAATGGCGCTGGCAGGTTCCGTTGTAATAGGCGGATAGTGAATGCTGCGCAGGATGGAGTTGCCTGCAGTGATCTTGCTTTGAAAATAATCCGTTGGCAAATTCAAGTGTATGGCAATGGCTTCGAGCAATTCTCCGCCGGCCTTTTCAAATGCCCGGTATAAGGCACTTCCCAACTTTGGCATTTCAGGAACTTCTGCAACCTGCACATTGTCAGGGTATTGGATTTTCAATGGATGATCAGAAGGTACTTCCTGACCGATCTGAAAAAACTCCTTTAGGTCGGCAACCTGAGATTGTTTGGCATGTTCTTTTCCGAAAGAAGTATAGCCACGTTGGCCGGCAAGTCCCACAACTTCATACTTTCGTTTGGTGGCTTCCGGCAAGGCAAAAAAGGCCTTTGACGCAGCATAAAAATCATCTACCAAGGATTTTGGAATGCCGTGATTTACCACGGCAACAAATCCCACCTCGTGAAAAGCGACCCCCAATTGGCGCACAAAAGCTTCGCGTTGATTCGCATCGCCTTGGGTGAATTGAGCAAGATCTACGGTTGGAATGCCTTTGGCTGTCATAATTATAGTTGATTTTTACATTTTAGAGTGCAGGTCCAATGTCCATTGTCAAAATGTCCAGTAGTCTGGTTGTGCAAATTTCCGAAAATTTTCAGTTAAAAAATGAACTGAATCAGGTTTAAATGGTGCCGTACATTTGCCCATGTTTTTTATCCTTATTCTGAACCGTTAACCGATGCGCAACTTCCTTTCCTTTCTACTGCTTTTTACACTACAAACTGCTTTTTCACAATCTATTAAGGTGATCGGCTATCTGCCTTATTACAGATTTAGCTGGCTTAATGATATTGAGTTCGAGCGACTCAGCCATGTCAACATCGCCTTTGCCAATCCGGATACCCTTGGAAATTTCTCGGTTGAAGGTGTCAATATTGCACCCGCGGTCGACAAGGCTCACCAAAAAGGGTGCAAAGTATTTATTTCCCTGGCTGGCGGCTACCTCACCCCCGCCCATGAAGCCAACTGGAATAAATTAACCCTGCCTGCCAATCGCCCCGGGTTCATTCAAAAGATCGTACAGTATGTACAAACCAATAACATAGACGGGGTCGATATTGACCTGGAATGGCAATATGTGGAAACCTGGTACAGTCCGTTTATCATGGAACTGAAGGCTGCGCTTTCGCCGCTGGGCATTCCACTCACGGCTGCATTGCCGGGAAATTATCGATATCCCCAAATCACGAGTGCGGCTTTGGCCTCCTTTGACTGGATCAATATGATGATCTACGACCTTCGAGGCCCCTGGGACCCAAGCAATCCCGGACAACATTCGCCCTACGACTGGGCGGTAGATTGCATCGATTATTGGCAAAGCCAAGGTGTTTCGGGACAAAAACTAACGCTTGGAGTTCCTTTTTATGGATACGATTTTGGCGTGGACCCAGTAGCTTCCTTTAATTATCGCGGCATTGTGAATCAAGACCCAGCTAATGCTTTCCTGGACAACACAGACCAAAAATGGTGGAATGGCATCTCAACCATCCAGGCAAAAACAGAACTTGCCATCGATCAGGTTGCCGGCATCATGATCTGGGAAATCGGACAGGATGCCTTTCGCGCGAATATTCAGTATTCCTTGCTCCGGGCCATTGATGAAGTAGTAGACAATGCTACACTCAGCACTTCAGCATTGGTTCAGAACCAAGTCGCTATTTTCCCCAATCCGGTGCATGATCGGATTTACATTCCACGGGAAGATACGGAAGATTATCGCCTGATCATCACAGATCTACAGGGCAAAATCATACAGGAAAAGACCTTCAACGGCCATGCGTTGCAGGAAATAAGTGTGCAGGATTATCCGGCTGGCCTGTATACGGTTTTGGCCATCTCAGGATCCGGGGTTCAAACTGGAAGATTTGTAAAAACGAATTGATCTGAGCTCGCCTCTACCCTACTCCACCACCACCAGATACTTATTCTTTTTGCCATTCTCCACCATCAGGAACTTGCCATGCAGCAGGTCAGCCGGGGTGATCACCACACCCAGGTCTGCGATCTTTTGCTTATTCACTGAAATGGTATTGGCCTGAATGGCTCTTTTTGCTTCGCTGCGACTTTCCAGAATTCCAGTCGCTTCAGAAAGAAAATCCAGGATGTTCAAACCATTTTGAAGGGCCGACCGGGCCATTTTCGGGGCCGGGATCTCATCTGCGACTTCTGCAAGGGTTGCAGCACCCAGGCTGCGAAGTGTCTCAGTATCCGCTTTAGGATCAAAAAGGAGTTTGGAAACTGCCAAAACAGACTCGTACACCGCTTGTCCATGGATGCGGACAGTCAGTTCTTCAGCGAACACCCGCTTGATCTCTTGTGCTGATTGCCTGGCTTCAATATTTTCGATTTCTTCTTTATTTTTTAAAGAGAAATAACGCAAAAACTTAGGCAGGTCCCGGTCGTCTGCATTGAGCCAAAACTGGTAAAACTTGTAAGGCGTGGTCAATTCCGGATCCAGCCAGATATTGCCGGATTCGCTCTTGCCAAATTTGGTGCCATCCGCCTTGGTCAGCAAAGGGGTCGTCACTGCAAACACTTTGGACTCATCGATCTTGCGGGCCAACTCTACGCCTGCTGTAATGTTGCCAAATTGGTCTGAGCCACCCATTTGTACTGTGATGCCATGGTTGCGGTGCAATAAGACAAAATCATAGCCCTGCAACAACTGGTAACTAAACTCCGTAAACGAAATACCAGTTTCCCCTTCGATCCGCCTGCGGACGCTTTCCTTTGACATCATGTAATTGACAGTCAGGTACTTACCTACATCCCTCAGGAAATCAAGCACATTCATGTCCCTGTAAAAATCGTAGTTATTGACCAACACGGCGTAGTTGGGTGTTTCGGGATCAAAATCCAGCATCCGCCTGGCCTGCTCTGCCTGATGTGCCATATTCGTATCCAGCTCATCAACGCTTTTGAGGTCGCGTTCTTTGTCCTTACCACTGGGGTCACCAATCCTACCGGTGGCTCCACCCATTAACACCACAGGCTGGTGCCCTGCGCGTTGCAGAAAAGTTAGCAGCATGATCTGGACATAATTGCCGATCGTCAGGGAAGGTGCGGTTGGGTCAAAACCGATATAGGCACGCACGATTCCCTGGTTAAAATGTTCTTCCACGCCGGGCGTGAAGTCGTGGATGAGGCCGCGCCAGCGGAGTTCTTCGAGAAAGTTGGAATTGGCTGCCATATATTATTTTGGATTGGAACAGATTTGGGTCGGGCCGCAAAATTATGATTTGCTGCGCAAAGACTTTCCCATTACACGCCAAACTTCGAGAAAGTTTCAAAATTTATTCCGCTCAAAAACCTACAATGATTTTTCTTGCCGAACCATTCGCCTATTTTTGCATCCAATCCCCACCCAATACGCAACGTGGACAACTTCCCTTTCGACAAACAATTTGATTCTTCAGACTGCGGTGCTGCGTGTCTGCGTATGATCGCACGGCATTACGGCAGGTTCTATTCGATCGATTTTTTGCGCCAACTGGCCCATACGGACAAGGTAAGTGCCTCCCTGGCGGGCATTGCTGAAGCGGCAGAAAAGATCGGTTTTCGTACCCTGGGGGTAAAGACCGGCTTCGACCGCCTATCCAAAGACCTTCCACTGCCCTGTGTGGCACATTGGAAACAGGAGCACTTTGTGGTGGTGTACAAGATTTCCGGCGGACAGGTCTATGTGGCCGACCCGGCCTCCGGGAAGATCAAAATGAAAGAGCAGGACTTCTTGAACGGCTGGATCAGTGATGTAGTGAATACCGATCCACAGGGAATTTTGCTTTTGCTGGAAAGCACGCCGGAGTTTTTTGACCGGGAAGGGGAAAAAACCAATCGTTCGGGATTTAAATTTTTGTGGCCATATCTCGGCCAGCATAAAAAGCTGATCTGGCAACTGGGCATCGGACTTTTGCTCGGAAGTCTGATCCAGCTGGTTTTCCCGTTTTTGATGCAGGCTTTGGTAGATAAAGGCGTGCAGCTCCATGAACTCAACTTTGTTTATCTTATTCTAGCGGCCCAGGGGGTGTTGTTTGCCAGTCAGGTCGCCGTGGAATTCATCCGGGGCTGGATCTTGTTGCACATAGGCACCCGGATCAACATCAATCTGGTATCCGATTTTCTGCTGAAACTGATGCGTCTGCCCATGTCTTACTTTGATTCAAAGATGACGGGCGACCTGCTTCAGCGGATCTATGACAACGAACGGGTCGAGCGCTTTTTGACCTCCTCCTCTCTGATCACTATATTTTCTCTGGTCAACCTGCTGGTCTTTGGAGGGGTGCTGCTGTTTTATAACCAATTGATCTTCTTGGTATTTGCACTGGGCGCTGGTGGATATTTTGGCTGGGTCTGGTTGTTTCTGGCCCGGAGGCGTTCACTGGATTATAGACGCTTTGAGCAAATGGCTGAAAACCAAAACGCCCTCATCCAACTGGTGAACGGCATGCAGGAGATCAAACTGCACAATGCAGAACGCCAAAAACGCTGGGCCTGGGAACGGATCCAGGCTCGCCTGTTCCGGGTAAATGTGCAATACCTGTCTACCGATCAGCAACAACGTGCCGGCGCAGCTTTTATCAATGAAGGAAAGAACATCGTGATCTCCGTGTTGGCCGCGCAGGCAGTCATCAACAATGAAATGACCCTGGGCGCCATGCTGGCGGTACAATACATCATTGGCCATATGAACGGGCCTCTGGAATCGCTGGTACAATTCATTTTGCATGCCCAGGAAGCTAAGATCAGTCTGGAGCGTATGAACGAGATCCACCAGCGGGCTGATGAGGATGCCAACGAGGACGCCAAGGTGGGCGAACTCCCCAAAACAGCTGAATTGTCCATGCAAAATGTCTCCTTCCGTTACGGCGGCCCACAGGACACCTGGGTACTCAAACACCTGGACCTTCACTTTCCCTATGGCAAAACGACTGCCATCGTGGGTACTTCCGGATCGGGCAAAACCACCCTGCTCAAACTACTGCTCAATTTTTACCACCCGCAGGAAGGCAGTATCCGTTTGAATGACATGGGTCTGGACGGTTATCATCACAAGGCCTGGCGTGCCAACTGTGGTGTAGTGATGCAGGATGGTTTTATATTCAATGATACCATCGCCAGAAACATCGCCTTAGGCGAAGAGAATATTGACCGTCCGCGCTTACTGGAGGCCGCAAAAACAGCTAATATTCAAGCTTTTATAGAATTATTACCCCTTGGTTTCAACACCCGGGTCGGGCAGGATGGAACCGGGTTAAGCCAGGGACAAAAGCAACGACTCCTCATTGCACGCGCCCTGTATAAGGACCCGAAATACATCTTTTTCGATGAGGCCACCAATGCCCTGGATGCCCATAATGAGCAGGTGATCATGCGCAATCTGGAAGCTGCTTTCAAAGGCAAAACCGTTGTCATCGTGGCCCACCGGCTTAGCACCGTGCGCAATGCCGACAATATTATTGTGCTGGAAAAAGGAGAGGTCATTGAGCAGGGTTCACATCAGGAATTAACCCAAAAAAGAGGCGCCTACTATCAATTGGTGCGCGAACAGCTGGAATTGGGCACCTAAAAACTATGAATGGGTGGGGATTAACGAATGTTGAAAACTTTTTATCGAATCCGCGCCGCTATTCTTTGAATCTCGGCGTTCTTTTGAATTAGAAAACAATCATTCATGCAACAGAACCAAACCGTTTCAGAAGCCCTTCAAACCTTAGAAGCCAAAGGATATCACCTTGCAGACGCCCTTGGAGACCAACCGGATGAAGCCATACAATCCAGTGACTGGCGCTTAGATTCGGTACAAAAGGTACAGGAAGACGGTCGAAATGCATTGTTGATTGCCGTTTCGAGTGCAAGTCGTCGCCTCAAACTGGTTTTTGTTGAATCCATTTTTTCCATTGCTGATTTCTCGCCGGTTACTTTGCTTCGCAAACTTTTCCCAAAAAGAGGCCGGTAAAATCCGGAATGCTTTCTGGAAAAATCCTATTTAATTCTACTATTGAAGTCAAATGTCCAGGGTCCAAAGTTCCCTTAACAGCAAGGGTCAATTACTCAACCTCTCTCGTCCGGTGGTGATGGGCATCCTGAATGTCACGCCGGATTCATTTTTTGATGGCGGCAAGCTAGCTGACATTTCCGCCGTTTTAAAGCAGGCGGAGAAAATGCTGCAAGAAGGTGCTTCCATCTTGGATATAGGTGGCGCATCCACGCGTCCCGGCGCTGCGGAAGTGAGCGAATCTGAAGAGATGCAGCGGGTGATCCCAATCATAGAATTATTACATCAAAGCTTCCCGGAAGCATTGCTTTCGGTGGATACCTGGAGGGGTTCTGTTGCCCGATCGGCCCTGGCATCTGGCGCTGGTATCGTCAATGATATTTCAGCGGGCAGGCTTGACCCGGACATATTGAATGCGGTGGCCGGGACCGGCGCTCCTTACGTTTTAATGCACATGCAAGGGAATCCGGGGGATATGCAAAAAAGCCCCCATTACGAAGATGTGGTGACCGAAGTCCTGGACTTCTTCATACAAAAGTTGGAGCTGCTGCGTGGGATGGGGGTAAAGGACCTGGTTTTAGACCCGGGATTTGGTTTTGGCAAAACGGTGGAACACAATTTCGCCTTGTTGAAAAACCTGCATGTATTCCAAAATGTACTGGACCTGCCCGTTCTGGCCGGAATTTCCCGAAAATCCATGATCTGCAAGCCGCTTGGCGTGAAACCTTCGGATGCTTTAAATGGCACGACTGCCTTACACATGGTGGCCCTGCAACAAGGCGCCAATATCCTCCGAGCCCATGATGTCCGGGAAGCTATGGAGGTTATTCAGCTGTGGGAATTGACCCTTTGATTACGGGAAACTGGTTTCCTGGAGCGGCTAATAGACCACGATTGCTTTTGCCCGATTCAAGCCTTTCAACCACAGATAATACATTCCTGCAGGTAGATCATCCAGAGGCATTTTGAGGGTGCTTTGTCCGGATGGACAAATACCTTTCTGCACCATACGCCCCAGGGCATCAAACAAAAACACAGCACTTTCAATGCGCTGGACGGCATTTGTTTCAATGGTCAAAATACCGCCGGTAGGAACTGGGTTGGGAGAAACAGAAAGTCCTGAACCTTCAAATTCATCCTCCACCCATCGATACGGTAGGATCAAAAACTCATACGCCCCCACATCTATGGCACCGCCTGAAAACCACCTGGCCGTATGTGACATGGGATGCTGATAAGCCATCAATGGCATCAAGGCAACATTATTAAAGCTTCCAGGGTCAATGCCCGCGTCTACACAGGGGGAATTGGCAAGGGGCCGATAGGCATAATTGGCCGGATCGATCAGCATGGCATCGGCAAGATTGGTCCGACGGATATTGTGGGTCGTGTCCAAACTTTGTGTAGTTCCCTGCAAAAGTGTTCCCGGCCCGGCAAACAGATTGTTGACCAGTTTGACCAGGGTGGTAGCATTCGAAACCTGGACAAAACGCCCGTCAAAGCGATCGTTCACCAGCGTATTGTTGGATAAGATGATCTGCTGCTCCGGATGGCTCTGATTTTCCAAACCGAATGTGACCATACCGCCATTTTGAGAATTGGGCGACTGTTCGATCAGATTTCCAATCAGGATCGCTTGTCCGCCATTGGGCATATCCACTTCATAACTCCCGTCGCCGTTTTCACCCGTTAAACGATTGTAATACAGATAGTTAAACCGCGCCCTGCTTTTCACCAGGTGTCCGACATGTGCATCATGTGAGTAGCAATAGCGCATGGTCAGACTGTTGACCGCACCGACGTAGATGTTGTGGGAATATCCATCGCCAAAGCCGTTGAATGAAAATTCACAGGACTCAAATAAAAAATCGCTCACCCCATCATTGGAAGTCAAAATCCCCATTTCGTTGTGGTGGAAAAAGCAATTCCGCAGGGTCAGGTTTTTACCCTCCTGTCGGATCCCGGCCCCATTGTGATCCGGCACCTTACAGCCCGAAAACTCCATGCCTTCCACCGTGCAATCTGCACCTTTTATGACCCAGATGGCCTTGCCTTCCGCATAGTTCCC
>JBILHS010000056.1:0-35146 GCA_044350425.1 Saprospiraceae bacterium | reverse complement strand
TACATCATACATCATACATCATACATCATACATCTCCTCCTCCATTCTAAATACCCCAAAACAGATAGCACCAGAAAAACCACATATTGAAAACTAGTGAACACATAACCTTTAACAAAGTAGAGCGGAATGGAAGCCACATTGGTGAGGCCCCACCAGATCCAGTTTTCCAGCTTTTTTCTGGCCATTAACCACATGGCTGTATAGGCTGAAGCCGAGGCAAAACCATCTGCCAGGGGAACCGTACTGTTTGTAAGTTTTTTCAAAACGAAATAAAGTAATCCCCAGCAAAGCACAAAAAAAACGATGGAATTACGCCATTCGAGGGCTGTGGATCTGCTAATCTGCAATATTTTTTGTCCATCCTTTTTTTGCGACCACAGTACCCAGCCGATCAAACTCATTACAGTGTAATAGAAGTTTACGCCAGCTTCAGCGTAGATTCCGCCCACAACGCTTAAGTAAATATATATGGTGGTATTGATGATGCCTGTTGGATATACCCAGATGTTTTCCATTCTGGAAAGTACCACGCTGGCAATGCCAAAGACCACGGCTACAAATTCCAGCCAACCGGTTGCAAAAAGGCCATTTAAAAACTGTTGCCAAATATCCATCAGAAGTTGCAATTTTTGTGCTTGATTTTTACCACTAAGCCTCAGGATTTTGAACCACATAGTTCACATAGCGCACATAGCTTATTCTTGCTGATATATTAGACTATGTGCGCTATGTGAACTATGTGGTTCAAAATCCTTTTAAACGAGGTGGTTTCTAAAATCTGCGATGAGACAGGTTTACATTACTAAAAGTTAAGTGCCAGGATGCAGGTAGAACATTTTGATTTTGTGATTGTCGGTGGAGGCATCTTCGGGTGCTACGCCGCTTTGCACCTCGCCGGACGCGGGGCAAAAGTGGCAATTTTAGAGAAAGAAGCCCGACTTTTTCAAAAGGCATCGTTGGTGAACCAGGCACGACTACATAGCGGCTACCATTATCCCCGGAGTGTGGCCACTGCCGCAATGAGCGACGAGCATAAAGCCCGGTTCACAGAAGAACATCGCGCGTTCGTCAATCATACTTTCGAGAAGTTTTATGCGATTGACCGTTATGGGTCTTTTACTGATGGCCCGCAGTTTGAGCGTTTTTGTAAATTTCTAAATATACCATGTAAACGGGTAAACGAACATCCTCTTTTTAATTTCGATCGTCTGGAAGCACTCTATGCTACAGAAGAACATTCTTTCGATCCGGTTTTATTGGGCAACTATTACCGGGAAAAAGTGGAAGCGAGTTCAGGTATCACGGTCTTTAAAAACACCCGGATCCAACATGCGAAAGCACAAAGTAATGTCTGGGAAATCGAGCTTATAGTTTCGAGTGACAAGTTTCAAGTTTCGAGTGACAAGTTTCAAGTTTCGAGTGACAAGTTTCAAGTTTCAAGCGGCGAACGGGCCCTTGGAACTTTCAACTTGTCTCTTGAAACTAAAACGGTAATCAATGCCACCTATGCCGCTACCAATGCTACCAATCACCTTTTTGGCGTAAACGACCTGGCGCTGACCCACGAAATCTCTGAAATAGCTTTTGTTACTTCACCCCAGTTTGGACAACGGGGCCTGACGGTGATGGACGGCCCCTTTGGTTCCATCATGCCTTATGGTTTAAGTGGGTTGCTTTCCCTTTCTTCAGTAGCCTATACGCATCATAAGATCTCCTTCGATGCATTGCCGCATTTTGATTGTCAGCAGCCGGATATTGACCCGGCCTGCCGGCCCGAGGCCCCGGGTATTTGTACGGATTGTGCCCGCCGTCCGGTTTCCAATGCCCCCAAAATGCTCGCCCAAATGCAGCAGTATTTTGCGGAAAAAGTGCAGTTTGCTCACCTTTTTTCATATTATACGATCAAATCGAAGCTCAAAGCCAGTCACATTGATGACGGGCGTCCAACTGAGATTTCGCTGCTTCGTGAAAGTCCCAGATTTTATTGCCTTTTTGCCGGAAAGATCAATTCGATTTATGAGGTAGAGAAGATCGGCTGAGCAGTTTGGTCTGAAGGAAATAGATTTTTCAAGCTTAATCAGGAACTTCTGGTCTGCTTGCTCCTGTTAGAAGGTGTAACACAGGACGCAATGGATACTTTTTTTTCCAAACAACAAAACCTCCCTGGTCCAGCGACAAAAACGCAGGGACAAACGAATGGCCGAAGAACTCATCGAATGCCGGCGTTATGGTGGAGGTGACATCAATAAAAAAATACGGCAAAAAGGGGATGCCAGGCGTCGTCAGCAAAAGGAATTGACAGATGGATTTTCCGTGCAAGAACCCATTAATTATAAAAAAAGCACTAGTTTTAGTAATAATTTAGAACCCTTAGAGCGATTTCTGCGCAGTAATATTGGCCGACCCTGGTCTGAGACGTCGAACTGTAGACTTTTGGATGGACAACCAACCTGTCATTTTGAACTTCACAAGGCTTTATTGGGCACCCTCTCCCGTTTTAAATTGGAAAAACAGGGTGCGTTCCGTCCCAGCCAGCTATTTACATGGAAGGATATGGATAAGGTCAGCTCAAACGGAGAGGCCTCATCGAGTTGCGTTTCAGAGCATTTGGGATAGAAATATCCAGGAAATGATGCCTTGGCAGGAAAGCTGAAAAAGACGCTCTCTCACGCTCCATTTTTCTTTTCGATAAATTCTACAGAAGTTTGCCTCCAACAAAACACAACCTGTTAGAATGAAACTCCCTCGCCTGCTTATCTTCATTTGTTTAATCAGCTTTTTACAAGCCGGTTTTGCGCAGAAAACGCCCAATGAATTCTTGCCTCATAAACTAGGCGAGCAGTTCACACCGCATTATTTGCTGAACGCATATTTTGAGCAACTTGCCTCGGCCTTACCCGGCACCATGCGTCTGGAAAAATATGGTCTGACGAATGAAACGCGCCCCTTGCAAATTGCCATTTTTTCTTCAGCAGAAAACATGGCCCGACTCGAACAGATCCGGCTCAACAATCTTCGCCTGGCAGGTATGGCCGATGGCCAGCCGGATCTAAATAATCCGGTGGCAATTGTTTGGATCAGCATGAGTGTACATGGCAATGAAGCATCTGGTTCAGAATGCAGTATGGATCTGGCCTATCGCCTCGGCACACAATCCGATGTAAATGTGCAGGAATGGCTGAAAAATACCGTAGTCATACTGGATCCATCGCTCAACCCCGATGGTTATGACCGATACACCAGTTGGAATCGAATGGCCTCCAATCTTGTTAAAAATACAGATCCGGATGCCAGAGAACACCGCGAACCCTGGCCGGGCGGTCGTGTGAATCATTACTATTTTGACCTCAACCGGGACTGGGCCTGGGCAACCCAGGCGGAGACCCGGCAACGGTTGATCGCATACCACCGGTGGTTGCCCATGGTACATCCGGATCTGCATGAACAAGGAATTAACGATCCGTACTATTTTGCTCCTGCTGCAGAGCCCATGCATGAACTGATTACTCCATGGCAGCGTGATTTTCAGGTTAAAATTGGTGAAAATAATGCGCGTCATTTTGACAACCATGGCTGGTATTATTTTACCCGAGAAGTGTTTGATCTTTTCTACCCATCTTATGGCGATACCTACCCGACCTTTAACGGAGCCATTGGGATGACCTACGAACAAGGCGGCGGTCCACGGGGCGGCCGGGCAGTGCAGATAAATAATGGTGATACCCTCACGCTACATGACCGCATAGAGCACCATCTGACTACGGCGCTTTCAACCATTGAAGTGGCAAGTAAAAGCGCCGAATTGCTGGTAGAAAATTTTCGCGAATATTACCGTCATACCTCCACACAGCCGCATGGGCAGTATAAGGCCTTTGTGATCCGGGAAGTAAATGATCCCAATAAAGTACTTGCATTGTGCAAGTTGCTTGATCAGCACCATATCCGCTACGGATATGTGGGGGCTGGCATTAGTGGGGTCAAAGCCTTTGACTATAGAAGTGGAAAGGATATTAGTGCTTCCATAAATCCCAATGATGTGGTGATTAGTGCATACCAACCACATGGAGTGATGGTGCAGGTATTGTTTGAACCCGAGGCTAAGCTGGTAGACTCTATGACCTATGATATCACAGCCTGGTCTTTGCCTTTTGCACACGGTCTGGAAGCTTACGCTTTGAAAGATCGCCTAGAGCCTAAAAAGCCTTACGAGCCATATGTTCCACAAAAAGATCTGGCAACCACCACGCCCTATGCCTGGTGTATTCATCGAGGATCGTTGGCTGAATTACAACTTGTTGGAGAATTGTTGCAGAAAGGAGTTCGGATACGGACAGCCATGGAGCCATTTACTTTAGCGGAACAACAATATACTCCGGGGGCATTCATGATTTCGAAAGCTGACAACCGAAGCTTATTGAACGAATTGGATCAGCTGGTGAACGCCGCTGCAGCCCGGGCAAATGTGCGGCTTTACCCGGTGTTTACGGGCTTGGCAACCGTAGGGAAAGATCTGGGCTCAGATGCGTTCCAATTGGTTAAACAACCCAGAATCGCTTTGGTATACGGAGAGGAGGTGGACGAAAACTCCTATGGACACACCTGGTTTTTCTTTGAGCGGGAATTGGGCTGCCCTGTTACACCAATCCCTTTAGAGAAGTTGCGAAAAATTGATTTGAGTAAATATACCACACTTGTTTTCCCGAACGGGAACTATAATCTGGAAGACAATACTTTGGAGCTCATTTCCAAATGGATTGAAAAAGGAGGGCGGCTTATTGCATTGGAGGGTGGCGCAAAAGCCTTTGCGGATAAAGATATCTTTGATTTAAAAACCAAGGAGATTCCCAAAAGAGATTCCTCCGCACAGCACATGCCTTTTATGACCCGTCAGCGGGACGGACTGAGTGATGGATTGCCCGGGGCAATTGTCCGGGCCAAAGTGGACAATACCTTCCCCTTGACATTTGGCTTCCCGGCCTATTACCACTCGCTCAAGACCCTTTCAGAGGCCTTTCAAATGCCTGAAAAGGCGGATACACCCATCTACCTGGAAGAGAATTATCTCAGTTACGGCTTTATTGGTAGTCGTGTAAAACCGCTTTTGAAGAAAACACCCGTTGTCGTCGTGCAAAAGATGAACGGAGGAGAAGCCGTATTTTTCATTGACAATCCGCTATTTCGAAGTTTTTGGCAGGAAGGCAAGGTGCTTTTTGCCCATGCGCTTTTCTTTTAAAGAACCAGAAAAGAGATAGATGATTTGATCTGGATACTTTCCAAAAGGCAAAAAAAAACGCCCTGCAGCTAAGCTACAGGGCGTTTTACGTTAGGTGTTTACCAGTATTACTCCTGGTCTTCCACATAACGCCATTGAATTTCATCCTGAAGAAATTCGTGTGCTGCGATGATCGCTGTATTGGGCAGACGCTCGTAGAACTTGGAGATCTCAATTTGCTCCTTGTTTTCCTGAACCTCTTCAATGGTATCAGTGTGCACAGCAAACTCCTCTAGTTTGCGCTGTATCTCCCACTTCAGATCACTGGAGATCTGCCGGGCGCGCTTGCTGACAATTACAAGGCTCTCGTAGATATTGCCAGTTTTGTTCACCAGTTCGAGCACATCGCGTGGCTGGACATTGGCGTCTAGGCCTTGGGCCTTGGTTTTGATATCGCTCATTGTATAATTGGTTTACGGTAATGGTTCTTGATTCAAGGGCGATCATTAAAAGATGTCTTGACTCAGGTGCCTGGAACCGAATTTATGTACTTTTTAATTTTTTTCTGACAGCTTTTTGAGCTAATTCAGCGTCTTTTCGAGTCTGTTTGATCTCTTTAGAGTACTTTCCGGTAGGATATTTATCTAAGAAATCATTGCAACGTGCTGTGGCCTGTCCATAGCGGTCATCCTTTTTTTCAACCACAGAATTTTCTGCCAGAAGAAAACTCGCTTTTGCGATCAGATAACGCACCCGCTCAACATCCGGACTTTCAGGATAATCGCGCAGCAGGTTGTCAAAGGAAATAACGGCTGACTGATATTGGCGAAGGTCGTAATATAGTTGCCCTTCACCGAAAGCCTTTTGTTCCAGTTTTCTACGAAGCTGATCGATCAGCTTATTACACTCAGCCACTTTTTCGGAGGCAGGAAAAAGATTGACAAAAACCTGGAATTCTTCGATCGCACTCTCTGTGGCTTTTTGATCTAAGCGGTAGGAGGGAGAAAGTTGATAATTGGAATAGGCTGACATGTAAGCAGCGTCTTCTCGCAAGGGCGAATTCGTAAAGGTGTTGGAAAAATTCTTGAAATAGAAGGCAGCCAGTAGGAATTGATTGGTTTTATAGTGGCACTGGGCATATTCGTAGAAGGCCTTTTCCGCGCGAGCATCTCCGCGTAAGGTGTTGATTACCAATTCAAAGAGCGTCAAGGCTCGCGGGTAATTCTTCTTTTCGTAGTAATTAAAAGCCGAAGTAAGGATCAACTCTGCGTTGCCGCTTGTGCGGGTTCGTTCAAAGTTGCTTTTGCAAGAACTTGCCAAAAAAACAAAGGCAAGTAACAGCGGCCAGCCAGACATTTTTTTCATAGGGGCGCAAAGGTAAAGATTCATTGGGAAAAAGGATGAAAAACGTCAAAAGTTTGCTTTAATACCGATCACTCCTGTTTGATCGATACTTGAGATCTAGTTGAATCAGACGACAGGTGAACGCTGTGGGTTGCTCCAGCGCGGCTTATAGAGGTCAAAAATCATTTTAAACAAATAATTACTTTAACCGTTTGCAGTAAAAATCATTTTTTATCCGACTTCATTCCTCCTTTAGCCTATTACCTTTGCCGCCGGTTCAGGGAGAGACACCCAGATTACATTAAAGAGATTTGAGTGTGAAAAGAACCATATCACCATCAATACGCAAAAAAGTATGGCAAATAGCGAACAAACTGCCGTGAAAATCTCCCTCGAGGAGCAATTTCAATCCAAGATCGATGCTGACATTCGAATAGAACCGAAGGATTGGATGCCTGATGCCTATCGTAAAACTTTACTTCGCCAGATCAGCCAGCATGCACACTCTGAAATTGTGGGCATGCTTCCAGAAGGTGTTTGGATCACCCGTGCTCCATCCCTTAAGCGTAAGCAGATCCTTCTGGCTAAAGTACAGGACGAGGCTGGCCACGGTCTATACCTTTATGCCGCAGCCGAGACTCTGGGAATGGGGCGGGATGAGATGTACGACGAACTCCATTCAGGCAAAGCCAAATACTCCTCCATTTTTAATTATCCTTCCAGTTCATGGGCTGATGTGGGCGCAATTGGCTGGCTGGTAGATGGTGCAGCGATCTTAAATCAGATTCCTATTTGCAGGTGCTCCTACGGGCCCTATGCACGGGCTATGGTGCGGGTCTGCAAGGAGGAAAGCTTCCACCAGCGGCAGGGTTTTGAAGTTTTGCTGGTTTTAGCCCAAGGCTCGGCAGAGCAGCGGGCCATGGCTCAGGATGCGATCAACCGCTGGTATTGGCCTTCCGTAATGATGTTTGGCCCATCGGATGGCGCATCTACGCACAGCGAGCAAAGTATGCGCTGGAAAATTAAGCGCTTTAGTAATGATGAACTCCGCCAGCGTTTTGTTGATATGGTGGCAGAGCAAATAAAGGTTTTAGGACTTGAACATCCCGATAAAGCGCTGGCGTGGAATGAAGCGCGTGGTCATTATGATTTTGGCCCGATCGATTGGGATGAGTTTTGGAATGTTGTGAAGGGGAATGGTCCATGTAACCAAGAGCGCCTGGAAACCCGTCGCAAGGCCTGGGAAGATGGCGCCTGGGTGAGAGAAGCTGCGTTGGCTTATGCAGAGAAAAAGAACCAAGCTCAGGAAACAAATGTGAAGATCAGTGCTAAGGCTGCATAATCAACCATGATTTTCTGAGTGACATATTCCCAAATTACCCACAACCATCCAACTTGAAACGCTCAACTTGTAACGCTCAACTTGTAATTTAAATTCTAAATGTCACTTCAGCAAGCACCCATTTTTGTAGCCTATTCTGAAATACACGGTAAAGGCGTTTTTGCGGGTCGCGATATTGAGGAAGGAGAAGTCCTGGAAATCTGTCCGATCATTTTATTCCCTAAAGAGGAACTGGCTGATGTACGAAAAACGGTGTTGGATGACTATTATTTTGACTGGGGTGAGCGCGGGGAGTGGTTTGCATTTTGTTTGGGGTATGGCTCTTTGTACAACCATTCTTACACCCCAAATGCAGAATATGGGATGGATTTTGAAGCGCAAACCATTGATTTTTATTGCATTAAATCCATACCTGCCGGTGAAGAAATTCTAATCAATTATAACGGCGATGCCAACAACCACGAAAAAGTGTGGTTTGAAAAATAACTAATCAAGCCCACATCACAGCATTACATGAAAAAGCAACCAGTTGAAGAACCAAGCTATCAAACAGCCTGGACTGAATTACAAAAAATCGTAAATGATTTACAGGGCGGCACCGTGGGAATCGACGACCTTTCTACCAAAATAGAACGTGCGGCTGAATTGGTCCGTTTTTGTCGCGAAAGACTCCGCTCTACCGAAGATGCCTTAGGCAGACTAGGCCAATAAAAATTAGAACCACCAAAACCTCTGGCACCGTAAAACACGATAGCCCGACATCCAAAAGATGCCGGGCTATCGTGTTTTACCTCATACCTCATACATCACTTCTTCTTCCCACCAAACTTGTCCCAAAATTTCCAATCCTTAAGTTTCTTGCGTTCCCGCTTCTCGATGATATATCGCAAAGAAACTGAAGCGCCGTTCCATTCAAAGGGGCGTGACTGGTCGCCTGATAAGTGAAGCTCCGGTTTCCAGTCCACGGCAACATTGATCCGACCCAAAGACATTTCCAGTCCGGCAATGCCGCTCAGGCCCATCACGTTGTCGTGTATTTCATTGGCTTCCCGGACTGAATTTTGTTGGAAATAATAGTGCAGACCGGCTCCGGTGTAAAAATTAGTACCTTTAAACAAGATCTTATGGTGCTTTTCCGCCAATAAGGTGATTCCGAGATCTTTCGACGCTATGAGCGGCATATGCAGAATTCCTTCCACTGTCCAGCCATTGGTAATGTATTGCTGAGCAGTGAGATTAAAACCGTTGTCAAAACGGATACCAGCGGCAGTTTTGTAGCGCTGCGCTACTGCCGGAACGGTGAAAAAGATGGCCAGAAGGAGAATACTGAGAGAAAAACGGATCTTTGTCATGGTAATTCTTATTTCGTTTTGTGAAAAACTGGAGCCCAAACGGGAGGATGCCTACAGGTGTTTTAAAACCAAAAAACGTTTAATGTTTTTTTAACCGAATCCCGTCATATTTTGCGCCCAAGTGTTAAAATACGGGATTTGGGCAGCAATAAATCAGGTGGTATATCGCCATCGGTACTAACCTACAATTGGCAAACAGACAGGCTTAATGAACTTCTTTCAAGCAGGTGATTTTTTACGTTTTTTTTGCAATTCGGTCACTAAATACCAATTACACTCCCCTTTTGTGTTTGCATTGGCCTGTGCCGTTTTGGAAGACAAGCGATGGTTTTATGCATTTCAGGACGTGGAAGGGGTACGTGAAAAGATGCTTGTCAGTGATTTGACGGTCAAGGTAGGATTATTTTTTGAAGGGTCAGACCAAGGAGCAAGGACAGCAAGCAAGCATCAAAGTGTCAGAAGTCTGGTCAGACAAAGCAGGATCACAGCTAGTGTGGGACAGATGCTGTTTCGGTTGACCAATCATCTAAAACCCGGAAAGATCCTTGAACTGGAAACTGCTCTCGGAATTGGAACCATGTATTTGGCCTCCGCGGCTCGGGAGGCACAGGTTTTGAGCCTGGAGCCAAGTTCTGATCTAGTCAACATCGCCAGAGTTAATCTGGAAATATTGGGTCTGAATAAAAACGTGAAAGTGTTGGAAGGTGACTTAGAACGGAACCACATTATCGCGCTAAAAGAACTGGTAAAGCCTGATTTTATTTTTTTTAACGGCCATCATACTCAGGAAGCGATCCTCTGTTATTTTGAATCAAGCCTGCCATTCGCGCATTTGAAAACAGTTTTTGTGTTCCATCAGACCCATCGGACGAAAGCATCTGTGGAGGCCTGGACAAAAATTAAAGCGCATGGAAGTGTTACCCTGACCCTTGATTTTTTTGAATTATCCCTGGCGTTTATAGATCCTGATTTTCGGGAAAAACAACATTTTAATGTTCTGCCGGCGGGTTGGAAACCCTGGATGTTTTTTTAAGCGATGACCGAATGAATTTCTAAACAAACCTAAAACCCTTGTTGCTAGACCTTTCATATCGCCAGATCTGGAAAATTTCTGCACCCATTATGCTGGGCTCAGCGGCGCAAAATGTGATTGCCTTGAGCGATGCGGTGCTCTTGTATCACAAAGGTGAGGTGGAATTTGCAGCGATGGGGTTCGTGGGGGTTTTTTATATCACGATTGCAGCCATCGGCTTTTCATTTTCACGGGGTGGGCAAATTATGATCGCCCGAAGAATGGGGGAGGTCAAACCCGGAGCTGTAGGACACACCTTCCATACGATGTTGCTTTTTGAGTTAGCATTGGCAGCATTGATGTGGGCCTTTATGCGTTTTGGTTCCGAGTGGTTTTTTCAGCTTTTTTTGGAACACTCGCCAAAAGTCTATGAAAAAAGCCTTGAATATATTCATTACCGCGCTTACGGAGTGTTTTTTAGTTACGGTGGTGTTGCGTTGATTTCCTTGTACACGGGTATTGCACGTCCGGCTATCATTCTGGTGACGACCCTTTTATTGGCGGTGGTGAATCTGGGATTAAACTATGCCCTGATCTTCGGAAAGTTTGGTTTTCCGGAAATGGGTATTGGTGGTTCTGGCTTGGCCAGTAGTATTGCAGAAGGGGTGGCATTCGTGTTTTTCGTTACTTATATGGTCTTTGACAAACAGATTCGGGATCAAAGGATCTTTAAAATACCCAGACCAGACTGGCCAATGACCAGGCAACAACTGCGTATTGCACTTCCTGTGGTGGCACAGGCGGCAGTAGGGCAGGGGAGTTGGGTGTTTTTCTTTGGCATGGTGGAAAATTTAGGAGAGCGCCCCCTCGCCATTTCAAATCTGGCCCGAACGGTTTATCTCTTACTTTCCATTCCACTTTGGGGCTTTTCAACCGGTGTGAATACGTTGGTCTCTAACCTGATCGGTCAAGGGCGACATTCCGAAGTATTGGGTGCAGCCTGGAAGACAGGTAAACTCTGCTGGTTTGTGACCATGATTATGGCTGTTCCAATTTTGTTTTTTCCGGAAAATCTACTTTACCCGCTGTTAGGAAAGGATGATATGAGTCTGATCGCAGAGACGCAACCCATCTTTTATTTCTTATTGGGACTACTCAGCTTCACCACTTTTGGTGCTGTATTGATGAATGCACTTTCGGGTACCGGTGCCACCTGGTTTGGTTTGAAACTCCAGGCGCTCTGCATCACCGTTTACCTTGCCTATATTTATTGGGTAACCAATTTTACGCAATTGGGCTTGCTATGGGTTTGGGCTGCTGAAATTCTGTATTGGGTGCCGATGATCACTTTGGTTTGGATCTATATGAGATCAGAGAAATGGCATGCGATGCGTTTTTGATTTTGTAAAACCATCCAGATTCCCACGTCTGAAACGCTGTTTATAAAAAAATCACTTGGATAAGCATTGGTTTTGATAGAATGTCTTTGCTTCGCATTGCGAATTTGCTGTTCGCAGACACCTCATCTCACAAACCTATTTACGAATGAACAGTCGTTTTAAGTTTCTCTTTTTGACCTTTTTAGGGATAGCCTTTGCCCTGAATGCCCAGCAGATACGGGTCACGAACTCAACCTGTACCGGTGCCAATGCCTGCCTTCCGGCGAATCAGGCTCAATTGGCCATTGACCCGTCAACGCTCACTTTTGACCCGAATGATGGTGCGGCAAAACGACGTTTTCAGGCCTTCTGGATCACAGGCGATGGAAATTACCTTCAGTTTAGTCCTGAGGAGGATGCTGCTTCCATGGCTACGACCTACAATTACCCTAAAACCGGAAATTTTGTAGCTTTAGCCTACCTCACAGGCAAATACACAAACAGGAAACCACCCGCCCGTGCGGTGATGCAAGTGCCGGTGACCAATATGCCCGAGTCACCACAGCCCACTAGGTTTAATGGTCGATTGGGGAAATCAGGTCTCGGCAATACGCCCGTAATAGATGTGTTTTCAAACCATGCCATCCGAAGAAAATACCTGACCACCTTCGTTTTGTCCTGGCCGGCAAATGTGCAGGCAAGCGGTGTATATCTTTTTTTCAATGGGTATCAAAACCATGTTACCAGAGTCCAAAGCAGGTTGGACAATAACCTGATCAGGTATTCCAGTGTAGAAATCCCCAGTTATTTTACAGGAAAAATGGACGCATCTAAGATAATATCCACCCCGGTGCTGAGTTTGCGGGGCGGGTCGATTCCTGGACTTTCATTTACAGATGATTACATTAATGCACTGAATGGTAAATACCATGATGTGCTTTACTTCCCGAAGGAAACGGCCACTTCTGCTGATTTGCCGATTGGGTTTTCCGAAAAACGTTATTTTCCGGTGCTTTGGACCGATTCATTGGCTTTGCCAGTGGATACTTTGCTGAATTTTTATGTCCTGATTACCGGAGAAACACCAGTAAACGACAATAGTCCGAGCTACGTGGCCCTTGATTCCATGATTCGGCGACTCAATGCAAATCTGAGCCCTTTTACCCCACTGGCCACCGAATTGAGTCCACTCGGACAAGGCCAGGGGAAACCTCAATATATTACCGCGGTGGCAGAATATCAGTTGCCCTATTTAGCAACATTTGACCCCAACCAATTAACCGTAGAAAATGTGCAGAAAACGGGTGCAGATGAATATGAGATCAAATTCAGACTCGAAATGTGCAATAAAGGACGCGGGGATGTTTTTCATGAAAAAGTAGACATTGAATTTTCATCCGATTTTTGGGGTTTTGCGCCCATGGACTTTGTTCCGGATACACCCACAATGGGAACAGGTCAGTGGTCCTTTGGCGTGAACATGACGATCCCGGGCGTAGAACCACTCCCGGATGGCCAGCATGAAGAAAGTAGTTGCGCAAGTATTTCATTTAAAGCAAAAACAAACTGCGCAGGATTGATGTCACTTTGGAAGGGCAGCCCCCAGAGTGGGGTGAAATCCTGTGTCGTTTTTGATGGTGCCATGAGTGCCGTCCCGGAATGTCATGGGGTTACCCGTATAGATTCAACTTTGTATGAGGAAAATGGCCGGTGCTATTGCTGTCCGGAGCCATTCCCAAAACCAGTGACAGGGTGTAATCCCGGCGATCCAGGACTTTTAGCTGTAATATTGATGTTGGTTCTGCTGTCCATCCTTTTATGGTGGCTTTTTAAGCGAAATAGCTAAGCACGGCTGTGAATCACAAGATCCGTTTTTTTCAGGCAACCATGAAAAACAGAATCCTTTTCCTGCTCTCTTTCTTGTTGCTGCACGCGATCAGGATGTTTGCAGATCCTGCAGATTCGATTCAAGCCTCCAGATACCTCGAGGAGGCACATCAATTTTTGGAGCAATCCGATCTGCAGCAGGCAACCCAAAAGCTAAAGGGAGCGCTGGATATGTACCAAAAGAATGATCGTCTGGATTTGTGGATGGACAGTCACATCCCTTTTGCTTACAAAATGGCAGATGATTTAGGAAAACCATTTGAGGCGAAAAAGATCCTGGATCAGGCATTGTCAAGCGCCTGGCGGCAACCCAAAAATCCCAAAGAATGGGAACAATGGATCCGGGTACAGATGAACGAAGGCCATTTCTGCCAATGGTATATTTCCGATTATACCAATGCAGTGAAATATTATGAACTGAGTTTCAGTCTGTTTGTCAATAAGTTAGGAGAGCACAACGACCGAATTGCAAGTTATATTTACCACCAATTGGGAAATGCCTATACGCGTTTGGGAGACTATGACCGGGGTGAAAAGATGCTTTTGAGGGGGATCGAATACGGTAAAAAGAACCATAATCTGGAGATCGGGAAATATGGTGATCTGGCCATCGTATTGCTTGACCTGGGAAAAAACGAAGAAGCATTGCGTGTGATTGAGGATGGGATTAAAACAGCCAAGATGTCGCCGGATGCTACCATTACTGCCAGATTCAGTGAAGCACGTGCCTGGCTAAAGTTAAACAACCCGGACAAGTCCCGTAAATCTGTTCAGAAAGCACGATTATTGATAGAAAAACTGGAAGGAAATGCGCAGGAGGTGGCCTATTATAAAGCAGGCTATTTTGCTTTTTTAGCAGAATTAGAAGATTCTCTTTCGAATCAAAACGCTGAAAAATATTATAAAAAGGCCGTTGATTATGAAATTATAGCACAGGGTTCCACTTTTTCAAGAGAGGTTGGCAAAGCACGTTGCAGTCTTGCAGGATTTTACCTTCAACAACACAATCCGGGTAGGGCTTTGATCGAATATCAAAACGCCTTACAAGGTGTAATCAAAGGTTTTAAGCCTAAAAGCACAGATGAGAATCCTGGAAGGGAGTTTTTACATTCAGAAAATACCATTATCACCGCTTTAATTGGAAAGTCGAAGGCATTTCATAGCTTAAATCAGCCAGAAAAAGCCCTGGAGTGTTACGAACTTATTCCAATCGTAGAAGCCAAACTCAGGGCGACCCATGTTTATGAATCCTCCTCCTTGCTTGCGCTGAAGGAGAGCCGGCAAAGGTTTGAAGAAGCCATAGACCTCGCCTGGTTATTGTTTGAACAGAGCAATGGTAATCCCGCGTATGCTGAGCGCGCTTTTCGCCTTACCGAACTTGCCCGGGGTATGTTGCTGCTTCAAAGCCTGGTGCAGGCAAGACAATATCTTCCGGAAGACCTTCGGAACAAGGACATTGAGCTCCGGGTTCGTATGGCCTGGCTGGAACATGAAATCGGCACTCAGCTGGAAGCCGGGGAGAAAGCCGAGAATTCAAATATTTCTGCTTGGGAAAAAGAACTCTTTGATCTTAAACAAGCGCGTCAGAATCTCTTTGCAGACTATCCGTCGTACAACAACCCTGATTCCCTCTTCCTGGAAGTACTGGAGGTGAAAGCAGTGCGACATCTGCTCCGTCCCGGTCAGGCAATGGTGGATTATTTTCTCACCAAAACGGCAGCCTATGTGTTCTTTATGGATGCAAATGGCAATTTCAGATGGCGTAAAGCAACGATATCTGAAAATTTCAGGGAACAGACCAAAGCCTTCGCAAGCTACCTCTGGGCAGGTGACGAAAAAGGGCGTGCGGATTTTTTAAAGTTTGCCTGGGTATTGGATAGCCTTTTGACTGCGCCAGAACGCAAATATTCCGGTAAGGCTATCAACAGTCTTTTGATCATTCCAGATGATGTATTGATGCTGATTCCTTTAGAGGTTTTAATCAGCCAGCCTGCATCTGCAGGTAGTACTTGGCGCGATCAGTCCTGGCTTTTGAACGATTACAATGTAGCGTACGCTTACTCGGCAACACTTTTAAAAGTCCAGCAAGGAATCAGTGAAGCCCACGAATCCTCCGTTTCAAAACCGCCGAATGTATTTGGTGGTTTTGCGCCAAGTTATACGGAATCAAGCAGCTATAAATTGGAAAAAACCTCCGATATAGCTAAGAATGTCCAGAATTTGCTCGGTGGACAAGCCTGGCTAGGCAAAGAAAGCAGCGAAGCTACGTTCAAAAATTCAGCAGTAAGTTGTCGTACGCTGCTGCTTGTAATGCATGGCATTTCGGACAATGAACACCCGGAACTCTCCCGACTACTTTTTGGCGACCCAGGCCCTGATTCCCTGATTAACAACAACATCCTTTACGCTTCCGAACTTCAGATCATGCAACTTCAGGCCGATCTTGTGGTTCTGAGCGCCTGCCATTCAGGGGCAGGAAAACTCGAGCAGGGGGAGGGCGTTTATAGTCTTGCCCGCGCATTTGCGGCGGCCGGTGTGCCTGCTTCGGTCATGAGCCTCTGGTTGCTCCATGAAAGCACAGCTCCACCGCTCGTAGAAGCGTTTTTTAAATTTCTACAAGCAGGAAAAACAAAGGACGAGGCATTAAAACTGGCCAAACTAGCTTTTCTGAAAAACGATGCAAATTTCGAAATGACCCACCCGTTTTTTTGGGCAGGTCTTACTACAGCTGGAGATATGCGGCCCTTGATTTTGCCTCAAAATCTTTCATTGTCGAGTTTTTTCTGTCCAATTTCAGCTGTATTGGGATTTCTATGTTTAAGCATGGTTTGGTGGTGGTATCATAAAAAGAAAACCAGGTCCTGACATTTTTTCAAAGCGTCATTTCAATTCCTTGTTCTCATGCCCTCTTTTTCCACCATTTTCCGCACCTTTGCAGCACTTTTTGAAGCCATACCCACATTGACCACACTGACCACATTAATCACATTTATATAGAATGCAAGAAGATCTGTTCAAGCGCATTGTGTCGCACAGCAAAGAATATGGATTTATTTACCCATCGTCAGAAGTATATGACGGACTAAATGGCGTATATGATTACGGCCCGATGGGGGTGGAACTCAAAAACAACATCAAAGAATACTGGTGGAGGGCCATGGTTCAGATGAACGAGAACATTACAGGTCTCGACTCTGCTATCTTCATGCACCCCCTTATCTGGAAGGCCAGCGGGCACGTAGATGCTTTTAATGATCCTCTGGTAGACAATAAAGATTCGAAAAAACGATTCCGTGCCGACGTCCTGATCGAAGGTGAGATCGATAAAATGACCGGCAAAGCAGATAAAGAAGTTGAAAAAGCGGCCAAGCGATTCGGCGAAACCTTTGACGAGAAGATGTTTCGCGAAACCAATCCACGGGTGCTCGAGTACACCCAAAAGGCGGATGCTGTAGAAAAAAGGCTCGCCGACGCCTTGAAAAATAACGATATGGCCGATTTGAAAGCCATCATTGATGAACTTGAGATCGCTGACCCGGACAGCGGCTCACGCAATTGGACCGAGGTGCGTCAGTTCAACCTGATGTTCTCTACCCAAATGTCGAATACAGGTGAAGGAGACAAGCTATATCTCCGCCCGGAAACTGCACAAGGTATTTTTGTCAACTTCCTGAACGTGCAGAAAACCACCCGCCAGAAAATCCCATTCGGAATTGCCCAGATCGGCAAGGCCTTTCGGAATGAGATCGTTGCCAGGCAATTTATCTTCCGGATGCGCGAATTTGAACAAATGGAGATGCAATTCTTCGTACGTCCTGGCACTGAAATGGAATGGTACAATACCTGGAAGGCACGCCGGATGGCCTGGCACCAGGCAGTTACCCCTGCGGCCAAACTAAAATTCAAAGACCACGACAACCTGGCCCACTATGCAAATGCGGCAGTGGACATTCAGTTTGAGTTTCCTTTCGGCTTCAAAGAATTGGAGGGTATCCACTCGCGTACCGATTTTGATCTGCGTAGCCATTCAGAATTGTCTGGTAAAAAGCTGCATTTCTTTGATCCTGAACTCAATGAGCACTACACCCCCTATGTGGTAGAAACCTCCGTGGGCTGTGACAGGATGTTCCTTTCGGTGCTTTCAAATGCACTGATCGAAGAAACCGTCCCCGATGCACAAGGAGAAGACAGTACCCGTACAGTACTGCGCATTGCACCCGCGCTCGCGCCGGTTAAATGTGCCGTTTTACCCCTGTTAAAGAATAAGGACGAATTGGTCGTCAAGGCCCGTGAAGTGTATGATAAGCTCAAGTTTCACTTCCTGTGCCAGTATGATGAGAAGGACGCCGTAGGGCGGCGCTATCGTCGTCAGGACGCCATCGGTACTCCATACTGTGTAACCATTGACTTTGAAACCCTGGAAAACGAAACCGTTACCATTCGCGAACGCGACTCTATGCAGCAGCAACGCGTGCACATCAGCGAGGTAGCTGGTATTGTTGGGGAGAAAGTAGATATGCGGAAGTTGCTGGAAAGTATTGCTTAGAGCTTGTTCGGCAATCAAAGCATGGATTAAAAACAAAGTGGTGTTACGGCTCAGCGTCGTAACACCACTGTGTTTTAAAGACACGGGTAGTTTAAAGAACGTTGGCCAGCTGTTCCTTAATCTTCTCCAACTCGTCTTTCATTTGGACCACGATGCGTTGAATATCAGCGTCATAAGCCTTTGCTCCAAGTGTATTGATCTCCCGCCCGATTTCTTGTGAAATAAAATTCAAGGTGCGTCCCAATGATTCCTGTTTGCCATTCAATTGCTCCAGAAAATATTTACAGTGTTGTTCCAGGCGCGATTTTTCTTCCGACATATCCATCTTTTCCAGGTAGAATAAAATCTCCTGTTCAAAACGGTTGGGATCCAGGTTTTCTTTTCCAATGCCCTCTTCCATATTATTCCGGATGCGGTCGCGCATGCGTGTAAAGCGTTCCTGTTCAAAGGGCGTGACCTCCGTTAATAGGAGCATGATATTGGTCAGGCGAAGTCGAAGGTCGGCCTCCAGCACTTTTCCTTCCTGAAGACGGAATACTTTGAGGTGATCCAGCGCACGGGTGATGATCTGACACATGGTCAGCCATTCGTCTTCGTCCATTTCTCCGGAAGGTGAATTGATCACATTGGGGATACGGAGCAAAGCAGTTAGCATTTCACCATTTGGGATATTGAGTTCCGTGGTTAAACGGGTGAGTTCACGGTGGTAACCCCTGAAAAGCGCTTCATTGAGCGATACATTGGCTGCCCCGTCCGCATTTTGCACCTCCAGTAAAACATCAATTTTGCCACGTTCTGCATGATCCGCTACCAGCTTTCGGAGTTCGATCTCTTTTTCTTTGTATTCACCAGGAAGACGGAGTTTTACATCCGTCACTTTTGCATTGAGCGCACGCACTTCTGCAATGAGGGTTTTATCGCCAAAACTACCATTGGCACGCCCATAGCCAGTCATCGAAAGCAACATATCAGGTTGATAATGAATTATTATGAAGGAAAAAAACACAACACTCATTTTGAGATGAGGTGCCGTCAAATGATTTACAGAAATCTGAAGAAAGGGTGCAAATGTAAACAAAACACGCTGGCTGCCATAGGCTATAAAATTTTTGCCAATAATGTTTGCAATTCCCTGAAAATGAGCGATGTTGCAGCCTGAATCACGAAAGTAGTAGATCTGAACTAAACGAAAGGCAGGGGTTTCTCCCCTGAAAGCCAACGCGTCACTGATTTTTTCAGCCGAAAGTTTGCTGGTGCAAGATTTTGTGCGAACTTTGCACCTTGATTTTTCAGAAAACCCTATGTTCGTTTATAAATCATTCTAAATCAACGAGATAAAACATGAGAAAGGCTGACCTTGTGAATGCAATTTCCGAAAAGACCGGTGTTGCTAAAGTAGATGTCTTGGTGACCCTTGAAGAACTTTTCAAGGAAATCAAATCTACCATGACGAAAGGCGAAAATGTTTATATTCGCAGTTTCGGCTCCTTTGTCATTAAACGTCGTGCTAAAAAAGTTGGCCGCAACATCAAAAAAGGCAAGTCTATCGAAATTCCGGAGCATTACATCCCGTCGTTTAAGCCTGCAAAGATCTTTACGGATAATGTAAAGAGTCAAGTACACTCGTTGCCTGAGGACTAAAAAATAAATGCTTTTCGCCGCAAGGCAGCATCCGGCTTCCGTGACGCAAATGTCGCGGAAGCCGGATGCTTATTAGCAAACCCAAAAAATGAACAAATCGCAGATAGTGATCGTTCTTGTGGCAGTAGCCTTGTTTTCAGCCCTTTATTTTGGGTTTGATACAAAGCCGGACAAGCAAAAAAAGGTAGAGCTTTCACGTTCATTGCAAGGTGAAAGCACCAGTTTCGAGACCTTGTTGGAGGATGCGATGACGCATTTAAGCCCGGCACAGGCTGCCGAAGTAGGTGAAATAGAAAAGCAACTGAAGGAAGCAGCAGAGGATGGAAAGCGTGGGCTGTTGCTCAAGGAACTTTCAGGGCTTTGGTATGATTTTGATCAATTGCCAATAGCGGGTGGATATGCCGAACAGGTAGCAGCGTTAGAAAATGCTGATTCTTCCTGGTCGGTTGCGGGGGGAACTTTTTTTAATGGCCTCATGGCTGCAAAAGATCCTACCTTACGTGAATACTGTGCCACCCACGCAGTGAAGGCCTTTGAAAGTGCGGCATCACTTGCGCCAGAGGTAGTCGAACACCGCGTAAATCTGGCACTGGTGTGGGCAGAAAACCCGCCGCCGGATAATCCGATGCAGGCGGTATTGATGCTTAGGGATTTAGAAAGTAAGCATCCTCAAAATGCATCTGTTTACAATGCACTGGGACGTTTGGCTATAAAGACAGGTCAATGGCAACGTGCAACCGAGCGATTGGAAAAATCATGGTCGCTTGATAAGAAGAACCCAAATACTCCATGTCTTCTGGCGAAAGCCTATGAAGGTGCGGGAAACATAGCAAAAGCAACCGAGTACGCCCAAAGATGTAATGCTTCACGGTAATTGCATCCGGTAAACTCATAACTCATAACTCATAACTTTCGAAGCAGTATGCCTTGCGGAAAAAAACGTAAACGACACAAAATTGCTACTCATAAGCGTAAGAAGCGCTTGCGCAAGAATCGTCACAAGAAGAAGCGTTAAGTAACTGAACCACAGGTACCTGTTCAAATCTTTGTCAGGCACCGACAGGGTCAGCGACAACGACGCGGACGTCGAAGAATAGCGAAACTTTCCGGGGGCGGTTGCCACCGGAAAGTTTTTCGCTGTATGCCGCACTATGGACATCTGGTCCGCCCTATTGATCGGCAGTCTTTTTCAACCAGTTCATTGGCAAGCAATTACACCCAAAACAGTACTCCATTCATATGGGGTTTTCGCTGCACTTTTTTTTGTATAAACAAAAGTGAATCAGCCCTCCTTGTCCAATCAAAGGTTATCTAGACTCCACGTGATTGTACCCCAATCGATCACGTCTTGCATGGTCAATCCGCCGCTATTTCCGACGGCCATTTCCTGCCGCCTGCGCCCCCGGTGCTTGGTGAGAGGATTTTTGACGCCTGTGCAAAACTATAAACATCCTCGTGGATAAAGAACTAATCATCAACGCGACCGAATCGGGCGTTGAACTCGCACTTATCGAGAACGGTAAACTTGCCGAACTCCACCACCAAAAAACGAATAACAACTTCACCGTAGGCGATATTTTTATCGGCAAGATCAGAAAGATGATGCCAGGGCTCAATGCAGCCTTTGTAGATATTGGCCACCGAAAAGATGCGTTTTTGCATTACACAGACCTGGGCCCAAAACTTCGTTCCCTCATCAAATGGTCTAATGGAGTCGTTAATGGTAGTATCAATACCGCCAAGCTTGACAATTTCAAGTACGAAGAAGACATTATTAAAACTGGCAAAGTAGATCAGGTGCTCAATAAGCGCTTTCCGGTCCTTGTCCAGATCTTAAAAGAGCCTATTTCAACCAAAGGCCCCAGACTTTCCTGCGAATTGACCTTGCCAGGCCGCTACATGGTCATTGCGCCTTTTTCAGATTCCGTTTCTGTATCTAAAAAGATCGCTAATCCGGAAGAACGCAAAAGATTGCATGCGCTGGCTGAAAGCATTCGTCCAAAGAACTTTAGCCTCATTATTCGGACCGCTGCTGAAGGCCGCAAAGTGCAGGAACTTCATGAAGAACTGATGCATTTACTTGGCAAATGGGACGAGATCTTCAAGCAATTGAAGTCAGAAGCCCCGCCGGCAAAACTTTTGAGTGAACTCGACAAGACAGGAAGTGTACTTCGTGACCTTTTAACGGATAGCTTTAGTAAAGTGGTTGTCAATGACAAAGATCTTTACAATGACATCCGCACTTATTTGCAAAACATAAGCCCGGATCAGGTAAACATCGTTCAATTGCACAACAACTCTAAACCCATCTTTGATGCTTACAGTGTAACCCGTCAGGTAAAAGCTGCCTTTGGTAAAACAGCCACCATGAATTCAGGTGCCTACCTCATTATTGAGAAGACGGAAGCCATGCACGTCATTGATGTGAACAGTGGTCATAAGATCGTGAGCAATGATGTAGATCAGACCATTTTTGGTGTCAACCTGGAAGCTGCAGAAGAGATTTCGAGGCAAATTCGACTGCGCGATATTGGTGGCTTGATCGTGATTGACTTCATTGACATGAAAAACCTGGAACACCGCAAGCAATTGAGCAAAGCAATGGAGGATTTCATGCGCAAGGACCGCTCACAGCATACGATCCTGCCCCTCTCCAAGTTTGGACTGATGCAGATTACCCGTGAACGTGCCCGGCCTGAAGTAATGGTGAATACCGCTGAAATGTGCCCAACCTGTAACGGTACAGGGCAGGTAAATGCGACTATTCTAATGACGGATGATATGGAACGCGATCTCGAATTTATCATGCAATCCAGGCCAAAATCGCCTTTACAATTGCGTGTCCATCCATTCCTGGAAGCTTTCCTTAAAAGAGGTTTACCAAGTCGTCAGATGCGCTGGTTTATGCGCTACAGCAAGTGGGTACGAGTCACCCCAAATTCAGATTATCACCTTACGGAATATCGGTTCTTTGATGGAAATGATGATGAGATCCGCCTGAATTAAAGCTGTTCTTTCAACATGAATAAGGCAAAGTGGCCCGCCCTGAGGAATCAGCGTGGGCCACTTTTTTTCACGATTTCCTTGGATCTACCCGGGCTTATGGTTCAGAATTAATTTTCTTGGACCGCATGGAGCGATATTTGAACCCAGTCCCTAAAAAGTTGTTTTGCACCTAAATCGTGTGTATGAAAATTGGAATAATAGGTGCAGGTATTGCGGGGGTGGCTGTAGCAGTACGTCTGGCTGCGCGCGGCCATACCGTGGAGGTTTTTGAGCACAATGCTTATCCGGGAGGAAAACTTTCGGAGTTTGAACAGGATGGATATCGGTTTGACGCAGGGCCTTCTTTGTTTACAATGCCAATGCTTGTGGATGCGATCTTTGAAGCGGCAGGGGAAAATCCCCGCGAACATTTTCAATATGACCGGGTGCCAGTCGTCTGTCGATACCAATGGGATGATGGCACCTGTTTGAGTGCGTTTGCCGAAGCCAGGGATTTTGCAGCTGAAATTGAGCAGGTTTTAAAGGTGCCCGAGCAAAAAACGCTTCGTTTTTTAAATCAAAGCCGTCAGAAATATATCGTGAGTGGACAGATTTTTTTAGAAAAATCTCTGCACAAAATCGGTACCTGGTTAAATTTAAAGGTGCTCAAAGCGATGTTTCAGATCCCATCCATGGATCTTTTTAAGTCTATGAATGAAGTCCATGAGCGCGACCTGGGTCATCCAAAGTTGGTGCAGCTGTTTAACCGTTTTGCAACTTACAACGGTTCTGATCCCTATAAGGCGCCGGGAATTTTAACCATTATTCCACATTTTGAGCACGGTATTGGTGCATTCTATCCTAAAGGCGGAATGTTTTCAATTACCAATTGTTTGTTTGAACTGGCTCAACGAAAAGGTTCAGTCTTTCATTTTAACCATCCGGTACAAGAGATCCTTGTTGAAGGAAATAAGGCAATTGGCCTGGTAAGCAAAGGACGAAAGCATCTGTTTGATGCCGTAGTGAGCAATATGGATGTGTACCACACTTATAAAAAGTTATTGCCCGGGGAGAAACATCCTGAACGCACCCTGCAACAAGAGCGCTCTTCTTCGGCCCTGATCTTTTATTGGGGTATCAAAGCCGAATTTCCTGAACTCCAGCTTCACAATATCTTTTTCAGTAAGGATTACCCGGCTGAGTTTTCGGCCATTTCAGCGGGACAAGTTTGCGACGATCCAACTGTCTACGTCAATATCACCTCCAAGTACAGTCCGAACGACGCGCCACCCGGACATGAGGCTTGGTTTGTGATGGTAAATGTGCCATCCAATCAGGGACAGGATTGGGATGAAATGGTGGGAAGAACCCGAGGCAATGTACTTCAAAAATTAAGCAAGGCATTGGGCATTGACCTTCAAAGTCTGATCGCAACGGAATCAACCCTGGATCCTCGAAGTATAGAAGCGAAAACGGCCTCCTATCAGGGAGCTTTGTATGGAACCAGCTCCAACAGCCCAATGGCCGCATTTTTACGTCATCCTAACTTTTCAAACAGACTGGATAATTTGTTTTTTGTGGGTGGAAGTGTTCATCCCGGGGGAGGTATACCCCTTTGCTTACTTTCGGCAAAAATTGCAGATGAACTGATCAACAAAAAGGCAGTGTAGTACTTGTTCAGCCAATTCTTATGCATCGAAACATCGCCATTTTTTTAATTGTCTCGTCTTATATTGCAGGTGTGATCGGTATTGGATTGCCCATTCACCCTGATTTTGTTCGACTTACTCCTTTTAACCTGCTCCTTTCTGCTGCAATTGTGTTGTCATTTCATCAAGCCAGAACGCAGCGGTTTTGGTATTTCCTGGGCATCAGCTTTTTAGTCGGTTTTTGGGTCGAAGTGCTAGGCGTGAATACCGGCGCAATTTTCGGTGTGTATCAGTATGATTATGTTTTTGGATATAAAGTGCTGGGTACACCCCTTCTGATCGGATTGAACTGGCTATTAACGGCCTATTGCTGTGGCACAGCAGCCTTTTGGATTTTACCCAAAGGGAAGCCAATGATGGTAGCGATTTTGGGTTCAGTATTTATGACCAGCCTTGACATGTTGGTGGAACCGGTTGCTATGCGCTATGGGTTCTGGTCCTGGGAAGGTGACGTTGTGCCCCTTCAAAATTATGTGGCATGGTTTGCCACAGGTTTTGTTCTGCAATACCTTTTTATCCGTTGGCGGATACCCGAAAGGAATCGGCTGGCTTTACTTTTGCTGTTGTGTCAGATCCTGTTTTTCTTAATTCTCAACCTTCTATTGTATATCCGTGCTTAAAGGTATTCCGTTGACAACAATCACACTCTTTCGATATCCAACCAAACATGTTTTTTGGGCCTTAAGCCAAATGCAAAGGGCGCATTCGGAACTTAGATCAGTGCCGGGGCTTAAGTTTTATAAGCTGATGGGCAGCGGAGGCAGCGGAGGCTTTGGTCTTTGGCCAAACTGGCATGTATTCGCTCTGCTGGGTGTTTGGGAAAGTCTGGACGCCTTTCGAGCTTATCAAACTGAAAATGCATTTGCGCAGAAATCGTCTGCTCGAGTCACAGAGCAATTTACGACTTTTCTTACGCCCCTAAAAACACATGGCTTGTGGAACGGGGAAAATCCTTTTGTTTCCCTTCCGGAGCAAGTCATTCCGGAAAATGTGCCTGTGGCAGTTTTAACCCGTGCCCGGATCCGATTGCGCAGATTACGGGAGTTTTTGAAACATGTTCCGGAGGCAAGTGCCTCTTTAAAAGAACAAGAGGGGCTTATTTTAAGTATCGGGGTGGGGGAGGTGCCGCTTATTTATCAAGCCACTTTTAGTGTCTGGCAGAATATGGAAGCGGTGAAGCAATACGCCTACCGCAACCCGGCGCATGGTCAGGTGGTACGGAAAACAAGGGATCGTGACTGGTATAGTGAAGAAATGTTTACCAGATTCCGGGTCGAAGGAATGGAGGGTACCTGGGATGGTGTAAAAATGGATCGGCTGGTTAATTTTCGCCCTACATAGTGTCGAGGCCCTGAATTTTGACAAAACCCTTCCAAGTTCTCCATGCTCTTGCACATGGAAGCTTAGAAGACCATGCAGGGGTAAATGCTCCAATGACCGTGTGGGTATCGGATGATGCGAACCGTATTTCATAGCTCATTGGCTTGCCTGTGTCGGTTGGGTCTGTAAAAATGGTGCTGAAGCATTCTTTTGAGGCGAAGCGATGAGTGTGAAATCAGGCATAGTTTTGAAGACTATCTTGCCCCATGCACAGTTGCGTTCAATTCCTGAAAAAGGCTGATCCGGTGCTGTTCATTACTCATGGGGAAAGAACAGCCTTCGATTTGTGTCGCCCACTGATGCATTCGCCCACAAAAGACTTCATCGCTGGTGCGCAGGAAATTGGGGTGATCTACCGTCGTGTAAAGTGCAACAGGCTTATCAGTATTATAAATCATGATGATATGGGTGGAAAAAGCGATTTCATTGAGAAAAAGGTTGAGTTTTGCTGCCTTTTCGCCATTCGGAAGCAGCCCTTTGTTTCCTACAGCAGCTAATTGTTCCAAGTTTTGAAGCATATCAAGCAGTTCGGCATGTAATATGGCGGGCATATTCGAATCCTGAAACAGGTTTGCGTTGGCGTAATAGCGTATTTGATTGAGGAAGTTGTTGAGAATAATCCTCGGCCAATATTCGATACTGGGTATTTGCTGGTAAAACCCATAAGTCGCCAGGCGGTGCTCTTCCAATGCTGGCCAACGCTCATAAATTTCATCAGGGTTGAAGGGTGAATTAAGCAATTCTGGCAATTTCCAGTTGGTGCGAGACCAGACGTAAAGTTTGAAGGCTAGTACATTCCTAGACATAATGGAGTGGAATATAGGCACTTCATTGCTCGCATATCGAATCATTGGCTGCGGCAACTGGGCGATACGCTCCATATCATACCGAATTTTTTCAAGGAACTGCAAAGGTGTGCGCGGTTGGTGTTGTGGCAGTGAGTAATCAAAAGAAACCTTGTCAAAGCCGCTATGACCGTTGTGGATATACTGGTCAAGCGAGATGCCAAAATGCCTTGCTAAACGCACGATCTCTTCGCCTGAAAAAGGCACGTTCCCATTTAACTTCTTGTAGATATTCGCTTTGCTTTGTTGGAGCAAAGCCACTAACTCCTGTGCTAAGACTGTTTCAGGTTTAGCATTACGTTTGATATGTTCAAAAAGGTAGCGATGGAATTCTGTTTTCATGAAGCGTTTGGATTTAATCTCCTGTTTATCCGCCGATTTATCCGCCGAAGTTTTAACGCAGGCAGAAATTTAACGTAGTCGGAAGCAAGGAGGGGATGAAGGTTTAATGTCCAAATTTAGGAAATAATATTTATAATAACAATACTTGAATAGAAACTTGTAGGGAATACATTTCAAAGCAGCAATTATTTTTCTATTCTCAAGAAACTCTTTGAGCATTTTTGTTACCGAAGGCTCATCGCATGATCTCCAAAGAGAAATACTACCAAGAAAGATTCATAAGGTGAGACTTGCTTCAATAGGAGGCTAATATGGTGAGAATACCCAATTTTGAAATCATATTTTATGCTTGAATATTTGCTACGCAATTGCTTGAAACCTGCAGGTTCTCTTTTTGAAGTTTTCATTCACAAAATTATTTAACCTGTCTCGAGCCAAGTTCGGGATATCACTTCGTTAAACATGAGAGCCTTACTTTCATTTTTCTTTGGTCTTGGGGTGTTTGCTGTTTCTGCGCAAACAACGGCATTACCTACTCCTCCACAAGGATTAAAGTACAAACTCAACTATAATATTGAGGAAACTACTTTTCACTTAGTTGCTGAAGGGACTCCAATTGGAACCCTTAGCCCACTTGATCTCGATAAAATGCGCCCATATACCATTCAAAAACAGGTGGAACGACGCATCACAGACTACAATCACCACGCAACCACCGTCACAATTCTCAACCCTGAAGAAGCCTACGCTGAATTTCCCCACCATATTGGTCGGATCGAGATTAACCAGGCTGGGAAGCAAATTTTCGGCACAAATGGAGCACTTTACAGAGATATGCCTGCGGATTCTGCCTACCAGGCAGAATACAACGCTATGCGGAATTTTCTTAGCAGTGGCAGTCCTGGCATCATGTACGAGTTCCCTTCGATGCCCGATGCCGGAACAATTCAGATGATAGAAGGATTAGGAGGGGCAGCAACAATATTGCCGAATAATACCTGGCAAGTGACCATGGGGACAACTCAAACTTTATTTGAGCCTAATAGTAGTCGGATTACCTCCACATTGTATGAAGGAGAGGTGGTAAAGGAAACCAGAATTCAGAAGTTCGTTTTCACCGCCCAAGGAATATATGCTCCTTTAGAAGATTTGACCAAAAAGCCAGTAGTACGCCCATCTGGGGCCTGTATGCAAGATGTGGTACGCAAGAGATACACTAATTACACGCTTGCGGTATCGGCAGACCAGCGGAATGATTTCAACATAGGTTCTACCACAAAGAAGGCCACCTACCTCTGGCCGAATCCTGTTAGCGACAAACTACATTTATCCTTGGGATCATCTGTCAGAGAAGGATCAACATTGCAAGTCTTTGACTTGGTTGGTAAACTGGTATTTAGCAAAGCAGTAGTACAACCCGGTACTGAAATAGAAATCCCACTCTCTGGTTGGGGAGACGGACTTTACTTTATTAGTTTGGAAACCCAGGCGGGCGTCCAGACCCTGAAATTTGTCAAAAAAGCCGAGTGATCTATCACTTACCAACCATTCATTATTTAACTTTTACTACTTTTGATATGAAAAATAGATTAATGCTTCCGATCTTCTTTATTGCAGCTAGCTTGGCTGCTCAAGAGACGTCCCTGTGTCCGCCAGGACAATACTATTCGGCAGATTTCAACACTCCTCCGATATATATTGGTTTAGGGCCTAATCCGGCAGTGCTGCCGCCGTTTACGCCGCCAATTGATGGTTTGCGAGGTATTTATTGGGTACATGGTTTTGGAGGAGATCAGAATTCACTAGCTCAGGTAAAAACCGCTACTGATGAGGGTGCTGGCTCAGATTATAAAGCTAGAAAAACGGTTGGTGTTTTGATGACCTATGCAACAACTGGACTACCTGCAGCTGGAAGCGATTTAAATGACAAAATTCTTGGTGCCGATGGGACACTTACAGCAAGAGGCGTCACAGACTTTTCAAATAATTTTATCATTGCACACAGTCAAGGTGGTATCGTATCGAGATGGGCTGATATGGAACTCGAAAATGACCCACCAACAGCACGTAGAATTCACGGGATAGCCACTTTTGGCAGTCCTCACAACGGCGCGCAAATTGTAAACAGCCGAAATAGCGGTCTGGTGAACGAATTCGCAACAGACGCTTGTAATGCCGTTTTAACTACCGCAGCGGCTAGTTTATTTGAGGAAAAGCCAATAATCAGCTTATTTTTGGATTTAAATGGCTTAACGGTAAGAATTGAGGACTTATGCGAAACTGTTCCGGGTGCGGTTTTACCTTTCGCATTGGGCAAGTTTTTCTCCGGAGTTTCAAATGGTTATGCTGTGGGAGCTGCAGAGCTAGGGGAGTTAAATGGCTATAGTTCAGCGGTTCATAAGGCCAGTTTTCATGGAGTTGAATTCGCAAAGCCGAGTGAAGACCCTTCTGACAATGGGTTTACTTCCAAGCAGCTTTTGTGGCGCACTTTAGGCAGCCCACCAGATGCTGTAAGCAACGCTCCTGTGTTTTCAGCCAATGATGATCAAGATTTGGTAAACTGGGCAAACACACTCATGGCTGAGTATCAAGCAACCTATGAACAATATGAAAGTGAAATTTTATTTTATGTATCTCGTGGAATGCCCTGTAGTGCGTGGGAGTGGATTACAAATTTTTCAAATTGTGCAAGTTATGACCACCTTTTTTGGTCAACCTTACCCAAACGTGATATCTACCTCGACGCCTGGCGTTGGTCGCAGGGTGTAGACAGTCAGTGGAAGATTATCATTGGTGCAAAAGCTAACGTCATCAGTGACAACTTTTGTCAATGTATTAGCCTAGACAATTACGATGATATTATAATTCCAGGCCCGGCCAATAAAGTTGAGTGCTCCCAATATGGATTAAACCACCCTAATGAAGTGAAAGGATGTCATTGGGTTACCGAATACGAAACAGTTATTCGCGAATCCGATGGCGTAGTCACAGCAGAATCTGCACAAGGCTATCCCGGCGCTGGTGAATCCATGCTGCTCAACAATTCGAATCACTTTCAGCTGCGGAACTCTACACAGACGAAAGATGGGCTAGTAAAGTTGTTTAATGAGGGTGGGCAAGCAGGGGAATCATTTTTTATCACCAAAATAAAGTAACATAATTTAGCGGGGGATAGAATTTAACTATCCCCCGCCTAAAAGATAAAAACATGAAATCAATGCCTTTTCTCCTCTGCCTCCTTTCTCTTTGGAGCTGCCGCAAAGAGATGATACCCGCCCCGCCTTCTCCTCCGCCACCCGATACTATAATTACGAAACTGAAAATCCTTTGGCAAGTACCAATAACAACTGATACAAGTGGAGAATACACCACTAGCCCAGAATGCATTGTCAACGGAAACATCGTCTTTTCTACCAACTACGCCAACCCTTCGGCTTTTGTCACCATGCTCAATGGTCAAACAGGCCAACGCATATGGAAGTTTGACGATTTTATTGTACCCATTGATGGATTTACAAGGCATCAAATTTTTGGGTTGAACGGCAAAGTAATTGCGAACAATTGGCACAGAACCTATTGTATGGATGCCACAAACGGCAACCTTGATTGGAGTATTGAGATTAGTGAACCATCAGGTGGCGAGCCACAGATTACCACTATAGGAGATTATATTTACAAAGCAAACTATACTGGCGAAAAACCCAAATCTAGGAGCGAATCTGTAGTTCGTTCCCATTACCTCCAAGGCAAATGGGATACTTTGCTGACTATAACCGCAGAAGACAGCTTCTACCTTAACATCTTCCCACCTACACTATGGGTAAACGCTCAGGGTGACAGCATCTTAATCCTCCGCGACAATGGCCTGCGCGATGTGCTGGCCACGCCTTGGGAAGGTCGTTACAATCTTGTCAACCTTTACGCTTGGAATATGCGTACCAGAGAATATGAATGGCAGATCAGAGATTTCCTTGACAGCCGTACAATTTCGTTACGACCGCCTATCATAGAAGGAGATCGAATGTATGTACTAACCCTAGGGAAACTCTCTTGTCTTGACCTGCCCTCCGGAAATGTGATTTGGACCGTGGAACTGCCACAGGGTAACCTGTCAGTAGGCTCAGGATTAGTACTTCACAAAGATTTTCTCATTGGGCAGGGGAGCAACAATGGGATGCGGGCGGTGGATAAAAATGGGGCAAATATTCAGTGGACTAATCTGCAGACCATCGGAAGTGCTACGTTGCTGACGTATTTTGATGGAGTGGTCTACTATACCAGTACTGGGAGCGGTCAGCTGTGGGCTGTCAATGCTCAAAATGGGGACATCATCTGGAAAGAGTTTTCGCCCAATGCTTACTCTTCCCGCACTAAAAATGCGGGCTTCGATTTTGCTGACGTGGTTATTGATCCCGTGCGGCGGGTGCTATACACCGCAGACAGATACTACATGATGTGTATCAAACTGCCGGAATGAAATACAATAACCGTTCAATTAAAATTGGAATAGCCATGAAAAAGCTTTCGCCCTGCATGGTGTCGAAGCCCAGAATTTTGAAAAATTCTGGTTGGTATAGCGCCTTGCTACAACCAACCAGAAAACGTTGCACTTCCTTCCTAAAATTTCACAAACTTAGCCTGATACTGCGTGTTTTCACGCAGCAAACTCAAGCCGAATACTCCAGGTGGCAGCGATAAAAGCTCAATGCCCCGGTTTTGATCATAAAAACCACTGTGTAAAACCTGTCCATTCGGATGCAGGATCTGGAATTGTGTATTGTTATCCCAATCTCCCTGGATGAAAAGCTTATCTTTTACCGGATTTGGAAAAACAGTCAGCGTCTGTTCCGAACCAGCTAAATCCGTTGCGCTGGATATGCTCTCAAAAGCATATGCCCAAAGGTCTGTTTGGTTTTCGGAGTTTGAATTTTCAACCAATGCAGTACCGCAAGTGAAATATACCGTATTGCCAATGACAAATGAACCAGGCGCCCAGCGACCGCTTCCAGGTACCGAGGGTAGTTGCTTCCAGGTATCTGTCCCTGGTTCATATTCCCAAAATTCTCCTTCCTCCAGGTAATAGTGATCTTCTCCTTCCCCTGAAAGTACGTATCCTTTCCCATTATGGGTAAATTGGGTGCCAGCTACCCGGGCCTCTCCCGGAAAGTCATTCATTTGCTCCCAGATCTTTGCCTGTGGATCAAACCTGTACAGATCCTTGTAAATCGTCGATCCATCTACATTGATACTGCCATGTCCAAAGGCCACATAAACCATGGAGTCAATTGTGAAATGAAAAGGGTGGTGCCGTTTATGGGATGGAAAATCAGGCATTTGTTCCCAATGATCGCTGGCTATATCATATTCCCAAAAATCATTGCGATTTCCAGTAGAACTACCCCCGAGCCCCACATAGATCTTTCCACCAGCTTCCAAATATGCCGGGTGCCCACGTCCATCTCCAGGGCAAAGTGCTTTTTCTGTCCATACGCCGGTGGCAGGATCGTACATCCAAAGATCGCTCATATCGGCAATGGGACCAAAGCCAAAGCCCATGTAAGCTTTTCCTTCATGAACTACTGCATAAGAATAGCTTCGTGCCGGACCAGGAAAGTCAGGAAGTTGGGTCCAGGTATCAGAGGCTGGATCATAACGATAAAAATCACTTAGGTAAGCTGATTCAGTGGAAGAACCGCCGAGGAGGTAACCAAAACCATCCAGCGTAAAGGTGACTGGATGATGTCGGCCAAATGCGGTATCTGGTAAGGAAGATTTTTGAACCCAGCTTTGTCCCCAAAGGCAGGATGGGGCGATGAGACAAACAAGTAGAATTGTAGTTTTTGATAATTGCATGTTTATTTGTAGTGTTAGAATGTTTTAATGATCTCAGCTAAAGGTTTTATTTCGAGGGTAAACCTTAAAATCCTGAATTTGTTTGGTTCGAATTTGTCCTGTAGTTGCAAGAATCATATTCTGGAGTGAAGGTGGTGGGGGGGATTCATTCGTAGAAAAAGGCTAAATCCGAACAAGCTCTAAGTCTTATAAACAAGAAAAATCATGGAACCAGTAAGTATGAAAAGTATGGTGACCCTTATGGTTGCAATACTATTTAGTATCACTCAGATAAGCGCTCAATCTTTAGTGAGGGGATATGTGAAAGACAAAATAACCGGTGAGCTATTAGGATATTGTACTATAGGTGTGGCAGGTAAAAGTAAAGGTTGTATCAGCAATGAAGAAGGTGGATTCGAATTGATACTGGATTTGGAGCGTGATTCTTTACGTTTTAAATACCTGGGTTATGAACCAAGCATCGTAGCGGCAAAGGATGTTTTTAGGGATAAAATAGTAACACTCCTGCCAGCCAGGAATCAAATGGCTGCTGTAGAAATTTTTGCCGGAAAAGATTATTTGTACCGGATTTTGTCTGATTGCAGAAAAGAACTACTTAAAGCGAAGGCCATCCCTGCTAAGGTTTACTTTAGTCTGGATACCGAGATGGCAAATCAACCGGTCGAAATGTTGGAGTGTTATTATAATGGGAATATCCAGGGCTCTCAGATCAGTGACTTAAAATTGAAAAGTGGGAGAGTTGGACTGGCTGAACAAGAAAATGGGAGCTTATTTGTGAGTATGAACACTTCAGATGCATTGCGGATGGTCAATCTGACTTCCGGGAATGACTTATTGCCCCAGATTCCACTTCAACTTTCGTTGAGTAAATTAAAAAAGGACTTTGAATTGAATCGGATCAATAACGGAGACAGTACCCTATATCAAATTGAGTTTAAACCCAAAAAACGCAATGTAGGATTTGAAGGCCAAGTCTGGCTGGACAAAACAAGCCACGCCATTCGTAAAATTGAGTTGAGGCAGGATAGCTGTCAGATTCATCCATTCGAGGCCTTGCGTAAAGGGGATTCACTGATCTATGTGTCGATGGATGTTTTACAGAGTTTTCAGGAGTTTCCAGAAGGAAACAGACTCAATCACACTAGCTTTAGTTACGAAATTCACTTTTTGCACGCTGACGCAAAAGGGCATTTCAACTCGCCTAAAAAGGCCGTCTTTACCACTGGACGGATGTATATCTATGATTATACAAAGGCATTTAGACTCCCTGTCTTTAAGTACGATGCGGTGCCATATTCTTATTTTGGGGATTATCATAAGATAGCAAATATGCCCTATAATCCTTCATTCTGGGAGCATAATACAGGCTTGTTGTACACCGAAAGGCAGGAGAGTATTCTAAAATTTCTTCAGACTCAAGGACGCCTGATCCATTTTAACAAGGCCATTAAAAGTGGCCCAACGGATGGATTTTTCTTTGAGCAAAACAATGTTTTCTGGAGTGATACCAGTAGGATCTATCTGCGCAAATCTATGGTCCCATCATCCCCTGACCGGCAGCGGCTGCATGCCCAGATCTTTTTGGATATCAATGAAGATGAGGATACCATTCGACATTTTTCAGTGACCGTTTTGGATGTCTTTACATCCTATTTTGAGAGTGACAATCCCAGGCAAGCTGCTTGCTTTCTCAATATCTATTTTGATCTCTGCGAAATGGAGCGCAGGCGAATGGAGCAGCAAATAAAGAGGTCGAAAAGTGCGGTCAGCCAAATAATTGAGATCCATCAAAAAGCCACACGCACCATTCAGGACTTAACAGATCAATACCTGCAAAAGACCAGTTATGGGTCAAATCTCAATGAATTGAGGAAATGGAATGCAAGTGTAAAGGCCGTGCTAGGAATTGACAATTTTCGACTTCAGGGATTAGAGTAAATAAAAAACGGCTTTCCTCTGAGAGAAAAGCCGTTTTTTAAAATAGTATTATGCTGCAGTTATTTTCGGATCAGTTTCCCGTTTTCATCTTTTACAACATAGGCATCTTCATAACCCATCGTAATAAGTTTGTTCGAAATGCGGGTGGCCGTAGCCAGGTCCGGGTATGCGCCCAATAAAATGATGGTCATCCCGGGCGAATTAGGCGCTTTACGCTTCTCTATGGTTCCCAGTCCCTCCATTGGATAAGGATCAAAATCTTCAGGCCGCGAAAGCGCAGCGATTCGAACATAATACGGATAGGTCGCCTCTGGCGTAGTGCTGTAAACTACAGGTGCTGGTGCACTGCTATCCTTCTTCTTAAGATCAGTTTTGC
>JBILHS010000235.1:0-3200 GCA_044350425.1 Saprospiraceae bacterium | reverse complement strand
GCGCCACACGAGATTTAGCATTGAATGTCATGCTGTAGAGCAGATATCTGCTCCTAAATACGGATTAGATCGAAAAAATACGAAAAGCGTCAGTTCGGATGAACATAGAAGCACCGGGAGTGCATCCTGGGTCTTTTAGGTTCGGTGGTCGGGGTGTCTTTTGTCAGCCGCCAGTAGCAAAACTCTGCGACTGAACTTCGGGTATACACTGGTTTCTTATAAGCTTACGGGTTCACAATTGCCAAGGCAGAGCAAAGATAATTAGAGCAGGTAAAAAAAAAGTGTTATGAAATAAAATTAACCTGTTTGTCGGGTTCTGGCGTTTGGTAATTCTTAGAGATTACCCTAGCCGAGTGCTGCCACCCACAAAAGCCACTAACCGCCCCTCCCCGAGTGCTGTTATCTCAAAAAAAGCACCATCATCCCCAACCCAAGTGCTGCAATCCCCAAATAGTACTATCATCCCCACCCGAGCCCTGTCATCCCGACGTTAGGAGGGAACTGGCCATACTTAGGACGGAGATATCCACTATTATCAAAGCAGTTCCCTCCTAACGTCGGGATGACAGCACTCGGGTGGGGCAACTCACTTGTTTTTTCGGAACCCAAGCACTATAGGAGCGAAGCCATTGACTCTTTTCGGCGCTCTACCCCTCAAAACTTCAAAATTTTGCCCGTATACAATTCCTGCCCTGCCTGATTCCGAATCATCACCCAATAATCCCCGGCCGGCAAGCCTCTAAGATCAAGCATTACCGCTTTTGAACCCCTGGCCATTGCTTGGGAACGAAGTACCCGACCCGATGCATCAGAAAGTGTCACCCAATTACCTTCCGAAGGTTCCGAACAGGAAATACGCACCCAATCCGCCGCTGGATTCGGGTACATCAGCACCGCCACACCGTCCGCCTCGCCTGTGCCCACCATCAGATCCACCACCACTTCCGCCACCGCCTCGCAGCCATTTTGATCCGTTACAGTCACGGTGTAGGTGCCCGCCAGAAGGCCGCCGATGGCCTGCGCCGTGCTACCCATATCCCATTGATATCCAAAGGGTGCTGTGCCGCCTGAGATGGTGGTCACCACCGCAGCACCATTGGGCGGATTCGTTTGGGTCTGGTCGCTGCTGCCGGTGCCTATCGTGAGCAAGCCCGGCTCTGTCATGGGTGGAAAAGTTTTGGAGGACGTGCAGCCGTAAGCATCTGTGACCGTCACGGAGTAATTGCCCGGCCCCAGTGGCTCTGCCAGCGCATCCATGCCCGGCCAGCCCGTCCAGGCCCAGGTATATGGCGCAAGCCCCGTCACCGGCGTAGCCGACAACCAGCCGGTTTCGCCAAAACAACGAATGATATGACCATCTACCATCAGACTCAGCAGGCCCTGCAGTGCGAGGCTGGTCGAGGCCGAATCGCGACAGCCGTTGATGTCTGTGACCGTCAGGGCATAATTGCCCGGTGAAAGCTGCGTGAGATACGCTGTGTCCAAGGCTGCGGGTAGCCACTGATATTGATAGGGCGCGGTGCCGTTGCTGACCAAAGCGGTGATACTGCCGCCCAGTCCGCTGGTGCAATCCACGTCGGTGCTGTTGGTGCTCAGTTCGGGAAGGCTGGCAGTACTTACCTGCACGGTATCCAGGATTTGCCGGCCACTGCCATCCGTGAGGGTGAGCAGGTAGCTGCCGGGAAGCAGGCCGCTGAGTTCAGGGCCGGTGCCGGCCTGTGGCGACCAATTGTAAATATAGGGTTCACAGCCAAATACCGGGCTGATGGAGATGCTGCCGTTGGACGCGCCGACGCAGGCTGGTTTTACCACAGGCTCTGCTGACAGGCTGAAAGCTGGTGACTCGTAAGCCCCAATGTCTACCGTGCCGTCCTGGATGCGGGGATTGCCGGCGAGGTCGGTAAGGAGGCCTGCGGCGGCGGCGTTGGAGCCCGCGTTTATTAAGGGAGAGCAGGGGAGCAGGGAGTAGTCTCCGTTGGCGGTGTCGCGGAACATTGGGTCCAGGCCGATTAGATTGCCAGGGCCGCAGGTAACATTGGGAAATTGATCATTACAATCCATAAAACCAAAGCTATTGTGAGATAAAAATACAGGATTATTACTGGCAAAAGACCATTTTGTTATACTATCAGTTAGTATTGTATTGAATAGAAAAAAAGAATCACTTCCCGAAGCAATGAATTTACTAAAACCTATGGGATGATCTTCATACAAAAAAGCGGAATTGCGAACAATAAATTTTTGCAAGCTTAATCCAAATTGCCCTGCTGTACTGGCTGTTTTATTTTTTTCAAAAAGGCAGTTTGACAATCTTAACGTGGAATTACCTCCGTAGAAGCTGTGTGCTCCTATTGACCTACAATCATTTGCTCGAAAAATAGTATTCTTTATCTCGCTGCCTGATAGATCACTTTGACCAATAATTCCCCCCGATTTGTTTTTTTCAAACAATACATTTTTTATCAACATCTCGGAATTTACCCAAGAATAGGAGAGAATATTGGCTAGCGAGTAATTTTCTTTAATTATTGAATTACTCAATTTCACAAGCGATTGAGGTGTGCTGAATTGATCGGTTAATATGATGGACGAAGAAGTAGATCCAGATAGTGAAATATTCCTATATAAGATGCAACTATCTACCAACATCACACCGTCAAAGTCACTCCCGTTTGTAAATATCATGATAGCTGCGCCTCTAAAAGCACTGTTGTCTTCGAATGCGGAAGTCTCAATATACAACCCACTTATGCCCACTTTGCCCGTTTGAAAAAACGCTCCGCCGCCATTAAGCACCGCCATGTTCCCTTCAAATGTGCAGCCCTGCAATGACACCGTATTGGATCCTTTGGTATCGCTGTAATACAAACCGCCGCCCTGCACCGCGTGATTTTGGAGAAAATGACAACCCACAAACTCTTTGCCACGCTCCGTCCAGCTTCCACCAAAACGGGCCAGCCCACCGCCGCTACCCAAGGTGTGATTCTCTTCAAAACGGCAGTTCACAAACCTGGGTGCAACGCTCGACGCGGAGGTTCCATTGAGCATCACAGCCCCCCCAAATTCATTGGCAGCATTGCGCCAGAAACGACAGTTTTGGATATTGGGGAAAGCATCCCAATTGCCCGCATCAATATACAGCCCACCGCCACAGATCGCCCGGTCGCGGGCACTGCCAGCTCCGACATTGTTGTCGGCCA